>CAVGAA010000074.1:0-2106 GCA_963627065.1 bacterium | reverse complement strand
CCGCCTCGATTTCTGCTTTGTGTTGCTTATACAAAATATCCGCATAGCGAAGGAATATAAGCCCCAGAATAGGCTGACCGTATTTATTTGTGGCAAGATGAGCCCCTGCACGGAGCATATCCGCAGAATGCCAAAGATCGTCTTTTAACTTTTTCAATTCCTTATCTGTCATCGTTTCGTCCTCTGTTTCTTCCGAATCGGCGTTTCGCCTCTTCACGGCACTGATAATAAGCCTCGCTGATTGCCCAGAAGAATTCTTCCTTCTGTTCGTCGGACACCTCGCCCCCCGCAAACATCGCACGGCTCTCGGCAAGAAGCGTTTCCATATCACGGACTCCGTTTGATCCGTAACGGTTTTGTGCCTCTTCTAAAAAGGCATCTTTCTCGATTTCGCATTTCGGATTGGTACAGTCATCATCGGATAAATATTTTGTGGAAACTTCAAGGGCACTTGCGAGCTTATACAGAGTCGTTTTGCGTGGAAACTTATCTCCCAACTCGTATGTCTGAACAGCTCTTGCGGTGATTCCGATCTTTTCCGCCAATTGTGCTTGGGAAAGGTTCAATGCGGCTCTCGCTTTTACAACTTTTTCAGCGAATGCACTCATCGTATTCGCCTCCTAAAAAATATTTCGTGAAAATTCGCCGAACCTATTGATAACAGTTCGTGCTTGTGATATAATTATAAGCGAACTCGGACGAACTCACAAGAATATTATAACGAACAAATTCGGATTTGTCAAGAGGTTTTCTCAAAAAAAGTTCGCAGAGGTTCGATATTTTTATGCATATAGAATGGGCAATGTTGGTCGCATATCACCGTGGGCGTATGGATAAAATCAAAGGGACGGATTTATATGAGAAATACGAAAATTACCTTTCCGGTAAAGATTTGGCTATCGGCAGTATTGCAAACGACAGAATGTTCTATGTGATAGACAACTTTTTCCAAGAATTGATTACCGATCAGGCACTTGTCGGCAGTTTGTCGGCACTGCAATTAGGGAAACAATATGTTATGCTCACGCAAAAGGGGTGCGACAAAGTTAGAATTGAAACGAAAGTGGAGTTATCATGGCTTGAACGCAAGTGCTTACAGATTGTGAGTGAAGAAAATCGAATCAAAGGCGTCAACATGGCAAACGAAATCTGCAAGAATTACCGCCGAGAAGGTAGATTTTTCGATGAAATATTAGACTCTGCACGAAAAGGAGAAGATTGATATGAACCCGATTGAAAGTAAACTTTGTGACATTCAGGGAAGACTGTTTGAATTGTCCGTGCAAAAAGACTTTGACAGTGAATCTTTTGTAAAACACTTTATGGAGTCAAAGGTGGCAGAAGATCTTGATTCTCCTTACAATCGAATGCAATGGTCCGGTGAAGAATATCTCTTGGAAGAACTCGTCGACGAATGCGGAGCTGCCTTGAAAAAGGGCGGAAAGGTTGCCACAAAAGACGAGATCTATTGGATTGGTTATATCTATCGGTATTGGCATTACTATAAGGACGAGACCAGTAAAAAAATATACAAACAAGCACCGTATGAAAGGATGAAAATCAACTATCTGATGTTCCACACAATGGCACCGGAAATGGCGATTGACGATTTAATCGAAATATATAAGCAAAATAAAAAGTAAGAGTAAGTTTCGCTTTGCAACATGAGCATTTCAATGAATTTCTTGCTTTGATAGAATATCTTTATTCTTATGGAGCAACCTATACCGGAAAAGCGAGTGTACTATCAGGGGACGGTCAATCGCGTTTGGGTGTCCGGCGATAACCGTCAGATGCTGTGGTTCTCTCTGACGGTAAACGGTCAGGTCCGCCCATTGTTTCGCCGTATCTGTATATCGTCCCGCAATTCCGAAAGTGCGGACAAGTACCACGCACGAAAAAACGTTACGGCGAATTTGGTTCAGAATGATGGGGGTTCGCGTCAAAAGAAAAGCCGTCACAACGTGACGGCAAAATGCTCGCCGTTTGGCGATGGATTCTGAACCTAAATGGGCGGTTACCGGTGGAGCAAACTTATTCCGTTTCATCTATCCGCCCATTGTTTCGCCGTATCTGTATATCGTCCCGCAATTCCGAAAGTGCGGA
>CAVGAA010000073.1:0-2126 GCA_963627065.1 bacterium | reverse complement strand
CCGTAGCTCAGTTGGATAGAGCGACCGCCTCCTAAGCGGTAGGTCGGGCGTTCAAGTCGCCTCGGGAACGCCAAAAGTGCCGAGAGATTCTCCCGACACTTTTCTTTGTATTATAACTTTTGCGGAAAACATTGTATCTCATCAAATGAGTGTAATCTGCATCAAATCTGCTCCAAATATTACTTGCTTCAAGTTTTTTTCAGGGGGCAGGGACATCTTTTTTTCTAAAAAAGTGCCACCGCAAAAAATAATCACATATGTAAACTAAAAGGGAGGACACCGGAAACTGTGTTCTCCCTTTTGCGAGACTGTCACTTATGCGAATGAAGAGCGATTACGCCATAGCGTTGATTGCTTTGGTGAACTGGCTCTTTTTGTGAGCTGCGGCATTCTTATGGATGATTCCGTAAGCTGCTGCCTGATCAATCTTCTTCACAGCGACTTTGTAAGCTGCCTGAGCTGCTTCTTTATCGCCAGAAGCTACCGCTGCATCGAACTTTTTGATTTCGGTTTTCAGAGCAGAAGCATGCATTTTGTTTTGCAGAGTCTTAACTTTGATAACCTTAACTCTTTTCTTTGCGGACTTGATATTCGGCATCGAATTTACCTCCCTTTGAATTTTCCGTTTCGGAATGGAATGGTATGCTGAAAACGGCGTCTGAGAGGGTACGCACGGTTTTCATCCATAGACCTATATATTTTACCATACTTTTCTCGATATTTCAAGGGCTTTTTCAAAAAAAATACCGCTTTCGAAAAATATTTTTCGCAAACTGACTCCAAAAATCACGGCAGTTGCAAAAAAATCCGCACGGCTATTGACTTTTTCATCCCGATTTGTTATAATATAAAAAATGACGGAAATATTTCGGAGGCGAAAAATGATTCGGGCAAACGATATTTTGTGCTTTTTGGGCGACAGCATTACGGAGGGAGTCGGGACAACCAAAACATACGCCGATTACATCGCCGAGCAGACAGGTGCCGTGGTGCATCGCTACGGCGTGAACGGGGCACAGTCAACGGGACTTTTCGCCCAAATGGACCGTATGGAGGCAGAACTCGGCGACAGATTTACGACACTGTTCGTCTTTATCGGGACGAACGATTTCAATGCCGGAGTGCCGACCGGAACATTCTTCACCGAGCATGACGAGGAATTCCCCTGCAACAGCGACAAGAACGGTCAATTCACGCAATACCTGACGCACAGAAAACGGGAATTTGTCTTCGATACGGCAACATTTTGCGGTCGCATGAACTGTGTTTTTGACCGTATCAAAAGCCGATATTTTGACAAACGGGTGATTTTGATGACACCTCTCCACCGTTCCTATGCCTATTTCGGCGGAACGAATATCCAGCCGAACGAGTTGTATGCCAACAAAGCAGGGCAATTTCTCGACGAATATATCGAAGTCGTGCGGAAGACGGCGGACATCTGGGCGGTCGAACTGGTCGATCTGTACCGTGACAGCGGACTGTTTCCGCTCTCGGACGGGCAGGGGAGAGCGTATTTTCACAACGAGGACACCGACCGCCTGCACCCGAACAGCGAAGGACACCGCAAAATCGCCGAAGCAATTCTCAGAAGAGTGTGAATTATCAAGTTACAGCGGAGAAGTTCTGCGTCAATATAAGAACCACTTCGTGGAGTCGGTGATAAGCTTACGAACTCAAATGGGCGGTTTTCGGGACTGCGAACTTGTTTCGCTCTGCTATTCCGCCCATTATTCCGCCGTCATCAAATATTGCAACGCACGGAAGGAGTGCAAACATAGCAGGACGCACGGAAAGACATTCCGGCGGATGTGGTCCTGCATCGTGAGGACTTCGCATAAAACAAAGCAGGTCAGGCAAAAGCCTGATCGATGCGGTAGAATATTGAGTAAAAAATGGAGCGTGTAGCCGTTTGGGATGGTGGATTCAGGACCTAAATGGGCGGGTTTCGGGACTGCAAACTTGTTTCGCTCTGCTATTCCGCCCATTATTCCGCCGTCATCAAATTATTGCAACGCACGGAAGGAGTGCAAACATAGCAATACGCACGGAAAGACATTCCGGCGGATGTGGTCCTGCATCGTGAGGACTTCGCATAAAACAAAGCAGGTCAGGCAAAAGCCTGA
>CAVGAA010000072.1:0-2176 GCA_963627065.1 bacterium | reverse complement strand
CGGAGAACTCCTCAATATCTTAAAAGGCGATATGTCTATCGTCGGTCCGAGACCTTTGCTCGTAAAGTATTTACCGCTATATAGTGAAGAACAACGGCACAGGCATGATGTTCGCCCGGGACTGACGGGATATGCACAGGCTCACGGAAGAAATGCAATTTCGTGGGAAGAACGGTTTGAACTTGACAATTTTTATGTCCGAAAATATTCTTTGGCACTTGACATAAAGGTTCTTTTCGACACGGTAAAATCCGTTTTGTCGAAAGACGGAATCAGCAGTGCGACAAGTGCGACAATGGAAGAATTTGCAGGGACAAAGACGGGAGATGACGTGCGGTGAAAAAATTGGTTATCATCGGGGCCGGCGGACACGGACGGGTGGTCGCAGATATTGCTCGATTGAATCATTACCAAGATATTTGTTTTTTGGACGATGACAGCAACAACCTTTTTTCAGACGGAAAAGTGCAGGATTTTGATAACTGCATCGGAAAGTGCGATTTCTTTATTGCCATAGGCGATAATACTGTCAGGGAAAAGATTTTTACCTTGATTTTCGATAAAGGCGGAAACATAGTCAGTTTAATTCATCCCTCCGCCACAATTGCGGAAAATGTCAAGTTTGGAAAAGGAGTCGCCGTCATGGCGGGAGCAGTGGTCAATTCCGGAGTCGAAATCTGTGACGGATGCATTATCAATACGGCAAGTTCGGTCGACCACGATTGCAAAATCGATAGGTTCGTGCATATTTCCGTCGGTGCACATCTTGCCGGAAGCGTGAATATCGGAAAAAGAACATTTGTATGTGCAGGCGTAACTGTGATTAACAATATCTGTATTGCAGGTGATTGTGTAATCGGTGCTGGGGCAGTTGTTATTGAAGACATTCGGGAGAAAGGTACATACATCGGTGTACCGGCGAAAAAACTGAAAAAGCAGTGCCGGACAACGGGTGGAACTTCGCCTGAAAGATAATTCCGGATTCTCCGTGAGGAGGTCCGCATGAAAAAGATTCTGTTTACGGGTGTCGGTCGTCGGGTGGAACTTCTACAAGCATTCCGAAATGCCGCATTGGTGCTGAATAAAGAACTTAAAATTTACGGTTCGGATATGATAACTACCGCTCCGGCACTTGCTTATTGCGACTATACAAGAAAAACGGTTGAAATGAAAGACACGGGGTACATAGACAATTTGCTATCTATCTGCAAAGCAGACAAAATTGATCTTGTAATTCCGACAATTGACACGGATCTCCTGATTTTGGCGGAAAGCAAAGAAAAGTTCGAAGCCGTCGGCACGAAAGTGATGATAAGTACTCCCGATAAGATTCGCATCTGTCGGGACAAGAACAATACGAGTCGGTTCTTTTCGGACTGCGGTTTGCACGCCCCGATGCCGGTCAACGATTGGGAAAAATACAATGCCGGTTTTCCTGCTTTTATCAAGCCGAAAGACGGATCGAGCAGTAAGAATGCATTCAAGGTAGAGAACATCGAAGAACTTGAAATGTATGCAGGACAGATTGCAGATTATATCATTAATCATTACGGATGAGTTGGGGGGGTGTACAGCTTCGAAAGCCGTGCGACATTGCATTCAGAATTATGCTCACACATTGGAGAATGAATCCTGCGGACGTAGTCTATGTCGGAGATAATGCAAACAAGGATTTTCAGGCGTGTCGCCAACTCGGAATGATGAGCGTGTGGTTCGATAATAGCAAAGAATTAAATAGTGCCGGTTGGATTATCGGTTGTAAGATTGGAAAGGCAATTTTATCTTTGATTACAACCATGGTTGTTGCCAGATATCTTGGCGTATATAATTATGGACTAATCAGCTATGCAGCGGGATTAGTAACTTTTGCTACTCCGCTTATGCGATTGGGAATAGATTCAATTTTGGTTTACGAAATTGTTAATAAGCCGAATAAAGACGGAATGATTTTGGGACGCTATTGTATTAAATGTTATATCTTCTCATTGTGTGTATTAGGTATCGTATCTTTTTGCCTTATTGCAAATGGTGGTGAAACCGAAACTCTAATTGTATGTTTGTGTTATAGTTTGGCTTTACCTTTTCAGGCTGTTGAAATAGGACACCTCTAAAAATCAGTTTCCGCATCAATTTCTGCGATTCAACGGTGAAAATAATGAAATCGGAGCGGCGAATC
>CAVGAA010000071.1:0-2540 GCA_963627065.1 bacterium | reverse complement strand
AAGGCTCTGACCAAAGTCGGAGCAGAACCCCAAAGGCTTGCCCCCCTGCATCGCTTCGTTCGGCTGGCAGAAAATCTTCTCGTCCCTCGTCGCACTCTCTGCCTCCGGATATACCCTTGCTTTCTTGAAAGAAAGCCCTGATAACCCAAAGAACTTTCGCATTTGGGGCATCCGATAAGATTTTTTATCGGGTGTCCCTTTTTATATGGAGTGACAGACTTTTCACAGTGAAGACCGCTCTTTACAGAGGATGCCCCCAATGCGAAATTCTTGAGTTTTTAAGCTCTTACAAAAAGGCTCTGACCAAAGTCGGAGCAGAACCCCAAAGGCTTGCCCCCCTGCATCGCTAATCAAATTATGTAAAAAATTTTCAAAAAAGGTATTGACAAGCGGTGGAAGATGTGGTATAATCTTTGCATATTTATAAAAATGTTGCTATACGAAGTTTGCAGGAGATGCCGAAAGGCAACCGAAGGAGTAACACTCTCAGGTGTCCGGTCACGGACGGGAACTGCAGGCGGATAGCACTCCGGAGAAGTCCTCAAAAAGGATGCCGAAGGGGCAATGCAGGGATACCGTTTAGGGTATTTTCTGCCAATCTCTCAGGCAAAAGGACGGAGCAACCGACTCTTTTTTCGCACATACTCTATTTTGACCGGTTTTTACCGTATCGGGTTCTGTACTTTCGTAAAAAGAATTGTTTGTTTTTCTGCGGAGTGAGCAAAAGTAAAATTTGCTCACTTTTTTGTATTTTTATTCATTTCCATTCACCATTACAAATTTACAAAGTTGCAAAGTTGCAAAGTTACAAAGTTACGGAGGAAAACAAAATGGAAGCAATTTTAGCGGTTGTCGAAAAAGTCAATTCGGCAGTCAACGGCGTGGTCTGGGGCTGGCCTATGATCATTCTCATTCTCGGCACGGGGCTTTTGCTCACAATCCGGACGAGATTTTTGCAGGTCCGCAAGTTCGGCGACTCTTGGAGTGCCACGATCATTCCGACGGTTAAGAGCATCGGCAAAAAATCCGATTCCAAGGGCGTTTCGCCTTTCGAGGCATTCTCGGCGGCGATTTCCGGCACGGTCGGGACGGGCAACATTGTCGGCGTTACGGCGGCGATTCTCACGGGCGGTCCGGGGGCGGTCTTCTGGATGTGGGTTTCGGCGTTTGTCGGTATGGTGACGAACTATTCCGAGAACGTTCTGGGGCTTTACTACCGCAAACGTGACAAGGACGGCAATTTTTCCGGCGGTTCGTTCTACTACATTGAAAACGGCTTGAAATGCAAGGGATTTCTCGGTGTGGTCGTCAAATTCCTCGCCTATATGGCGGCTGTCGTCTGCCTTTTTGCGGCGGTCGGTATGTCCGGTGTGCAGACCAACAAAATCTCCAACACGCTGGCAAGTTCGCTCGGTTCGGTCTTTGGTATCGAGAGCGGAACCGATGCCGAAACGCTGGTAAAGCTCCTCATCGGCGTAATTGTCGCAATCGTGGCGGCAATCATCATTCTGGGCGGTATCAAGCGTGTGGGAAAGGTTGCGTCCAAACTCGTCCCCTTTATGAGTCTGCTCTTTATGGCACTGGCTTTAATCGTCATTTTCGGCAATCTTTCGACGGTGGGCAAGGCATTCGCTCTGATTTTCGGCAACGCATTCAATTTCACGGCGGTCGGCGGAGGCGTTCTCGGTTATGCGTTCTCGGTCTGCATCAAAAAAGGTATGGCGAGGGGCGTTTTCTCCAATGAGGCAGGACTCGGTTCGTCGGTCATTGCACACTCGGCATCCGAAACGAGAGAGCCGGTCAAGCAGGGACTCTGGGGCATTTTTGAGGTCTTTTTCGACACGTTTATCATCTGCACGTTGACGGCTCTGATGTTCATCATCACGAATTACAACACGCTCGTATCGACACCGGCGGAGGACCTCGCAAAACTCGACGACAGTGCAATGGCTCTCGGGATGTTCTCGACCAATTTCGGGACGTTCGGGACGGTCTGCTACTGCATTATTCTTCCGCTCTTTGCGTTCACGACGATTATGGCGTGGTCCTATTACGGCGAGAAAGCCTGCGAATTCTGCTTCAAATGGCTGAAATCCGAAAAGGCTCGGAAGGTCTGCGTAACGGTCTTCAAAGTGCTGTTTCTGCTCTTTATCGTGGTCGCCGCAATCATCAGCGGTACGCTCGTCTGGGACTTGGACGACACATTCAACGGTCTTATGGCTTTCCCGAACCTCGTGGCTCTCGTTGTCCTCTCGGGCAAGGTCGCTAAAATCACAAAGAACTATTACGACCGCAAGAAAGGCAAAAACGTCGAGCCGATGCTCTCTGCCTACCCCGATCAGAACGAGGAATTCAAGCAGGACATCGAAAACGGCGGGGAGGAATAGAATCTTAATTATGCAGGGGAAAGGTAAGTTATAAGTAATAGTGAAGAGTGAATAAGTTTTTTGCTTTTTCACGGCTGTGCAACCACTTTTCGTATTTTATCAAATGAGCGTACTTTGTCTGAAATCTGCTTATAATTTTACTTGCAGTAGGTT
>CAVGAA010000070.1:0-2590 GCA_963627065.1 bacterium | reverse complement strand
CATGTATGAACACCGACCGTATGGCAGATTGCATTGTATGCATCCGATCCCTTGAGACCATAGTTCCAATCAGAAAATGTCGAGGTCCCGCCTGCAGTTGCATACATTGCAACATGGGTTGAGACACCGCTCAAATCGGTTACATAATAATTTGTTACAAGTTCACCATTATAATATGCGTCAACTATGCGGGTATTATTATGGTAAACAAACGTCATTACAATTTCGGACACAGTTCCTTTATTCAATTCTGTGCATGCTTTGGCATAATTTGCGTAGTTTGTCTTTCCGGACTGAAACCAGCCGTTTGCAACAAAGTCTCCACCCCAAGCCTGCTCACACGGCGATACAAAGCCCCAGCAATTATCTTGATGTCTGAAACCATAGCTGAAAGCTTCCTTGTTGTCACCGCTTAAACGGTTGATGACGATTCCTGCAACATTCCCTGTCACAACATCAGAAAGTTTAACCGTTAACTGAACTGCAAAGTCTTTTCCGTTCGTTTCCATAAGTCTTCCCGACTTGCCATCCGGAACGGTTGCTTTGAGCGTGCTTTCGTTATAGGTTGCCCCGTCACTTGTAGCGAATTTTGCACGCACGAAGGAAACGGCTTTGGTTGTGTCCGCACCGACCGTTACATTAACGGGCATATAGTCCGGATGCGAAACCGTAACCTTATCGGTGTCTTTTGCACGAATCTTCATGCCATCACGGATAACCAGCGTTTCACCACTGTCGGTTTTAGCGGTTACTTTTGTCATGTCCTTGGAGTACGGAACTGCCGTATCAAAGGTGACGTTCAGGGTGCGGAGTGCACCGATGTCCAGTTGATAAGCGGAGATGAGTTTATCCTCGGTTTCAACCGTTTCTTTGCCGGATTTTACTGCAGAGGTTGCAACGGTATTGATGCTACGTGCTTCGGAAAGTGCCGTGTATGTGCGGGTAATGGTTTCCCCTTCGGTCTTTGCGATGTAAGCAACGGCTTGGAATTCCAGAGCGAAGTTTGCTTCCTTGATGTTGACAATTGCACCGTGGAACACATAAGCGGTGTTTTCATCATTCATCTTCGGCTGTACCGCATTGAAGGACAGATTGATGCATTCTTTCACTTCGGTGAGGTATTTGTAATAGTCGGTATATTCGGTCTGATCCTCATATGCCTCGAAATATGCCTTGGGGGCAATCAGCATACCGAGTTTGTAGCCGTCTTTGTATGCTTCCCCATCAATGATTTCTGCATACTTTGCGGGGCTCAGAGATGCCGTAAAGCGAATACCGGTCGGATCGGAAATACGTACGGACGCACCGTCAACCATTTTGAAGTCGTCGGCGGTTGCGGTTTCGGTGTTTGCGAACAGGGTAATTGCCAAGAGGGATGCGACCAACAAAACAACGGTCACAGCGAGGGTAAAAATGCGGATTTTGCGATTTTTCATGGTCTTTTCTCCTTTCTTTGTCAAGTAATGTTGCCAATTTTCCAGATACGGTCATCGCCATACGAGTCGTCGCCGGCTTTCGTTCCGGTTACGGATGCGGTGAGGATGTCATCTGTTGAGAAATCGATCAACTCGACTCTCGGGGTTTCCCACGGCTTTCTTGCCGTCTCGGGGGTGCTTTGGTTCAAGTTCTTCATAGATACTTTCCTCCTATATAAAATTTTTTTGGGGAACAAAATAATTGGGGATTGATTGCCTTGTCAGCCCCGACGCCTTGCGACATCAAGGCTGACATTTTTTGAGGTCAGGATTTTTTTAAGTCTTCCAGAATTGCATTGTATGCATCCGTGCCGACAAGTCCGTAGTTCCAGTCAAGGTAGGTTTCCGTAGCGGAATTATTTACAAGACCTTTATAACCGTTATCGTTATGACTTCCGGGAGTCATCAAAGAAACGGATTGCAGATAACTTCCGCCGGAAGCTCTATGGTAAGCATCGGTATAAGTAACAGCCAGTTCACCGTTGAAATAAATTTTCAAAGTACCCTTATTGTTTGCCGCAGACGCCCCATTGAAACTGTAGACAAAGGTCAGAACAATTTCTTCATATTCGTTGTTCTTCAGTTTTGTCAGTATTTCGTCGACATTCGACAGACTGCAATTGCTGAACAAGCCCAAACCTGTATGAGCGTTAGACCAAATCTGTGAGAAGCCCACCGTGTCTTTTGTTGCGGTTGCCCAACTGTCCGCCGCAAGAGTGAAACCGTATGAGGTAAATCCCCAACCGGCATTGAAACCGAGACCGTAGGATTCGCCTTTCTTCATATTTCTCGGATCAAACTTCAACTGAACCGCAAAATCTTTTCCGTTCGTTGTCAACAGTTTTATTTTTGCGTCCTTGTTGACCGATGCGGTTTTTTCGGATTCGTTGTATGTGCATCCGTCGGTCTGTGCGATTCTTGCACGGCAGAAGGAGACATTAACGGTCGTTTCCGTTCCGAGTGTGACGGTAACCGGCATATAGTTCGGATGCGAGAAGACGAATGTATCGCCTGCACCACCCTCGACCTTATTATCGGTCAGAGTAATCTCGAAACCGTTCTTTGTCACCGTAACGAGAGACGTGTCTTTGGAGTACGGAATTGTCGTATCGAAG
>CAVGAA010000069.1:0-2770 GCA_963627065.1 bacterium | reverse complement strand
GAGCGCGTGACTGTTAATCACGATGTCGTTGGTTCGAGCCCAACAGGGGGAGCCACTGTCCATTCCGTTTTTCTCGGAATGGACTTTTTTTATGCCCGAAACGAGTGTAAACCTAAGAAAATCGCCTCCGAAGCGGGAAACACATACTGCTTTTGATTAACGCTCATCCGTGATTACCCCCTGAAAGCGAAACGGATGCAAAAGAGAAAAGATACGAATGGCAGCTGTGTCAATGATTGACGACTTCGCGGAATTTCCGTTTAAGATTGAGTTTTCTTTGTGGGACATCATTCGTCAATATATCCAAAAATCGCGAGAAAGAAATGTCTTTTTGCCGATTGCAAAAGTCCCGAAAAAGTGGTACACTATATATGGTATATCTATGGTATATGCGAAACGTGCGATATACAGGTAAAAGGTCAGATCAATAAATATAGCATTGCCTTCCCGAATGGCGTTGAATTTCGGAGGTAATACTTTTATTATCATCCGAAAGATCAGGTTAGAACCATTCTGCCCTGATTTTTTTGTTTATGAAGGGAGTTTCTTATGGCTAACATTTCCGTCCAATTTACATGGCGACATATCCATCTTCCGAATTCCGTTGAGAAAGAGCATAAGCATGAGGCTGCAGAGGTAGTCTATTACATTCGCGGAGAGGGAATTTCGACGATCGGCGGAACAGACTATCCCTACGAACCGGGGGCGGTTTGCTATATTCCGCAAGGTGTTCTGCATTCCGAGTATCATAAAACCGAAACCGAGGTGCTGTTTTTCGCCTTCCATACAGTGGAGGATCTGTTTGTAACGCTTCACGGAAATCTGTTTCACGATGAGAACAACGCTTTTCTTGATTTATGTACCCGCATCGAAACTGAAAATCTGAACAAGACACTCTACTCCCGTCACATGATTGAATTCTTAATCGAAGAACTTTTGATCCTTCTGGCGAGAAGCGAAATGGCGGAAATGGAAAAAGATGTTGACTTGCCGAAAATTATTGAGGAAGCCTGCGGATACATTCATTTGCATGCCCACATGAACCTGTCGGTCAAGGAAATTGCGGAGCATTACAATTACAGCTACGATCATTTTCGTCATATTTTCAAGACTTATTGCGGAACGGGATTGAAAGAGTATATTCAGAATGAGCGAAAAAATAAAATTATTGAGTGCCTGATGTATTCGGACAGAAGTATCAATGAAATCGCAAATGTTTGCAATTTCGGCGATGTGCAGACCATGTCGAAATTCTTTAAGCACATGACGGGACTCAGTCCGATGGAATATCGCAAAAAATACAAGCCGATCGAAAACAAGCCTCATGTGATCTATACTGAAAAATGAATTTTCGCTTTTTTTGACAAATTTGTTTTGCGGTAACCGATTTAAGTAACATTATTTTATTAAAATGCAATAAAAAGAGTTCGAATAGCGATTGGTCATTTTGCAAAAAAATGACCGTTGAATTTTGAACAATGTAACCAAAAGCCGAGGACATCCGGGGAAAAGGCAATGTTTTGCTTTTTTTCGGATTTGTCAAAATCGGCTTTTTTTATTGTCGGAATTGTCTGTCCATTTGTAAAACTCTTGCATTTGGATTGAAATTGTACGATAATTAAGTGACAATAAAAATGAAAAAGTGTGGGAGATTTGAAAATCCCGGCTTTTTGCACCCCTACGGAGAACTTATGAAACTACTGATTGATACAGACATCGGCGACGATATAGACGATGCACTGGCACTGAGCTATGCATTGGAAAAGGGAGCGGAAATCGTAGGCGTTACGACCGTTTACAGAGAAGCCCCGAAACGGGCGGCGATCGTCCGGAAAATGTTACATTATAAAGGTATTGAAAACATTCCGGTCAAATCCGGTTACAGTCTGCCGATTTCAAAGGAAGCGGTCATCTTCGGAAAGATGAACTACCGCGCACCGGATTTTGAAACTTCGGAGGACGATCCGGAGGAGGCTGTTGACCTGATAGCCGATTGCATTAGGCGTTACGGAAAAGACCTGCATATTCTTACTATGGGGGCGCAGACCAATATCGCACACGCCTGCCTGAAGTATCCCGAACTTATGAAACAGGTCGGCTCGGTTTCCGCAATGGGCGGATGTTTCACCTATCAGCACAACGAATGGAATATCGCCGGAGATCCGACGGCGGCACGCATTGTTGCCGAAAGCGGACTGCCGCTCTTCTATGTTCCCTGGAATGTCACAAAAGATTTGGCGCTCGGCGTTGAAAATTATCATCGTATTCTGGAATATCACGACGATTCCATGAGCGGATTTGTGGCAGACCTTGTCAGACAGTGGAAAGACAGAAATCCGAATTGGACCTGCCCGTTGCTGCACGATCCCGCGATGCTGGTTTGTGTGCTTGATCGAACGATATGCAAATCAAAGGAAACAACCTTTTGCGTGCTCGATTCCGGGCCTGCGGCGGGAATGACCATCGGGACCGATATGCTGAATCGATTTGCCCTGAACAGGTTACCGTCCTGTCCGGTGACGGTTGTCGAATCGGTTGATCCGGAAAGACTCGTATCGGATTTTATGAAGACTTTATTTGACTGACATCGGATATGACGAAAGCAAAATATACTAGGAGACAAAAACAATGAAAAAAACAATCAGACTGATCATCACCTACGTACTGCTTCTTTCAATGTGTGTCTGCTTTTTGAGTTCCTGCACCGAAAGCGGCATTTTCAGCAGTGCGACAAACATTTCCTTCTGGGTTTACGGCGACAAGGAAGAAT
>CAVGAA010000068.1:0-3242 GCA_963627065.1 bacterium | reverse complement strand
TTTTTCGGGGGTGCGGGGACTCCTTTTTTGCCGAAAAAAGAGTCTCCGCGAAAATATAGGCTTAATCGTTTCCTTTTTTTCATTAAAAATATCTTGTTAATTCACGCAATATTCAAAATCGGGTGGTAAAATATTGCGTATTGTCAGAAAGGAAAGTGTTTTATGTTATCTCTGAAAAATATAACGAAAACGTATCAGGCGGGGGATTCGAAAGTCCCTGCTCTGCGTGGTGTATCGATCGACTTTCGGGAGCACGAGTTCGTATCGATTTTAGGTCCTTCCGGTTGCGGAAAGACAACGCTCCTCAACATCATCGGGGGACTTGACCAGTACACGACGGGTGACCTTATCATCAACGGCGTATCGACCAAACGCTATACGGATGCCGACTGGGACACCTACCGCAACCACTCAATCGGTTTTATCTTCCAAAGTTACAACTTAATTCCGCACCAGACGGTTCTGGCGAATGTCGAACTGGCTCTGACACTTTCGGGTGTATCCAAACGGGAACGCCGTCGCCGTGCGGTCGATGCCCTGAAACAGGTCGGTCTGTCGGCACAGATTCACAAAAAGCCGAACCAGATGTCCGGCGGTCAGATGCAGAGAGTCGCCATTGCGAGAGCCCTTGTGAACGATCCCGATATTCTGTTGGCGGACGAGCCGACGGGAGCCCTCGACACGCAGACGAGTGTCCAGATTATGGACATTCTGCGGAGCATTTCGCGGAACAAACTTATCATTATGGTCACGCACAACCCCGAACTCGCCCAAAAATATTCGTCAAGAATCATTCGGGTTCTGGACGGTCGGGTTGTCGGCGATACACAGCCTTACACGCCGTCACGGGAAGAGCAAAAGAAGATTGTCCGTGCGACCGAACGCAGGAAAATCGGGGCATTGCAGATTGACGGAGACGAGGCAAGACGGGAGCAGTTCGGCGGTCTGGGACTGAAAAAAAGCGAAAAAACCAAGAAAAAACGCTCTATGTCCTTCTTTACGGCTCTTTCACTGTCGCTCAACAACCTGATGACAAAAAAGGGCAGAACCTTTATGACCTCTTTTGCCGGCTCGATCGGTATCATCGGAATTGCCCTCATTCTCTCGGTGTCCTCCGGCGTCAATGCCTACATCGCATCGGTTCAGAAAGATACGCTGGCAAGTTATCCGATTGAATTGCAGTCCGAATCGGTCGACTTAACCTCGCTCGTGTCAACGCTTATGAACACCGGATCGAACTCGGCACACGATCACGAAAACGATAAAGTCTATGAGAGCATCGTGCTGGGGCAACTCGTCAACGCACTCGGCACAAACGGGAGCGAGAGCAATGACTTGACCGCTTTCAAAAAATACCTCGAAAGCACCGACACATTCGATGAGTATCTCTCGGCAGTCCGCTACCAGTATAATTTCAATTGGAGCATCCTTGTGAAAGAGGGCAACGAACTCGGCGACGGCACGGGCAAGGTTGTAAAACCGGATGTCACCGAATGGCTGTCGGGCATCTCCGGCACGACCGGCGTTTCGTCCTCCTATTCGACGTCGAAATATTCGGGTATGATGTCAAGTTCTTTCCAAGTCTGGTCGGAAATGCTCGCCCCGATTGACGAAAACGACACGAATCTCGTGTCCTCGCTCGTCAGGGAAAAATACGAACTGATTGACGAGGGCGGTCACTGGCCGACATCCGCAAACGAAGTCGTCCTCATCGTCGACGAAAACAACGAAATCAGCGACTTGGCACTCTACTCTCTGGGACTCCGCACCGAGGAGGAAATGAACCAAGGAATGATAGCCGCCTTGAACGGCGAAACGGTCGACCTCTCGGCACGCAAATCTTGGACGTATGACGAAATCAAGCAGATGAAATTCCGTATGATTCTCGCATCCGAATGCTATGAAAAGAATGCGGACGGGACGTATACAGACCTTTCCGCAACAGACGAGGGACGTGCAAAACTCTATGCGGACGAAACGAAAGGCTTTGAACTCACGGTTGTCGGTATCGTCCGCCCGACAGACGACGCAACCTCCGCATTTATGACCGGCAGTATCGGTTATACGTCCGCTCTCGCAAAATCGGCAATAGAAAAGACCGAGAGCATCGGACTTATCGACGAGCAGAAAGCGTCAAAAGACATTGACGTTCTGACCGGTCAACCCTTCAAGACCGATAAAGTCATTACCGAAGAGCAAAAACGCACGGCAATTCACAATTACCTTGCGTCCGTCCCGACAGATACCGCAAAAACCTTTCTCTATCAGGTCTTGCAATCCACACCGAGCGAGTCGCAGATTTCCGCCAAAGTCGCAGAGATTTCGGCATACCCCGATTCCGCACTCCGTCAGTTGATGGTGCAGGTCATAGCGACAATCGATATGCCGGGGGTGACGGTCGATGCCCTGATGACAAACCCCGAACTCAAAGCAATGGCAATTCAGGGAATTGCACAGGTCGCGGTGCAGAATGAACTCAACCGTGCCGAATTCGGCGACAAAACGGTGGACGAAATGGAAGCAATGCTCACCACGTCGCAGGTCGATACCCTCTACGAAACCGACGAAATTCCGCACGATTATTCCTCCTCGACCTATGCGAAAAATCTGGTTCTCTTGGGTGACGTCAACGAAGACAGCCCGAGTGCCATTTACCTCTACGCCGCAACCTTTGAAGACAAGGACAAAATCGGAGACCTTATCGAAGCCTATAACGGTACGGTCGAGGAATCGAAAAAAATCACCTATACCGACTACGTGGGACTTCTGATGTCCTCCGTCACGACAATCGTCAACGCCATTTCCTACGTCCTCATTGCGTTTGTCGCAATTTCGCTGGTCGTGTCCTCGATTATGATAGGCATCATTACCTATATTTCGGTCTTGGAGCGGACAAAAGAAATCGGAATTCTGCGTGCAATCGGAGCGTCGAAGAAGGATGTCGGCAGAGTCTTCAACGCGGAAACGCTGATCATCGGATTCGTTGCGGGACTGATCGGTATCGTGGCATCGGTCCTGCTCGACCAAGTGATTAACGCCATTCTGTACCACTTCACCAAGATAGCGGCACTGCGGGCGATCCTGCCCGTCGGAGCGGCGGTTGCACTGGTTGCAATTAGTATGTTCCTGACCTTTATAGCAGGTCTGTTGCCGTCCGGATTCGCCGCAAAGAAGAACCCCGTCGAGGCACTCAGAACGGAATAAGTACGGAGTACACAACAAAGGACACATAGGTACGCAAC
>CAVGAA010000067.1:0-3428 GCA_963627065.1 bacterium | reverse complement strand
CTGAGTGACACGACTTGAACGTGCGGCCTCTACCACCCCAAGGTAGCGCGCTACCAACTGCGCCACACCCAGATTTTTTCGTGCCTTGATATTATATCACTTTTATTCCGATTTGTCAAGCCTTTTTGACGATTTTTTGCTCCGTTCCGTTAAAGTTTTTCGCTTTTCTTTTATTTTGACGGTATCTCGGCAGGGGCTTTGCCACCGACCTTTACAAAACTCCGATTTTTCACCGCAAGCAATCTCCGATTGAAACTTTATCCTAATCGCCAGCATTGGCTTGATTATATGGGGAGCCGTTGCCGGAATCGGATATTTGGTTACCATCGGTGTTATATTGATGGTAATATCGGTTATTGGCATGATTATAAAAGGAATAGTAGGCTGAAAGTATATGCCATAATCTTTTTGTCGTCAAATTACATACAGCAAGAGCCACGGGAGCTTTCCCGTGGCTCTTTTTGCATTTCGAACTGTTTTAATCTCTCTTAATCTGCTTCAATCTGTCCGAATTATGCTTGCTTTTTTCTCACTCCGTGTCTTATGAGTTTCACGATTTCCATAACGAGGAGGGGCATGAAGACGAGTCCTGCCGAGATGCCGTACATGGCAGGTGTCAGAATTTCAAGCCCGAATGCAATTCTTGCCGGCGTAAAGAGAATCACTGCCGAGAGGACAATCGAGAGGAGTGCCGACAAATTGAGTTTTTTGTTGGTGAAAAATCCGATCTTAAACAGCGAATGTTCGCTCCGCATATTGAAAGACTGCACAATCTGCGAGAATCCGAGTACGATAAACGCCATAGTCTGACCGTAAGCGTCCGTACCGCCGAGTTGATGCCCGACGAAGAATGCCGTGAGCGACAACAGTCCGAACATCACGCCTTGCAGGACCGTTTGCAGACCGAATCCGTGTGCGAAAATGCCCTCGCTTTTCGGCTTCGGCTTTTGGTTCATAATGTCACGGTCGACCGCTTCCATACCGAGTGAAATTGCCGGCAGGGAGTCGGTAATGAGGTTGATCCAGAGGAGTTGCATGGAGAGCAGGGGCGTTTTGTGCCAGAGAATCATTGCGAAGAAGACGGTCAAAATCTCGCCGATGTTCGTTCCGAGCAGGTAGCCGACCACCTTTTTGATGTTGGCGTAAATGCCTCTGCCTTCCCGCACTGCGTCGACGATTGTCGCAAAGTTGTCGTCCGTGAGTGTCATATCCGCCGCACCTTTTGCAACGTCCGTGCCGGTAATGCCCATGGCACACCCGATGTCCGCCGCTTTGAGGGCAGGGGCATCGTTGACACCGTCACCGGTCATGGAAACGACCTGACCTTTTCTCTGCCAAGCCCGCACGATCCGGATTTTGTTTTCGGGTGACACCCTTGCGTAAACGGCGATATGTTCGACCTCACGGTCCAGTTCTTCGTCACTCATGGCATCCAATTCCGCTCCGGTGATTGCACGGTCGCCGTCCGTGAGAATGCCCAGATCTTTTGCGATTGCCGATGCCGTGACGACGTGGTCGCCCGTAATCATCACCGGTTTGATGCCGGCACGGCGACAGACTGCGACCGCATCCCGAGCCTCAGGCCTTGGCGGATCGATCATAGCGACAAGTCCTGCGAAGGTCAAGCCGTTTTCCAAAGAATCGGAGGTCGGCTCGGTCGGGAGTTCGTCCACATATTTATATGCAACCGCCAGCACACGCAGAGCGTCCGAACTCATTTTTTCGGTTTGCTCTTTTGCGGTCACAAGATCACCCGACACGCATCTCGGGACGAGGCAATCGAATGCACCTTTGGTGACGACCAAATATTTTTCGCCGACTTTGTTGACCGATGTCATCAGTTTGCGGTCCGAATCGAAGGGGAGTTCGGCGACACGGGGCGACTCGGCGTTGAGAGCCTCTTTCGGCATACCGATCCGCATTCCTGCCAAAACGAGAGCCGTTTCGGTGGGATCGCCGATGTGCTTTTCTTTGCCGTCCTCAACCGTGACCGAACCGTCACAGCAGAGTACCGACAACCGGAGCAGATTTTTTGTTTTTTCGTCCTGTTCATCTGCAAAATTGAACTGTTTTGCCTCCTCGCCGTCGCAATAGGTTCTGACGAGCGTCATACGGTTTTGCGTGAGCGTTCCGGTTTTGTCCGAGCAGATGACCGATGCACTCCCCAGCGTTTCCACGGCAGGCAGTCGGCGGATGATGGCATTTTTCTTGACCATTCTCTGCACGCCGATCGACAAAACCACCGTCACGATAGCGGGAAGCCCTTCCGGAATTGCCGACACCGCCAAGGAAACCGCCGTCATAAAGATGTCAAGCGGTTCGAGCTTGTTGATAAGCCCGATAACGAAAATCACGGCACACGCACCGAGTGCGACAAAACCGAGATATTTTCCGAGTTGTGCCAGTTTTTCTTGGAGCGGTGTTTTTGTTTCGCCCGCACTCTCCAAAAGGTTTGCAATCTTGCCCATTTCGGTGTTCATACCCGTTCCGACCACAACCGCCAGAGCCGTACCGTAAGAAACACTGCAACCCGAATAAATCATATTGACACGGTCGCCGAGCGGTGCATTTTCGTCGACAATTGCATCCGCATTCTTGTCAGAGGGGACCGATTCGCCCGTGAGAGCCGATTCCTCGCATTTCAGACTGACCGAACGGAGCAATCTTGCATCTGCCGGAATGCTGTCGCCCGCTTCGAGCTTGATAATGTCGCCGACCACGACCTCGCACGCATCGATGATTTTTTCCACGCCGTCACGGATGACTCTCGTGTGCGGAGCGGAGAGATTCTGCAAGGCATCCAAAGCCTTTTCAGCTCGGCTTTCCTGCACGACGCCGATGAGGGCGTTCAGAATGACGATTCCGATAATGAGAGCCGGTTCGAGAAATTCCATCGGATCGTCTCCACGTGTCGCAACGACAAAGGACACAATTGCGGCGACAATCAGGCAGATGATCATCACGTCCTTGAACTGCTCGAGAAATCGCACGAAAAAGGATTTTTTCTTTTTCCCTTTGAGTTTGTTCTCTCCATGCTCAGCGAGTCGCTTTTTTGCTTCTTCGCTTGTAAGCCCCGTTGTTTCATTGCTTCCGAGTTCTGTCAGAATCTCGTTCGCAGGTCTGTTAAATGCTGTCATTTTTCCTCCTGAACCTTAAGCCGTAAAGATATGTAAAAATAATATTAGGTCATAAATTGATTTTTTCAACTTACGACCTTATAATCATATCACGATTTTATCATGCTGTCAAGTGATTGGGAGAAAAAATATCAGAGTTTACAGTTTGTTAACAGTTAGGGAGGTTAGGACCTTGGGGCTCTGTTCCAAACCCTGCTTGGAGGGTACATCCGAAAACTCGGATGTGCCGATGGACAGAACCTTTCCCGTCATCCTTCACGAAACTCCTTGCTCGTAGCCACGGCTACGCCC
>CAVGAA010000066.1:0-3462 GCA_963627065.1 bacterium | reverse complement strand
ACCACATACGGAAGAAATGCTCCGGCTGCCGCAAGTCCCGCGCGGAATATGACGGGAAACTGTTCCCGATAGCAGTCACGGAAAACCTCTCTCCGATTGGTCGGAAGGTCAGCCTCCGTATAATCTTTATTTGAATGTTTTAATCTACTCATAATCGGTCAATATGCAAGCATTTGCTTCAGAATTTCGGCGACTGTGCTGTTTTCGCTCACGGTGTCGCCGTCCCCCGTGTGCAAAGAGCCTGCTCTGAAAAACAGATAGTAATCGGTATCACCGCTTCCCCATTCAATGCCGGAAAGCAGGCTTTTTTTCGATTCGGAATCGTACACGCAGATACCGTAAACATTCCCCTCCGATTCCGCAGTGCCGAGATTTCCGATTTGTTTTGCATACTCCGCATCGATCCCGCAAAAGCGATCCGACAAATTTTCAGAGTCGATCAGCGTTTCGGGAAGAATTAAAATATCGCTCTGCGAATAGCCGTAAATTGCCAGGTAAATGTCAAAATACATGCTGTCCGGAATCGCGCACCGCACATCGACGGCACGCAGATTCTGCGGTCTGTCGGAAGAAAGCTCTTCGCCGTATGCGTAGGTTTCAGATTGCGATGCAATGAAAACCGTGACCTTTTCGTCCGCCGGAATTCTAACAAGAAAACCGAAAACGCCGTTCCACAGAATAACAAATACAAAAATGCAGATGAGGTATGCCCAGAACTGTCCCGCAATGGAGTGCAATATCTTCTTCATTTCCGCGCCCCCCAACCGACCGCCACGTTTCCGACGGCGGAAATGATTATCGAATCATTCTCTTTGAAGGGGCAGCTCTTTTCTGTATCCACAAGAAAACGACGTTTTTCGCCGCCCGTACATTCGACAATGATTTCCCGAGCGGAAAAGCCTTTGCGATAGGTCAGCGTTTCGCCGTAGGTGCAAAAAATGCAGTCAAAAGTTACGGCGGGATGTTCGGTCAGTTCACGGATTCTGCGATACCTTGCCGAATTGTAAAGAACCGAATTCAGCAAAAGATAGAGTGATACGCACCCTCCCGCCGATGACAGTATAATATTGACGGCGAGCAGGGCATCCGCGTTTTTATCATTGACGAAAAAACAGAGCAAAACACAAATTGCCATTGCAGCGGACAAGGACAACACGCACCACAGAATGCTTTTTTGCATTTTTCGGCGGAGTGCGGAAACTTCCTCACCAGTATAAAGGTTTACCATCTCGGAATGTTCCCTCCAAAAGACTTTTCACAACGGCATTATCGGATTTTAACAGTTCTTCCGCATTGCCCGAAAAGACGTTTTTCCCTTCATTCATCACATACAGTCTATCCGCCAGCGACATTGCTTCCCGAATATCGTGCGTGACATAAATTGCCATACAACCCGTTTCGGAAAACAGCTTTTTCATCCAATGTCGCAATTCGGTTTTTGCACTTCCGTCAATGTTTGACAGCGGTTCGTCCAGAAGACAGACCGACGGATGCTTAATCAAAGCACGGGCAATTGCCGTTTTTTGCTGTTGTCCTGCCGAGATGTGCTTGATATTGCGCGAGAGACAGGGCGTTAAGCCCGTTTTTTCGGCGATTGCACGGACTCGGTTTGTAATTTCTTCCCGTTCCGCACCGACAACCTTCAAGGGAAAAGCGATGTTATCGAAAACGGTTGCACCCGAGAAGAGCGTGTACCCCTCGGAAACGTAGCCGAAATTCCGGTCTTTGGTTGCTATGTCCGCAAGGTCGACACCGTCCGACAGAATTTTGCCGTCATAGGCACGCAGACCGAGCATACATTCGAGCAATGTGGTCTTTCCGCAGCCTGAGTAACCGACAATCACGTTGATTCCGCTTTGGAATTCGGCATTGAAGCCGTCCAGCGCCGAAACGGTGCGCTTTCCCCTGCCGTACAGAACCCGTACATCGCAGACTTCGATTTTCGGCATGCGTTTTCTCCCTTCGGATTTTATGCATTTTATGCAGATATATTATACTGCATTTCAGATGTGCAGTCAAGCGCTTTCGGCAAACAACCGCACGGCACGCATGCCGTGCGGTTGCAGTTAAAATTGCATTGTCCGCATTTGGTCAGGTCGGTGAACCCATCGCAAATTTGAAATCGTAATAGGTTGTTCTGCTGTCGGCGGTTGCATCCATACGGCAACCGATACCGACCTCCGTCGGCGTACCGAAATCGGCAGCGCCGAGTTCGGACGGAGTATAAGTTCCGAAGGAGACTCCGTTGAAATAAACGGTATAATTCGTTCCGTCATATACAAGACGAATTGTCAGATACTCCTTGGAATTCCACGAGGAGCAAACAGCCGATGCGCCTGTCGGGAGGGTATCTTTCTGACCGCCCCACGCGCCGTTCGGCAGATATGCGACACGGAGAATCGTTCTGTCGGAGGCATTGCGAATGCCCGCACCGAGAACCAACCATTTGCCGCTGTCAAAACGAATGGCAAATCCCTGCGTGTGCCATGCGTAAACCTCGGAGGGCTTTACTTTGACTTCTGCCCACCATGCCGAAGATGCCGTAACGGTTGAGCTTCGGAAAATTCCGACCGATGTATTATTCGTTTTCACGCGGGAAACCGTTACCGACTTGTCACGGTTGTATGTGACGTTGTAACTTCCCGAATAGGTGATGTCCGAATCAAAATCTTTATCGGTTGCAATGCCCCATGTAAGCGTTGTCTTACCTGCGGAATTCTTTGTTTCGCTAAGTGCAACGAAAGCGGGACATTTCAGAATTGTCAGATTCTCTTTACCGTCGACTGTGGCTTTTTCGTTCATGTGCAGGTGGAATGCAAGATAAAGTTGTCCGTCCGGAGTTTCCACGATATTTGCGTGTCCGCCGGAAGCCTGATATTCTTCACCGTCATTGTAATATTGCGATTTTGTCGTAATACTCTTTGCGGCAGAGCCGTCGGTTGCATCGTAAAGAATGCTCTCATGCGTCCATGTGCCGCCGTCATCCGGCGTTTTGCCGGAATAGCGGGACAGAACGATGCAATAGTTGCTGTCTCCGCCGTTCTTGATGTAGGTTGACCAAACCATCAGAATTTCGCCGTCGCTTGTGGTGTGAATCCACGGAGCATCGGTTGTTCCGTTGACCTGTTTTCCCTCAATTTTCTGATAACCGCAGAAGAGCGTAATCGGCTTGGAGATGAGATGCGTCAGAGTGGAGTCGAGTTTTGCCGCCTGCATTGTTGATTTGGAGGAATCCCAGTTGTAGTTGGTGCTTTCATCCGACCAGACAAGCCACGGTTGATTGTTTCCGTCGAACCAAATAATCGCATCAATGCAATCCTGCCCTGCCGGTGTGATATGTCCCGGCGTACCGCTCTTATAGGTCGGTGCGGTGTCACGGGGCGAGGTGCAGAGTTCGGTCGTCGGCTCGAAAGGTCCTTCGGGAGAATCGGAAACCATAATGACAATGGCACGGTGTCCCTG
>CAVGAA010000065.1:0-3638 GCA_963627065.1 bacterium | reverse complement strand
CCGCCGCAAAGACGAAGCCGTTCAATCAGATGTCGAAGTCCGAACAGATTCGCGCAACCGAACGGTTGAAGAAAGCCGAATATAAGCGGTATCTGGACGATCTGCTTGACGTTGACCGCTCGCTGTACCTCGGAATGGACAATCGCGGAAAATAAAAAGCCCGCCGTTTGGCGGGGGAAGGAGTACATATGGACAAGAAGTATTTGCGGAAAAACGAGTTTCGATATGATACGAATCCGCGCGTCCGCAATAAAAAGAATAAAGGTCATGTGGCATATGTCAGCGTGACCCATGGGAATCGGTCAAAAGTCAATATTATTACGCATTCCGGTAGCTTTTTCGGAGAACCGACCGAGGAACTGACAAAGAATCCGCAAATCAACAAAAAGGATAAGCGGAAAGCCCGTGTCAGTGTCCCGAGGTGGGAAGAAAATCGGCATATTCAGGGCAAACCGTTCGGAATATGGCATCTGACTAAAAAAGACCGCTCGATGATTCGTAAAATCAACCGCAACTACAAGAAGAAAAAATAAAAAAGGGAAATCAATCAGGTGGTCTTGAGGTTGCCCTCTGGGTTCCGGCTATTTCTGCTGGCGTTCGATTGATTCCCACTAATAGTATACCCCAAACTCCCGAAAAAGTCAATAGAAAAATCGAAAAAATATCTGCAACACAAAAACATTTACAGTAAAATGACCTGACAGTACGCAAAAGTAAAAAAGCAGTAACAACCGTTACTGCCCAAAAATTGCGACTTACAAGGTTATCAGCCTCATTCTTTTCGCTCTTGATGAGGGAGCGTCACGCATCTTTTGTTGGGAAGATGCGGCGTATCGAAACTGAATTCGCATATTGCCCGTGTCAACCGTGATTTCTCACAGGACGAAACATCTTCACAATAACAGTATACCCCATTTTCCCACAAAAATCAATAGAAAAACGAAAAAATAATTTTATAAAGGCGTAAAAAATATGAAAAAACTAAAAAATATCGGGAAAATACTGCTTGTTTTATTGATTTTATTCGTTTTCGGTTATTTTGTTTTCTGCTTTCGGCAGGCATGAGGTAACCGAACTTCGCATTTCGGATTGTTCGCCGAAAAAACTTGCCATGCCGTTTTTCATCCTCTTTGAAATTCTGCACGATTGGATCGTCCCGAAATACTGCAAATGGTATCCGGAATACCGATACAATTGCGGGGACAACAAATTGACCGTCCGCTTCCTGAATTGGTTTGTATCGGCATTTGCACGAAGATATAACCGAATTTATAACATTTTCGGTTATATGGAAAGCACGCTTGAAATCCTTGACGGACGGGAAGAAGATCCGACCAAATGTCACCGATACTACCTTGCACACAAAAAGATTTACGCCAAACGTTTTGCGACCGACTGTTACCGTGAATTCTTTGCGGAACGATCTCGGAGATCCGGCAAGGGCATTGAAGACTACCCGAATTACGAAACGGTTTGTGCCTCGCCCGAAGAACTCCACGCACAAAACAGTTATTTTATTGCCGAAATGGAGGGTATAACCTATGACGGTGAAGAAAAATAAAATCGGTTACTGTAATAATAACGATCTCGGAATTAAGAAAAACGGCGGGCATTATGTCTATATAGACGATGTCCGCAACGGGAAAGCCGATGTACACGTGATTACATCTCTTGAAGATAAACAACATACTTTTAATTCGAATCGCATTCGAAAAATCCGTGAAGGCTATTTATATCCGATTCCACGCAAAGATTCGAACTTTAAGCATTGGTCTGCAATCAATCTTTCTACAATTCAGAATGTTCCTGCAAAAAAGATCAAGTCATCTTCCCGTTTTGTCCGAAAACGTCATCGATCGATTTTCCGCTTTTTCAAACAAAAAAAGTGACCGGACGATTGGCAATCCGGTCATCACGGGTGCAAATACAGAGCCGTGTTCAATGAGTATTATACCATAGATTTTCAAAAAGTCAACCCTTTTTTGAAAAAAAATCTTTTCGCTTTCTTTGAAAAAGGGCAGGAAGAGTCCGAAACGCAAAAAGTCTTCGGCACTGCCCCCCCCCGAGCCGGATTCCCTGTTGGAAACCCGCTCGTACGCCCGTACAGTAGAGCGAGGTTTTCAATAGGGTGGCGATACCGCCCCACAAAACGAGTCCCCGACAGTCCCCATTCCTCTGGGTGACGGCGGAAAGGGATACACGGTTGGAGTGCCAAAGGCACGACGGAGTGAGGGTCCCCCGCAATAGAAAATTGACAGTTATCCCGCAATTTAACGAAAGGAGCAAACACCGTGGCACATCTTGACAACGAAGAATATCTCCGCAGATCCGAAGCTTTTTCGGCTTGCTATGAGGACGCTTTGGACGCTTGCGTTCCGAAGGATGTCCGGAACGGCTGGATTCGGGAACGCATGCAAGACCTTTACAATGTGGATTGCCCGCCCGATTGGATTGCATACAAGACCGAAAGACGTTCGGTCACTTGCCGAGTCTATTGCGACGGTGAGCATCTTGTCGCCGTTCCTCCGACCGGTATCAAACGCAACCCGAAGAAGAAAGAAACCGTCAAGGACATTTCGGTCACCCTTTTCGACTCAGCTTACAGAACCGCACTGAATGCCGGCGTTAAGGATTCCGAGATGCAGGAGTGGATTGGAAACTATCTGAACGAAAAATACGATCTTCTTGACGGCTACGATACGGATTGGGTTGCAAAGAACATCGAACGGCAAAAGCACAATTTATACCTCCGTCAACGCCGTTTCCGTCAAAAGGCTTTTTTGAACTCTTGGAATTATTTCGTCACGATTTCTTACGAAGACGGCAAATTCGAAAGCGAAGAAGATTTCCGCCAAACACTTGGCAGATGTCTGTCGAACCTGCACACCCGCAGAGGCTGGAACTATATGGGCGTTTTTGAGTACGGCACGGAGGGCGGAAGACTGCATTTTCATGCCCTTGTTTACGTACCGGACGGCGAGATGATTGGCAGTCTGACTGCCGTCAAAAGATTCTCCACAAAACGCAGATGTTGGGAATTTTCGACCGAAAACTCCTTTTTCCGCACGACCTTCGGCGTGAATCAGTTTGATGCCGTCCGCCGTCAGGACATCAAGTCCGGTAAAATGGTGAACTATATTTTGAAATACCTCTTGAAATCCGGCGAACGGATTATCTATTCGAGAGGAGTCCCCACAGATTTTATTGCAGACATTCCCGACGATGAAATTGCCGTCAGAATGTTTGATTTCGTCCGCAAGTTCGTTCTTTATGACGACACTTTCACGCTTTGGAGCGAACCGGACAACGATACAAGCAAACCGGAGGTGTTGCAAACGGAGTAGAACGCCCGAAAAAGTAGATATTTTTCAAAGAACCCGCATTGACGGGCTTTTTCCCATTTGGCGGTTGTCCGCAAAATCCGCATTTTGTCGGTATGAATCCGCAAACCATCGGCAGAAACACCGTTTTCGCCGTCTTCGAACCTTGTATCCGGCACGCCGGCTTGCCGGCGGGACGGCTCGTTAAATACAAGGTTTCGTCTAATGCTCCCATAGCAAAAAAGAATGTTTTAATTCTCTTGATAAGACCTTGCGATTTTACAATTTCGAAGACCTGCAAAAGCAGATGACGAAATA
>CAVGAA010000064.1:0-4100 GCA_963627065.1 bacterium | reverse complement strand
CACGAAAAGCCACATAATGTTAAGATATAAGTAATAATAAATAAGTTTTTTGCTTTTTCACGGCTACGCAACCACTTATCGTATATCAATAAATGAGCGTACTCTGTGAAAAGTACGCTCAAATAATTACTTGCTTCAAGTTTTTTGAGAGGGTGAAGGTGCTACGCACCGGAAACAATTTTTACAAAAAATGTTTCCCGCAAATAATATTCGTTCCCCCTCTACTCGTTCTCCTCGGGGAGGGTTACGGTGAAAAGGGAGGTGTTCGGGGTGACGGAAACGCGACCGCGGTGGACCGTGACGATCGTCTTGACAAGTGCCAGTCCCAGACCGTTCCCCTCCGATTCGTGCGAGGTGTCCCCTTGGTAAAATTTTCCGAAAATGCGGTCCTCGTCGCCGGATTTCACGCCCCGCCCCTCGTCCGAAATCGTGAAAACAATGTCCGTTTCGGTGCGGACGAGTCGCATTTTTATTGTCCCGCCCATAGGGCTGAATTTGATTGCGTTGTCCACGAGATTCGACCACACGTGCCACAAAAGCGTTTCGTGTCCCGTCCACATAACATCCGCCAAGTCGACGTCAAATGCGATGTCCTTTTTGCTCCATTTGCTTTCGGTCGACACAATCACCTGCCGGATCTGCTCGTCGAGACGGTAGCGGTTTTTCGTCAGTTTGACCGACCGGTTGTCGATTTTCGATAGGAGCAGAATGTTGCCGACCAGAGCCGAAAGTCGCTCGGTGTTAAAGAGAATTTTCGATACGTATGCGTTTTTTTCGTCCTCCGTGAGGTCGCTGTCCTGCAAAAGTTGTGCGTACCCCTCGATTGCCCCGATCGGCGTTTTGAATTCATGCGACACGCTCGAAATGAAATCGGTTTGCAGAGTCTCGGTCGCCCCGAGTTCCTTGACCATAGCGTTGAAATCGGCGTAAATGTTCTGAATGTCCTTCAATTTGCTGTTCGTTTCGACCTGAATTTTGAAGTTTCCGCCGGCAACCTCCCGCATCGCCTGCTTGAGTTTTGCAACGGGACGGAAGAATTTGACGGCTACCCAGAGGCTGATGCCTCCGCCCAGAATGACGCTCACGGCGACCGCCCAGACGAACCCCGGGATGTTGACCGTCACACCGAGTAATTTTTTGATGAGAAGACCGAAAATCCAGCCGACAAACGCCACAACGATGAACTCGACAATGCAGACGAGGAAAAACTGAAATTGCAGATCAAGACGCGGAGTTGTATTTTTTTGCTTTTTCATAGTTTTATAACCTTGTAGCCGACACCCCGAATCGTTTCGATGCGAAAGTCGGGATTGTCACGGAATTTCTCACGGAGTCTGCCGATATGCACGTCAACCGTGTGCGTGTCGGTTTCGTTGTCATAGCCCCAGATGTCATCCATAAACTGTTGCCTCGTGAAAATCCGCCCCGGGAAAGACACCATTTTGTAGAGAATCATAAATTCTTTTTGTGGCAAAATCATGCTCTCGCCACGTGTCGTGACCGTGAGAGAATCGCATTCGAGGACCGTGTCGCCGATGACCTGACGGCGTTCGCTGATCATCTGAGCCCTGCGGAGCAGTGCCGACACACGCAGGACAAGTTCGCCGATATTGACCGGTTTGACCATATAATCGTCCACGCCCGAGAGAAATCCCTGTCGCATATCGTCGAAAGCATCCTTTGCGGTTACCATCAAAATGGGCATCGTCATACCGGAATCACGCATCCGACGGACGAGTTCGTAACCGTCCATTTTGGGCATCATAATGTCGGAGATGAGGAGATCGTAATAATTCTGCTCCATGGCGGAGAGAGCTTCCTCGCCGTTCGAAACGCCGACCGCCGTATAACCGTTTCTCGTGAGGACGTGCGAAAAGAGTTGACGTAACTCCTTGTCGTCCTCGGCAATCAAAATGCGGAACAAAAAATCACCGCCTTTCACTTATTTGCTTTTTTCAGACTGCTTTATTAAAATTTATTGCTGAAAGTATTGAAGAATTTTCACCCGAACAAGGCACGCAAGCCCTCCGAGCCGGCGTAGAAAATTACGGTCATAATTCCGCACGCTATGGCAACACCGAGTGCTACCATCGGGAGCGATTTCCGCCAGTCGTGACCTAACATCGCAGAGATGAGCGAACCCGTCCAACCGCCCGTTCCGGGGAGTGGCACGGCAACGAACAACGTCACGCCCCAGTAGCCGTATTTTTCAATCGAGTGCTTGTGCTTTTCAACCTTTCTGTCGAGCCAACCTGCAATCGAACGGAAGAATTTTAAGCGACTGTCACGCATCAGGGAGAGAATTTTGCGGATCAGGAGCAGAATAAAGGGAACGGGAACGATGTTTCCGGCGAAAGCGAGCAGAATGGTCTGCCACCACGGCAGTCCAAGCCCCCAGCCGAGCGGAATTGCCCCACGGCATTCGATAATGGGGAGCATTGCACAGAAGAAAACGCAAAGTTCCCTGCCGACCGTATCGAGAAAAAATGATTTGATAGCCTCTGTCACGGGAAAAACCTCCGAAATGAGCAAAATCGAGCGGAATAAGCGAAAAAACGAGAGCAAAATTGGACGAAAACAAGCGGAAAATAAGATAAATCGGACGAAAAACAAGTCCAAAGGGACATAAAATAAATTCAAAGATAGTATACCATAAAATCGGGCGTTTGTCAAGACGTTCGGGCATTATCCCCGAAAATTCGCCACAGAAAAGAAAAAACACTTGACAAAATATGCCAAGTGTAGTATAATGATAATGCGATATAATGCGATATAAGACGCAAGAATGCTTTTGCGGTCATAACATTGCGGTGCAAATCTTTCACTTTCCGAAGAAGCGGGAAATTTTTCTTTGTGTTTTTATACGCAAAACAGACTATTCCCGTTCACCGTCGACCGCAGGGAATGTTTCACTGTCTTTTTCTGCATTCGGGGCAGATGTAGTGGACGGTCAGGTCATAGGACTCAATCGGCATATGGACGGTTGCCGACAGATTCTGCGTCAGGTCCGGCAGTTTGACGTCGGTCAGTTTTCCGCAGATGTCGCAGATCATGTGATCGTGCTTTTCGGTCATCCGGTCAAAGCAGTCCGCACCGCCGTCGGTGTGAAAACGGCTGATCATCCCCGCATCGCACAGGGCGTTGAGGTTGTTGTAAACGGTCGCCATTGCAATGGACGGCATTTGGAGTTTTGCCAAGAAAAAGATTTCGTCCGCCGTCAGGTGATGCCGGTCGGGTTGGTTGAGAATCTGCAAAATCAGGGTGCGTTGCTTTGTCATACTGTACCTCGAATTATTCTAATTCCATTTTTGTATTACTATTATATCTTATTTTGACCGATTTGTCAAGAGATTTTTTCGATATTTTGATTTATTTTTGGGGAGTTTTTGTATGTTAAGAGTTTATTATTACAGAGGCAATCTGTTTTTGAGAACCCGTAACTACCGAATGGCGGACAACAAAAAGCACAGCGTCGAGAGCAACATCTGGAAACGGATGCTCCGCCGTGCGTTGGCGGACATCGGGAAAGAGGACGTTTTCTTCCGCCTCACGGTCGAGGAATCGGGCAGACCGTACCTGCAAAACTCCAAAATCGAACTCAGTCCCACGCATACGCAGGGCTTTATCGCCGTTGCGATCTGTGACGAAGGGCGTGTCGGTCTGGATGCCGAAACCGTGAGAGGTCGGGACGCCGCAAGACTGCTCCACGTGTCGAAACGCTGGTTCTCACCCGCCGAATTTGAAAAGGTCGAGGGAGTTATCAATTCATCGCCGAGCGATGCCGAAACCGCTTTTCTTGAAGTCTGGACGGCGAAGGAGGCAATGGTCAAACGGCTCGGCACGGGACTGGCGGGTATGCAGTCTGTCGACAGCACGAACCCCGACGATTGCGTCCTCAAACGCAAAGTGATAGGCGACACGATCGTAACCGTCGCCAAACCCGTCACCTGCCGTAACGTCGACTACATCGAAATCAATCCCGACGAGGAGATAAAGGAATAGGATGAAACCTATAATTATGCAGGGGGCATTTTTGTAAAATAGCCCCCTGCACCTCCGAAAAACTTGAAGCAAAGTGTTATGAGAGCGTACTTTTCACA
>CAVGAA010000063.1:0-4392 GCA_963627065.1 bacterium | reverse complement strand
AGGTCTCGGACCGACGATAGACATATCGCCTTTTAAGATATTGAGGAGTTCTCCGAGTTCGTCGAGCGAGGTGGAACGAAGAAATTTGCCGTATTTTGTCAGTCTTTCCGCATCCGGCAAAAGATTCCCCTCTTTGTCCTTTTTGTTGCTCATCGTGCGGAATTTCACAAGTCGGAAAATCTTCTCGTTACCGTTTTTGTCTTTTCTCCCGGGACGGAGTTGCGTGAAAAACGGATTGCCTCTCATTGCAACGGCACCGACTGCAGTCAAAACCAAAAGCAATGGCGACAGCACGGCAATTGCAAGCAGGGAAAGTATAAAGTCATAAAACCGTTTGAAGAACTGTCTGTAAAGCACTGCAGAGAGGGTAACCAAAAGTCCTGCTCCTCCGACACAGACAAGCAAAATCTGCCACCACTCCATTATGCAAAACACCTTTTGATGATTTCGATAATCAAGTTCTGTTGTTCTTCCGTCATTTTGTTATCACTCGGCAGGCAACAGCCTCTCTCGAAGATATCTGCTCCGATGTCCTTGACTCCGCCTGCGATATAAGCGTTCGTCCTGCAACGGAGCGAACCGTCCCTGCCGATTGCCTCATGCATCCGATACATCGGTTGCATATGCATGGGTTTCCAGATTGGTCTGCCTTCCGCATTGAAGGATGCCAGTGTTTCGAGAATTTCCGTCGGGCAGGTCTTGCCTTTTTCGGGAATGTACAGGGCTTTGGAATCGTCCCGCACCTGACGGCACATATAGTCTTTGTCAATGATGAGAGCCGAGAGCCAATAATTCGGTTCTGCTCCGTCAATGACGGGATTCATTCGGATCGGAAGATCTTTCAAGCCCTCACGGTATCTTTCGTAAATTGCTCTTTTCTGTGCGATATGCTCATAGAGATGCGGATACTGTCCACGCACGACACCGGCGACAACATTGCTCATGCGGTAGTTATAGCCGACTTCCTCGTGCTGATACCAAGGGGCGTTTTCTCTCGCCTGCGTGGAAAGTTTCCTTGCTTTGTTTGCGACTTCCATATCATTCGTCAAGAGGCAACCGCCGGACGAACCGGTGATAATTTTATTGCCGTTATAACTGATTGCCGAGTAATCACCGAACGAACCGCACTGCCGACCGTCAAGGGTTGCTCCCATTGCCTCGGCTGCGTCTTCAATGAGGATTGCACCGTGCTTTTCGCAGATTCTTTTTATCTCATCGATTCTGCCCGCAAAACCGTAGAGTTCCGCACAGACGACCAATCTGACATCGGGATACATTTCAAAGGCTTTTTCGAGCGACACGGGATCCATATTCCAAGAGGATTCCTCGGTGTCGATAAAGACGGGAATACCGCCTTCGTAGACAACGGGGTTGAGGGTTGCGTCAAAGGTCATATCCGAGCAGAAGACTCGTTTGCCCTCGACTGCACCGTGACCGATTTCGGCTCTGCCATAAAGTTTCTCTCCTGCAATTTTCACGCAAAGGTGCAATGCCGCCGTGCAGGACGAAAGTCCGACAGCATACTTCATACCGGCTTTTTCGGCTGCGATCTTTTCGACCTCGTTGATGTTTTCGCCGACCGTGGACATCCAATTTGTTTCGTACGCCTCGGTCATATACCGGAGTTCTTCCCCGTGCATGGTCGGCGAGGACAGATAAACTTTTTTCTCAAACGGTTTGATTATTTGTTCTTTTTGATTCTGTCGAAACATTTTGTCTTCCTTTCACCTGCAGGAGATAATTCACCGGTGATCTGAATCGGTATTGCTTCCGATTGTCACCAACTTCTCCCTCTGTTCGTCTGTCAGTGTCATTATTTTTCCGCTTTTGCTTTTGGCTTTGCCGGTGAGCCTTGCTTTCTGTTCGGCGTACCAACGGGCGAGCCAAACACCGTTCACCACATAATTCGCGGGGATTTTCAGATCGCCGTGTTCCTCATAGTACCGTTCGAGCAGTCTGAACTTTTCGTCCCATTTGTCGCCGGCGGTCGGCTTTTCAAAGGTCACGCCGAGGGCTGTCAGTTTCTCTTTTTTGTCTTTCGTGAGGTTCTTTGCGTTATCTTTTTGCCGGTTCAGCCACTTACCGAGTGCAAAGCCGTCCGGCGTTGTATAGGACACGGGAATGTTTAAGTTTCCGTACTTTTCTTTGTATTTCTTCGCCTCTCGGCAGGCTTTGTCCCATGCGTTTTTCCGATTTCCTTGCCAGTTGAATTGCAGGTCATCCAGTCGCTTGATCTGGTCTTCCGTGAGTTCCGCTCCGAGTCCGACTTTGTTCTTTCGGTTGCGGACATTCCGCACCCATGCCCCGAGCTTCAGACCGTCTTTTGTCGTATAATAAGTCGGGACGTCTGCGTTTCCGTTCTCCTTGTAATACTCCAAGAGTACCGAATAGTTTCTTTCAAAAAGGTAGTCCGGAACGTCCCAAACCATACCGATTCCGTTAAGCATTTTCACTCTTTCGTCCGTGAGATAAGCACTGCAGATTCCGCTCTTGCGGTAACTGCGGAGTTGTGCGATCCACCGACCGAGATAGACTCCCCGATAGGGTTTATCTGTTACGGACGGGAGGAGGTTGCCGTGTTCGTTGTAATAGGCTTTGGCGGTGTTGTAATTCTTTTCCCAAGAGAGGTCTTTCACGCTCTCCCACCGCATACCGATTGCATCTAACTGCCCGATTTGGCGGTCGGTCAGTCTGCCTTTTGATTTGCCTGCTCTGACCAATCTTTGCGTATTGAGCCAAGTACCGAGCGAATAGCCCTCATCCGTGATATATCTCTTTTCGACTTCGAGATTTCCGTGTATTTCGTAATATGCTTTTGCAATCTTATACATCGTTTCCCACGATGCCGACAGCGTATCGTTCAGGCGGTCAAACAGTTCTCGGCATTCTCTGACTTCGTCATAAAGGCGGAAGTTCCCGACTGCAATCTTATCTTCCTCGCCGTGCTTTCTGTAATAAGCGGTTGCGACCTGCATTTCGTCCTCAATTGTCCCTATGCTGTATAGGTTTTCGATGTTCAGGACAATGTCGAAAATGACGGGTGTGGTCTTCTTGCTTGCGGACAATGCACGACCGATTTGCTGTTTGTAGATGATTGGCGACACGGTCGGACGGAGCAGAATGACTCCGTTTATATCGTCCACGTGGACACCCTCGTTGAGCATATCGATGCAAAAGAGGAGTTTTAAGTGTTCGCCGTTGTCCTGCCTGAATGCTTTGAATGCCTCATCCGTTTCGGAATCTTCGGAATAGGCTTTATAGATATGAGGGTGTTCGTCAATCTTTCCAAACCATTCGGGGACTTTTTCGGTCATCTCGCAAAGATGTTCATAGTCTGAGCAGAAGACGATATATTTGCCGTTTTTATCTGTTATATGCTTGCGGAAGACCTCGTCCACCCCTTCGGCTCTGTCGAGCGAACGGCGTAAATCTTCGAGTATTTCTTCGGCAGAATCTTTGACCGCTTTGGATTTTTGGCGTTTGATGCGGTCTTCGTATTGACGGAGACTTTTCCGGCAGGAGTAGACCGAGAGTACATATTTCGGAGCATTCAGAATTCCCCTGACGATTGCATCGCCGAGTGTCATATAACTTGCGATATTGCCGTCGAAAAGTTCGTCCGCCATATCTCTTTGGTTGTCGAGGTAGCGGACATTGGTTGCGGAGAGTCCCAAAACGGGGCAACTGTTATAGCGGTTGAGCAATCTTCTTACGCCTTTTCCCCATTCCTCCGCACCGGCACGGTGGAATTCATCCAAGATGATATAATCCGGTTGAATGCTCCCGATTTCGTCTTCGGTGAGATTTAAGAGTTTGGCGTAGGTGAAAAATACGATATTCTTCGGGGTGTAGCCGTCGGAAACCGTTGCAAGATTTTCGAGTTGGGTTTTGAAAATATATTCGGACGGGGAGAGCCAGCAGACTTTCCTGTCGGGGTTATCCTCGCAGAGCTTGAACCCGATAAAGGATTTTCCCGTTCCCGTCGGGTGAACGATTGCGGTCTTACCGGTTATTCTCAACATCGTGAGGGCAGACCGATACGCCGTTTCATTATGTTCGAATAACGAAATCGACATAGCCCCCTCCGACACGATTTGACATTTTTACACCGAATAATTTGTTCCACTAATAGCATATTAGTGGAACAAACAACGGAATATAGAAAGCCCTTTTGCGAAGAAACCGATTGATTTTCACTCAATTATTTAGAATTATTGTAAATAGTCACTATAATACTGTTGATATTAGGACTGCAGTATCAAAAAGTGCTTGATTTTTCATAAGAATTATGGTATAATTTCTTCAGAAAATGTTCGCCTAATATGCTATTAGGCGAACATTTTTGCGTTAGGTACACTTCTCTCTCTGTCGGAATTTTGAGGGGCTTTCTTT
>CAVGAA010000062.1:0-4403 GCA_963627065.1 bacterium | reverse complement strand
GTTGCGGACGCTCGAAAGTCCGACAATCCGTCAATATGGCGGTGCTTAATTTTCCGCTTGTATAGTATACCACAATCGGGAGAAAAAATCAAGGGCTTTTCGCATTTTTCCGACTTTTTCCGCAAAGGGTTAATATTTTGCGGTCTTTTTCGCCAATAAAAAAGCAGTTTGCGGACTTTTTTCGCAGAGGGTGGGCAATTTTCGGTCGGCGGTTTCGGTTTATTCTTGCAAAACGGTTGACATTTTGCGGTCGGTATGCTATAATATATTTACCGTGATTTTTACCGCAGGTTCATTTTTCAATTTTTCGCAAAGGATTCGATTTTTGTATGGAAAGAATCAACCGTTCGATTCGAACGTTGTTTTGGTTTGCACTTGTCTGCTCGATTCTTTTTGTGGTCGGCATTCCGATGATTATTTTCGGTGCGACGAAATCCATGACTTTTTGTATGGTCGTCGGCATTGTTTTCACCGGTGCGGACTTTTACGCCGTGCCTCTTTTGTGGGTTGCTTACGGCGGAAAGCGTGAACTTTCCACGCTGGTTTATGCCGTTGTAAATTTGGGACTTCACGATGTCCCCTCGCTTGCCTCGCACCTGCGTTGCAGTGAAAACAAGGTCCGTTTGCAGATTGACAACTGCCTTGCGAGAGGCTATCTGCAAGGCTTTATCCGTTCGGGCGACAAACTGGTTTTGGCGAATGTCAAACCGCAAATAAATCCCGATGAGATTCTGCACGACGTCGTCTGTCCCTGCTGTAATGCGAAATTCACCTACCGTGGCACGCACGGCGTTTGCCCTTATTGCGGTGTCGGCTACGGCTCTCAAAATTCATAAAACGGAGTCCCTCTTATGTTCATCATTCAATTGGCAGGCATCCGCATCCGAGTGGAAAACCGCTACCCCTATGTACAGAAACTCTGCGAAAAATACCTGTGCGGTGGGGACGGGTATGCTTTTTCCGTTTCGGCGACCGAGGAAGAAATCACGGAGGAAATGGCGGACGGAGAATTCCCTGCCCCCTATTGTGAGGGCATTTGCATCTATCGGCACATCACCGAGAAAATGCCCGATTTTAACACGTTTCTGATGCATTCTTCAATCATTGAGGTGGACGGAAACGCCTATGCCTTTGCGGCGAAAAGCGGTGTCGGAAAGTCGACACACACGGCTTTGTGGCTGAAAAATATTCCGCACGCAAAAGTCCTCAACGGCGACAAACCGCTCGTTCATATTGACGAAGACGGAACTGCCGTCGCTTACGGAACGCCTTGGAACGGCAAGGAAAACTGGGGCGAAAATACCTCTGCTCCCCTGCGTGCCATCTGCTTTATCGAGCGTGGAACGGTCAACACGATTGAAAAAATACCGCAGAGCGAAGCAATTTCCCGTATCTGTCACCAACTTTACCTGCGTGGCGAGCGGGATTCGGTAGTCAAGCAATTGAGTCTGATGAACGATCTTTTAAAAGCCGTCCCCTTTTATCTTCTGCACTGCAACATCTCGGACGAGGCTGCACTTGTCGCCTATGATGCAATGAAATATGAATCCACAAATACCGAAAGTGAGGAAAAATAAATGCGTATCAATCCCGATTTTACCCTGCAACCCGTCGGTGACACCTATATTGCCGTGGCGGTCGGCGAAAAGAGCAAATCATTTCACGGAATGGTGAAACTCAACGAAACAGGTGCATTCCTTTGGAAGAAAATGGCGGAAAAGGACGTCACCGTCGATGAATTGGTCGATGCACTCCTTTCGGAATATGCCGTTGACCGTGACATCGCGGAACGGGATGTCAAAAATCTGGTTGCATTGCTCGAACAGTACAAGGTTCTTCAATGAACGACACGGAAAATTCTTTTCCCCATATCGAGGAGCAAATCGCCAAAAACGGCTTTTTTGCAAGCACGACGGTCGGCACGAGTATGCGCCCCATGCTCCGCAATCGGCGTGACCGCATCATTCTTCTGCCGGTCGGCAAGGAGCGACTGAAAAAGTACGATCTACCGCTTTATCACCGTCCGGACGGCAAGTACATTCTGCACCGCATCATCGGCGTGAGGGACGGGCATTATGTCATTCGGGGTGACAACACCTATGCGAAAGAGTATGTGCCGGATGCTTGGATTGTCGGTTACGTATCGGAGTTTTACCGTGGAAATCGGCACATTCTGACCACGTCCAAGTCCTACCGCTTTTATGCGAAGTTTTGGAATTTCATCTACCCCGTGCGGTATCTCTATCACGCTTTCCGCTCGTTTGCCTCGCACGTGTGGCACAAAATCAAGCCGAAAAAGCAGGCGGAACAATAACAAATGAATCAAGCAGAAAAAGGGGCTGTCGTAAAGACAGCCTCTTTCCGGCTCTTGTCAATAGTTGTGATGGGACAAATCGGCAACCTGTAAAATGAAGTTGCACTATTGAAAAAAGATTGATTTGTTCCATATTTTTTCCTGCACTTTCTTGGTTTTCTCTATTCTACCGTTATTATACCACATCTTGCGAAAAATTGCAATATGTGGGCAGGATTTTTAGAGGTGACCTTGTATCAATGCGTTTATATCAATAAATCTTTTTGTATGCTCTCGGGAATTGGAGAACGTCACGGATATTTCCGATGCCGGTAACATACATAACCATACGGTCAAAGCCGAGTCCGAAACCGCTGTGCTCGACCGTGCCGAACTTTCTCGTGTCGAGATAATCTCCATAATTTTCAAGAGGCATATTGCGGTCGGTCATTGCTTTGGTCAGTTTTTCGAGGTCGGTTTCTCTTTCACTGCAACCGATAATCTCCCCGATTGTCGGCACGAGCAGGTCGGTTGCGGCGACCGTCTTGCCGTCCGGATTCTGCTTCATATAGAAGGATTTGATTTCCTTCGGGTAGTCGGTGACGAAGACCGGACGTTTGTAATATTCGTCCGTGAGGTATCTCTCATGCTCGCTTTGCAGGTCACAGCCCCAAGTCACGGGGAATTCGAATTTCTTTCCGCACTTTTGCAGGATTTCAACAGCCTCGGTATAAGTCACTCTCGCAAAACCGGTGTTCACAACGTGCGTCAATTTTTCGATCAGTCCTTTTTCGACAAACTTGTCGCAGAATGCCATTTCATCGGGGCAATGATCGAGCGTGTAACGAATAATCGACTTGATAAAATCTTCGGCGATCTCGATAATACCGTCCAGATCGACAAAGCAAACTTCGGGTTCAACGTGCCAGAATTCGGCTACGTGACGTACTGTTCCGCTCTTTTCGGCACGGAAGGTCGGTCCGAAGGTGTAAATCTTTCCCATTCCGCCCAAAGCTGCCATTTCGCCTTCGAGTTGGCAAGAAACCGTCAAACCGGCACGGCAACCGAAATAATCGTTTGCAAAATATTCTTCTTCACTGTCGTATTTCGCATTCCAAGGTTGCGTCGTCACACGGAACATCTCGCCTGCACCTTCGCAGTCACTCGCCGTGATAATCGGCGTATGAATATAAGTGTAACCGTTTTTGTGGAAATAATCGTGAACGGCATAAGCCAAAGTCGAACGGATCGACATACAGGTCTTCATGAGGTTCGTTCTCGTACGCAAATGCGGAATCGTACGCAGGAATTCAAGACTCGTCTTTTTCTTCTGCAAGGGGTAATCCGAGGGGCAAGTGCCGAGCAGTTCGATATCCGTCGTTTCGAGTTCAATGATATTCCGCTCGGACGCAACAACCTTTCCATTCGCACGGAGCGAACAGCCGAGCGTGAGAAGCGGTTTGATTTTTGCGGAATATTCCTCGTCCGTAAACGCATCCTGCGGGACGGTCAGCTGCAAATTTCTCGTCGTGGTAGAACCGTCATTGACCTGAATAAATGTCATCGGCTTGACTTCGGCACTCGTGCGTACCCAACCGCAAACCGTTACGTCCTGCCCGATGTATGCTTCGGGATTTGCAAACAGCAACCGAATTTCCGTATGTTTCATAATCGTGTACCTTCTTTGAAAGAGTAAAAAATAATCTAATATAATATTATAGCACAAATAAACCGTGCTGTCAAGGTCGGACGAAAGAACCGAAGCGAAATAAGAAAATTTCTTACATTTTATTCACAATCTTGTAACAATACACCAAACAAAACGGAAAGCCAAGCGGAAAAGCGAAAAAAGTTGAAAAGAAGAGCGAATTTTTTCGAAAAAAGGGCTTGACAAAAGCCGGCGAATGTGGTATAATTGCAGACGTCGCAGGGCGAAGAGCGGACGGAAAGAAAAAATGTTCGAAATTTCCGGAATTTTTTCGCAAAAATCTATTGACAAACAAACCGAGTTGTGCTATAATAAATAAGTCACCGCAAAAAGCGACTTGGGAGCATAGCTCAGTTGGGAGAGCATCTGCCTTACAAGCAGAGGGTCATAGGTTCGAGCCCT
>CAVGAA010000061.1:0-4922 GCA_963627065.1 bacterium | reverse complement strand
CGGGACTTGATGCCGGGAACAAAGCGTTTTGGAGAACTGAAAAAGTCGGTCGGTAATGTATCTCAGAAGGTCTTGACCGTCCAGCTCCGGGCAATGGAAGAGAGCGGCCTTGCTCATCGTGAGGTCTACGCCGAAGTGCCGCCGAGAGTGGAGTATTCGCTGACGGAGCTCGGCAAAAGCCTGTAACCCATTCTGGATTCCATGTGGGCGTGGGGCGAAAAACCTCATTTTCGGCTGATTTTGGTCGGGATGACAGGAGTCGAACCTGCTTGAACTTGCTCCCAAAGCAAGCGGGTAACCGTTACCCTACATCCCGATATTCAGTTTTTTCGGTCAAATCCGTAAGTGGTCAAATCTGTGGTCAAAAGTTTTTTGCCGAAGCACACGGCGACGGAAAAGCGAGAAAACGCAAGAAAAACGGAGATTTTGCGAGCTTTCGGAGGCTGGTTCATAAGGCGGTCACACGCTTCCAAACCACGCGCACTACCAACTGCGCTACACCCCGTTGCTATTTTGTTTCTATGTACTTTTCTCCGTACCGCCCGTTTGCCTCGTTCTGTACCGCCGTTTGCCTTGTTCTGTTCCGTCGGTTGGTTTGCTCTGCTTGAATACTTTGAAATTGTCAAAACGGTATAAGAAAAATCACCGCACGGTTTGCCACAAGTACGGTGATTTTCTGGGGTGAGATATGGGACTCGAACCCACGGCCTTCAGGGCCACAACCTGACGCGCTAACCAACTGCGCCAATCCCACCGTCTGTATGGCGTGCCTTGGGGGATTCGAACCCTCGACCTACTGCTTAGAAGGCAGTTGCTCTATCCGACTGAGCTAAAGGCACATCAAGGTCAAACAGCACTTTGCTTCCTGCTTTTTTACAGGAAGCAAAGCAGTTTGTGGAGCGAGTGATGGGAATCGAACCCACGCAACCAGCTTGGAAGGCTGGAATTCTACCATTGAACTACACTCGCAAACCCCTGCGACGGTCTCTCCAACAGGTACTCGGCTATTATACCATATTTTTTTTACTTTGTCAAGAGGTTTTTTGAAAATTCTTTCATTTTTACGGAAAGTAAATCTCGGTTGTTCTTTCTGCTCCCCGATTGCGACTGGTATAGCCGTGACCTATGGCAAAATGCCGTCAATTTTCGGTGAAACTATTGAAAAATGTGTCGGATTGTGGTATAATAGAGCAACCAATCTTTCAAACGAGGGGTAAATCAATGGACATAAAACTCTGGGACAAGGAAATTCCTTACTATACCGAAGGCTTTGACACACCGAATCTTATGCACACCTATCTTATCGACACCGACAAACCGCTCCCGTGCGTAGTCATTTTTGCCGGTGGCGGTTATAATCACCGTGCCTATCACGAGGGAGAACCGATTGCACAGTATTTCAACTCCCGCGGTTTGCAATCGGTGGTTGTCGACTACCGTGTCGCTCCGAACCGTTTTCCCTGCGGTCTTGTAGATGCACAGCGTGCCGTCAAACTGGTGCGGTATCATGCCAAAGAGTGGGGGATCGATCCTTCCCGTGTTGTGACCTGCGGATTTTCCGCCGGCGGACATCTTGCCGGATCGACGGTTCTTTACGATGATTTGTCGCTTGACGGTCACACGAGGGACGACATTGACGGTGAAAATCATCTTCCGAACGGTGCGATTTTATGCTATCCCGTGATTTCAATCGGTGAGAAATTCGGACACGTGGGGAGCGGTATCAATCTGTTGGGCGAAGAAAAATACAAAACCGATTGGCAAAACTATGAACTTTACGAAAAAGTGAGCGACAAAACACCGCCGATTTTTCTATGGCACACTTCGGACGATGCGTGCGTAAACGTCAAAAATTCGCTCATTTTCTGCGAAAAACTGCGTGACCACAATGTCAAATTCGAATTGCACATCTATCCGCACGGGCATCACGGTCTGGGATTGGCTCAGGACCGTCCCCGTCCCGATGTCGAACAGTGGAGTCTGCAGGCTGCGGACTGGGTTTTGCGGAACATTTAACGGAGAAAAACTATGAAAATTTTAATTGCCGGAAGCGGTAAACTCGGTGAAACGCTCGCAAGGCAACTTTGCACCGAGGAACATGACGTAACTTTGATCGATTCCGACTCCGATGTGTTGGAATCGGGCTTGAACCGCTATGACGTTATGGGCGTCAGCGGAAACTGTGCCTCTATGGAAACCCTGCGGCAGGCAGGCGTGGAAAGTGCCGATCTGCTCATTGCGGTCACCGGTAGCGACGAGGTCAACCTCTTAACCTGCACGACCGCTCACTATTTCAACAAAAATCTGCACACGATTGCAAGAATCCGCAATCCCGAATATGCGGACCAAGCGTATGCCATGCGGGATGCTTTTGCACTCTCGATGACGGTCAATCCCGAATTGCAGGCGGCAACCGAAATCGAAAGACTCCTGCGTTACCCGGGATTCCTCAAACGGGACACTTTTGCAAAGGGCAAAATGGAGATTGTCGAGTTGAAAATCGACGAGGGGAGCAAACTCTGCAACGTAACGCTCAGCAGTCTGAATGCCCTTGTCAAGTGCCGTGTACTGGTCTGTGCCGTCCTGCGTGACGGTAAAGCGATTGCTCCGTCCGGCCATTTCGTACTCCACGAGGGAGACAGAATTTTTGTCACCGCTCAAACCGAGGTTCTGTCGGAATTGCTCAAAAATCTCGGTATCGTCACGCACAGAGCAAGCCGTGTGATGCTTATCGGTGGCGGAAAAATCAGTTATTACCTTGCCGAAGCCCTTGAAAAGAGCCATATTGACGTGCAGTTGATCGAAAAAGATCCCGAAATCTGCAATCAAATTGCAAGAAGTCTTACGCATACAACCGTCATTCAGGGGGATGCGGCGGACCGCTCGGTCCTCGAGGGTGAGGGCATTGCATCCTGCGATGCTCTGGTCACCTTGACGGGGCTTGACGAGTTGAATATGGTCGTGTCGCTTATGGGAAACAGTCTCGGCGTCAAGCAGATTATCACGAAAGTCGGTCGGATGGAAGACGGTCGGATTCTCGACAGTTTACCGCTGGGGAGTATCATTTGTCCCCGCAAACTCTGTTGCAGTACGATCGTGCGGTATGTCCGTGCCATGCGGAAGCAGTCGGGGGCGGCTATCACCGTCCACACCATAGCGGACGGGCAAATGGAAGCAATCGAATTTCCCGTCGACGAAACGACCTTGCATTGCGGTGAACCGCTCAAAAAACTCAAACTGCGTGAAAATGTTCTTCTGGTCGGTATCAACCGTGGCGAGCAGACCGAAATCCCGAACGGCGATTCCGCATTTCACATCGGCGACAGTGTGGTGGCGGTGTCATCCGGCATTGTTTTGACGCAACTCAACGACATTTTCGCATAAGGAGGCCAAGACCTTGAATTTCAAAATGATCGGTCGCATCGGCTCTTTGTTCCTTTTGGTCGAGGCTGTCTTCATGCTTCCGGCACTCCTCATCTCTCTTTGTGACGGCAACACCGAAACCGCAGTGGCATTTCTTATGACGATGCTCATTATAGCGGTTGTCGTCACGCCGATTTTGATTTTGACTCGCAGGCAAACCGGCGGATTCTACGCAAAAGAGGGGCTTGTCACGGTCGGTATCGGTTGGATTGTCCTCTCGCTTTTCGGCGGCCTTCCGTTCTTCTTATCGGGCGAGATCCCGAACTTTATCGATGCTCTTTTCGAGATTGTTTCAGGCTTTACGACAACCGGAGCATCGATTGTAGCAGATGTTGAGGGACTCAGCCGAGGCATTCTCTATTGGAGATCCTTCTCGCACTGGTTGGGCGGTATGGGCGTTCTGGTCTTTCTTTTGGCGGTCGCTCCGGTCGGCGGAAAGAGTGATGGCTTTACCCTGCATTTGCTCAGGGCGGAAAGCCCGGGGCCGGTTGTCGGCAAACTCGTGCCGAAAATGCGTCGCTCGGCAGGAATTCTCTATCTCATTTACATTCTGTTGACGATTGTCAATTTCATCTTTCTCGTTGCGGGAAAAATGCCCGCATTCGAGGCTATCTGCACGGCATTCGGCACGGCAGGCACGGGCGGATTCGGTATCAAAGCCGACAGTATGGGCAGTTACAGTCCCTACCTGCAAAACGTCACGACCGTGTTTATGCTTCTGTTCGGAGTCAATTTCAGTTGCTATTATATGATTCTGCTCGGGCAGTTCCGCAGTGTCTGGCGTGATGAAGAATTTCGCCTTTACTGGGGACTTGCCATTGTGTCGGGACTTCTCATTACCTTCAATATCAAGGATATGTACGATGGAAACATTGCTACGTCCCTGCGACACGCATTCTTCCAAGTCGGCAGTATCATGACCACGACCGGTTATTCGTCGACCGACTTTGATCTGTGGCCGACATTCTCGAAATCGATTCTTTTAATGCTTATGGCGGTCGGTGCGTCTGCCGGCAGTACGGGCGGAGGGTTCAAGTGTTCCAGACTTCTCATTATTTTCAAAACCCTCAAACGCAACATCCAGCAGATGATGCACCCGAACAGTGTAAAGGTGATTCGCATGAACGGACAGCCGATGGACGAGCGGATTGTCGCCAACACGAACGCTTATCTCGGTGCTTACGTCATTATTCTCGTGCTGAGTTTCCTTGTTGTGTCCTTTGATAACATCTCCACGACAACCGCCTTTTCGGCGACACTGTCCTGCTTTAACAATATCGGCCCGGGACTTGACGAGGTCGGTCCTATGGTCAGTTATGCCGGCTTGAATTATCTGTCGAAAATCGTCCTTACCCTCGATATGCTCGCCGGACGGCTTGAAATCTTCCCAATCTTAATCCTCTTCGGCAGAAGTACGTGGAAACGGTATTGAGGGGTGAGAGGTTAAGACCTTGGGACTCTGTCCCAAACCCTGCTTGAAGGGTACATCCGAAGACTCG
>CAVGAA010000060.1:0-5045 GCA_963627065.1 bacterium | reverse complement strand
GATGCCCCCAATGCGAAATTCTTGAGTTTTTAAGCTCCTCACAAGGAGGCTCTGATCGGAGATTGAGCAAAGTCCCAATGCCTTACCCCTAACCCATTACTGCTCACCGCTTACGCAGGAAAAGTGAAAAGTGAAGAATGAAGAGTGAGGTTCTTTCACGGCTACGCTATCACTTATCGTATATCAACAAATGAGCGTACTCTGTGAAAAGTACGCTCAAATAATTACTTGTAACAATTTTTTTGAGAGGGTGAAGGTGCTACGCACCGGAAACTATTTTTACAAAAAATGTTTCCCGCAAAATTATAGTTTATAATTAGTTTTCCTCTATCAATTTCAAGAACGAGAAGGTTCTGCAATCGACGAGACCGCGGTTGGTCAGGCGGAGTTCCGGCAGGCAGGCGAGCGATGTAATGGACATCGTCATAAAGGGGGAGGGGAGTGCCGAGCCGAGTTCACGCCAAGCGTCTTCGAGTTTTCCGACGGCTTTTTCGGCATCTTCGAGCGAAAGATCGCTCATCAGTCCCGCAATCGGGAGCGGAACGCAGGCAAGCACCTTCCCGTCACGCACCGCAACAAGACCGCCTCCGCATTCGATGAGCGTATTGCCGGCGAGAATCATATCGCTGTCGTTCGAGCCGACCACAAGCAGGTTGTGTGCATCGTGTGCAACCGTCTGAGCCAATGCCCCGTCCTTGATACCAAAGCCTTTGATAAACCCTTTTCCGACCGTCCCCGTGCGGTGATGCCGTTCGAAAACGCAGGCTTTGAGAATATCTTTGTCGCCGTCCGCAACGACAGAACCGTCCGTCACGGGCAATTCCACCACCTTGTCATAGGTGCTTGTCTTGCCGGAAATGACCTCGATCGCATGAACTTTGACCGAGCCTTTATGCCCCTCGGCGTCGATACGCAGGTCGCCTGCCGTGATTTTGTCCAGATGAACCGTGTTCCGCAGAGCGTCGGGGTAAGCATAAGTGCTTTTTGCAAAGAGCGGTTTGCCGTCCTTTGCCACGAGCTCGCCGTCAATGTAAACTTCCTCGACATTAAACCCGTCAAGGTCGGTGAGAAGAACCATATCCGCACATTTGGAGGGGGCGACAGAACCGAGTTCGGCATCCAGACCGAAGCACTGTGCCACATTGATTGTCACCATCTGAATGGCGGAAATCGCATCGATTCCCTCCTCAACGGCACGGCGGACAACGTGATCGAGGTGACCGCTGTGAACCAACGTGTGCGGATGCGAATCGTCGGTCACAAGGCAGGCAAAACGGCTGTCGATTTCGTGATTCGTGATCGCTTTGCCGACCTCAGCCAGATCTTTCCAAGCAGAGCCCTCACGGAGCATCGCATACATTCCGAGTCGCATCTTCGCAAGAGCCGATTCCTCGGTCGTGGATTCGTGACAGCAACGCACGCCGGAGGCAATGTAAGCATTCAAGCCCTCCGCAGTGTCGGGAACGGAGTAGTGACCGGTCACGGTCTTTCCGCTTTTCAGAGTTTCGCCGACAATCGCATGGGTGTGGGGATCGGACGAAAGAATCCCGGGGAAGTTCATCATCTCACCAAGTCCCGCACAACCCGACCACGTCATCGTTTCGGCAACCTCCACCGGACCGATAGCGGAACCGGTGTCCTCAAATCCCGGGACGGCAGGCACGCAGGAGGGCGTCGTCATCATCGCTTTCAGGGGCGTTGTTTCGGCATCACGCATCATGCATTTCACACCGTCAAGACCGACAACATTGCAGATTTCGTGCGGATCGAAGAAAACACCGGACGTGCCGTGCGGAACGACGGCTCTTGCGTATTCGGAGGCTTTCAGCATGGAGGACTCAATGTGCATATGTCCGTCCATAAAAGCAGGTGCTAAATAGCGACCGCAGGCATCGACGACTTTCGTTTTGTCACCGATACAGTGAGAAGCATTCCCAACCAGAGCAATGCGACCGCAGGCAACGGCGACATCGACATTTTCCAGAATTTCATGCGTGCAGACATTCACGAGTTTCGCCCCACGGATGACGAGATCTGCTTTTTCCCTGCCGAGAGCAACGGCAGACAAGGTACGAGTGCATTCCCAAAGCGGTCTTTTGCAAAAGGTGTTGACCATAACGAATCCTCCAATCGTTTTGTTCGAAAAAATGCGAAAAAGCAAGCCGAACAAATATAATATAATATTATAACACAAAAGAGGGAAAAAAGAAATAGGAAAAATTGACAAGATTTGAAGATTTCGGAGACGATTTTTACACATTTGCGAAAGAGGAGAGGAGAGCGGAGGAAAGACACGGGAAAAATATTCGGAAATTTTCAAAAATTCTCGAAAAGGGGTTGACAAACGGGGAAAAAAGTGTTATAATAGCGGTTGTCAATGCGGCATCGCCAAGCGGTAAGGCAACGGACTCTGACTCCGTCATTACCTAGGTTCGAATCCTAGTGCCGCAGCCAACAAAAAAGGACTCCTACGGGAGTCCTTTTTTGTTGGCTGTTCCGTTTTGATGGTTCGAACCTACTCCGCCGTGCTATCACTGTGCGTGGGTGCTGTATGTTCGCTCTTTTTTGGTGGGTGATAATGTTTGCGGACGGCGGAATAATGGGCGGGCTACCGACATATAAAAAGTTTGCAGCACTTATACCGCCCATTTAGGTTCAGAATCCGGTTAAACAAATTCCGAATCTTTGCGTAAATACCATATTGCAAGTTTGCACCGCATAAATATCTTCGTCCTATTCCCGAATCCTACGTGCCACAGTCGGAATATTTCCGACCTGTCCTTCTTTCGATTTCGACCGAATGAGAACCTACTCCGCCGTAGAACCACTAATAACGGAATTTGAACTTAAAAATCAATCATTTTCGTTTTTATCAAAAATAAACAAGTTTACTTCATCGACAAATATACCGTTTTATGATATAATGATTGCATAAATTGCTAAAATACGGAGGAAATGCATGAATAATAAAAGTTATTGGATATGGCATTGGGGAGACTACGAGATCTATCATATTATGAATGTACATCTTCGCCGAGAAGAACAAGGCTATCACCGCCCTCCCTTCTGGAAGATATCAACGCCCTATGTATCGGTTAAGTTCAGAAAACAAATCAATTCAAACGGAGGCTATCTCATATGCCACATCAACGGAGACGGTCATGTGGCTGTCGATGACATAAGATACCGTGAAAACACCCGTATAGAACTTTCCCCGGGGTCTCACAGAATTGAAGCCCACGTTTCCAACCGTAACGGTCTGCCCGCTATTTTTGTTGAAAGCGACGTTTGTCCCAGTGACAAAAGCTGGACGTGCAATCATTTTGCAGGCGATTTTTCTCCCGTCGGTTGCATTCCGTGCTATGACGGCATAGATAAGAACCCCGATAATTTTCCTTTTGAATATGAAAGAAAATATCCCGTATCAAAAGAAAAAGACGAAAACGGCATTTTGTTTGATTTCGGCACCGAGCTTTTCGGTTATCTCAATATAAGCGGAGCCGACGAAAACAGTAAAATCGGCGTGTTCTACGGAGAAAGTCGTGATGAAGCTCTCGATACCGCATACAGTTATATTTCAGACTCCGTGTACGGAAAAAAGGAGTATCGCCTTCGTCAGAGAGCTTTCAGATATGTCTATCTGAAGAGCCTGTCGGACTCCGCAGAGGTGTCTGCCGACTATGAATATCTTCCGCTTGAGGCTAAGGGCAGCTTCAAGTGCGAAAATGCGCTTTTTAACGATATATATAATGTTGCAGCGTACACATTCCATCTTAATTGCAGAGAAGGATTTTTTGATGGCATAAAAAGAGACAGATGGGTATGGGCAGGTGACGCTTATCAAAGCGCAAGGATAAACAGGTACCTGTTTTTCGATAAAGAAATTGACCAACGAACGCTGATTGGCCTTATCGGTAAGCCCCCGATTGAGCAGCACATAAATACCATTCTGGATTACAGTCTGCTCTGGATCATCACGCTGTACGAGCATTATATTGCGTATGGCGACAAGGAGTTTTTGGAACGTATATACCCTATGGCACGCGAACTTCTTCTCTTTTGCGAAACGCGTCTGAACAAGGATGGCTTTATCGAGGGACTCCCTGATGATTGGACATTTATTGACTGGTCGGATATAGACAAATGTGGCGCAGTATGCGCCGAACAGATGCTTTTGATTCGGGCGTATTCGGTGATGGCATATATGGCAAAAGAACTGCAAATCGAGGAAAGCAATGCACTCTTCCAAAAGAGTGAAAAGCTTAAAATGCGTGTCAACGAAAACTACTGGAACGAAGAAAAGGGCGCATATATCGACAGTTACCGATCCGGCAAAGCTCATGTGACGCGCCATGCAAATATTTTTGCCGTTATGTATGATATATCAAACGAAAAACAGGCGCAAAGCATACTGAAAAACGTTCTGAAAAATGATAGTATTACCAAAATAACGACTCCTTACTTTGAGGGCTATGAGTTAGATGCGTTGGCAAAGCTCGGTGATTTTAAGGCTGTTGAAGATATGATCACCTCCTATTGGGGCGGAATGATCGAGCTTGGCGCGCAGACTATATGGGAAGAATATCATCCCGAAATGCACGGAGCAGAGCATTACGCCATGTACGGAGGCAAATACGAGAAATCCTTGTGCCACGCATGGGGAGCAGGTCCTATCTATCTGTTCGGTCGCTACTATCTCGGAGTACACGCAACCTCCGCAGGATACCGGACCTTTACCGTTGCACCAAACCTTGGCGGACTTAAGGAAATCTGCGGTACAGTTCCGATTAACGGAGGAACGGTCAGCGTACAATTAAACAAAGAAAAACTCTCGGTTGTGGCAAGCAAGGCAGGAGGCACGCTTGTGTGGAAGAATAAAAGCTATGCTCTGACACCTGATGAACCTATTGTTATCGATTGCCGATAAAGTGAATAAGTATTTTGCTTTTTCACGGCTACGCAGGGGAAAGATAAGTTATAAGTAATCGTGAAAAGTGAATAAGTTTTGCACTTTTTTCACGGCTACGCTGTAACCAATCGTATTT
>CAVGAA010000059.1:0-5460 GCA_963627065.1 bacterium | reverse complement strand
TGGCAGGGGCAGGAGGATTCGAACCCGCGACCCACGGTTTTGGAGACCGGTACTCTACCAGCTGAGCTATACCCCTATTTTCAAGCTTTACTATTATATCACATTTTCTCTTAAATTGCAACCCCTTTTTTGAAAAAACTTGCCTGCTTTTGCGATTTTTCTTTTAATATTTACATTCTGCGTCGACCGTTCCGATCTGAAATAAGTTTTATCGAACAATCCACCAACCGAACAACCCACCAACCGAACAACCGAAAAGCCGTTGCGGATTTTGCTCTGCAACGGCTTTGCTCTTTTGGATTTGGTTTTCTTTATTTCTTCCCTTGTCCGAACAGTTTGCGGAAGAATTGCTTATGCTTTGCGTAGTTGACCTCACCGCAGGCATCGGCGAAAGCACGCATCGCCTCTTTCTGCTTGTCGTTCAAGCCTTTCGGAATCTCGACGTTGACCTTGAAAATCAGGTCGCCACGGCGGGTACTGTTGACATACGGAATGCCTTTGCCCCTGATTGTGAAGATTGTTCCGTTCTGCGTGCCTTCCGGAATTGTGTAGGGGACGTCCCCCTCCAGAGTCGGCACTTTGATTTCCGCACCCAAAGTCGCCTCGGGAATCGTGAGCGGAATTTCGCAGGTCAGATTGTAGCCGTCACGCTCGAAGAAACTGTGCCGACGGACGCCGACCGTAATGATGAGGTCACCGGCAGGACCGCCGTTCCGACCGTCACAACCTTGTCCACGCAATGCAATCCGTTCACCGTTGTCGATACCTGCCGGAATGGACACGGTCAGGCGTTTCGTTTCACGGATCATTCCGCTACCACGGCATTTTGCACAAGGCGTCCGAATGATTTTACCGCTACCGTGACAGGTATCGCAAGTACCGGTCGTCTGGAATGCCATACCGCCCATTCTCTGCACCCGTTTGACCTGTCCGCTACCACCGCACGCCGTGCAGGTTTGCGGGGTTTCGCCGTTTGCGGCACCCGTACCGTGACAGTCGGGACAATGGCAGATCCGATTGTAGGAAATGTCTTTTTTGACGCCGAATGCAGCCTCCTCAAAGGTGATATTCACGCTTTGAGCAATGTCGTCTCCTTGTTGCGGACCGTTTGCACGGCGACTTCTTCCGCCACCGAAAGCACCGCCGAACATACCGCCCAGAATGTCACCGAGGTCGAAATCTTCAAAACCGCCGAATCCGCCGAAACCGCCCGATCCGCCACCCATAGAGGAATCGAATGCGGCATGACCGTACTGGTCATATTTTGCACGCTTGTCACTGTCCGAGAGAACGGCATAGGCTTCATTGACTTCCTTGAATTTTTCTTCGGCAGTCTTATCGCCCGGGTTTGCATCGGGGTGATATTTTTTCGCCAATTGATAGTATGCTTTTTTAATCGTTCCGGCATCGGCACTTTTGTCAACGCCCAGAACCTCATAATAATCTCTTTTTTCTGCCATTTTAAGACCTTTTTCGAATGAATTAAACAACCAATAAAAGCAATCAATAAAACGTCAACGACGGGAAAGGGCAGAACCCTTCCCCGTTTTCGGTCGCCGACCGCTCAATTACTGATTGTTGCTGTGATCTTCGTAATCGGCGTTGTAGTAACCGTTGTTACCGCCGTTTGCATCGTTGCCGGCATTTCCGCCGTTGTTGCCCATATCGGCACCGCCCTGAGCGTTTGCCTGCTGTTGATACAGTTTTTCGGAAATCTTGTAGAATGCCTTTTCGACGGCTTCGGTGTCGGCTTTGATAGCCTCGGTATCGTTGCCTTTCAAGGTTTCACGCAATTTTTCGATTGCGTCTTTGACGGTCTGTGCATCTGCGGGATCCGCCTTGTCGCCGAGATCGTTCAAGGTCTTTTCGCTCTGGAAAATCATGCTTTCGGCACGGTTTCTCACGTCGACGGCTTCTTTTTCCTTCTTATCCTGCTCTGCAAATTTCTCTGCATCCCTGACTGCACGGTCGATGTCTTCCTTGCTCATATTGGTGGAGGACGTAATGGTGATGTGCTGTTCCTTGCCCGTACCCTTGTCTTTTGCGGTTACGTTGACGATACCGTTTGCATCGATGTCGAATGTGACTTCAATCTGCGGAACGCCACGGGGAGCGGGCGTAATGCCGTCCAGAATGAAACGTCCCAGAGTGGTGTTGTGAGCCGCCATTTCTCTTTCGCCTTGCAGAACGTGAATTTCGACCGAGGTCTGTCCGTCTGCGGCAGTGGAGTAAACCTGACTCTTTTTGACCGGAATGGTCGTGTTACGGTCGATGATCTTATTGAAGACACCGCCGAGCGTTTCGATACCGAGCGACAGAGGCGTAACGTCGAGCAGGAGCAGATCCTTGACTTCACCGCCGAGGACACCGCCCTGAATAGCCGCACCGATTGCAACGCATTCATCGGGGTTAATGCCCTTGAAAGGATCTTTGCCGATGAATTTCTTAACGGCTTCCTGAACTGCCGGAATTCTTGTAGAACCGCCGACGAGCAGGACTTTATCGATCTGGCTGACATTCAAGCCGGCATCTGCCAATGCTTTCTTGGTCGGGATCATGGTGCGTTCCACCAGATCGGCTGTAATGCGGTCGAATTCGGCTCTCGTGAGCGTTGCTTCAAAGTGGAGCGGTCCGTTTGCGGTTGCGGTGATGAACGGCAGGTTGATAGACGTGCTTGTCATGCCGGAAAGTTCAATCTTTGCCTTTTCTGCGGCATCACGCAGTCTTTGCAGAACCATTTTATCTTTTCTGAGGTCAATGCCGTTCTCTCTCTGGAACTTGTCTGCCATCCAGTCAATGACTCTCTGGTCGAAGTCGTCACCGCCGAGGTGCGTATCGCCGTTGGTTGCAAGAACCTCAAAGACGCCGTCCGAGATTTCAAGCAGGGATACATCGAATGTACCGCCACCGAGGTCGAAGACCATAATCTTTTGGTTTGCTTCCTTGTCCATACCGTAAGCCAGTGCGGCTGCGGTCGGTTCGTTGATGATTCTGAGGACTTCGAGACCTGCAATTTTACCTGCATCTTTGGTTGCCTGACGTTGAGAATCCGAGAAGTAAGCCGGAACGGTGATGACCGCTTGGCTGACCGTTGTGCCGAGATAAGCCTCTGCATCGGATTTCAATTTTTGCAGAATCATAGCGGAAATTTCCTGCGGGGTGTAGGCTTTTCCGTCAATTTCTTTCTTATAAGTAGAACCCATCTGACGCTTAATCGAAATGATTGTTCTGTCGGGGTTCGTGATTGCCTGTCTTTTTGCAACCTGACCGACCATTCTTTCGCCGGTCTTGGAGAATGCAACGACAGAAGGAGTTGTACGGGCACCTTCGGGGTTCGGAATCACAACGGGTTCGGAGCCTTCGTAAACTGCCACGCAAGAGTTGGTTGTACCTAAGTCAATACCAATGATTTTTCCCATAATAATTACCTCCGTATCTGAAACGATACTAATTCTTATTTTTGATTATCTATATTTGAACATTCAGTTTGCAACTTTAACCATTGCATACCGGATGACTTTTCCGTCTTTCTGATAGCCTTTTTGGAAGACCTCAACGATTTCGTTCTCGCCCTTGCCGTCATCTTCAATGTGCATGACCGCATTGTGCAGGTTCGGATCGAACTGCGTTGTTTCAATCTCTTTGATACCGAGTGCGTCGAGTGCCTTGCGGAACTCGTTCAAGGTCAATTCCACGCCTTTTTTCAGGGCATCGAGTTGCTCACAGGCTTCGGCTCTTTCAAGGTTGTCCAGCACGGGGAGAATGTTTTTGATGCAATCGCTGTAAGCATCTGCGTAAATGCCTTCTTTTTCTTTGGCACTTCGCTTGCGGAAGTTGTCATATTCCGCCATCATGCGTAAATATTTGTCATTTTCCGCCGTTTTTTCGGCTTTTTCGGACTCCAATTGCTTTTTGAGTTCGGCAATTTCGGATTCCGCTTTTTTCAGTTTCTTTTTCAAGTCCTTGTCGGACGTGTCCTTTTTCGGAACTTCGACCTTCTCTTTTTCGGGGGAGGTCGACTCTTTCTTTTCTTCATCCATCGTTGTTTTCTCCTTTCGGGGATTGAATAATGTCCTCAATATTTCCGCTCAGTCCCTGCAAAGTCGCAAGTACTTTCGCATAATCCATTCTGCGTGGTCCCAAAACGCCGATAGCACCCAACGTTTTGCCGTCTTTCACGATCGGTTTGAAGACCAGTGCCGAATTGTTCATCACCTGAACCTGACTTTCCGAACCGATGAGAACGTTGATGTCGCCGGTGTCCTGCGATTTGGAAACAAGGTCGAGGATTTCCTCTTTCTTTTCCAAAGTCCCTAATAATTCTTGGAATTGTTCTCGATCGTTATATTCGGGGTATTGGAGCAGATGGTTGATTCCGCTGACCTTCATTTCGCCCTCGTCCGATTCTTTCAAAATCTCATAAATGATTTTGACGGTCGGGTTGACGAGAACTGCATCCGCACCGAGTTCGTTTTCCGCATTCATAATCACGGAGAGGGTGATTTGCTCGGAATTGAGTCCGACAAAGTAGCGGTTCAGGACTTCGGTGAGCTGTGCAACGGTGTCGGCGGTGACGGGTTGTGAAGGGGTGATATGTTTGGTTTTGACGTTTCCTGCCGAGAGGACGGCTACCAAAATGAAATGGTTTTCTTCGAGGTAAATGCCCTCGAACTTTTGGACCGTTACCGAACCGACACGGGGACGGACGGCAAAGCCGGTATAATTCGTCAGGGACGATGCCAATTTCGATGCGGTTGTCAGAATCTGGTCAAGTTCGCCCATTTTGACACGCAGAAGCCGATTGATCTGTGCGACCTCATTTGCGGTCATTGCGTAATGTTCGAGGAGTGAATTGACGTAAAACCGATAGCCGAGTTCGCTCGGCACACGACCTGCGGAGGCGTGGGGCTGTTCGAGATAGCCCATTTCTTCGAGTTCTGCCATTTCGTTCCGAACCGTCGCGGAGGAGCAATTCAGCCCGTTGGCTTTGAGAACGGCTTTCGAACCGACCGGTTCACCGCCCTCGATGTGTGCATCGACAATCGCTTTGAGAATCTGTTTTTTGCGTTCGCTTAATTCCGAAGGTTCCATACAATCGCTCCTTTCTGTCAAGGTAAAGCAACGGTCAACTCAAAATCTTTCATTGCAACTTTCCGGTATTCTTTTCGTTTTTCTTACCGGTAAATTAGCACTCAAACACTCGGAGTGCTAACTTATGCCAATAATATACCTCTTTTTTGCGGTTTTGTCAAGGGGTTTTGCAAATTTTCTTGTGAACAAATTGTAAACATCTCGTTCGAGTGCTAAAAAATAGGCGAAAGGGAATGAATTATAATTATGCAGGGGGTGCTTTTTTAGGCAAGAAAGCACCCCTGCACCCCAGAAAAAAGGATGAAACCTTAAATTATGCAGGGGGTGCTTTTTTAGGCAAAAAAGGCACCCCCTGCACCCCCGAAAAAA
>CAVGAA010000058.1:0-5485 GCA_963627065.1 bacterium | reverse complement strand
TCGTCCCTCGTCGCACTCTCTGCCTCCGGATATACCCTTGCTTTCTTGAAAGAAAATTTTAAGAATTCAAAGAACTTTCGCATTATGGGCATCCGATAAGATTTTTTATCGGGTGTCCCTTTTATATGAAATTACATACTCGGAGCAGACCGCAACAAATCTGCTCCAAATATCACTTGCTCCAAGTTTTTCGGGGGTGCAGGGGGACTTTTTGCCTAAAAAGTCCCCCTGCATAATTTTAGTTTAATCGTTTTTTCTGGGGTGCGGGGACTTTTTTTGCCGAAAAAAGAGTCCCCGCATAATAATTAGTCTTGCTATTTACTGTCCTATAAACGCAACGAGTTCGTTCTTTTGCATATAGCCGACGGATTTTTTGGATTCATTGCCGTCACGAAAGAGGATGAGCGTGGGGATACTGACGATGCCGAAACGGTGGGCAAGGTCGGGGCAATCGTCGACATTGACTTTTCCGACGGTGAGAGAATCTGCTTTTTCGTTTGCAACCTCCTCCACAATCGGAGCGAGCATTCTGCACGGACCGCACCAAGTCGCCCAAAAATCGACAAGCACCGGCACTTTCGCATTTGCGATAACGGAATCAAAATTTTCGGATGTAAGCGTAATTTCCATTTTCAAAATCTCCTTAATATAGCATTATAATTATATTTTTAGTTTATTGCTCATTGCTCATTGCTCATTTTTTCTTGTAGTAGAGCATACAGTGACAGAAGCCCTCAAATTTCGGATCTTTAATCTGCTCACGAAATTCACGGCACATACATTTGTTGTCTTCGGTGCGTTCCAAACGGCAGGGGCAGTAACCGCCGGTCCGTTGCAGACCTTCCTTGATCGCTTTGACGATTTCCTCGTCCGGATTGAGTTCGATTTTCATATCGTTATCTTCCTTTATTCAATGATAAGAATTGCCGTGCCGTTCGAGGACGTCATACCCGTGACCGACTTGCCACGCAGTTCCAAACCTGCCGAATTGAGCAGGGACTGGAATTTCGACCGGTCGGTGAGGTAGAATTCCTGACGGGAGAGATTCAATTTCGTCATATAGTTCAGCATTGCGTAGAGACTGTCGGTGTCGGAAAACTCGAGGTCATAGCCGATTGACGCCTGCACCCATTCGTAATAACTGCCGTTGCCGTCCGCAATTGTTTTCGTGTAGCCGGAATCGACTCCCGTGTCGGTGACGGTTGCATTTTCGTAATGCCCGAGACTTACCAGAGTTGCCTCGTCCAAGAACAGATACCGCATTGTGACGTAGCTGTTACCGCTCGTGTCTTTTTGCCTTGCCCATGTCGAATCGATGCCCCAGACCGTGCCGTCAATTGTGACCTTGTTCCATGCGTGACCGCTCGACGAATCCGCAAGATTTTGCAGACCGATAATCTCGTCACATTCAATGCCTTCCATCAAGCAGAGCAGGCGGAAAGCACTGCCGAAGCCGTCGCAGACCGCAACATTGTCGAGCAGGGCACCTGCAATCGTGTAGCCACGATAGGAGGCATTACCGCTGTTCGCCGTCACCGTGTCATAAGTGATATGCTCGCCGAGCCAAACGTAAATCGCCGTGACTTTCTCGTAACCGTTCATATTGTCGTTGATAATCTCGCAGAGAATCGACCGTGCCGTTTCATAGACCTGTTTCGTGTCGGCGGTTGTCGTGCCGTCAAAGATCGGTCTGTAACCGTAGGGGAGATCTTCCAGTTCGTATACCGTGCGAACCGTGACCGTTTTTTCAAGTGCATCAATCGGAAGCAATGCAGTATCGCCCCGACCGTCCTCGCCGACATACCAAGAGCAAACGGCGGTCGATTTTTCCTGACCGCTTGCCGTATCGTTCAGACCGTAAGGGTAGGAGATTTTCAGGGTAGCGGACACAACCTTGTCGCCACGCTTGGAGGACGAGAGCGAGAAATTCGGGAGCATCGGGAAACTGATGCCTCTCGTCACGCTTGAAAACAGACTTGTAAGTGTTTCGTAATTTGCGAGGTCACCCACCGGCAGAAATGCAACATCGAGAGATGCACCTTCGGCGGGACGGTTCAATACACCACGCACCTTTGCGGAATATTCGACAAGAGCCAGCAACTCATCGGCACTGCCGATAGCGTAATCCCAAGTTTTTCCGCCCCATGTGAACGTTGTCGTGTAATAGACCGCATTCGCATTTTCGTAACCGTCGGTTGCGATTGCCGTTTCACAGCCGTTTCCGCAATAAAGCCGTACCGTATGCCCCTTTGCTTTATCGTAATTTTCAAGGACAACGCCGTCGGTAGCCGTCACGGCACTGCCCGTATCGAGCCGTACCGTATGCCCCGAACCGCAGGAGCAATCGAAATGCAGAACAACATTCGGGAAAGATTCCGTATCGTAGGAAACCGCAACGTTTACGGGAGCTGAGGCAACAACCGACCGTACAACGCTTGAAAGACTGCCGTCCGTTGCGAGAAGTTGCAATTCTTGCCTGCCGAGTTCGAGTTTTGCCATTGTTTCGGCAGGAATGGTCACCTGATTGCCGTTTACCGTGCAATCGTCAATGTCAATGTTACCGCCTCGGATGCCGGCGACGGTTTTGCCCTCGGCAATGGAAATTGTGAGATTGGAAGAACTGGAAATGTCGTACGTGTGCATTTCTTCCTGCTTGTATACGGCGGTGAGGTTGACCGTATCACTGCCGAGCAGGAGTTCCATGGCAGGCACGGTCGAAACGGTTGTCGTTGTGGCGGACTGGAAAAGTGTCTTTTTTGTTGTGTTTTCCCAGTGCGAGAAACGCCATTCGCCAACGCTTGCGGGGGTTGAAACGGAAAGGAGGTTGCCGTCCTTGACTCGGACTGTCGGCGTGATGCCGTCAAGGTTGGTCTTACAGGTAACGCCCGAAATTTCCGCTTGCCAAATTGCACGGAAGGAGCGGTTGCCGGTACTGCCGTGAGCAATTAAGACCGTCCCGACTTTAACGCCGTCTTCCTCCCAACCGTCGAACATATAGCCGTCTTTGGTCGGTGTCGGCAGGAGAAAATCTTCGTCCTCGACCGTGTAAGTCGCGGGGCAAGTCCCCGTTCCGCCGTCATAATCAATCGTAATGGTGTAGGTAACGATTCGGCTCTCTGCATAGGCTTTCTCGCCTCCGTCATAGACCTTCGTGCAGTCCGCATCGGCATACCAAGTGCCGGTCCATTCGTAGCCGTCATCAATGGGGAGCGTTGGAAAGGTGAATTTTCCGTCACTGCCGACCGGTGCGACGCCGATGAGAATGCCGTCAAGGTAGCAGGAAACACCTGCCTCCTCGGTGACAACGGTCGAACCTTTCTTCCCGCTGTCCGTAGAATTGTTCTTTTGCGGGGAATCGGTGTCACCGCCCAGAAGATCGTCCAAAATTCCGGTAAAACTGCAACCGGCAAGTGACAGTGACAAAAGAATTGCAAGAATTGCAAGAAACAGTTTTTGAATCTGCATTTTCGGCATAGAATTTGCTCCTTTCGGGAACAGAATAACTTTTTTGGCATATCAATATACATATTGTATCACATTTTCGGTGAAAATACAAGACTTTATTCTGTTTCTTTTGTGAAAAAAGAAAAATAGGTCTTGACAGACGGCAAAAAAACTGCTATAATATACATTGGTATGATATGCACTTTGTGCAGTGGACCATAAATGTTCGCCCGTCTGAATATTGATGTGTGGGAATTTTCCTATAGAATTTGCAATTTTGCATAGCAGTGAGGTTGTAGTTACGGTTATACGAACTTATAGACTTTACAAATTTGCCAATCGTTTTCACAGCACAAGTGCTTCTTCATAACTTATATTTATTTGAGGAGGCACGTATGGATATTCCGATTTACGTATCACTTCCTCTCGGATTTGTCGTCGGTGCAGCTGTCTGTGCCGTTGTATGCCTGATTCTCCGCTCTGTCCGCCGTAAAAATGGGCAGGCGAAGATCGAAAACGCCGAGCAGGAAGCCAAAAAGATTCTCGCCGATGCCCAAAAAGAGGCAGAGAGCAAGAAAAAAGACATGATTCTGGCTGCGAAAGAAGAAACGCTCCAACTTCGCAATGACACCGAGCGGGAACTCAAAGAACGCAGAAGTGAGGTCACCAGAACCGAACGCCGTGTTTCGCAGAAGGAGGAAACACTCGACCGCAAGAACGAACAACTCGACAAAAAGAGCGAGCAACTCGATGCAAAAATCCGTGAGAATGAAAAGAAAACGGAAGAAATTCAATCCGTTATCGATCAGCATCTCGCAAAACTTGAAGAAATCTCCGGTTACACCGCCGAGCAGGCAAAAGCCGAACTTCTCTCGCAAATGGAGTCCGAAACCCGTCACGAAATGGCTCAGAAACTCGATGAACTCGAAACCGAATTCAAAGAGGAAGCCGACGAAAAGGCACGCAACATTCTCACACTTGCCATTCAGCGTTGTGCCGCCGACCACGTTGCCGAGTCGACCGTGTCCGTCGTAACCCTTCCGAGCGACGAAATGAAAGGTCGCATCATCGGGCGTGAGGGACGGAACATTCAGAAACTCGAAACGCTCATCGGTGTGGAACTCATCATTGACGATACGCCCGAGGCAATCACGATTTCCGGCTTCGATCCGGTTCGCCGTGAGGTCGCAAGACTGACACTTGAAAAGTTGATTGCGGACGGCAGAATTCACCCTGCAAAAATTGAAGAAACGGTTGAAAAGGCTCGCAAAGAAGTCGATGCCGTCATCAAGCAGGCAGGGGAACGTGCAACCTACGACACGGGCGTTCACGGCTTGCATCCGGAACTGGTCAAACTGTTGGGACGTTTGCGTTACCGCACAAGTTACGGTCAGAACGTGTTGAAGCATTCGATTGAGGTTTCTTGGATTGCCGGTATGATGGCAGAGGAGCTCGGTTTGAACGGAACAATCGCACGCCGTGCGGGACTCCTGCATGACATCGGCAAAGCCTTTCCGCAGGATATGGAAGGTTCACACGTGGAACTCGGTGTGAATGCCGCAAAGAAATATAAGGAAAGTCCCGAAATCATTCACGCAATTGAGGCTCACCACGGAGATGTCGATCCGAAAACACCGATTGCGGTTCTCGTTCAGGCGGCCGATGCGGTATCCGCCGCAAGACCTGGGGCAAGACGTGAGGATATGGAAAACTACATCAAGAGACTGGAAAAACTCGAGGAGATTGCAACCGGTTTCGAAGGTGTCGACAAGGCTTACGCAATTCAGGCAGGACGTGAGATTCGTGTTATGGTCAAACCCGAGGTGGTCGGCGATGCGAATATGAAACTGATTGCCCGTGATATGGCAAAGAAAATCGAAGACGAGTGCAAGTACCCGGGACAGATTAAAATCAACCTCATCCGTGAAACCCGTGCCGTCGATTACGCGAAGTGATTGGTAAGGGAGTAAGACCTTGGGACTCTGTCCCAAACCCTGCTTGAAGGGTACATCCGAAGACTCGAATGTGCCGATGGACGGAA
>CAVGAA010000057.1:0-5584 GCA_963627065.1 bacterium | reverse complement strand
CATCTGCAAGGGTGTGTCCCGTTGCGGGAACGGTCACGTCTGCGAGTTCGTTGCCATCCGCATCGAAGTTCTTGTCACAAACCGAGCAGTGCTTGTATGCGACATTTCCGGCGGTCGTGCAGGTTGCATCGACCTTTGCGACATCTGCAAGGGTGTGTCCGGTTGCGGGAACGGTCACGTCTGCGAGTTCGTTGCCGTCCGCATCGAAGTTCTTGTCACAGCCGGAGCAATGTTGATATGCGATATTGCCGTTCGCCGTGCAGGTTGCCTTGACTGCCGGAACATCCGTCAGCGTGTGGGTGTGCTTGTTTTTGTCACAAGCGGTGAGCAGGAACATTGCCGACAGAATTGTCACAAGTGCCAATGCAACTGCCCAGATTTGTTTTTTCTTTGCCATTTTCTCTTCCTCCAAAGATTTTTTTCGGTGGCATATATCAAGTCGGCACTCAGCCGATTTAATAACGGATTTTTGACACGCCGATTCACTTTTTGCAAGCGGTTCGGTGCTGTTTCGATAAATCGAATAAACGGTTTTATATTTCGGTCGACATTTTTTGGAACTGCCCCAAATGAAAAAAGCAGATCAAGATAGAAATCTACCCTGATCTGCTATGTGTCAGATGATAATACAAGTATTACCCCCCCCCCCGAATTCAACAGTTTTACACATTCGAGGAGGCAAGGTTTCGTATGCAGTTTATACGATCTACGCAATCTGTGCGATTTGTCTTTTTATACGATTCACGCGTTTTATGCGATTTACACGTATTATACGATTACTCAAAAGAACGCCGTTTGCTTGTATTTTCTTGTTTGTACTCGTTCATCGACCACATTATACCACATCCTCCCGCGTTTGTCAAGACCATTTTGAAAAAACGAGGCGTAATGATTTTGCGGAAAACATTTTTGTAAAAATTGTTTCCGGTGCGTAGCACCTTCACCTTCTCAAAAAAACTTGGAGCAAGTTATATTTGGAGCGGATTTCAAGCAGATTACGCTCATTTGTTGAGATACGATTGGCACTGCGTAGCCGTGAGAAAGGAAAAGGCTTGTCGAAACTTTCTTTCATTTAACTGCTTAACGATTAAAAGTACTATTCTTTGCGGTAATTATGAAAAAGCAACAAACTACACGGCTACGCACTTTTTAACAAGTTAGTTGGATGTAAAAAGCCTTCCCCTTTGAGATGGGAAGAAATTGCTACGCAATGCCACCGACTGCGTCGGTGTCCGGATGAGGGCGAAGTCCTTTTACGTACTCTGTAAGGAGTCTGCACACAGCCTTTCCCCCGTCAAAACTCAATTCTCTTTTGTGTCCGTCGGCTTATTTTTTTGCATATTGGCGGAGGACTTCGTACAGTTTTTCGGCATCGACCGGTTTCGACAAGTGATAATTCATACCCGAATCAATCGTCCGTTTGCGTTCTTCGTCAAATGCATCCGCCGTCATAGCGATAATCGGCACGGTTTTTGCATCCGCTCTGTCCAATGCACGAATTTGTTTGGTCGCCTCCAAACCGTCCATAACCGGCATCCGGACGTCCATGAGAATCGCTCCGAATTTGCCGACCGGCGACTGTGCAAAGGTGTCGACGGCTATCTTTCCGTTTTCGGCTGTCGTGACCACGCAACCGGCATTTTCCAGTATGATTTGTGCCACGTATGTATTGATTTCGTTGTCCTCAACCAAAAGGACGTTCAAACCGTTGAGGTCTGCGGTGTTGTCTTCCTGTGCAACACCGTCAACCAATTCATTTCTTGCAACAATGTCGACAAGCAGGTAAACCGTAAAGGTCGATCCTTCGCCGAGTTTGCTCTTGACCTCGATTGAGCCGTTCATCGCCTCGACCAGATTTTTGACAATCGAAAGCCCCAAGCCGGTTCCTTTCGAACGGTTTCCGATTTCGCTCGCCTCCTGTGCAAACGGCTCAAAGAGGTGCTTCTGGAATTCCTCGCTCATACCGATTCCGTTGTCACGGACGACAAATTTGACCTTCAGTTTGCCGTTTTCCGTTTCGACGTTCTCAACATTGAGCCAAACGTCTCCGCCGTCGGGTGTGAATTTTACGGCATTGGAAAGCAGATTGAAGAAAATTTGATTGAACCGCAGTTTGTCCACGCTGATGGTATATTCCCCGGGGTTGAGTTCAATATGAAAATTGAGATTCTTACTGTCCATAAGCGGTCTGACGACCGTTTCCACTGTTTTGAGAAATTCGGTTCTCGTCAGGTTCTCATTGTGGAGCGTCAGTTCTCCGCTCTCGATTCGGCTCATATCGAGAATATCGTTGATGAGTCCCAAGAGGAATTTGCCGGAAATCTCCATTTTGTCAAGATATTCCTTGACGATTTTCGGATCATGCTCTTTCTGGGCAAGGCTTGTCAGGTTGATAATTGCATTCATCGGTGTGCGGATGTCGTGCGACATATTCGACAGGAAAGTCGTTTTGACTCTGCTTGCCTCGAGTGCCTGCTCTTTCGCCTCCTCGGCAATGTTCAAAGCCGACTGCAATTCCGCCTGATGCTTTCTTTGCAGGGATTCGCTTTCCAGACTGACCATAAAGAAGAACGAAAGAATTGCCACAACGACCGTACAGAACGGCATGAATGGGAAGATCTGCCCCTGCGGGATAACCGATCCGTTGATAAACGCACCTGCCAGTGGCACAAGCGAAATGATGACCGCCTGATACATATACGGCTCTTTTTGCTGTTGCTTCCGCAAGGAAATGACAATCAAATCGGCAATAGGTTCGATATAGTAAAAATAGTTCAGAATCGAATATGCAAAATAGAGTACGCCTCTTGTGTATATGCCGTCCGTGAACTCATACAAAGCCCCCGTGAAAGGTGTGGCAACCACCATTCCCAAAAGGATTACAAGCGGAATCAGTTCCAATTTCCACGTGTTTTTCCAATAGGTCAAACCGACATAATTCCGCACGAATAAGTGCCATGCGAACGGCAGTAACGTGTAGACAATATAGAAGACAAAGGAAACGATTTTCCACGCAACCAACGGTCTTGTCGAATCGAGATGACATCCGATAAAAATGCAGTCCATGAGGACATAGAAAGCCATTGTGGCAATCAAAATCAAGAATCTCTTGCGACTCTTTTTCTGATTGATGTATGAAAAGGCACGGAACCACAAAATTGCCAGAATGACCAGCATAAACACGGAATCCAAAAGGTAAATAATGAATTGTGACAGCGAGGAGTTGATAAAAGCCACCTTCTTTCCCAATACTGCGATGCTTGCCCCCAAAAAATGAGTACAATTCTACATCTTATATCAATTATAACAAATTTTATACCGTTTGTCAAGACATTTTTGAAAAAGGATTGCGAAAACGATTAAACCTATATTTTGCAGGGACATTTTTGTAAAATAGCCACCGGTGCGTAGCACCTTCACCCCACAAAAACTTGGAGCAAGGTGTTATCAGTGCAAATTTGTTACAGAGTACGTTAAAGGATTTCACCCTCATTAAAGCGATAAGAACCTTTGTGCAGATTTCTCGCAGAGAGCGTTGCAACAGTTACGCCCTCATCCGTCAACCTGCGGTTGACGGATGAGGGCGAAGTCCTTTAGCGTACTCTGTAAGGAGTCTGCCAAATCTTGCACTTTTTCACGGCTACGCAGCCCCAATCGGATTATAAAAAATCGGAGCAGACCGTAACAAATCTGCTCCAAATATCACTTATTTCAAGTTTTTTAGGGGTGCAGGAAACAATTTTAACAAAAATTGTTTCCTGCATAATTTAAATCATCCGTTCTCTTTTGCTTGGTTGATGAGTTCTTGCTTCTTTGCTTTGAGGTCGTTTTCCATCTTTTCGATGTCGGCTTTGTGTTCGTTCTCGAAGTCTGCGAAGAATCCGTCTTTTGCCTCATTGACCTTATTTTCGATATTCTTAGCTTCCTCGGTCAGTTTGGTTGTGATTTCTGCGGGGAACTGGCTTTGCAGTTCGGTCAACTGGTCTTCAACGCTACGCAGAGTTGCGATAATGGCTTCGATCTGCGTATTTGCGGCAGTGCCTGCATCCTCAACGGCTTTGAGCAGTTTGTTATAGTTCTCCTCGCTGAGTTTGTAGGATGCACTGATCTCTGCATAGTTCTCGTCGTCAACCTTGACGGTGAGCATGAGTTTCTTTTCTTTGAGCAGTTCTTCTTTGCCGTCACGAAGTGCTGCAAGTGCCTTCTGGTATGCAGAATCGGGGGACACGAGCAGGTCGTAACGGAGTTGGTCAATCTGGTCGACTGCAGAGCTGTACAAATTAAGAGCGGTGCTGTAACCGGTCATAAGCAGAGAGTAAACCGAACCCATTCCGCTGATGATGTCTTTGGTCGCCTGCTTTTCGGCAAAGGAAACTTTGTATTCTTTTGCACGGTAGTAAGCCTCACGCATTTCGGCGGTGAGCAGTTCGGCGGTTTCAATTCTTCCTGCGGCGAGTGCCTTGTAGAGTTGCTCCTCGGTCATATCCTTGACTTCGTCTTCGGTGAAAAGACCGTCTTCGACGACCTGAGCCCGCATTTCGTCAAGCGTTTTTGCCTTTGCATTTTCAAATGTAGCGGTGATGCCGTTTTCTTTGAGATACTTTTCGACGTCGCTCTTGACATCCTTACGGAGTTGCTCCGCATATTTGGAATTGCCCGAAACAGAAACCGAAACTTTCTGACCTTCCTCGCTGTTCTCGGCGTTGATTTCGCCCTTCACGAGGTAGCCTGCATCGGTTGCGAGGCTGACGACCAATTCGGTTGCCTCCTCGGGTGTCTTGCCGACAAAGACTTCACCGGCAATGAGGATGCTTCCGTCATCGTTCAGAGCGGTTACGGAAACGACTTTTCCGTTGTCATCGACCATAAATTCAACGCTCGGGTTGATGTCGACGGTCATACGGGTGTACTCGTCGTCTGCGGGTTTTGCTTCCGTGCAGGAAACAAGGGGAAGTGCCAGTGCCATGAGCATGGAGAGGCAGAGTACCAATGCTAACAATTTTTTCATAGTATAAAGCTCCTTTCACAGGACTTTCCGTCACTGCGGGTATATTATAGCACAGATTGCAGGATTTTTCAAGAGATTTTTCGCAAAAATCGCTCGACAGACGGCATATTTTTGAAAGATTTTCGACTTTTCGGGGCGAAAAGTCAATAATTGAAAGGGAGAAATGATTCTTGCAGACCAAAAAAGCCAAAATGACCTTTCGCCGTCCCATATCGATTTTTTTCGAAAATGCTTGACTTTTTCGAATTTATCTGCTATACTATAAGAGAAAATTGCAACTTGTTGCATTTTTCTACTCTAAAAGATTTTTACTGCACAGAAAAAGAGTATCTCTTACGGCGGAGATACTCTTTTTGCTTTCAAAATTGCCACAGCATATTTTTATTGTCTACCAATATATACTATATCAATGCGTTTATATCAGGAAACCTCTAAAAATCAGTTCCAGAATCAATTTCTGCGATTCAACGGTGAAAATAATGAAATCAGAGTGGTGAATCGCATGCCTGCCTCGAATTTCATGTATTTCTTGTGGTTGGAAGCCCCGAAATTGCGGGCGTATCCCGCAAAAGGGTA
>CAVGAA010000056.1:0-5722 GCA_963627065.1 bacterium | reverse complement strand
GATATATGTTGTATGTGAGAGCAAGCCCTCGTCTTTAAGCAGATTTATCAAATCAGTGACATATGTACGGTCAATTCCTTCGTCTGCAAATGTCACTTTTTTTCCGATTGCAAGTTCTGTGACGGACGGCAAAATGAGGCGTGGGTATGCCGAAAAATCGCTCTCGTTATCACTCACCGTGACAACGGTCAGACTGTCGTCCAAGAGAAACCAATGCCCTGCGTATGCGATGTAGGCACTTCCCCGTTCGGTCACTTGAATGGAAATTTTACCGATTCCTCGTCTTACACTTACGCCGAGTGACGGATACTTTGCCTGAATATTATCGGCAATTTTCGAGGGGGACAAGGCATAGAGTTCATCCCCAACCTTGATGCCTGCCGACTCGATAATCTCTTCGGTTTTTGTGACCGTGTTGCCGGAAACTTCGATTTTGGAAATTTTGACGGTCGGTAAAATCAAGAGAAGCAAGCCAATAACGAAAACCGGAACGCATAGAAATAAAATTGCGATGCGAATGAGGCAGAGTTCTCTCGACTGCCGTTTTTTCCATTCCGAACGGTTGCCGATCGGAGACGCGTTTGTTCCGTTCATTTTGCATCCCTCCTTCCGTTGTTTTCCACAAGTTCGACAATGTCCTGCCAAATGAGCCTTTCGGCGTCAATGTCGACAAACTCTTTGACATTTTCACGCATTTTTTCGAGTTTTGCATCGTCTGCAAGCAGTGATCTGACCGTGTCGGTCAGGCAACCGTCCGCCAAAGTTTTTTCCTCGACCAACACCGATGCATTTGCATCCGCAAAAGCTTTTGCATTGAGAAATTGGTGATTGTCCGCCACATAAGGGGACGGCACGAGTACCGATGCTTTACCGAGTTTGGCAATTTCCGAGAGTGTCATTGCACCTGCTCTCGAAATGATAAGGTCAGCTTCCGCCATGCGTGCCGGCATATCGTAAATGTAATTTGTTAGAACGCAGTTGGGAAGTTCCGAAAGTCCGAGTTCCTCGAATTTTGTACGGCATTCGTCATAATTATTTTTACCGGTCGAGAGCAAAAAACGGACATCCGGCATCTGTTTTGCCAAGTTGTGCATGAGATCCAGCATGGCAAAATTGAGATATTTTGCCCCGAGACTACCGCCGAATGCAAGTACCAAACGGCTGTTTTTTTCAATCTGTTCGTGAGCATCGAAGCCGTGTAGCAGAGGATTTCCGACTCGGTGTACCGTATTACGGACTTCCAGTTCGTCGGCGGTTCTTTCGAAGTTAATCCAGATACGGTCGACTTTTTTTTGCAATCTGCGGACTGCAAGCCCGGGTTTTGCATTGGATTCGTGCAGAGCGGTCGGAATGCCGTGTCTTGCGGAGGCAGACATAATAGGCCAGCAGGCATAACCGCCCGTGCCGATGACAATATCGGGCTTGAAAGTTTCGAGAATAGTTAGTGTGGAACGATAATAAGGCGATGCAACGGCAAGCCAGACCGCACCGACATTCGCCAAGACGGCTTTCGGCGTTTTGGAGCGTTCGATTCCGCGGGATTTGACAAAATAAAGCGGATATCCTTCTCTCGGAACAAGGTCTTCTTCCTTACCTCCGTGTACACCGACAAATGCGATTTCGGAGTCGGGTGAATGGCGGAGAATGATTTCGGCTATGGCAAGTGCGGGATTGATGTGTCCGGCAGTTCCGCCACCGGTTAAAAGAACTCTCATACCCTACTCCTTTCAGATTTTTTTATGCGTTGCGTAACGGGAAATGGACAGAATGATTGCGACCTCAATCATTTGCAAGACGAGCGACGTTCCGCCGTAACTGAAGAACGGCAGTGAAATACCGGTGTTCGGCATGGAATTCGTCACTACGGCGATATTGAGGACTACCTGCAAACCGACCTTAAATGTCAGTCCGTAAACAACCAAAGACGAAAACGCATCTGTTGTATGTCTTGCGATATAAAATCCACGCCAAACGAATGCGACAAAAAGGGCTATGACGATAAACGCACCGAAAAAGCCGAGTTCTTCGCATACAATCGTAAAAATAAAATCATTTTGCGGTTGCGATACATAGCCGAACTTCTGTTGACTGTTGCCGAGTCCCGTACCGAACAGACCGCCCGAGCCGATTGCCATCAGTCCCTGCAAAGTCTGCCACGCCTCACCGAGCGGATCGGCTTCGTCAATATGCAACCACGTTTCCACACGGGACTGTGCATAGGACGAAATGAGAATCAGGACACAACCTGCAACAACGATAACGCCGGCGATGAGAGCAATCCAACGGACTTTTGTACCGCCGAGAAACATCACGCACATACCGAGCATACCGACAATCATCAGTCCCGAAATGTGATGTTCCAGAGCGATAAGACCTGCAATGAGGGCAATCATCGCCCCGGGGTACACGACACCGTAAAGAAAGTTTCCACCGAAACGGTAATCTGAACGGATTTTGTCGCCGTACTTTGTCATATATTTTGCAAGCATCATGACGAGTGCCAATTTTGCGATTTCGGACGGTTGCAGGGTGATAAACTTGAAATTAAGCCAACGTTTCGCTCCGCTTCCGAGATCGTCGCCGATGACAAGCACTGCCATTAACAGAATGATTGACACGACAAAAAGCACTGTCGCAAAATCCTGCCAAAAAATCGGTGTGCAAAAACGGACGATGATAAGCATCGCCGTCCCACCGATGAGTGCGAAAATAACGTGACGAATGATAAAATAAGTACTGCTGTCGTGGTACTGCTCCGCATATACGGCGGATGCACTGTACACCATAACGCAACCGAAAAGAATGAGAATCACGGTCAAAAGGAGCATCGGAATATCGGGGCTACCCTTGACCGGCAAAGTCATTTCCGCCGTGCTTTTTTCGATTTGCCTTTTCTCGATTGCACTTGATGATACTACGACAGTTTTTTCTTCTTCGGACATTTTAACGGATTATAATTGCAAACCATGCAAGGACACAGAAAAGTACTTCCACCAGTGAGAAAACGAGGACAACCTTGTTTTCGCTCCAACCGCACTTTTCGAAATGGTGGTGAACGGGTGCCATTTTGAAGAGCCGTTTGCCGTGTGTCAGGCGGAAATATACCACCTGCAAAAGGCTGGAAAGCATTTCGAGAATGAAGACTGCGGAGACAATCAAGCCGACTATCAATTCGCCTTTCATGACGCACGCACCGATGACGAGAGAACCGAAGAAGAGCGAGCCGGTGTCGCCCATAAAGACTTTTGCCGGATGAAAATTGTAAACGAGGAAACCGAGTGCCGAACCTATGAGAATTGCAGACACCATACCGTCCGAGAGCATTACGGACTTATCGCCCTGCTCGGTAAATGCGAGAACCGCAAAGAAAGCACCGATGACGAATGTCACGGAAGATGCAAGACCGTCAATGCCGTCCGTGATGTTACCGCCGTTGATAACGCCCGCTAAAACGATAACGGTAATCGGATAGACACCCCAACCGAGATTCAACGTTTTTTCGCTGAAAGGAAGATTGACGGTTGTGGGGAGATTGTCGGTCAATGCCATTGCGACGACATAAGCGATTGCAACGGCAAGTTGGAGAAAGAGTTTCTGTTTCCAAGTCAGACCTTCATTTTGTTTCTTGACCAGCTTGCGGTAATCGTCAAAGAAACCGATAAGACCGTTTGCAAGAGCCAAGCAGTAGGTCAACATCAAAGGAATATAGCATTTCAGACAATTCTGAATTCCGTGTACGGCGAAAAAGGCTACCATAATCAAGAGGGATGCTATAATGAATCCCAAGCCCCCCATAGTAGGAGTCCCCTCCTTCGATTTATGCCAACGAGGACCGATATCGAGAATTTTCTGTCCCATTTTGTGACTGCGAAGAATCGGAATGAGAATCCGTTCGATTGCAACCGTCAGGGAAAATATCGCCGCCAAACCGCTTGCGAATAAAAGGTTGAATTCTTTCATTGGTTGTCTGTACCGCCTATGTCTGAATCTAACGAACTTGTGTTTGTACCGTCATTTCTTGTTTGAGTGCCTCAATGATGCGTTCTTCGCCGACGGCTCGGCTTGCTTTGAAGAGAACCACATCACCGTCCAGAAGAATTTCTTTGAGTTTTTCGGCTATCGGAGTAATGTCGCTCCAATCGTAGAAAGAACAGATTGCCGACGTGTCCATTCCCATTTGTTCCGCACCGACCGCCACTTGCAGGCTCATCGGTCCAACCGTAATCAGTTTTTCGATGCCGAGATATGCTAAGTGAGCCCCGACTCTGCGATGCAATGCAGGACTTTGTCCGCCGAGTTCGAGCATATCGCCCAAAACCGCCACACTCCGTCTGCCTGTTTGCGTGCAGTAATCGTGGAGCACCTCGACCGATGCATTCATCGATTCGGGTGATGCATTGTAACAGTCTTCGATAAAGGTCAGGGTGCCGATGTCGGTCATTCTCTGTCGGAGTCCTTCCGGTTGGAAATCGGCAAGTCCTTCCCGAATTTCGTCGACTTTCATTCCGCTCATCGTACCGAGTGCGAAAGCGAAAAGTGCGGCGTAAACATTGTGTTTGCCCATAACGTTAACGCAAAGGTCACGTTCTTCTCCGCCCGACCATGCAAGGTCGAACAGCGTTTTGGACTCCTCCACACGAATGTTTCTTGCAACAAAGTCAGCATTCGGATTTTCGATTGATACATACACGGTGTTATATGCCGTGCCTCTTACATTTTTGAGTAGCGGTTCGTCACCGTTGAGGAGCAGTGTTCCACCGGTCCGCAGGCCGCACAGCACTTCGAGTTTTGCACGGCAGATGTTTTCCCTCGATCCGAGTGCCTCCATGTGTGCCGTGCCGATATTGGTAATGATTGCGTAATCCGGTTCGGCGGCAACCGAAAGTCTTTCGACTTCGCCGAATGCACTCATGCCCATTTCAAGGACCGCCCATGCGGTATCTGCCGGAATTTCACTGACCGAAAGGGGCATTCCGATAAGGCTGTTGTGGTTACCGGGGGTTTTATAGGTTTTGTGTGTGACTCGGAGGACCGAATCAATCATATCTTTTGTCGTGGTCTTTCCGACGCTGCCGGTTACTGCAACCGTGTGGCAGGTCAGAGCGTGTCGGCAGGCGTTTGCAAAGTAGGACAGTGCCAACTCGGTATTGTTGACCACAACCGCCGATGCCCCCGCTTTTTCGATCGCTTCGCAACTGTGTTCGCAAAGAATGCATCTGCAACCGTTTTTGACGGCACTTGCGATATAATCGTGGCCGTCCTGTCTATCCCCTCGAAGAGCCGTGAAGACCGTTTCTTCATCCGCCTCTCTCGAATCGGTGCAAATGTATTTGATACGGTTTGTTTCGCCTATGCCGTCACGCAGAACGCCACCGCACATTTCGGCAAACGTTCCGATGCTGACCGCACCCATGCTGAATCGAATTTTCACCGTGTCACATCCTTCCCGACCGCCGTCGCTTATTCTTCCATGCCTCCGCCGTCCTCGTCTTCGAGTGAGTAGAAGCGGATTTCGACCACCGTGCCTTTTTCCACCATTGTTCCGCTGTCTATCGACTGCGACACCACCGTGGCGTTTGAACTCGATGTATAATACTTTGTTCCCTTGATTCGGACATTCAGTCCGAGTGCTTTTAATTTTCCTGCCGCTGCCGTTGCCGTCATATTCGTAAGATCCGGCACGGTTGCGTACTGCTTTGTCACGCTTGATGCTTTCTTCCCC
>CAVGAA010000055.1:0-6017 GCA_963627065.1 bacterium | reverse complement strand
CACAGCCGTGAAAAAGCAAAAAACTTTTTCACTGTTCACTATTACTTATAACTTATCTCTCCCCTGCACCCCCGAAAAAACCTACTGCAAGTAAAATTATCAGCAGATTTCGGACAAAGTACGCTCATTTGTTGAGATACGATTGGTATAGCACAGCCGTGAAAAAGTGCAAAACTTTTTCACTTTTCACTATTACTTATAACTTATCTCTCCCCTGCACCCCCGAAAAAACCTACTGCAAGTAAAATTATCAGCAGATTTCGGACAAAGTACGCTCATTTATTGATATACGATAGGTGATAGCGTAGCCGTATAAAAGCAAAAAACTTATTCACTCTTCACTATTACTTATAACTTACCTTTGCCCCCTGCATAGTTATTATTCCTTTACTTCAATTCTCCGACGTAGTATTTTTTCTTTCCGCGTCTGACGACGATGTATTTGCCCTCGATGCAGTTATCGGCGGTGACCTCAAAGTTTGCGTCTTTCACGACGTCGCCATTCACAGACAATGCACCGTTACCGAGAAATTCTCTTGCCTCACGCTTGGACGTGCATACGCCTGCACCGACCAGAACGTCAACGAGGTTTCCGCCTGCCGTTTCGAAATGCGGAACGTTTTTCAGTCCTGCCAAGAGATCGTGCGGAGGAATGTCCTTGATTTCGCCTGCAAAGAGGTGTTCGCTGATCCGGACCGCTTCCTCATACGCCCCTGCTCCGTGCAGGTCGGTGAGAATCTGCTCTGCCAATGCCCTCTGAGCAATCCGCTTTTCGGGTTCTGCGTTATGCCGTGCCTCAATGTCCTCAATTTCCTCACGGGAGAGGAAGGTCAGACGTTTTAAGTAGTCAATGACTTTGCTGTCCTCCGAGTTGATTAAGAACTGGTACAATTCGTAGGAACTTGTCTTTTCCTTGTCGAGCCAGACGGCATTTCCCTCGCTCTTGCCGAATTTGTTGCCGTGCGAATCGGTGACAAGGGGCATCGTGAGAGCGTAAACCTCATCGCCGGTCGTCTTGCGGATAAGTTCAATACCCGTGGTGATGTTGCCCCACTGGTCCGAGCCTGCGACCTGCAAGTCAACCCCACGATGCTCGTGCAGGTACTTGAAATCCAAGCCCTGAATGAGCATATAGGAAAATTCCGCATAGGAAATTCCGCTCTCCATCTGGCGTTTGACGTGGTCTTTGCTGAGCATATAGCCGACGTTGATGTGCTTGCCGTAATCACGGAAGAAATCGATAATCGTAATATCTTTCACCCAATCGTAGTTGTTGACCACTTCGTAGGGGAAAATCTTCTGCAACTGCTTTTTGAGAGCCTCGAAGTTTTTCATAACGGTTTCTCTGTCGGAGAGTTTCCGCTCGACCGTCCCGCGGGGATCGCCGATAAGTCCCGTTGCCATACCGACAAGGAGCAGGGGCTTGTGTCCTGCCGCCGCCAGTCTGCGTGTAATCAGAAAAGAGGAATAATGTCCGAGGTGCAGGCTGTCCGCCGTCGGATCGGTGCCGATATAGAACGTCATGCCTCCTGCATTGAGTTTGTCAATGAGATCGGGACTGGAAATGTCCTGAATCAGTCCTCGCCATTTGAGATCCTCGTATAGTGTCATTGTTTGTTTCCTTTCTTGTTTTAGAACTGCCCTACTATTTTATCACAAAAAAATGTTTTCGTCAAGATTTTTTGCAAATAAAATACCGTGCTATTGACTTTTTTCTCTTTTTGTGGTATACTGTTAGCGAAAATACAATCGGAAGTGGCGGAAAATGGTAAAAGCGATCCTCTTTGATTTTGACGGCACAATTGCAAATACAATCCCTGCCATTCGGGAGGGTGTCAACAACACCATGCGTTTGTTCGGCTATCCGGAGCATACCGATGCCGACATTCTCGCATTTATCAATCACGGGGCAAGGGAACTGATCCGGCAGGCAATGCCGATAAATTTGCAGGCGGACGATAAACAAATCGACCTTGTTCTGCAAGCCTACAACGGGCAGTACGGTCTTGTCTATGACCACACGAAAACCGCTTATGACGGCATACCGGAACTGCTTGCAACGCTTCACGGTGAGGGGTACAAAATCGGTGTCCTCTCAAACAAGCAGGACGAATTCGTCAAAAAACTTTGCCGTCAGGTGCTGTTCCCGTCCTCGTACGGTTCCGCACACGGCGTGGGCGTGGGACAACCGACAAAACCCAATCCGTTTCTGCCTCATCTCGTGGCAAAAGAACTCGGCGTGTCGCCTGCAGACTGCGTAATGGTCGGTGACAGCGACGTCGACATTCAGACCGCAAAAAATGCGGATATGCATCACATCGGCGTATCTTGGGGGTATCGGAACGAGGCATTTCTCCTCGCACACGGGGCAAAATACATTGCACATACGCCGAATGAAGTCAAAACCATTCTCGAAAAGGAGTTCAGATGAAAAACATTCTTGTCATCGGCAGTATCAATATGGATTACGTCATCCACACGGACAGACTGCCGAAATTGGGCGAAACGATTACAGGCTCGGATTTTGCCATGAATTACGGCGGAAAAGGGGCAAATCAGGCGGTCGCAACCGCAAAGCAAGGTTGCAATACCAAAATGCTCGGAGCGGTCGGAAATGACTTGGCAGGGGGCTTGGCTCGCAAAAATCTCGAAGATTACGGCATCGACACATCGCCCGTTTTAACCGTTTCCGCTCCGACGGGTGCGGCGGTCATCACGGTTTGCGGTGGGGACAATCATATCATTCTCGACATCGGTGCAAACGGTTTCGTCACGCCTGCCGAGATTGAAAAGCAGGAAAGCCTTTTTGATTGGGCGGATGCCGTCATTCTCCAATACGAAATTCCCGTCGAATCGGTTCTCCTCTCGGCAAAACTTGCAAAAAAGCACAACTGCCGTGTCATTCTCAACCCCGCACCGGTCAAGACGGTTGACGAATCGCTCTATGCTTTTGTCGACTTGGTCGTGCCGAATGAATTCGAGGCATCGCTCATTACCGGTATCGAGGTCAGGGACAGAGAATCCGCCGTTCCCGCTCTGCGGAAATTGCAGGAAATGGGTTGCAAATCGGCACTCATTACGCTCGGAAAGCAGGGATGTGCCTACCTGAACGAACAGAACGAGGTCGCTTACGAGGGCATTTTCGATATCAAAGTGGTTGACACGACCGCCGCGGGCGACAGTTTCATCGGGGGGCTTTGCTCCCTGCTCTGCGAGGGCAGAACTATGAAAGATGCGGTTGTTTACGCAACTGCGGTTTCCACTCTGGCGGTTTCCCGTGCAGGAGCGGGCGTTTCCATTCCAACCGAAAAAGAGGTCAAAGCCTTTCTCACCGAAAGGGGTATCGCATTATGAAACACGAAAAGCCGATGACAGAGGATCAGAAACGGGCAAACGGTCAACTTTTCTGCCCCGCCGATCCCGAACTCAAAGCAATCAAGCGACAGGCACATAAACTCAACATCGATTACAACAAAACCTATGAGGACGAAACCGCCGTGCGTGCGAAAATTCTTTCGCAGTTGTTGGGATCGCTCGGAAAAGGCAGTTTTCTGCAAGGTCCTATCACCTTCCATTACGGCATTCATACCCATATCGGCAAGGACGTCTTCATCAATTTCAATTTTACAGTTCAGGACGATGCGGAAGTCACCATAGGCGACAACTGCGACTTCGGTCCGAACGTTACAATCGTTACGCCTTTGCATCCCATGCTGGCGGACGAACGGAAAGCCATGATCAACGAACGTGGCGAGGTCAGACGGCTTTGCTATGCAAGACCGGTGCATATCGGAAAAGAGTGCTGGATCTGTGCAAACGCAGTTATTCTCCCGGGGGTTACGATAGGCGATAACTGTGTCATCGGTGCAGGCTCCGTCGTCACGCACGATATCCCTGCAAACAGTTTTGCGGCAGGGAATCCCGCACGGGTTATCCGTACGCTTACCGAGAGCGACAGCCTTGCAAGGCGTCTCGATATTTTGGGAAACAATCGGCTTTTGTTTTAACTTACACTTTTAACTTTAGTCGCTGTTTATATATTTTCACTTTTTTAAGGAGGTTTCATTGTCATTATGAAAACCAAAATTTCGTTCCGTATTTCCGCCCTTCTTCTCTGCCTGCTTCTTCTGCTTGCGGTCTTTGCATCCTGCAAAAAAGTCGATGACAACAGTATCGGCACGGGAACAAAAACAATCGTCTTAACCGTTACGCAGTTGGACGGCACGCAAAAAACTTACAACGTCAAAACCGATAAGGAAAATGTCGCCGACGCACTCGTCGAGGCAGGTCTTGTTTCGGGCGATAACAGCGAATACGGGCTTTACATCAAGACCGTGGACGGCGTGACGGCAGATTATTCGGTCGACCAGACCTACTGGGCTTTGTATGTCAACGGTGAGATGTCTATGGTCGGTGCAAGCAGTGTCACCGTCACGGACGGCATCAAGGTCGAGTTGAAACACACAAAATAAGCGTTTTATCGATCACGTATTGCAATCAGCGATTACATTTTGAAAGGAAGCACCGTATTTTTTCGGTGCTTCTTTGGCAAGGAGTTACTATGAACCAATTAGCCGATTTGCTCAGACCTTGCGATTTTTGCGACATTGTCGGGCAGGATCATCTGTTCGGCGAGCGTGGCGTTGTCAGGCGGATGTGCGAGAGCGGACGTATCACGAATATGATTTTTTACGGCCCGCCCGGGACGGGGAAAACCACTGCGGCAGGCATCATTGCAAAAAAATCGGGTATGACTTTCCGCCACTTGAATGCAACATCCGCAAGCCTTTCGGACGTCAAAAACGTGATTGCCGAAACGTCCAATCTGTTCGGTTCGGGCGGTCTGCTCCTCTACCTTGACGAGATTCAATATTTCAACCGCAAGCAACAGCAGACTTTGCTCGAATATATCGAAGACGGCAGAATCACTTTGATTGCCTCGACCGCCGACAACCCCTATTATTGCGTTTACAAGGCTCTTTTGTCACGCTGTTCGGTCTTTGAGTTCAAGCCCGTGACGGGCAAAGCGTTCATACCGGTTCTCCGCCGAGCCCTCGATTATCTCAACCGTGAAACGGGGCAGAGCAAGACCGTGTCCGATGCCCTGCTCGTGAAAATCGGGACTTTGGCTCAGGGAGATGTCCGCCATTCGATTGTTCTGTTTGAAAATACCTATCACGCAAGCGAAAATGAATTGACGGAGGCGGATCTCGAAGCCTTTCACCCGAGCGGAACGGGGCTTTCGGACGATATTCACTACGATTTACTCTCCTGCCTGCAAAAATCCATCAGAGGTTCCGATCCGGACGCGGCGGTTTTCTACCTTGCAAAACTGCTCTCGGCAGGGGAACTCCTCTCGGCTTGCCGTCGGTTGCAGGTCATCGCCTCCGAAGATGTGGGGCTTGCCTATCCGCTTGCCGCCGTTGTGACTCGTGCCTGCGTGGAATCGGCAAAAGATCTCGGAATGCCGGAGGCACAACTGTGCCTTGCAAATGCCGTTATACTCCTTGCAACCGCACCGAAATCGAACTCGGCACATAATGCGGTCATCTCCGCCATGCAGGACGTGGAGGCAGGGAAAGGCGTCAACGTACCGGAGCAGTTGCAAAGTCCGCTTTTCCGCGGGTATCTCTATCCGCACGATTATCCGAACCATTATGTCGCACAGCGGTATCTGCCCCTTGACCTGCCGAGCGACACGAAATATTACCACCCCGCTCCCAACAAAACCGAACAGGCGGCGGAGGAATATTGGAAAAAAGTCAAAGAAAGCGAAAAAAGCAGTAAATAAGCAGTAAACAAGCAGTAAACAAGCAGTAGACAAGCAATAAATGCAAGATTAAGAATTATAATCGTTCTAATATATACCGCTTTATACCGCATAAAAACACCCCTTATCACATTCGATAGGGGGTGTTTGTTGTATTTTTTCGGTTTTCGCCGTTTTTATCGATTTTGTCGTTTTTTATTGGTCCGTTTCGTTCGGGTAGCCGTTTTTGCGGTATTCGGACGGGGTT
>CAVGAA010000054.1:0-6105 GCA_963627065.1 bacterium | reverse complement strand
TCTTTACACATGGACGGCGGACACCAGTTACCGTTATTCGTGCTGAAAGAATTGGTGGTATTATTGACAAGATAAGTTCCGCCGACGGCGTATTTGAAAATCACGCTCGTGTTCCCGCTGTTAAATTCGGCGATTTTGTCCGCCATACCGATTTCGGCACCGAAGCGGTCGCTTGCCATTCCCTGACCGTATGCAACCTTTTTACCTGAAAAAGTTGCACTGTCGGCTCTGCCGTACATATAGATGTTGTCAAATCCGCTGTGATATACGGACGAATCGTTATCGGCGGAGACGGTGTTCCATTTGGAATAGCCGGATGCGTTTGACTGACCTGCAATCACATACAGATCGAGGACTTTTTCATTTTCGGCGGAGGTAGCAAACACCGAACCGACGAGCAGAAGAGTCACGCAGAGCAGTAAAATTCCGATTTTTTGAATGTTCTTTTTCATATCAGACACCTCATTTTTTAGATTGCAAATCATCGGTCATACCTCGCCGATAAATTTGCGGATAACTTTCACGGTTGATTGTAATGTCAAACAGATGCGACGCATACAGAAGCCACACCATTGTCACGGGAACGGTCCAGAAGACCGCAAGCAAAAGCAGTCCTACATAGCGTACAAGCGTCGGAGCAAATACCGTCACCAAGATGAACGGCAGAAAGGTCAGGAGCAAGAGCAGGAGCGTTACGGGCAAGGACCTGAGATAATGCAGAATGCCGTTCCGCAAACCGCCCCAAAAGCCGACTTTATAATACACATTCTGCAAAATAAACCATACGGATGACGGCAATACGATTGTCAGATACACCCCTTGCAAAAGGTATGTCACAACCGAATCCGAAAGGGATTTTACCAGCATATGCACAATGCCGACGAATACGCCGACAAGGGCAAAGCGGAAAGCATCGAATCTGAATCCGTTCCGATAATCTTCGCCGAAGAAAATCGGTTCTCGCCACGTCAACTGCCGTAAAACTCTGATAACACCCGCATAAAAGAGGAAAAACAATCCTATGGCAAGTGCAAACAACACGCCGTATTTTGTGTTTGCGGTTCTGTTGGCATCCGCATAAGCCACACCCTCGGACACCTGCGTGGACAGATAGCCGTCACGCATCAGCAGGACGACCACGTACGGCAGAAATGCTACGAGTGCCACAAGTCCCGCACGGAATATGACGGAAAACTGTTCCCGATAGCAGTCACGGAAAACCTCTCTCCGATTGGTCGGAAGGTCTGCTTCCGTATAATCTTTGTTTGAATGTTTTAATCTACTCATAATCCGTCAATATGCAAGCATTTGTTTCAGAATTTCGGCAACGGTGCTGTTTTCGTTCACGGTGTCGCCGTCCCCCGTGTGCAAAGAACCTGCTCGGAAGAACAGATAGTAATCGGTGCCGCCACTCCCCCATTCAATGCCGGAAAGCAGACTATTTCCCGATTCGGAATCGTGCACGCAGATACCGTAAACGGTTTCCTCCGATTCCGCAGTCCCGAGACTTCCGATTTGTTTTGCATACTCCGCATCAATCCCACAAAAACGATCCGACAAATTTTCAAAATCAATCAGTGTTTCGGGCAGGATCAAAATATCGCTCTGCGAATAACCGTAAATTGCCAAGTAAATGTCAAAATACATACTGTCGGGAATTGCACACCGCACATCGACGGCACGCAGATTCTGCGGTTTGTCGGAAGAAAGTTTTTCGCCGTATGCGTAGGTTTTGGATTGCGATGCGATGAAAACCGTGACTTTTTCGTCCGCCGGAACCCGAACAAGAAACCCGAAAATGCCGTTCCACAGAATCACAAATACAAAAATGCAGATGAGGTATGCCCAGAACTGTCCCGCAACGCTGTGCAAAATCTTCTTCATTTCCGCACCTCCCAACCGACCGCCACGTTTCCGACGGCGGAAAGGATTACGGAATCATTCTCTTTGAAGGGACAGTTTTTTTCGGCATCCACCAGAAAACGACGTTTTTCGCCCCCCATACATTCGACAATGATTTCCCGAGCGGAAAAGCCTTTACGATAGGTCAGCATTTCGCCGTAGGAGCAAAAAATGCAGTCAACAGTCACGGTGGGCTGTTCGGTCAGTTCACGGATTTTGCGATACCTTGCCGAATTGTAAAGAACGGGATTCAGCAAGAGATAGAGCGATACGCATCCGCCTATTGACGACAGCGTAATATTGACGGCAAGCAGGGCATCTGCATTTTCATCATTGACGAAAAAGCAGAGAAAAACACAAATTGCAAGTGCCAAGGACAAGGACAGAACGCACCACAGAATGCTTTTCTGCATTTTTCGGCGGAGTGCGGAAACTTCCTCACCAGTATAAAGGTTTCCCATTTCGGAATGTTCCCTCCAAAAGACTTTTCACAACGGCATTATCGGATTTTGCCAGTTCTTCCGCAGTGCCGGAAAAGACGTTTTTCCCCTCATTCATCACGTACAATCTGTCCGCCAGCGACATAGCTTCCCGAATATCGTGCGTGACATAAATTGCCATACAACCCGTTTCGGAAAACAGCTTTTTCATCCAATGTCGCAATTCGGTTTTTGCACTTCCGTCAATGTTTGACAGCGGTTCGTCCAGAAGACAGACCGACGGATGCTTAATCAAAGCACGGGCAATTGCCGTTTTTTGCTGTTGTCCTGCCGAGATGTGCTTGATATTGCGTGAGAGGCAGGGCGTTAAGCCCGTTTTTTCGGCAATTGCACGGACTCGGTTTGTAATTTCTTCCCGTTCCGCCCCGATAATTTTCAAAGGAAAAGCAATGTTATCGAAGACGGTTGCACCCGAGAAGAGCGTATACCCCTCGGAAACGTAGCCGAAATTCCGGTCTTTGGTTGCTATGTCCGCAAGATCGACACCGTCCGACAGAATTTTGCCGTCATAGGGACGCAGACCGAGCATACATTCGAGTAATGTAGTCTTTCCGCATCCGGAGTAACCGACAATCACGTTGATTCCGCCCTGAAATTCGGCATTGAAGCCGTCCAGTGCAGAAACGGTGCGTTTTCCCCTGCCGTACAGAACCCGTACATCGCAGACTTCAATTTTCGGCATGCGTTTTCTCCCTTCTGCTTTCGTGCAGATATATTATACCACTTTTTCGGCTTTCGGTCAAGTACTTTCAGAAAATAACCGCACGGCACGCATGCCGTGCGGTTACAGTCAAAATGAATTGTCCGCATTTGGTCAGGTCGGTGTACCTGTTGCAAATTTGAAGTCGTAATAGGTTGTGCTGCTGTCGGCGGTTGAATCCATACGGCAACCGATACCGACCTCAGTCGGAGTTCCGAAATCGGCAACGCCAAGATCGGACGGGCTATAAGTTCCAAAGGAGACTCCGTTGAAGTAAACGGTATAATTCGTTCCGTCATATACAAGTCGGATTGTCAGATACTCCTGAGAATCCCACGAGGAGCAAACAGCCGATGCACCTGTCGGGAGGGTGTCTTTCTGACCGCCCCACCCACCGTTCGGCAGATACGCGACACGGAGAACCGTTCTGTCGGTGCTACTGCGAATGCCAGCACCGAGAACCAACCATTTGCCACTGTCAAAACGAATGGCAAATCCCTGCGTATGCCATGCGTAAACCTCGGAGGGCTTTACTTTGACTTCTGCCCACCATGCCATAGACGCCGTAACGGTGGAATTTTGGAAAATTCCGACCGATGTGTTGTTCGTTTTCACACGGGAAACCGTTACCGATTTGTCACGGTTGTAGTTGACGTTGTAACTGCCCTGATAGGTGACGTCCGAATCGAAGTCCTTGTCTGTTGCAAAGCCCCATGTAAGCGTTGTCTTACCTGCGGAATTCTTTGTTTCGCAAAGTGCAACGAAAGCGGGACATTTCAGAATTGTCGTATTCCCCTCTTCACCGTTGACTGTGGCTTTTTCGTTCATGTGCAGGTGGAATGCAAGATAAAGTTGTCCGTCCGGAGTTTCCATGATGTTGGCGTGTCCGCCGGATGCCTGATATTCCTTGCCGTCATTGTAATATTGCGATGTTGTCGTAATACTCTTTGCGGTGGAATTTTCGGTTGCATCGTAAAGAATGCTCTCGTGAGTCCAAGTACCGCCGTCATCCAGCGTTTTACCGGAATAACGGGACAGAACGATACAATAGTTGCTGTCTCCGCCCTTCTCGATGTAGGTTGACCAGACCATCAGAATTTCGCCGTCGCTCGTGGTGTGAATCCACGGAGCATCGGTTGTTCCGTTGACCTGCTTCCCCTCGATTTTCTGATAACCGCGGAAGAGCGTAATCGGCGTGGAGATGAGGTGCGTCAAAGTGGAGTCGAGTTTTGCCGCCTGCATGGTGGATTTGGAAGAATCCCAGTTGTAGTTGGTACTTTCGTCCGACCAGACAAGCCACGGTTGATTGTTTCCGTCGAACCAAATAATTGCATCAATGCAATCCTGCCCTGCCGGTGTGATATGTCCCGCAGTACCGCTCTTGTAGGTCGGTGCGGTGTCACGAGGCGAGGTACAGAGTTCGGTCGTCGGCACGAAAGGTCCTTCGGGAGAATCGGAAACCATAATGACAATGGCACGGTGTCCCTGCAGGGCATCGCCCGTTCTCGTTTTATCGTTTGAGTTATTGTGTCCCTCTTCGGTACACCAATAGGTAGAAACAAGATAGAATTTATCGCCGATATGATAAACATCGGGTGCCCAGTTGAACGCTTCGGTATAGCAATCAAAGCCGTAAATATCCTTCAGGTCGTCCAGTGTGGCAACAACTTTCGATTTGGTCCAGTTTTGAAGGTCGGTTGACGTCCAGACAATCCAGTCGTAATTCTTGATATCGTCATCGGCTCTTGCAACACCGTTTTTATCGGTCCACGGCAGACCGGACATATACGCCGAGGTATACATATAGTAAACACCCTCATAGTAGATAACGCTGATGTCGGAGGTGTATTGGAGATATGCCCCGCCCGCCGCATCTTTTGCCTGAATGGTCTGCTTTTTCTCGGCGATATAGGTATCAACCGACAAAGCAATATCTTTTCTGCCTGCCGTAAACGTATAGGTGATAGGCGTATTTCCGGAAGTTTTTGCAACCACCTCTCCGTTGAGAGACAGTTGCATCGGAATCGCACCGGCAGACGGTACGGTCACTGTGATCGAATTGCCCTCCGTAACTTGCTGACCGCTGACCACCGGTTGCCCGGTGGTAGCGTTCATCATTTCGATCGTGTTACTGTGTGCAGTTACGGTCAGGATTTTTTTTCGGTCAGCTGAGCGATGATTGCATTGTATGCATCCGTACCGACAAGTCCGTAGTTCCAGTCAAGGTAGGTTTCAGGGTTGTTGTTCACAAGACCGGTAAAGCCGTTCGGTTGAATGGTTTTGGGTGTCAACAATGAAACGACCGCCAGATAACCGCCCCAGTTAGTGTAGGCATTGTTATAAGTTACAGCTAGTTCACCGTTGAGATAACATTTCAATGTACCTTTGTTGCCATTCACTGCACCTTTACCATCAAAACTATAGACAAAGGTCAGAACAAATTCTTCATATTCGTTGTTCTTCAGTTTTGTCAGTATTTCGTCGACATTCGACAGACTGCAATTGCTGAACAAGCCCAAACCATCATGAGCGGAATCATCATTCCAAACTTTTGTGAAACCAACCGTGCTTGCCGTTGCAGTTGCCCAACTATCTGCCCCAAGAGTGAAACCGTAAGCACAATATCCCCAACCGGCATTGAAACTAAGACCGTAGGATTCGCCTTTCTTCATATTTCTCGGATCAAACTTCAACTGAACCGCAAAATCTTTTCCATCCGGATTCAGAAGTTTTGGCTTTGCATCAACTGCTACCGTTGCGGTATGATTGGATTCGTCGTAGGTGTATCCGTTAGTCTGTGCGATTCTTGCACGGCAGAAAGAGACATTGACATTTGTTTCCGTTCCGAGTGTGACGGTAACCGGCATATAGTCCGAATGCGAGAAGACGAATGTATCGCCTGCCCCACCCTCGACCTTATTATCGGTCAGAGTAATCTCAATACCGTCCTTTGTCACCGTAACGAGAGACGTGTCTTTGGAGTACGGAATTGTCGTATCGAAG
>CAVGAA010000053.1:3833-7711 GCA_963627065.1 bacterium | reverse complement strand
ACGGGAAAGGTTCCGTCCATCGGCACATTCGAGTCTTCGGATGTACCCTTCAAGCGGGGTTTGGGACAGAGTCCCAAGGTCTTCCCCCCTTACCGCCGACGAAAAAAGAAAAGCACCCACTCGTGTGAGGGGTGCTGTTTTCTGCCGTCAGGCAAAGCCGATACAAAGGAATTATTTGTACTTACGCTTTCTTGCCGCTTCGGACTTCTTCTTGCGTTTTACGCTCGGTTTCTCGTAATGCTCTCTCTTGCGAAGTTCAGCGAGGACACCGGAACGGGCGGTTGCACGCTTAAAGCGACGAAGAGCACTGTCCAAAGACTCGCCTTCTTTAACTCTGATTTCTGCCATCTTTTATCCCCCCTTCCGCTGTTCAAAGAAATATCACAAAGTATTATACACTATTTTTTGCAATCTGTCAAGAGTTTTTTGCGATTTTTTTATGGAAAATCGATTTTTTTGACCGTCAATCTACCGATGCCGTATCCGTTTCGTCTTCCGTCCAGTTGACGAAGCAGGCTTTGAGAATGACGGGAGCGTTGATGGGCGTTGAACCTTCCGATCCTGTCACTGCCGTTCCCGCGATACCGTCAACCGTCTCCATTCCGAACACGACTTCGCCGAATGCGGCATAATTGCCGTCAAGATAACTGCTTGTCGCATGCATGATGAAGAACTGCGAGGACGCACTGTCGTAATCGTTCGATCTCGCCATGGAAATCACGCCACGCTCGTGTTTGAGGCTGTTTTCGACTCCATTTGCGGAAAATTCGCCCTTAATGGTCTTCTCCGAACCGCCCGTGCCGTCGCCACGGGGATCGCCACCCTGAATCATAAAGCCCGAAATGATGCGGTGGAAAGTCAGACCGTCATAAAATCCGTCGGCGACCAGATCTTTGAAATTCTGCACGGTGATCGGAGCGACATCCGCACGCAGATGCACGACAATGTCACCGGTTGCAACTTTTCCCTTGCTATTGACATACTGAACCGTCATTTTTACATAATCGGTCGGCGTTTCGGACACCTCCGCACTGCTCGTGACGGCTTCGAGCGTCTCTTTTTCCGAGTTTTCGGTTGTTACGTTTTCATTTCCGCCGTTCTTTCCGCAGTTGATTGCCAACACGCAAATGCCGGCAATCAGGAGGACGAATACCACGAGGATTGCAACCGTCAAAATATTTTTCTGTTTTTCCGACCAACCGCCGGTTTGTGCCGTTTGTTTTTTCTTGTTTCCCATTTTACTTTTCCTTTTTTGTTTGTAAATTAAACCTTTTCGGCGAGATTGATAAGTTCAGCACCGTTTTGCAGGGCTTGCAGAACCGTGTACGCCGTCCCTCCTCTATGCGTAAATTCATCGACAAGATACGCAATGCAGACGTCCGCATTTTGAGCGAGTTGCCGATTTCGCATTTGGTAAACGCCGTTGCGGTAGGACATGGCGACATACCGCACACTGTCCGCCTCTTGTTTGATTTCTTCGTAAACCGCAATATCGGTCGCATTCCAATGAACGGTCTGATCGGGACACGGCAGGACCAATTCGAGCCGGATTTGCGGATTTTTGATGCGAGCCTCGAGGACCGTTCTCGCCGATACGGTATCAAAGCCCACTGCTCCGCCGGTGCGGAAAACCGTTGCCCCGAGAGAAATTTGTCGGTCGACCTCGTCCGCTATGCACTGTTTGAGTTTTGCATGAATTGCGGGCGGAATTGTGCGGTGTCCCGTAAAACATACAATGCGATTGCCGTTTATATCCATTTTGATGCGGTCACCTCTATGCCCCTTTTGCAAATTGTCAAAGTCCTTAAATAAGAATAAGTCCAAATCTTATGCTTGCAATTTTTGAATCAAAGTCGGATCGGAATCGATTAAATAAATCAATTTCTTTGCCGTCGGCGTGGGGGTGGACTTATCGCTTTCCCATGCTTCCACAGTTCTCGGAGAAACGCCCAAAACCGATGCAAATGCCTTTTGTGACATCTGCAAACGCTGGCGAGTGCCGGAAATATTGACATCCGGCAAACTCCTTTTTCTGACGATTGTTTTGGCTTTTGCATTACCTTTTTCATAAGCCAATGCCTCTTCAAGACCACTCATCAAACCGGAAAGAAAGTCAACATTTTTGAAATTTTCCTCGATTTCTGCATCTGTCAATTGCGTTTGAAATACTTTTTCTCCCATTGTGATTATTTCAAAAGTCTGCCTTTACTGTTTGCTGTAATCGATTGCGAGATAGCTGACTCCCGTGACTTTGCCGTCACGGATGTCGAAACGAAGTCTTGCGTTGCCTTTATCGTAACAGATTGTACTGTCATCCTCGCTTGACGGCGTTCCGTACGCACTTTTCACACTGTCGGCGGTGCTACCGACCGTCACGCCCTCGGGGGTTTTGACGGCGTCGCTCGTGAACTCGACGGCGAGGAGCGTTTCGCCACTGTCGCCCTCCGTTTTGCGGTAGGTCTTGATGCGGAACCCCTCGTAGGTATAGACCACATCCTCACCCGCATCTTTCCAGCAAGAACCGCTCGCTTTTTCGCCCGTGCAATCGTTTTTGAGGGCTTTTATCGCATCGGCACAGACCGCACCGACTTCGAGTTCGGTGTTGCCGACCTTGAAAATCCAGCCCCGTTCGGTCTTCTTTTCGCAGGCAACCAGTCCCAAAAGGACCAAGCAACAGACGAGAAATGCCGAAAACCGTTTCATTTTTTTCATTCGGATTTGCTCCTTTCTTCTTTTTCTTTGTTATATGCATCAAGTTTTGCGTTCCAAATCGCAACCGTTTCGGCGTCATTTCTGTGGTCGGGCAGACCGCAGTCTTCCGACAGGATTTTGCCGAAGCAGGAGGTGAGTTTTTCCGCCCCCGACACGTTGAGATGCACGCCCCCGTCATAAGTATCGGTCGACCAATCGATGCCGATTTCGTCCGCGTGCGGAATAAAATTGTAATATTTCAGACCGTTTTCTTCGGCATAGTCGCAGATCTGCTCTTCCCATTCGTCATACCACCAATAGGATTCGGAATTGGTCGGTGCTTTGACTAAGACTAATTCTATTTCTTTTTCTTCGCAGACTGCACGAATTTTTTCGAGATATTCCCATGCCATATCCGGCAGTTCAGTATTTGCAAGTTTGAACGGTTCGCCCTCCTCGCCTTTTGCCTTTACGCCGGTTTGCATGAGGTAGCCGTTGTGCGACACGGTTTTATGTGAGAACAGATATTTGAAATCGTTCGAGTTTATCTCGCTCCACCTGCCGTGATACCGCAGGAGCGGAAACAGATAGGATGCAAAGGTTTCTTCGTCTGTCATCGAAGTTTGAATTGCCTCGATTTTGTTCCGTGACCATTTGAGATTGTCGAGCGTCAAGCGGTTGTAGGCTTCCTTTTGCGGTGAACCGTAACGCATGGCGTAAACGTTCAGGACAACTACTTTGGGCGTTTCGTAACGCAGGGTGTCCTGCAAAATGTAATAGGAATGCCAGATCAGTTGTTGCGGAGTGCCTCTTATCACCGACGTGATGCCGTACTCCTCAAACAGTGTCGGCGGTGTGTAACTTTCGTAGGTTTCGCAATCGCCGAGGAAAAGAACATCGTGACTTTCACCCGTCAATTCGTAATAATCGGCAACAAGTCCGCCCTCCCGATTCTCCTCGTCCGCATATTTCGGCACGAGCAAAGCCTGCAAAAACCAAAGCAGAACCAAGGCAAAAATCGGTATGGTGATGCACAGAATGCGTTTTAATGTTTTTCTTGCTTGCATTTTTTGCACCCCCTCTGTCAGAATTGCCCGTAGATAAAGTCGCCGGCATTGTAACCGATTCCGTATGAACCGAAGATGAGAATGACCGCAACCGCTAGAGTCAGAAGCGTTGTCAGGAGT
>CAVGAA010000053.1:0-3823 GCA_963627065.1 bacterium | reverse complement strand
GAGTACCGGTTTTGCCAATAGCTTTTCACGCAGGTTCATGCGTTTTGTCAGTTGACTGATAGCGAAAAGCACCGAAATTCCGACGAGCAAAACGCACCATTCGGGAACGCCGAGACCGAGTTGTAAAAATCCGCCGGAGAGCATTTCATGCCATTTTCCTCCGGTGACGATACTGCCCCACAGACGGAATGTTTTCGGCACGTCACGGTAGACGTCAAGACTGCGGAACAGTCCCATAATCAGGAAAGTCCGCACTGCCTGAAAGCATCCCCACCCCCACGACGAGGACAGTTTCGGACACGCAGAATGGAATCTGTCAAAGAGCGGTTTGCACTCCTGCGAGATGAGCATAAAGACACAGTTGAGCAGTCCCCATACGATAAAATTCCAGCCCGCTCCGTGCCACAAACCGGTGAGAAACCACGTAATTATCGTTGACAGGTAGACGGGAAGCCGTTTTCCGACACCTTTTCCCAAGTGCTTTCTCGACCACGTGGAAAGGTCTAACATTGCACCCGACGTGGACAGCGGATAGAAGATATATTTCTCGAACCACACGCCCATGGTGATGTGCCAACGCTTCCAGTATTCCTTGACGGTCTTTGAGGAAAAGGGGTGATCGAAGTTCTCCTGCAACCGGATACCGAGCATCTCCGACAGCCCTATCGTGATGTCGATACCGCCCGTGAAATCGCCGTAAATCTCGGCGGAATAGAGCAGAATCAGGAGGACGACGTAAGCCCCGTCATAGCCGTCGCCCGTGAGCGTTTTCACCGCCGTGAGTGCCGTATCGGCGACAACGACTTTTTTGAAATAACCGAATATCACTCTCGTAAGTCCCGAGAAAAAATTGTTCCGGTCGAAATCATGCCCCTCGATGAGTTGCCCTTCCAAGTCGCCGAATGAACTGATAGGACCTTGTATGAGTTGCGGAAAGAAAGACACGAAAAGTGCCGTTTTTGCAAAGTTTCGTTCGGCGGTCACCTTTTTCCGTTTGACGTCGATGAGGTAGCCCATAGACTGAAAAGTATAAAAGGAAATACCGAGCGGTAGAATGAGATCGGGGACGGCAAGACTCGGAAATCCGGACAGAATAAAGCCCGTATATTTCAGGACTGCCAGCGTGCCGAAGCCCAGAACAAGACCGCAGGTTAAAATCCTTTTTCGCTTTTTTTCGGCTTTTTCGAGGTACGGTTTCCGCTCTTTTTTGGAGAGCGTCGCACCCTCGCCTGCGAGATATTCCTTTTCTTTGTCGGTCACCCTCTGCATAAGGACCGCCGACACGTAGGTCACGGCAGTCGTGAAGAGCAGAAACGGCACATATTCGATCCCCGCCAAACAGTAAAAACCGTAACTTGCCACGAGGAGAATCCACCATCGGCGAGCCTTGGGGGTAACGTAGTAAAGCAGGACCGTTACCGTTGCAAATATCAGAAATCGTAGCGATACAAACTGCATGGTTACCCCTTTCGGCTGAAAATTACGGTTTTTGTGTGATTATTTTAGAATGATTATTATTCTTATTTTAACAATTATTCCGTTCAGACTTCGCAATCTTTGTTATTTTTTGCTGTTTTCTGCTGTTTTGGTTATTCTTCGGCTTTTATTCGTCCGTAAGTTTTATTTGCCCACGAATTTTATTCGTCCGCAAGCCTTTGAATGAGGGCATAAATTGCCTCCGCCGATGCGAAATTTTCGGGCAGAATCTCCTCCGCCGGAATCCGCACGTCAAAGGTGTTGTTGATGTCGGCAATTAAGGTTACAATGTCAAGACTGTCAAGCACGCCGTCTTCGATGAGATTATCAGCAGTGCCGAAATCGACGTTCGGGTGCAAGTCTTTCAGAATTTTCAAAAGTTCTTCCATTTTAACTTTTTAACTCTTATCTTCTCTTTTCGGCGACCTCAACCAGTGCATCGGCGAGGAATTCGTCCGCCGTCTTCGTAACGGTTTCTCCTGCACGGTTTCTGACCGAAACCGAATTCGTTTCGATCTCTTTTGCACCGATGACAAGCATATAAGGCACTTTTTCCATTTGCGTTGCACGAATCTTGTAACCGATGGTGTTGGAAGAATCGTCAACCGTGACACGCAAGCCTGCCTGCGAATATTTCTCCGCCAGTTTCTTGGAGTATGCGATATGCTCGTCGCCGATTGGCAGAATGCGTACCTGCTCGGGTGCTAACCACATCGGGAATGCACCGGCATAAGTTTCAATGAGGTATGCAAGCGTCCGTTCAAAGCATCCGAGCGATGTGCGGTGAATGATATAAGGCAGTTTCTGCGATCCGTCGCTGTCGGTGTAATACATACCGAATTTTTCTGCCAGAAGCATATCGATCTGAATCGTGACAAGCGTGTCTTCCTTGCCGTAAACGTTCTTGTACTGCACGTCGAGTTTCGGTCCGTAGAATGCGGCTTCGTCAATGCCTATCGTATATTCGACTCCGAGATCGTCGAGAATCTTTCCCATGGTTGCCTGAGCGACTTCCCATTGAGCGGGAGTGCCTTCGTACTTGTTATGCGGGTTGGAGGGATCCCACTGCGAGAAACGGAATGTGCATTTGTCAAGCAGTCCGACCGTGCCGAGGAAATAACGCATCAGGTCAAGGCATCCTTTGAATTCTTCTTCCAACTGATCGGGGCGGAGAATGTAATGTCCCTCGCTGATTGTAAACTGACGGACACGGATGAGTCCGTGCATTTCACCGCTGTCCTCGTTGCGGAACAAAGTCGACGTTTCGGTCAGACGCATCGGGAGTTCTCTGTATGAACGCTTTTTGTTGAGGTAAACCTGATACTGGAACGGGCAGGTCATCGGGCGGAGTGCAAAGCATTCTTTCGTTTCGTCATAAGGATCGCCGATAACGAACATTCCGTCCAGATAGTGGTCCCAGTGACCGGAGATTTTATAAAGATCCCGCTTTGCCATAAGAGGTGTTTTGGTGAGAATGCAACCGTGTGCCTGCTCGACGTCTTCCACCCATCTTTGCAGCAACTGAACCACTCTTGCACCCTTCGGGAGGAGAATCGGCAAGCCCTGACCGACGCAGTCAACCGTTGTGAAGAATCCGAGGTCACGCCCCAATTTGTTGTGGTCCCGTTTGAGAGCCTCCTCCTGTTGCGTGAGATATTCGTTCAATTCCTCTTTGGACGGGAATGCGACACCGTAAATTCTTTGGAGCATCTTGTTCTTTTGGTCGCCTTTCCAGTAAGCACCGGTGCATTGCGTCAACTTGAACGCTTTGACAAGTCCCGTCGAGAACAGGTGCGGTCCGGCACAAAGGTCGACAAATTCGCCCTGACGGTAGAAACTGATGACTTCGCCCTCCGGCAATTCGTTGATGAGTTGCACTTTGTAAGGCTCGTCACGCTCGGTCATGAGTTTGACTGCCTCGTCACGGGGCAGTTCAAAACGCTCGATTTTCAGATTTTCCTTGACGATTTTCTTCATCTCGGCTTCCAAAGCACGCAGAACATCCTGCGTAAAGGAAATGTCCGAATCGATGTCATAGTAGAACCCGTTGTCAATTGCAGGTCCTATCGTGAGTTTTGCCGAGGGGTACAGACGTTTGACCGCCTGAGCCAGAATGTGCGATGCCGTGTGACGGAACAAATGCTTGCCCGCCTCGTCCGCAAAGGTCAACAGTTTTACGCTGTCGCCGTCCTTCAAAACTTCGGAGAGGGCAACCGTCTTGCCGGAGATTTCCGCTCCCAGTACCGAGCGGTCAATCAGTTCCGCTTCCTTTGCCGCATCGTATACCGTAGCACCCTCTGCGACTTCCGTTTCTTTACCTTGTAATTTAATCAACATATATGTATAC
>CAVGAA010000052.1:0-7779 GCA_963627065.1 bacterium | reverse complement strand
CCCCGAAAAAACCTACTGCAAGTAAAATTATAAGCAGATTTCAGACAAAGTACGCTCATTTGTTGAGATACGATAAGTTTTAGCGTAGCCGTAAAAGAACCTAACTTTTTCATTATTCATTATTACTTATAACTTACCTTTGCCCTCTGCACCCCCGAAAAAACCTACTGCAAGTAAAATTATAAGCAGATTTCAGACAAAGTACGCTCATTTGTTGAGATACGATAAGTTTTAGCGTAGCCGTAAAAGAACCTAACTTTTTCATTATTCATTATTACTTATAACTTACCTTTGCCCTCTGCACCCCCGAAAAAACCTACTGCAAGTAAAATTATAAGCAGATTTCAGACAAAGTACGCTCATTTGTTGAAATACGATAAGTGACAGCGTAGCCGTGAAAAAACCTAACTTTTTCACTATTCATTATTACTTATAACTTATTCTGCGTAAAAGCCGGCAAGGCGGTGCAGGTTTTTGAAATTACAATCGAACATATCACGGGAAAAGAGATCCGAGAGCGGTAAAAATCGCCGAATTTTTTCGTTTCCTATTTAAATATAGGTTGACAACCGCTCAATTTCGTGCTATAATATAGGCAGTGGCTTTTGAAAATCATCGGAGAGGGGGACACCCGTATGGACATTTTTCTGTCCTTGATTTTGCTTTTTTACATCGGCGGAACGCTCGGTTGGATTATCGAGTTGTTTTACCGTCGCATTTTTTCGGCGAAGAAGTGGATGAACCCAGGGTTTCTCGTCGGACCGTTCCTGCCGATTTACGGCTTCGGGCTTTGGGCTTTGTACGGTTTGGGACTTGTCGATTTTCCCTCGCTCCCGACAGCACCGAGAATTATTTTGCGAGTCCTGCTCATCGGAATTGCTCTGACCGCCATTGAATTTCTCGCCGGCAAGATTTTCATTTTGGGAATGCACGTCAAACTCTGGGATTACAGCAAACGGTGGGGGAACATTGACGGCATCATCTGTCCGGAGTTTTCGCTCATCTGGACGGTTTTGGGTTCGCTTTACTGCTTTTTCGTGCATCCGGTCATTCAAAAGGTCGTGGATTGGTTCTACGGAAATATCGTGTCGGCGTTCCTGCTCGGCATTTTTGTCGGCATTTTTGTGATTGACTTGTTCTATTCGTTCCGGATTCTTGCAAAGATTCGCAAATTTGCACAGGAAAATCACATTACCGTCCGTCTGCAAACGCTCCAAAAGAACATTGCGGAGCATTACGGGCATCGCAAATTCCGTCATTTCCTCTTTACCATGCGGGGAAACCTCATTTTTCCGGAATTTTTGCGTGAATCCGTCGCACAGATCAAAAAGAAATTACCGCGTCATAAAAAAGGCGGTGACGAGAGCCGTTCAGACGAAAAAAAGGAGGATTGACGTTTGGAAACACCGGAAGAAATTGTTGCCAATAACTTAACCGAACTGCGGAAAAACGCAAGGCTCACGCAGGCGGAACTCGCCGAAAAAATCAACTATTCCGACAAGTCGATTTCAAAATGGGAGCGTGGCGAGGCTCTGCCGGACCTGAAAGTTTTAATGCAACTTGCCGACCTTTACGGCGTATCGATTGAATATTTCGTCACGAAGGATGCAGGGCAGAACAAGAAAGAATTCGAATTCCCGAAAAGCGAAAAACTCTACCGTATCGGTGTGGAACTTTTTGCGGCGTGTGCAGTGTGGATTGCGGCGGCGGCGGTTTTCTTTGCCACTGCGTTCTACGGGGACGGCATCTGGATGTCGTTCGTATGGGCAGTTCCGGCATCGATGTTGGTTTTGGCACTGTTCAGCCGAAAATGGCAGTTCAACGTCTGCGTAATCGTCTTTCGCTCGGTCTTCTGTTGGACTTTGCTCGCATCGATTTATTTGCAGATTCTCTTTTCTTCGCATTTTGAGTATAACGTCTGGATGATTTTTTTCATCGGCATCCCGCTCCAAGCGGCAATCATTCTCTGGTCGTTCATCCGCCACAGCAGGGGATAAATTACAAAACAGTGACCTTGTAAAACAATCACCGTATAAAATTCAAAACACCCCGTGAAATTTTCACGGGGTGTTTTTTCAGGAGGGTTGGTTGTGTAGCCGAAGATTTGAGGTGTGCAAATGTTCGACTTATTCAGACTTTCCCGCAATTTCAGGTGTTTATTACGGAAAAAGAATCTGCTGTGGAGTAGTGGACAACCGTCGGCTGTTATCGGCGATTGCCGGTTGCATGCAGTTAGTCTTGACTAACTTGACTATATTATAGCATACGAAAAGGCACTTGTCAAGGGGTTTTGAAAAATAAATTTGATTTTTTTTGAAAAAAGTTTGGGCTGTGCGAAATGCGACAGTCCAAACCGTAATTCAATCATTCAAATATTCAATTATTCAATCGGTCCACCCTTAATAATTCTTCGTCCAGTTCTTTTCATCGTCATCGGTCTCGGTTGCTTTTTCGGTTGCTTTCTCCGTAACTTTTTCCGTGACTTTCTCCGTAACTTTCTCTGTCTCGGTTGCTTTCTCTGTGACTTTCTCCGTAACTTTCTCTGTCTCGGTTGCTTTCTCCGTGACTTTTTCCGTGACTTTTTCGGTTCCGGATGTTTTCTCTGTTTCGGTATGTTCGACTGTTTGAATTTCTTGGGTTGCTTTCGCCTCGGTCTTCGTTTTTTGGGGTTCGGTCGGTGTGCAGGCGGTGCAGACGATTGCCGACAGAATTAACAGACTTGCCAATAATTTTTTCATTTTGTACTTCCTTTCCGGCTTGCTCTCGTATGGATTTCTTCCATTATATCATATTTTCTTTACTCTGTCAAGTGTCTGGGCTTGACTTTTTTCCGCTTTCGTGATATAATAACGTTATCAAATCATTTTGGGGGCGATGCAATGGAGAAAAAGTCAATTCTGGTCAGTGCCTGCCTGCTCGGCGTGCCGTGTCGGTATGACGGGCAATCCAAGCCGTGCGAAGATGTATTGAAACTTTCCGAGCGGTTCAATCTCATTCCCGTATGCCCCGAGGTTGACGGCGGTCTTCCGACACCGAGATCGGCGAGCGAGGTACAGCCGGACGGAACGGTTAAAAATACGCACGGGGAGGACGTCACCGCAAATTACCTGCGTGGAGCGGAGAACGCCCTGCAAACCGCAAATGAGAACGACTGCCATATCGCAATTCTCAAAGAAAAAAGCCCTTCGTGCGGGAAAGGTCGCATTTATGACGGCTCTTTCCGTCGGATTCTCACGTCGGGCGACGGCATCACGGTGCGAATGCTTCTCCAAAACGGCGTCAAAGTCTTGGGGGAGAGCGAAATTGCCGAATTTCTGTGTAACGGCATTGTGTAAAATTCACGCACGCGACGGGAAAAAGCCCCGATTTTTTCGGTTAGTTTTAACAAACTTTCAAAAATCGCAAAAAAACCATTGACAAAAGGGCTTCATTTGCGTATAATATTATGTGGTTAGCGAAGGCTAACTTTTCAAAGCACGTCCGGTTAGTTTGACCTAACCGAGAAAGGAAACTTTATGATGCCACTGATTGTTGCAGACTTGGGTACTCCGCAAGTCATCAAGAAAGTCGGAGGAAATCCCGAAGTCAAACAGCATTTGGAAAATCTCGGCTTTGTGGTCGGAGGAACGGTCACCGTGGTCAACTCCATGGCAGGAAATCTGATCGTCAATGTCAAGGAATCTAGAATTGCCATCAGTCGGGAAATGGCTCAAAGAATTATGATCTGAAAAGATCGGAAGGAGAACACACATGAAAACACTTCGAGACGCTAAAGTCGGTGAGACCGTAAAGGTTGTCAGACTCAACGGTGAGGGTGCAGTCAAACGCCGTATTATGGATATGGGCTTGACAAAAGGCACGGAGGTTTACGTCCGCAAAGTTGCTCCGCTCGGTGATCCCATCGAGGTTCAGGTGAGAGGCTATGAACTGTCCCTGCGGAAAGCCGATGCCGAAATGGTTGAGGTTGAGTAATTTCCCCCCAAAAAATCGCATTTCCCTATTTCTCTGCTTCCCTTACCGTCACGAGTCGTCGTGACTGATTTAAAGGTTTCGGGTTAGTCTTGACTAATTCCGGATCGAACAAAACAGAAAGGATTAAACAATGGAAAACAACATTCGCATTGCACTTGCCGGTAACCCCAACTCCGGTAAGACAACACTCTTCAATGCGTTGACCGGTTCGAACCAGTTCGTCGGTAACTGGCCGGGCGTTACGGTTGAGAAAAAAGAAGGTAAACTCAAAGGACACAGTGACGTCATCGTCACCGACCTCCCCGGTATTTATTCGCTCTCGCCCTACACGCTTGAAGAAGTCGTCGCAAGAAACTATCTCATCGGCGAACGCCCCGATGCAATTCTGAACATCATCGACGGCACGAACCTTGAAAGAAACCTTTACCTCACCACGCAGTTGACCGAACTCGGCATTCCGGTGGTCATTGCAATCAACATGATGGACGTTGTCCGCAAGCACGGCGACAAAATCGACACCGCAGAACTTTCCAAGCAACTCGGTTGCAAAGTCGTTGAGATTTCCGCATTGAAGGGAACGAACGTCAAAGAGGCTGCCGAGGAGGCAATCAAAGCCGCAAAGGAAACGAAAACCGTTCCGATGCACAGTTTTTCGGGTTGCGTTGAACACGCAATCGCTCACATCGAAGAAGCCGCTGTCCACAATCTGCCCGAAGAACAGCAGAGATGGTACGCAATCAAGATTTTCGAGCGTGACGACAAGGTTCTGGCACAACTCAAACTTGACGAAAAGGTGACCTCTCATATTGAGGAGGACATCAAAGCCGCCGAAAAGGAAATGGACGACGACGCCGAAAGCATCATCACCAACGAGCGTTACATCTACATTTCGGGTATTATCAAGAGTTGCTACAAGAAAAAGTCGACAGGAAAAGACACCGTATCCGATAAAATCGACCGTGTCGTGACAAACCGTTGGTTAGGTCTTCCGATTTTCGCCGCCATTATGTTCCTCGTTTACTACATCTCTATGGTGACGGTCGGTTCTGCCGCTACGGACTGGATGAATGACGGCGTGTTCGGTGACGGCTGGCATTTGCTCGGAATCGGTTCTTCCGCTTACGGCGATGCATCCGACGAATATACCGATGCACTCAACGCAATCAATGCGTTTGTCGAAATCGATCCTTCCGCAGAAGATTTTGACGCAACCGAAGCACTCGCAAAGATCGAGGCATTCAAGGTTGCAAACGCAGTAGCCGGTAAAGAAACCGGAACGGTTACGATCGAAGACGAAGAAACCCTTGCAAAGTCTGACCTGACCGTTTACTATGACGCTGTTCCGGATTACGAAGAAAAGAACGATGCCGTTCTGCAAATGAGTTACCTCGATGCAGTCGCTTATTTTGAAGAAAACTCCGAATTCGCAGAACCCGATCCCGCAGATTTCGGTGTCTGGGTCCCTGGTATCCCTGCTCTCATCGGTGCAGGACTTGAAAAAGCCGAAGCACCCGAATGGCTCAGCGGTCTGATTCTTGACGGTATCGTTGCCGGTGTCGGTGCGGTCCTCGGTTTCGTTCCGCAGATGCTCGTCCTCTTCCTGCTCCTCGCATTCCTCGAAGCGTGCGGTTATATGGCACGTATCGCATTCGTCCTTGACCGTATCTTCCGTCGGTTCGGTCTGTCGGGTAAATCCTTCATTCCGATGCTCATCGGCACGGGTTGCGGTATCCCCGGTATTATGGCATCCCGTACAATCGAAAACGAGCGTGACCGCCGTATGACGATTATGACAACAACCTTCATTCCCTGCGGAGCAAAAGTTCCGTTCATCGGAATGGTTGCAGGTGCATTGTTCGGTGGATCTGCCGTTGTCGCAACCAGTGCATATTTCATCGGTATGGCTGCAATCATCCTCTCCGGCATTATGCTGAAGAAGACAAAGATGTTCGCCGGCGAGCCTGCTCCCTTCGTTATGGAACTGCCCGCATACCACCTGCCCACCGTCGGAAACGTTCTCCGCTCGATGTGGGAGCGTGGCTGGTCCTTCATCAAGAAGGCAGGCACAATCATCGCTCTGTCCACAATCGTTGTCTGGTTCACCTCTTATTTCGGATTCACGGCAGACGGCTTCCGTATGCTTGCTGAGGAAGAACTCGATCAGTCCATTCTCGCAGCCGTCGGCGGTGCAATCGCATGGATTTTCAAACCGCTCGGATTCGGTACTTGGCAGGCAACCGTTGCATCCATTACGGGACTTGTCGCAAAGGAAAACATTGTCGGTACAATGGGTATCCTCTACGGTGTATCGGGTGATGTTTACGCAACAATCGCAAGCGTCTTCAACGGTGTCAGCGGTTACGCATTCCTCATCTTCAACCTGCTCTGTGCTCCTTGCTTCGCCGCAATCGGTGCTATCAGACGGGAAATGAACAACCCGAAGTGGACTTGGTTCGCAATCGGCTATCAGTGCGGATTCGCATACGTCATCGGCTTGATTGTCAACCAGATCGGTAGCATCTTCATCGGAAAAGCAAATGTCGTCGGCATCATCGTGTCGGTCCTCCTCATAGGCGGTCTGGTCTATATGATTGTCCGTCCTTACAAGGAAGCAACCAAACTTTCCGATTCCGCAGTCAAATCCACCACGAAATAATTCGCAAAGGAAGTGAATGCCATGTTGGCAGTTACTGCGAAAATTCTTCCGACTGTCCTCATTTGCATCGCTCTTGCCGTTATTGTCGGACTTATCATCTTCTCGTTGATTTCCGATAAGAAGAAAGGCAGGAACACCTGCGGAGCTCAGTGTGCTCACTGTGCTATGGCAGGCACTTGTCACGGACATAAAAAGTCGAAGGGAAAGAAATAATTCGAAAACCGATAAGAAAGAACCGTCCACCCCACCGGCGGACGGTTTTTTCGTACAATCTCTTGAAACCACTTGAAATTGACCTGCATTTGTGGTAAAATATCAGGGCAGTTGAATTTTGAAATTTTGAAATACGAAAAGAGGCAACCAACCGTGAAGATTCGCAGAGCGGAGCGGAAAGACATTCCGCAAATTACAAAACTCTTGTATCAGGTGCATAAAGTCCATTCGGACGGCAGACCGGATCTGTTCGTCGCAGGGGCAAAAAAGTATACGGAGGAAGAACTGGAACAACTCGTGGAGGAGGACGAAAGACCGATTTTTGTCGCCGACGAGGACGGGAAAATCTTGGGTTATGCGTTTTGCATCTACCAAACGCCGAAGGGAAACTCCATGCAACCGATCCGCACGCTTTATATCGACGACCTTTGCGTGGATGCCGACACGAGAGGGCAGGGGATCGGCGGAAAACTTTACCGCCACGTGCTGGACATCGCCGAGAAGACGGGGTGCTATAACGTCACGCTGAATGTCTGGGCGTGCAATGAAAACGCCCTCCGCTTCTACGAAAAATGCGGACTGCAAGTCCAAAAAATCGGCATGGAGAGAATATTAGGTGACAAATAATTATTTTGCGTGGGACGCTTTTTGTAAAAGCTGTCACCGGTGCGTAGCACCTTCACCCCCGAAAAAGGATTGGACTATTATTTTCGCGGGGACTCTTTTTTCGAAAAAAAAGAGTCCCCGCACCCCAGAAAAAACCGCTGAAAGTAAAATTATAAGCAGATTTCAGACAAAGTACGCTCATTTATTGATATACGATAAGTGGTTGCGTAGCCGTGAAAAAGCAAAAAACTTATTTATTATTACTTATATCTTAACATTATGTGGCTTTTCGTGAGCGAAAAGCAACCTCACTTATTCACTCTTCACTATTA
>CAVGAA010000051.1:0-7847 GCA_963627065.1 bacterium | reverse complement strand
CAAGGTCTTAATGTCCCACCACTTCATCGACAATCTCGTCGAGGATGCCGAGGTCCCACATCAATCTGGAACCGATGTATTTGTCACGCACGTCCTTGCTGAACAGAATGGCATTGCGGGTTTCCTCTTTCGAGAAACCGAGTTCCGCAAAGGAAACGGGCTGACCGATTGCAACGAGTTTCGGAACGATTTCTTCGGGCAGGGGGAGGGAATGAATCACGTCTTCAATTTCATCCCAGTGTGCAATGATGCGTTCCAGACGGGCTTTGTGCAGTTCCTTGTCATACTTATGTTCTCTTTGCTCGTTTGCAATCATACTCTCACCGCTCTTGCCGAGCCATGCGAGCAGTTTCTGCGACCACAGACTGTAATCGAACTTTTCGACATAGGCGAGTGCTTTTTCTTTGTCCGGCTTGACCGAACGGAGTTTTTTGTAAATTTCGAGGCAGATGGCGGTCGCCGCACCGCACTGGATGCCGTGAAAATCGAAAGGCAGACCAAATTCGACGCCACGCATATCGCAAATGTGCGAGAGATAATGCTCCATACCCGATGCCGGACGGGAAACACCTGCATAGTTTGCCGCAATGCCCGAAAGCACCATACCGTTCATAACCGCGGAAATTGCCTGCTTGTCACGCTTTGCGATACCGTCCAAATTATCCATGCAACTCTGCAAGCCCTCGTTGACAAGATCCGCAACCGTGTCGCAGTAATATTCGCCGTTGATGATATGCGAAATTTTCCACTCCGCAATGCTGATGTACTTGGCAAGCATATCGCCGAGTCCGGAGAGAATCATCCGCATCGGTGCATTTGCGAGAATATCAAGGTCACCGATAACGGTATCGGGAACACGGCTGTCAACCGAAACTTTCAGACTGTCCCGAATGGTCGAGGAGGTTGCCGATGCGTAACCGTCCATAGAGGGAGCAGTGCCGAAAACCACATACTGCCGTCCCGTGAGATTTGCAATAATCTTGCCGACATCGTTGATAACGCCCGATCCGACACTGAGAATCAGGTCGCAGGAAAAATCGAAATGCAGGCAGACCGAACCGACTGCGTGTTCGTCCGGTTCAATCCGATCATCGCCCGAAAAACAGTAAACGGTGTGAGCAATCGACGCATCCGTGAGAACTTTTTCAACCGCCTCACCGCCTGCACGGTAGGTGTTTTTGTCGCAGAGCAGAAAAACTTTCTTTGCTCCGTAAGAACGCACGACGTCCGGCACTTTTTTGATAGCACCCGACTCAATGATCACATGGGAAAATCCCGCTTTGTGAACCTTTCCGCAAGGGCATTTGACACCCTCCGGATGACTTAATAAATCCTGTAAATTGACTGCCATAGAAACCTCCAAAACCGCAAAATCGAGTGCGAAAACCGAAAAAATCGAAAATCCACTTGACTGGCGGTTAATTTTATGATATAATCATAACCGAAAATCGTCAAATAATCAATACCCGCCGTAAAAGTTGACAAATAATCACTTTCGGTCGGGCAAATCGTCACATTGTGACCGCAACAGAGGGGGACAACATGACAATCAGCGAACGGCAAGAGCGAATCTTGGACATGATTCGCCAAGATCCGAAAATATCCGTGTCCAAAATGAGCCGAATTCTGTACGTCAGCGAACCGACCGTCAGGCGTGACTTGACCGAACTCGATTCCAAAGGCTTAATCAAAAAAGTGTACGGCGGAGCGGTCCTGCCGGAAGGGGCGGAAACCTTAATTCCGTTCGTCTTTCGGGAAAACGAAAAAAGTGCCGCCAAAACCGCTATGGGCAAAAAGGCGTCCGAACTTGTGGAGGACGGAATGGTCGTTCTCTTGGACGGCTCGACCAGTGCCTTTCATCTCATTCCCTTTCTGGCACAGAAAAAGGACTTGACGGTCGTCACGAGCGGAGCGAAAACGGCACTGGCACTGGCGGAGGCGGGGCTTTGCAACTACTGCACCGGCGGAAAAATGCTCAACAATTCCTACTCTTATGTCGGTGCTCAGGCGGAGCGGTTCGTGACGGGCATCAATGCGGACATCTGCTTCTTTTCCTGCCGTGGAGTGTCGGAGGACGGTTTGGTGTCCGATCCGTCGGTTGAGGAGGTCAATTTGCGTAGGGTAATGATCGAAAGAAGCCGTAAAAAATACCTGCTTTGCGACAAAAGCAAAATGGGAAAGGTCTATTTTTACAATCTCTGCACGGTGTCCGACTTGGACGGGGTGATCACCGAATGATGCTCGACAGTCTGCACCCGTCCGTCATAGCGGTTTGGAATGCCTGCATTTTAGTGGTTGCAATGTTTTCGGGAAACCCGATTTTCACTGTAACGGCACTCACGGGAGCGTTGCTCTTTTCGGCAAGTCTTCTGCCGACAAAGCAATTCGGCAAAACATTGCTCGGCATCCTGCCGTTTTTCCTGCTTGTCATTGTCACGAATCCGCTTTTTTCGCAGAACGGGGACACGGTTTTGTTTACCGTTTGGCGACTGTCGGTCACAAAAGAGGCTTTGCTTTACGGTGTGAATCTGGCGGGAATGCTCCTCTCGGTTCTTCTGTGGTTCACCTGCCACGGAAAACTTATGACGGAGGAAAAATTCTTGGGACTTTTCGGAAGAATTGCACCGAAAACTGCTCTCGTCCTCGTGGTCACGATGCGTTTTTTGCCTCTTTTCCGCAGACGGTACCGTGAAATCGAATCGGCACAAAAAGTTCTGGGGCTTTATTCCGGAAAAAGTCGGAAAGAAAAAATCAAAAGTCACGCAAGAATGTTTCTCACGCTCCTATCGTGGTCAATGGAAAGTGCAATGGAAAGTGCCGACGTGATGCGTGCAAAAGAATTCGGAAAAGCCAAGCGGACAACTTATACACGCTACCGCTTTACAAGTTTTGACGGCATTAGCATCGGACTTTGCATTTGCCTGTTCGGCGTGACGGTCTGGGGCGTGGCAAGGGGCTTGACGGCATTCGATTTTTACCCCGCATTGACGGAAATTGCCCTCTCTGCGGGAGCGGTCGCAGGTTACGTTTGCTACGCAATGCTTTGCATTTTGCCCTTTTTATTCAGGTTGGTTGAGGTGTTCAAATGGAACAGATACGAATCGAAAGTTTGACGTTTGCCTATCCGGACAGCGGAAAAAACGCACTGCAAAACGTTACGCTGAACATTGAAAAAGGGGAATTTTTTGTCCTTTTCGGTGCATCAGGTTGCGGAAAAACGACCTTGCTCCGCCACATCAAGGAAGACTTGACACCGGTCGGCAAAAGGAACGGAAACGTGAAAGTCGATGCCGGTTTTGTCGGTTTTGTCGGTCAGAATCCGGAAAATCAGATCGTCACCGATACCGTGTGGCATGAAATGGCATTCGGACTTGAAAATATGGGTGTGGAGCAGGAAAAGATTCGTCGGCGTGTTGCGGAAACCGCCGAATATTTCGGCATTTCCGGTTGGTTTCAAAAGAAAACCGACACACTCTCGGGCGGAGAAAAACAGATTCTGGCACTTGCCTCGGTGACTGCCATGCAACCGGACATTCTGGTCCTTGACGAACCGACCGCAGGACTTGATCCCATAGCGACACGGAATTTCTTAAATCTTCTGGACCGCCTGCACAGGGAAACGGGTATGACGGTTGTACTGTCGGAGCATCGCACGGACGAAGTTTTTGCGATAGCCGACAGAGTGGCACTGCTCTCTGAGGGAAAATTGATCTTTGTCGGAACGCCGAGCGACGTCGCAAGAAATCTGCTCGTGACGAATCATCCGATGCAAAAGGCTCTGCCGTGTGCGACTCGCATTGTCGGCAATCTTTCGCAAAATGAGGCGATCGCCCTGACGGTACGGGACGGGCAGAAATATATTGATGCACGCTATGACGGCTATCGTGGAAACTTACCGGAAGAAAAAACACGTCCGCACGGATCTGCGGTTCTGAATGCGAAAAATCTGCGTTACCGCTATGAAAAGAACGGAACGGATGTTCTGCGTGGGGCTACGCTCTCGATCTACGGCGGGGAGATTTACACGCTCCTCGGCGGAAACGGTGTCGGCAAAACAACGCTTTTGCAGGTTCTGTCGGGACTCAAAAAGCCCTATTGCGGAAAACTTGAAATCGCCGGCAAGGATATTGTAAAATACCGTGGGAACGAATTGTGGCAGGGAATTTTAACGCTTCTGCCCCAAAATCCGCAGGCGGTTTTCGTGCGTGACAACTTGGCGGACGATCTGGCGGATCTGCTCTCGGCTCACGGTGTACCGCAGGACGAACGGAAAGAAAAAATCGATGATGTGTGCAGTTTACTCGGCATTTCCGATTGCCTGCCGAAAAATCCGCTCGATATGAGCGGGGGAGAATTACAGCGTTCGGCTCTTGCAAAAGTACTCCTGACCTGCCCCGCAATTCTCCTGCTTGACGAGCCGACAAAGGGGTTGGATGCCACCGCAAAAGAGGCACTCAAAGCGGTTTTGCGTGAACTGTCGGCGAGGGGGATGGGAATTCTCCTCGTGACGCACGATATTGAATTTTCCGCCGAGATTTCCGACCGTGTGTCGCTCCTTTTTGACGGCGAGGTGCTTTCCGCCGGTACGCCACGGGAATTTTTCGGTTGCAATGCGTTCTACACGACGGCATCCTGCCGTACCGCCAACCGATTTTCGCCCGACATTGTCACGGTATCGGATGCGGTAGCCTATTTCGGAGGGCAGACGGAATGAAAAAAGTGCTGTCAATTTTGATTCTTGCAATTCTCGTGCCGTCGGTCGTGATCGGCGGAGCGTGCATTTTCCACGGAGCAAAGTGGACTTGGATTTCCGCCTGCGTTGTGATTCTCGCCTGCATACCGGTTTTTTTGCACTTTGAGCATAGCAAAACCGATGCCAAACGGCTTTGCATCATAGCGGTGATGACGGCTTTGTCGGTTGTCGGCAGAATGGCATTTTCCGCAATCCCGGGATTCAAGCCCGTGACGGCGATTGTCGTTTTGACGGCAATGTATTTCGGCGGTGAGTCGGGCTTTCTGGTCGGTTCGCTCTCGGCACTGCTATCGAATATCTATTTCGGGCAGGGAGCGTGGACGCCTTTTCAAATGTTCGCATGGGGGACGGTCGGACTTCTCGCAGGACTTCTCGCAAAGCCACTCAAAAAGCATTTGTGGGTGTTGGCGATTTATGCGGTTTTGTCGGGGATTCTCTACTCGTTTTTGATGGACATCTGGACGGTGCTTTGGATGGACGGTTATTTCAACATTTCACGCTATCTTGTCGCCATTGCCTCGTCCGCAAAGTTTACCGCCGTTTATGCCGTTTCGAATCTGCTTTTTCTCCTGCTCCTCGCATACCCCGCCGGCAAAGTCTTCACTCGCATCAAGAAAAAATACGGGGTGTAGGGAGATTAAGACCTTGGATGCCCCTGATGCGAAATTCTTGAGTTTTTAAGCTCTTACAAAAAGGCTCCGACCAAATATCAAATATAACAAAAAGCCTACCGAATCGATAGGCTTTTTTGTTTTGCACAAATCCGTTAATCTTCTTTCTTTTTGAGCAGGTTCAACGCATCGAAAATGCTCTTGACGGGCAGAATCCTGATGCCCTCCACTTCGAGTTTTCTCTTTTCGATATTCCGATAGGGGACGACTGCGGTCGTAAATCCGAGCCTTGATGCCTCCTTGACACGGACTTCGAGATTCGACACCGCACGGCATTCGCCTGCAAGCCCCACTTCGCCGAGTGCGATGAGATCGTCCGGTACAATGCGGTCGGTGTAGGAAGAAATGAGTGCGAGAGCGACCGACAGATCGGAGGCAGGTTCGTCGAGGTGCAGACCGCCTATGACATTGAGATAAACGTCATTCCGGTAGAATTTCAGTCCTAATCGCTTTTCAAGAACCGCAATGATGAGGCACATCCGGTTGTAATCGATGCCGTTCGTGGTCCTGCGTGGAGCGGGAAATGCGGTTTGCGTGACAAGTGCCTGAATCTCGGCGATAAGCGGTCGTGTGCCTTCGAGCGTGCAGACGGCACAGTTGCCCGAAATGTTCTTCGGTCGCCCTGCCAAAAGCATTTCGGAGGGGTTTTCGACTTCGACAAGCCCTTTGTCGGACATCTCGAAAACGCCGATTTCGTTGGTCGATCCGTAGCGGTTTTTAATGGCACGGACAATACGGTAGGACTGTTGCCGTTCGCCCTCGAAATAGAGGACGGCATCGACCATATGCTCCAAGACTTTCGGTCCTGCGATGCTCCCTTCCTTGTTGACGTGACCGACCATAATGACCGACATTCCCCCGTTTTTCGCCTTTCCGATGAGTGAGAGAGCCGTTTCTTTGACCTGCGTCACGCTCCCGGGCGTAGAGTTGACCGACGGTGCGTAGACCGTTTGAATCGAGTCGACAATCACGACGTCCGGCTTGACTTTATCGATCTCCGCCAAGATTTTTTCAATGTTCGTTTCGGTTAAAATGAGGAGATTTTTGCCCACGACACCGAGCCGTTTCGCACGCAGTTTAAGTTGTCCGCCGGATTCCTCGCCCGATACGTAAAGGACCTTCCGACTGTCGCCCAAAGCGTCACAGATTTGCATGAGGAGCGTTGATTTTCCAATCCCGGGTTCGCCCGAGAGCAGGACCGCAGAGCCGTGTACCAGACCACCGCCCAACACACGGTCCAGTTCGTGAAGCCCTGTGTTCTGTCGCATATAAGAGGGCATTTCGAGGTCGGCAAAAGCGACCGCACGGTTGTCGTCGGACGTCGTTATCATGCCGGCACGGCGTGCGGAAATCTTCTCCGAGGCATCAACCGCAGGGGACTCCTCCTCGACATCTTCCGCAAACGAGTTCCACGCTCCGCAGTGCGGACATTTCCCCAACCACTTCGCCGTCTTGTACGAACACTCCGTGCAAATATAAAAACTTTTTAATTTCATAGTCGGATGGCTTTATTTGCGGAAACCATTTTTGTAAAAATTGTTTTCCGCACCTTTCAAAAAAATGATTGAACTATTATTTTTTGCGGGGACTCTTTATTTTTTGCAGGGACTCTTTTTTCGGCAAAAAGGAGTCCCCGCACCCCAGAAAAAACCGCTGAAAATAAAATTATTAGCAGATTTTGAGCAAAGTACGCTCATTTATTGAGATACGGTACATAATAGCGTAGCCGTGAAAAAATCAAACTTATTCACTTTTCATTATTACCCATAACTTATCTTTGCCAATAACATTATATCACAAATAAAGGAAAAAAGCAATAGAATTCGACATTTTGCGTGAGATTTTCCGTAAGACTCGGCAAAAGGCAGAGATAGACAGAAAATAGCTGAATAAAACGAAATAAGACAAAAAACGAAAAAAGCCCGAACAAACTTGCCCGCAAAACCGAACGAATCGAGCAAAGCGTACGAACAAACCGAGAACAAACCATTACGTATATGATAATGCTAATGTAAATGCCAATGTAAAGGTTAATGAGAATGTTTATATTTATGTAAAGGTTAATGAGAATGTTTATATTTATGAGAGGGGTATGGGGGAGGCGGGGAAACCGTCACAAGTTCCGATGTCGTCACAAGTGACGAAGTCGCCGAAAACGGCGACAGACCGAAAAAGTAAAAAATCAGCAGTTGACAACCGTTATTCCGTTCGGCTTGAACTTGAACCGAACGGAGAATCGTTCACGGGAGAACTGCTTGTGGCAATTGATAACAAAGACCACAGAGTATTTTACGATATAGCGAGTATAAAAAGAACCGACGGTTCAGTGTCGAGAGGAGCGGTTGACTTAACCAACCACAAACCCGAAGTAAACAACATCGGTTCTAATACCAGTATTGTACCACAAAAAACGGTGTTGTCAA
>CAVGAA010000050.1:0-8759 GCA_963627065.1 bacterium | reverse complement strand
GGGCGTAGCCGTGGCTACGAGCAAGGAGTTTCGTGAAGGATGACGGGAAAGGTTCCGTCCATCGGCACATTCGAGTCTTCGGATGTACCCTTCAATCGGAGTTTGAGGCAGAGCCTCAAGGTCTTAACCCCCTCACTGAATAAACATCGCATCGCCGAAGCTGAAGAAGCGGTATTTTTCCTCGACGGCGGTTTTGTAGGCGGTAAGGATATGGTCACGGTCATAGAAAGCCGATACGAGCATAAGGAGCGTGCTTTGCGGAAGGTGGAAATTTGTAATCAGGGCATCCACTGCCTTGAACTTGTACCCGGGGTAGATGAAAATTCCCGTGTCGCCCGACATCGCCGGTATCGTCCCGTCGTCAAGTGCCACGCTTTCAATCGTCCTGCACGAGGTCGTCCCCACGCAGACAAGCCGACCGCCCGCCCGTTTTCGCTCGTTGATGATTCCGGCACTCTTTTCGCTGACCGAGCAGAACTCGGTGTGCATAATGTGGTCCTTGATATTCGTCTCTTTGACCGGTCGGAACGTCCCCAAACCGACATGGAGCATTACGGGGGCGATTGCAATCCCTTTTGCACGGATCCGGTCGAGCAGTTCGGTCGTGAAGTGCAGACCTGCGGTCGGAGCGGCGGCAGAGCCTTCCTCGCGTGCGTAAACGGTCTGATAGCGGTCGTTGTCACGCAGTTGCTCGGTGATGTAAGGGGGCAGAGGCATCAACCCTATGCGGTGCAGAATATCGTAAATGTTCGTTCCGCCCGACTTGTCGTAGGTGAATTTTATCAGGCGGTTGCCCTCCTCGACCATACCCGTCACCTCGCCGTTGAGAAGACCGTCACCGAAGACGAGCCTCATACCGATTCTCGCCCGTTTCCCAGGTTTGACAAGCACTTCCCAGAGGTCAAGTTCCCGTTGTCTGAGGAGCAGAAGTTCGATTGTCGCCTCCGGTCGCCCCTCGACAAAGCCGTAAAGCCTTGCGGGAATGACTTTTGAATCGTTGATGACAAGCACGTCTTCGGGATTCAGGTAGTCGATAATATCGTAAAAATGCTTGTGTTCCAACGTGTTTGCCTGCCGATTCAGTACCATAAGCCTTGATTCGTCACGCTTTTCGGTGGGGTGCTGTGCGATAAGTTCTTCGGGCAGATTGTAGTCAAAATCCGATGTTTGCAGTTCGGTTTCGGGTAGTTTGTTTACAATGGTTTCGCTCATTCTGTATGCGTCCTTTAACTGTTTTCGTCCGTGATGCCCATTTGTTCCATAAGGCGTTTGTTGAATTCCTGAGCCGTGTTGAAGCCCATTTTCTTTTGGCGGTTGTTCATTGCCGCAATTTCGAGAATAATGGCAAGGTTACGCCCCGGGCGTACCGGAACGGTGACCGACGGAATGTCAAGCCCCAGAATGTTAATGGTTTCCTCGTCCATACCGAGCCGGTCGTACATTTTGCCCTCAACCCAGTTTTCCAGTTGAATAACCAAGTCAATCCGTTCGGTTTCCTTGACCGCACCGATACCGAACAGACGTCTGACGTCCACAATTCCGATGCCACGCAATTCGACATAGTGACGAATCATTTCCGGAGCAGAGCCGACAAGCGTTTTTTCGGATACCCGTTTGATTTCCACCGCATCGTCGGCGATGAGCCGGTGACCTCTCTTGACCAGTTCGATTGCCGTTTCACTCTTACCGACACCGCTGTCGCCGAGCAAGAGCAGACCTTCGCCGTAGACCTCGACCAGCCCGCCGTGCCTTGTGATGCGGGGGGCTAAATGCGTGTTGAGCGATGCAATTAAACTCGACATAATCGGGCTTGTTTTAATGCCCGTCCGCAGAACCGGAATTTTCTCCCGTTCAGCCCGTTCGAGGAGTGCCTGATCCGCCGGCAGATTTGTGGTGTAGAGGACGGCGACCGGATGAGCGTCGATGAATTTGTGGAGCATTACACGTTTCGTACTCGGTTCAAGTGATTGGAGATAGGACGTTTCCGCACGCCCGATGAGTTGAATGCGTTCCGCCTTGAAATCGCCGTAAAAGCCTGCGAGAGCAAGCCCCGGGCGGTTGACCTCCGGCGTTTCAATCATAATTTCTTCGTAATTGTCAGGCTTGACCAAAATTTCGAATTTGAACTCGTCAACGATTTTCGAGAGAGCGATTTTGTAATCCTGTTTCACGGTCCTGTCCCCTTTCGGAATGCGTCTGAGATGAAAAGAAAAGCATCGGACGGCGGATTTTTCTGCGGTCGGAAAAAACATTTTGCGGTCGGTGAAAACGACTTGCAAACGGCAAAAAATCCCCGTGGGAGTCATCTATATATGATATTATAGCATAAAAACGCAAAAAATAAAGACTTTTCGAAAAAAAATCCGATTTTTCGTGCCGGTATTAACAAAAAAAACACAATTATCGTGTATAATATAGTAGTAGTCGGTACTTTTGAAAGCGAGAGAACTTATGAAATACAACTTATACAAGCCACTTGCGTGTCTGCTTTTGCTCTGTTTCCTCCTTGCGGGGTGCAAAGACAAAAATCTCGTTGCCGTTGCGACCTGCGGTGGCGATGACGTCCTGCGGGAAGAATATTCCTACCTTTCGGCAAGGCTTGACGAAACGCTCACCGATGCCGAGAAAAAGCAGGCTGTGGAACTTTCCGTTATCGAGGACCGTGCAATTCTCACGGCGGGAAAAGAACTGCTCGGCGTGACTCCGGAGGACAGTGCGGTGAAAACTGCGGTCGATGAGGGATATGACGATGCCGTGGAGAATTACGGCAGTAAAAAAGAATTGAAATCGGCTCTCAGAGAGCAGAATCTCTCCGAGCGTCATTTTCGCCGGATGCTCGCCGTAGCCGAAATACAAAGGCTCTTGCAGAATTATCTTTTCGGCGGAACGGAACTCGAAAGCGATTCGACCTTTGCGGAGTGGCTCAAAAGTGACAAAAACTACGCACGTGCCGAACAGTTCGTCTTCTCCTCGCAAAGCGATGCGGAAAAATTTGTGTCTGCGGTCCTGAACGGTGCGAATGCCGACAAGGTTTACGGCGATTACAACGGCACATACAAAAAAGCCTCCTACTGTTTCAGGGGACTCGGTTCGGATGCTTTCGACAAGGCACTTTTTGCACTCCCTGCGGACGGAAAAACGCTCTCGGCGGTGGTGGAAGACGACGGCACATTCCTCGTTTTACGCCGTCTGTCCGTCGGTGATACCGAACGGGAAGATATGGCTGCCATGCAGGGGCTTGCCGTCCGTGACAAACTCCGTGACAAAAAATTCGAGGCTCTCGTTGCCTCCTATGCGGAAAAACTGACCGTCACTTGGCTTGACGATTGAGGTATGAAATGGGAAAAATCAACGTTTTATCTTTTGCGGTCGCAAATCTCATAGCGGCGGGCGAAGTGGTCGACAGACCTGCATCGGTCATAAAAGAGTTAATGGAAAACTCCATCGATTCGGGGGCAACGTCCATCACGGTTGAAATTCAGCACGGCGGTGTCACGCTCATGCGGGTGACCGACAACGGTTGCGGTATGACGCCCGAAGATCTGCCCGTTTCCATACGGCGACACGCAACGAGCAAAATCAGGACTGCCGGCGATCTGGACGGCATTTCGACTCTGGGATTCAGGGGCGAGGCTCTGGCGGCGATTGCGTCGGTGTCAAAACTGCGGATTCTGTCGAGGACGCCCGAGGCGGAATTCGGTGCAATGCTCGAAACAACGGGCGGTGAAAACGTGACCGTGACCGAGCAGGGATGTGCCGTCGGGACGACGGTTTTGGTCGAAGACCTTTTCGCAAACGTCCCTGCCAGACGGAAATTCCTCAAAAAAGACGTCACCGAAACGGTGGCGGTGACGGCATACGTCGAAAAAATCGCCCTCTCGCACCCCGAAATCGCCGTAAGGCTCATTACGGACGGCAATCTCAAACTCGAAACCGCCGGTGACGGTCGCCTGAAAAGTGCCGTTTATGCCCTTTACGGTCGGGACTTTACAAACCGTCTGCTCCCCGTCAACACGGACAATGACGGCATCGCCGTGTGGGGTTATATCGGTCGCACCGACAACTACAAGCCGACGAGAAACGGCGAAAATTTCTTTGTCAACGGGCGTTATGTCAAGAGCAAAACCGCAATTGCGGCACTCGAACAGGCTTACACGTCCTATATGCCACCCGAAAAATTCCCTTGTTGCGTTTTGTTCGTAAGAGTCAGTCCGGCAAGGGTGGACGTGAACGTGCATCCTGCGAAACTCGAAGTCAAATTCTCCAACGAAAAAGCGATTTTCGATGCGGTTTACTATGCGGTGCGTTCAACTCTGGAGGCAAACGTCACAAGACCTGAACTGCGGACCGAGTCGAGCCGTGTCAATCCGAATCCCTTTGCGTTCCCGGGAGGAAAAGTGTCCTCTGCGACCGTACCGGTTGAAAATGCGAGGGCGGAATCGCTCACAAGACGGCAACTTTCCTATGATCTCGGCGGTAGAACGCAACCGCAACCGGACATAAGACCGGCAGGAAATTTACCGCAGAATCCTCCTCCTGCAAGGGTGACGGCAGAGGAATATCTTGCAATGGTGCGTGGAACGGCAATGCCGAAACAGCCCGTGCCGACATCTGCCGCAACCGTTCCGGCACAACCGAAAAAAATGCCTGAAAATGCCGATTATCGACAACAGGTCGCCACAAACGGACAAAATCAAGACGGAACAGTCGGGCAGAGTGCAGGCAATGCGGTTGAAACTCCCCTCCCGACGGCCGAAAATCCGATTGCTGAAACTGTCACCGAATCTATCGGGGAAACCGCCCAAAATACTGTTCCCGAACCGACCGCCGACAACACGGTTCAGTCTGTGGAAGAACCCGAAAAAGTCGCAAGGGAGTACCGCATCATCGGTTCGGCATTCCGTTCCTATGTTCTGGTTGAGGTCGGCGAAACGCTCCTTGTCATTGACCAGCACGCCGCTCACGAGCGGATTCTCTTTGAGGAGTTGAAAGCCGGACTGCACAAAACTTCGCCCGTGTCGCAGATGCTTTTACTGCCGGTCGAGGTGATGATGACGAGCGGTGAGGTCGATGCCCTGAAACTCTATGCGGACGAATTGCAAAAAATCGGTTTTTCGCTCCGTTTCGCTCGGAACACGGTTATGGCGGATGCCATTCCGGAGGGGGTTGCGACCTCTGCGGTCGGAGATATGCTCAGTATTATGGCAGGCAGGCTTCTCGATAACACGGGGAGCGTGAAACTCACAAGGGACATCATCTTCGAAAAAGCCCTCTATCAGGCCGCCTGCAAAGCCGCTATCAAGGCAGGCAGATCCTACGCCGAGGAACATATCGAATGGATCGTCAAAAAATTGATGGAGTTACCCGACATCACCTTCTGCCCGCACGGAAGACCTGTCGCTATGGAACTTACCAAGTCCGCCCTCGACCGCCAATTCGACAGGACGGGGTTTTAAGGGAATGACTGTTTATTTTGCGGGGGACTTTTTCCGGCAAAAAAGCCATCGGTGCGTAGCACCTTCACCCCACAAAAACTTCGGACAAGGTTATATCCTGTGCAAATTTGTTACGCACTGCTTTCATTTGTTGAAATACGATTCGTAACTGCGTAGCCGTGAAAAAGAGCAGGGCTTGACAGATTTCTTACAGAGTGCTTTGCAACGGTTACGCCCTCATCCGCCGGCTATCGCCGTCACCTTCCCCCTCGAAGGGGAAGGCTACTTTACAGACTGCTAACTTGTTAAAAAGTGCGTAGCCGTATAGTTTGTTGCTTTTTCATAATAGCCAAAAATAGTACTTTCAATCGTTTAACAATCAAGCGAAAGAGGTTTATGAAAAGCCTTCCCCTTCGAAGTGGGAAGAAATTGCTACGCAATGCCACCGACTGCGTCGGTGTACGGATGAGGGCGGAGTCCTTTAACGCACTATGAAACAAGCCTGCTGAAGCAGAAGCATATATTTTCACGGCTGTGCAAACACTTATCGTATCTCAATAAATGAGCGTACTCTATAACAAAATTGCTAATAATATCACTTTCAGCGGTTTTTTCTGGGGTGCGGGGACTCCTTTTTTGCCGAAAAAAGAGTCCCCGCGAAAAATAATAATATAGGAGTTTATTATGCGAATTCTTGCAATCGGGGACATTGTCGGAGGCGTGACGGTCGACTATCTGGCGGCGAAACTTTGGGACATCCGTCGGGACGAAAAGATTGATTTTGTCATAGCGAACGGCGAAAACGCCGCCGAGATCAGGGGACTGCATCCGGACGAAGCGAAAAGGCTTTTTTCGGGCGGAGTGGACGTATTAACGCTCGGAAATCACGCATTCGGGCAAGCGAATCTCACACCGTTGCTCGAATCGGACGAAGGAATCATCCGACCTGCGAATTTCCCTGCATCCGCCCCGGGGTGCGGTTACACGATCCGCAACATTTCGGGCTGGCGAGTGCTTTGTATGAACCTGTGCGGACGGGTATTTATGGACGCTTATGCCGATCCGTTCGACACGGCGGACAGAATTCTGGCACGGGAGGCAGGCAATTATGACCTATCCGTTCTGGACTTTCACGCCGAGGCAACGAGCGAGAAATGGGCGTTTGCGAGAGCCTTTGACGGCAAAATCACGGTTTTGTTCGGCACGCACACGCACGTTACAACGGCGGACGAGCAGATTCTTCCGCACGGCACGATGTGGCAGACCGACATCGGTATGAGCGGTCCTACCGGAGGTGTGATCGGCACGGACACGGAGGCGGTTTTACGCAAATTCCGAATGCTGATGCCGGCAAAGTTCGAGGTCGCAGAGGGCAAAATCGAGGTCCATGCGACAATCTTCGACACCGATGCCAAAAAAGTCCGCAGAATTGTGTTTTAGAGATGACGTATTGCAAATTTCACCCGAAAAAGAGGTATTGAAAATGGGAATTTTGGAAAGAAAAAAACAGGAACACGATGCGTTCCTGAAAGACATTGCCGAAACGGTCAGGGCGGTGAAAAGCCGTGATCCGGCGGCGAAAAGCACAACGGAGGTCCTCCTGCTCTACTCGGGTGTCCACGCCGTCATCGCACACAGACAAGCACACAAACTGCTCGAGGACGGGCATCCGTTCCTCGCACGTATGGTCAGCCAAGTGGCAAGACATTTCACGGGCATTGAAATTCACCCGGGTGCGAAAATCGGGAAAGGACTGCTCATCGACCACGGTATGGGCGTTGTCATCGGCGAAACGAGCGAAATCGGCGACAACTGCACCATTTATCAGGGCGTGACTCTGGGAGGCACGGGCAAGGACGTCGGCAAACGGCATCCCACGCTCGGCGACAACGTGATGATCGGAGCGGGAGCGAAAGTTTTGGGGCCGGTCAAGGTCGGTTCGGGGAGCAAGGTTGCGGCAAACGCCGTGGTCCTGCACGATGTTCCGGAGAACTGCACGGCGGTCGGAATGCCGGCAAAAGTCGTAAGACGTGGCGGTGTGAGAGTCCCCAACGATATGGACCAGATTCACATTCCCGATCCCGTTGCTCAGGAATTGAAACGGCTTGAAAAAGAGATTGAAAAGTTAAAGGATGCAAATAAGTGATATGAAAAAGGGACATTTTATCGTCTTTGAGGGCATTGACGGAGCAGGAAAAACGACGCATATCGCAAAACTTGCCAAGTATCTCGGCGACTTCGGGCAGAGCGTCATCGTCACGGCAGAACCGACCGACGGTGAGAGCGGAAAAGCATTGCGAAAAGCATTGTCGGGCGAGATTCACGCAACACCGAGCGAACTGGCAAGTCTGTTCGTCCTCGACAGAATCGCTCACAACGTCAAAGAAAACGGCATCAAAGATCTGCTCTCGCAGGGCAAAACCGTCATCTGCGACCGCTATTATTACTCGACAATGGCATATCAGGGGGACGAAACCGACTTCGGCTGGGTAGCGGGAATGAATCTCGACTGCCCCGACATCACGAAACCGGATCTCTGCATTTTTCTCGATCTTCCGCCGGAGGAAAGCATCAGGCGGATTGAGGAGCGTGGCGAGGAAAAGGAGATTTTCGAAACACTCGCAAAACTCACAAGCGTGCGTGAAAAGTTCTTCCGGACGTTCGAGTATCTCAAAGGGGAGAAAAACAGAGGCAACCCCGCCGAGCAAAATTCCGAGCAAAATTCCGAGCAAACCGCCGAGCAGAATGCCGAGCAAACCGCCGAGCAAACCGCCGAGCAAACCGCCGAGCAAACCGCCGAGCAAAATTCCGAGCAAACCGCCGAGCAGAATGCCGAAAACATCGTCATCATCGATGCATCGGGGAGCATTGCCGAAACCGAGTCCCAAATCCGCCACGCCGTAAGGAAATTTATATAAGATGATTATTATGCAGGGGGTGCTTTTTCAGGAAAAAAGGCTGGAACTATAATTATGCGGGGGACGCTTTTTGTAAAAGCTGTCCCCCGCACCCCCGAAAAAGGCTGGAACTATGATTTTGCGGGGGACGCTTTTTGTAAAAGCTGTCCCCCGCACCCCCTGCAAAAACTTGAAGCATATAATATTTGGAGCAGACTTGTTACGCACTGCTCCGATTTTTTGTAATACGGTTGGCATAGCGTAGCCGTGAGAAAGCAAAAAACTTATTCACTGTTCATTATTACTTATAACTTACCTTCGCCCCCTGCAAAAACTTGAAGCATATAATATTTGGAGCAGATTTGTTACAGTCTGCTCCGATTTTTTGTAATACGATTGGCACACTTGTGTCTGTCTGTTACTCGGC
>CAVGAA010000049.1:0-9337 GCA_963627065.1 bacterium | reverse complement strand
AGAAATTTCACGGGATTCTGACCGATCTCGGCAAAAAACAGGTCATAGACATCCTAAAATGCGTTATGAGCATGATTTATGCGATTATTTTCTGAAGCGGATCGCCTACGGCGTCCGGAATTTCAATCGATTCCGGGATCGGATTCTCTTCATGTTCTCCGAAAAACAGGCGACCAAATTCCCGAAAAAGAGCTTTTTTATGAGTGCTTAATTTCCTATTTATGTTTTATGTTATTGTTGGCTTTTGCTTTTCCCGTTCTTCAAATCGATCACCGGTTGCTTTTCGGTCGGGGTGCGGTTGACGTCGTCCGAGAGAACCGAGAAGGCTGTAAGATTGTGAAAATTTGCTTTCCGCAACAGTTCCGCAACCGCCGACATACTCGCTCCGGTCGTGACGATGTCGTCAATCAAAAGCAGGTGCGTATCGGCAGGAATTGCAATGTTTTCGGCAAGTGCAAACGCTTCTTTCGCATTCTTTTTCCGCTCCGCAGGTGTCAGATTTTTCTGTGTTTTGTTGGCGTTTTTGTTTCGCCTGACGAGTTCACGGCATTTGATACCGGTTCGGTCGGAAATGCCTTTTGCCAGTTCCCTTGCCTGATCCGTTCCGGTCGCCAAAAGGCTGTCAAGGCTTCTCGGTAACCACACGACGGCACAGTCCTCCGCCTTGTATTTTTTCTCTTCCAACCATTTGCATACGCTCTTTGACAGTTCGTCCGAGAGGAATCGGATTGCATTTTTTCTGCGTTGACGCTTGATGCCGTAAATGACGAGATTCTGTACGGCGTTCGGCGTACTTTGGCGGTAATAAGCAAGTTTGTAATACTCCTTCAAATGTGCAGACCGCATTTCGTCGGTCACGCAGGAACACTCTGTGACGCTTTTTCCGCAGATCTCGCACTTGATCGTCTTTTCCTTTTCCCATTCGGCACGGCATTTTTGGCATAAAGACGGTGCATGCTCCGCATAATCCTGAATTTTGAGCAGTTCTCCGCAGGCAGAGCAGGCAGGCGGAAACAAGAGATTGTGGAATAAATCCAACATCATAAGTCATTCTCCGTCAAACGCCTGACAAGCCCCGTATAACGCAGAGTTTGGCGGTTGTTGCGTACCATAGACTGCAAAACATCTTCCCGACCAACCAGAATTACGATGCATTGGGCTCTCGTAATGGCGGTGTAAAGCAGGTTTCTCGACTGCAACATCGGCGGAATGCTCCCGAGTGGCAGGACGACAATCGGATATTCGCACCCCTGACTTTTATGCACCGTCACGGCGTAGGCAAGTTCCAGATCTTCCAAAAGTGCAAACTCATAAACGACAATGCGGTCTTCGAAAAGAATTTCCATATTGCCGTCACGCTCGTTGATACGCTCCAATGTGCCGATGTCGCCGTTGAAGATTCCGCAACCTGCAAAGCCGTTTTCCTTTTCCCATTCCAGATCGTAATTGTTGCGGATCTGCATGACACGGTCACCCTCACGGAATACGATGTCACGGAAACGATGCTCTTTTTTGGTCGGGGACGGCGGATTCAAAGTCGCCTGCAAAACGATGTTGAGATGCTCGCTCCCGGCTTCGCCTTTTCTTGTCGGTACGATCACCTGCGTGCCGTTTTCCGCCATACTGCCGTATGCTTTGGGCAATCTTGTACCGCACAGTTCCGCCACGGTTTTAACGATGTCCGCATCGGTCGGGCGGGGCAGGAAAAAGAAATCATTGTTTTTGACATCTATTCTCGGCATTTCGCCACGGTTGACCGCATGGGCATTCGTGACAATCAAACTTTCCTGTGCCTGACGGAAAATTTCGGTCAGACGGACCGTTGCAAACTTTCCGCTGTCGAGCAAGTCACGCAGAACATTCCCCGCTCCCACCGACGGCAACTGATCGGCATCGCCTATGAGTATCAATTTCGATCCCGGTTTGACGGCTTTCAGCAACGCCCCCATGAGCAGACTGTCGACCATAGACATCTCGTCCACGATGATGACGTTTTCTTCCAAAAGGTTGTGTTCGTCACGCATAAAATGCCCGTGTCCCCCTGATTCGTCCCCACCGTACTCCAAAAGTCTGTGTATGGTTTTTGCCTCGCAGGCGGTCGATTCGGAGAGCCGTTTTGCCGCTCTGCCGGTCGGGGCGGAAAGTGCGATTTTGAAGCCCATACTCGAAAAAATACGCAAAAGGGCTCGCACAACCGTGGTTTTTCCCGTCCCGGGACCTCCCGTGAGCAACATAACTCCGCTCTCCATTGCGTCCGATATGGCTTTTCTCTGCAATTTGGCGTACTTAACTCCGGTTTCTTCCTCCTCCCTGCCGATAAATGCCCCGATATTCGCACTTTCAACCGCAGGGCAGACCTTGTCCAACAAGCACAGTTTTGTCGCTATGTATTTCTCGTTGTCGTACTGCTTTTTGTCATACAGATATTCGTAATCACCGCATTTTTCGGACTTGATTTTGCCACGCTCTATGAGCAGATCCGACACCGGAAGAATGAAACTTTCTTCCACCCCCAACAGTTTGGAGGCACTCGCTATGACCTTGTCTTTCGGCAGGCACACGTGACCGTTGACCTGTGCATTCGAGGAGAGCAGATAGCAGATTCCGCTCCCAATCCGCTCTTCCGAGTTTCTGTCGAGATTGAGTGCCATTGCCATTTTGTCGGCACGTTCAAACCCTATGCCCTCTATTTCTTCACAAAGGATGTAAGGGTTTCGCCTTGCAAGTTCCACCGCATTTCCGCCGAACCGCTTATAGATTTTGACGGTCGAGGCAGGTCCGACATAATCACGAAAAAACATCATGGCACTGCGAATGCCTGATTTTTCTTTGAATTCATCACCAATCGCCTTCGCTTTTTTAGCCGTGATGCCCTGAATCCGTTCCAACCACATCGGGTGATTTTCAATCACATCAAAAGTTTCGTCGCCGAACTCCTCGACAATCCGCTCGGCTGTCTTCGGTCCGATCCCCTTGATTGCTCCGGACGATAAATACCGCAACATTGCGGACGCATCCGCAGGCAAATGTCGCTCGCAGGATTCTACCCTGAATTGCCTGCCGTATCGGGAATTATGCTCCCATTTGCCGTATGCCGTGATCGTGTCCCCCTCGGCAATGTACGGCAATGTGCCTAAAATCGTTACCAACTGACCGTCTTCCGTACCGAGATCGCAAACGGCAAAACCGGTTTCTTCCACCGCAAAAGTCACGTGTTCGATACTGCCTTCCAATTTGAGCGTGCCGACATCGTCCATTTCCATACTGTCCTCAATTTTCTTTTTTGCCACCGCTTGCAACCTCCTTTCGAATAAGATAAAATAAAGGCAAGGGATGCGATATGGGGACTTTTGGAAAAGCCCCCCCAAACCCCAAAATTTTTACAACTTGATTTTGTTTGAGCAGATTTGCTGTACACTGCCACGAAAATGATAAAAATTGACTTTTGTCAAGTCGAACCCCTTGCCTGACTTTTGTCAACACCGATACCGACAAAAAGGTTCGGAGTATGAGGAGAAAAAACTTGGGACTATGCCCCAACTCTATTTAGCCCTTTTGGGCAAAGCACTGCGAGCCTAAAATTTCGCAACTTGGGCATCATTTTTTCGGACAGTGGCACTTTCTATATCATTGTAGGGATGCCCAAATTGCGAAAGTTCTTTGGGTTCATAGGGCTTTCTTCCAAGAAAGCCCTATGCGGAGTTTGAGGCAGAGCCTCAAGGTCTTTTCTTTCCCTTATACTCTCCCAACCTTCTCTGCCAGAACGGGGGCTAAATCGCAAGCCTCCCAAGGCATGGAGAGATCTTCTCTGCCCATGTGACCGTAAGCAGCGATCTGACAGTAGATCGGACGGCGTAAATCAAACTTTTTAATGATTGCATCCGGACGGAGATCGACGGAATCGAGAATAGCCGATTCGATAGCCTCATTCGGAACCTTGTTCGTCCCGAATGTATCAACCATAACCGACACCGGCTTAGCAACACCGATCGCATACGCAATCTGAACCTCGCACTTGTCGGCAAGTCCGGCTTTTACAACATTCTTTGCAATGTAACGTGCCGCATAAGTCGCACTGCGGTCAACCTTGGTGGGATCTTTACCCGAGAATGCACCGCCACCGTGACGGGCATATCCGCCGTAGGTGTCGACAATGATTTTACGCCCCGTCAAACCCGTGTCGCCGGCAGGTCCGCCGACCACAAAACGCCCCGTCGGATTGACATAAATCTTTGTGTTGTCGTCCATCATATCGCAGGGTACAACCGGCGTTATCACTTCCTGAATGATATCGGAACGAATCTCGTCGAGCGTTACCGCATCGCTGTGTTGAGAAGAAATTACAATCGTGTCCACACGCACCGGCTTGCCGTCATCATACTCGATTGTCACCTGCGTTTTGCCGTCCGGACGGAGATAGGAAAGCGTTCCGTTCTTGCGAACCTCGGTCAATCTTTTCGCCAGACGGTGAGCCAAAGAGATTGGCAAAGGCATGAGTTCCGGCGTTTCGTTGCAGGCATAACCGAACATCAAGCCCTGATCGCCCGCACCCGTGTCAAGTCCGTCCGTGTCAAGACCGTTTTTTGCTTCAAGAGATTTGTCAACGCCCAATGCAATGTCCGGTGATTGAGCGTGCAGAGACGTAATCACCGCACAACTGTCGCAATCGAAACCGTATTTCGCACGGTCATAACCGATTGAACGAATCGTTTCCCGAACAACCGATTGAATGTCAACCTGAGCTTTGGTCGTCACCTCGCCCATAACGCAAACAAGCCCCGTCGTGCAGAACGTTTCGCAAGCCACGCGGGACATCGGATCTTGGCGTAACATTTCGTCAAGAATCGCATCGCTGATTTTGTCACTGATTTTGTCGGGATGCCCTTCGGTAACCGACTCACTGGTAAAAAGTTTTCTGTTCATGGTTTAGCCCTTTCAAAAAAAGAAATATATTTTGTTTTGAATATATCTCTCACCATGCTGATTGCAAGAAAAAAGCTCCGGCAAGACGGAGCATCCGGCTCTCATCTAACAGGAATTAGCACCTTACTTCCGCAGGTTGCTGTAGTATCATCGTGCCTGTCACTACACTACTCTTGATAAGATATATTCTTTTACTTATATTATACCAATTCCGGAGCGAAAAGTCAATAGAAAACCGAAAAAAGTTGCAAGGATTTTTGTCACACATAAGAAAATCGGCGAAAAAGGCTTTACAAATCGGCATTCTTGTGCTATAATATAAATTGGAATGTTGTGTAAACGGAGTACAAAGCGGAACAAAATGGAAAAATCAATGACAATCCGAACAAACAATACCGCAGAAACAGAGACCTGCGGTGCAAACTTGGCACGGGAAATGCTGAAAGATCCCGATATTCCGAGATTCGTTGCCCTCTACGGCGACTTGGGTGTCGGCAAAACCGCTTTCGTGCGTGGGTTCACCTCGGTTATCGCACCGAATGCAACCGTCCATTCCCCCACCTTTGCACTCGTCAATGAGTATCGTTCCAAAAATATTTCGGTCTTCCACTTCGATATGTACCGCATTTCCAATGAGGACGATTTATTCTCAATCGGCTTTTACGATTACCTCGACCGCATGGGCATTTGCCTTGTGGAATGGAGCGAAAATATTCCCTACGCTCTGCCGGACGATTTCATTCGGGTAGAACTGAAAAAAGATAACCCCGATAACCCCGACAGCCGACTTTTAACGATTGAACAGACAGGAGGCGTCCTATGACCGTTCTGGCTTTGGAAAGTTCCGCACTCACGGCATCGGTCGCAGTAGTCACGGACGGGCATCCGACGGCGGAATTGATGCTCGATAACGGCAATACGCACAGCGAAACACTCCTGCCTGCCGTTGAGGCTCTTTTGAAAATGACAAATCAAACACTTGCGGACGTCGATCTGTTTGCCGTTTCGGTAGGTCCTGGATCGTTTACCGGAATCCGGATTGGTGTCGCAACCGTCAAAGGGCTTGCATTCGGTACGGGGAAATGCTGTATCGGCGTGTCCTCCCTCGAAGGGCTTGCCTACCGCCTGCGTGGTATTGACGGTCTTATCTGCCCCGTTCTGAATGCAAGGCGGAAACAGGTCTACACGGCTTTGTTCCGCTCGAAGAACGGAAAAATCGAACGGCTTACCGACGATTGCGTCTTAACGGTCGACCGCTTGGACGATTATACGAAAGACTTCAACGAACCGATTCATTTCGTCGGGGATGGCTATGATATGGCAAAAAATGCCGTCACGCATCCCGTCCGAGATATTCCCTACGCACTCAGACACCCCTCCGCAGTAGCGGTGGCGGAATCCGCCGTCTGTGCTTATGAGAACGGTAAAAGAGGCACGGATGCAACGCTCACACCGGTTTATCTCCGCCCCTGCCAAGCGGAACGGGAACGGCTCGAAAAAGAAGAACAGGAACGGAAAAATCAAATCTAACCCATATGCAAAGGACAAAAAAATGAAAGTTACCAAAATTACAATCGGTTGCGACCACGCAGGCTATGAACTGAAACTGCAAGTCATTGAACATTTGAAAGAACTCGGCATTGAAGTTATCGATGTCGGAACGGACAGCACCGCCAGTTGCGACTACCCCGTTTACGCTCACAAACTCTGCAAGAATATTCAGGACGGTGTCACCGAACTCGGCATTCTCATCTGCGGAACGGGCATCGGTATGTCTATGGTAGCCAACAAACATAAAGGCATCCGTGCGGCAGTCTGCTCGGACACATTTTCGGCAAGACTGACAAGACAGCACAACAACGCAAACGTCCTCTGCTTCGGTGCAAGAGTCGTCGGTATGGGCGTTGCGTTTGACCTTGTCGACGCATTTCTCTCGGCAGAATATGAGGGCGGAAAGCACGCAAAAAGAGTCGGTATGATTACCGCTGTCGAAAAGGACGAACTGTAACTGTCGCCCGTAAAATCACTCGAAATACCACCAAACCGTAACGGTACAGAAAGGTAGGATTCTATGTCAAACCCAATTCAGCAAACCGCAGGTATGCTCCTGTCGGTCAACCCGAAAAATAAAACCTCCGCTCTCATTCTGGCGGGAGGAAACTCCACACGGATGGGCGGAACGACTTCAAAAGTGCTTCTTCCGCTCTGCAATATGCCGGTTTTGGCTCATACCCTGCTCGCCTACCAATATTCTCCGGTCATCTCGGAAATTATCATCGCCGTGAGAGAATCCGACAAAGACGCCGTTGTCAAAATCTGCAACGATTACAAAATCACAAAATTGACCGCAATCGTCAAAGGCGGTAAAAATCGGCAGGAATCGGCTATCAATGCCTTTTCCGCAATCGGTCCGGACATTCACTATGTCGCCATTGCGGATGCCGCACGCTGTCTGACAACGCAAAACGATATTGCAAGAGTTTGCGGTGAGGCTTACCGCAAGAAAGCCGCCAGTGCCGGTGCAAAACTTTTGGGAACGGTCAAACAGACCACCAAAAACGGAGCGGTTCTCGAAACGCTCGACCGCAATTACATCTGGGAGGCACAGACTCCGCAGGTCTTCCACATCGGCCTTTACGGAGCGGCGGTCGCCCGTGCTTTGCATGACGGGTTCGTTTCGACCGACGACAATGCTCTTGTCGAACATCTCGGCTATCGGGTGCAAATGGTTGAGTGCGGACGGGATAATATCAAACTTACCACGCCCGAAGATATGAAACTCGCAAGAGCCATTCTATCGGAAAGGCTCGGCAAATAACGGTGTTCCCCTATCGAATCGGTCACGGCTATGACGTGCATAAATTGGTTGCCGACCGTCCCCTGATTTTGGGCGGTGTCAACATTCCGTACGAAAAAGGGCTGTTGGGACACTCGGATGCGGACGTCCTCACGCACGCCCTGATGGATGCACTTTTGGGGGCTTCGGCTCTCGGCGACATCGGTCACTTGTTCCCCGACACATCCCCCGAATATGCGGGAGCGGACAGTGTGGAACTTGCAAAACAGGTCGCAGAACGCATAAGGCAGAACGGCTACGAAATCGGTAACGTTGACGTGACTGTTATCGCACAAGCACCGAAACTTGCCCCCTTTATTCCGCAAATGCGTGAAAAACTTGCAAATGCACTCGGAGTCGATACGGATTCCGTAAGCATCAAAGCGACAACCGAAGAAGGGCTCGGATTTACCGGCGAAAAACTCGGCATTTCCGCCCATGCGGTCGCCCTCCTCTATCGCAAATGAAAGTGAGGTTTTTGTTATGATTTATATTTCTCCGTCACTTTTGGCGGCAGATTTTGCCAATCTCGAAAGCAGTGTCAAACGCATTGCGGAAGCAGGAGCAAACTATCTGCATCTCGATGTTATGGATGGTCTTTTTGTGCCGAACATCAGTTTCGGTGCACCCGTCATTGCTTCACTGCGTCCGCATACAAAACTGATTTTTGACGTGCATCTCATGATCCGTGAACCCATTCGTTATATCGGCGATTTCGTCAAAGCCGGTGCGGACATCATTACGGTACATCTCGAAGCCTGCAACGACGTGAGAGCAACGCTCAAAGCCATTCGGGAGCGGGAAGTGAAAGTCGGACTTGCCATTTCCCCCGCAACACCGGTCGAGGCAATTCTCCCCTACCTGCGTGAGATTGATATGGCACTCGTAATGACCGTTGTCCCCGGGTTCGGCGGGCAGTCGCTCATTCCCGAAACATTGGAAAAAGTCAAGGTTCTCCGCCGTTGTGCAAATGTGCAGAATCTGAAACTCGATATTGAGGTCGATGGCGGACTGAAACCCGACAACGTCAAACTTGCAACCGATGCCGGAGCGAATGTCATTGTCGCCGGCTCGGCAATTTTCGGAGCAAAACGCCCCAAAGCCGTGATTGCCCAGATGCGTAGCGTGAGTGAATAATTCGCCGATTCCCGAAAAATAAAGAGACTGTCCCACTTTGAGACAGTCTTTTTTGTTGTTTGTTGGTCGATTTACACACGCAAAAGTTGAATCTTTTTTGTGGTGGCCGGTGTTATTATAACCTGCGACAGACCGAATAAAAATTAGCAATTAGCAGTTAGCAATTAGCGGTTTGCAAGGAGGGGTAAGCCTTTGGGGGTTCTGCTCGGGCTTTGATCAGAGCCTCCTTGTGAGGAGCTTAAAAACTCGAGAATTTCGCATTATGGGCATCCTGCGGAAAGAACGGTCTTCACTGTGAAAAGTCTGTCATTCCAAACAAAAAGGGACACCCGATAAAAAATCTTATCGGATGCCCCTGATGCGAAAGTTCTTTGGGTTATCAGGGCTTTCTTTCAAGAAAGCAAGGGTATATCCGGAGGCAGAGAGTGCGACGAGGGACGA
>CAVGAA010000048.1:0-9438 GCA_963627065.1 bacterium | reverse complement strand
ACTATTTCTACAGCGGAAAACTCGCAATGCTCGTGGAATATTCTTCCTATATGTCGGCTGTCAGTGAACAAATGAAATCACACGGCTGGGAATGGGACGTTGCACCGCTCGCAGTTTACAAGGAATATGAAGATCCGACCGATCCCGATTGCGACACCGTTGTCGCAAAAGGTAAGGTTGCAGGTCAGTCCAACTCCAAAGCAATGGTTTCCCGTGAAAAATCTCCGCATAAGCAGGAAGCCGCAGAATTTATGGCTTGGATGGCAAGCAGACAGGGACAGAGCATTGCAGCCGAAAGAGGATTTTTCACCAACCAACTCGACTTGGTGGACGATATCAAGTTCCAAGGCTATGCACCGAAGAACGTAAAAGTGTTCGGCGAGGCAATGGAGTTCGAAAATGCAGGCGACTGGTGGTATATGAAGGACTATGAATGGATTAACATCTGGGCTGTCCCGCTGAACTCCAATGTCCGTAACGGTAAGCAGTCTTACAGCGACTGGAAAGCAGACGCAATCAAAACGACAAATAACCGGTTGCTTTCCTACTAACAGCGTATCGGTTGACACCGGCTTCGGTGTCGGGGAGGGTTTATGTACTTATTGATAGGAATATTGGTAGCATTGCACCTGTTGTCGATGTTTGTCAACTGGGACGAAGCGGAACTCAGAGAAGACAATAAACTCCTCTGGATTTTGCTTGGACTCGGTTTCGGACTTTTCGGAATGCTTGCCTATCGCATCAAAACGAAAGTCGATGACAAGCGTGCAGGCGTCAAAAAAGAGAAAAAAGTCCGTCACAAGCTGTCCCGTCCGCAGTTGAAAGAAGATCTGGTCGGAACGGCTATGGCATCGCTCCCGTTTATCGGATTTTTATGCTTCGTTCTGTTTCCGACAGCGGTCTCGCTGACAATGACGTTGTTTGAATTGCATTCCTATGACATTTCGAAAGCGACGTTTGTCGGTTTACAGAATTTCAAGACTTTGCTTTATCAGGAACCGTCCGGAAGTACTTATGTTCCGTCTATGGTCAATAAAGCGTTTGTCAACACATTAACCTATTGCCTGAGCGTCCCGCTCCGTATCGTTGTGTCGGTATTTATAGCCAATCTCATGGCAAAGCCGATACGCAAATGTGTCAACACGCCCGTTCGTATTATCCTGTTTCTCCCCTCGCTCTGTTCCTCCGTCGGCGTAACGCTGATGTGGCAGTGGATTTTACAGGCGGATTACGGAATCATCAACGTGGCACTCTCGGCAATGGGGCTTAAAAAGATTAACTTTATGGGCGATCCGGATTGGTTCTGGTTCAGTGTCAACCTTATGGTTCTTTGGATGCGTGCAACCAATATTATCAATCTGCAAGCCGCACTTGCGAATGTTCCGTCAAGCTCTATCGAGGCGGCGGAACTGGACGGTGCAACCAAACGGCAGGTGTTCTGGAAGATTACGCTTCCTGCCATTACTCCCACACTGTTTTATATCGTGACAATGGATTTGATTGCCGCTTTGCAGGAATCGGGAATTATGCAGTTCGTTACGACCAACGGTGTCGGACCGGATTACAAGGCAGTGACGCTCAGTTATTACGTCTACCGTATGGCATTTACGAATATGGCAACCGACGGTCTGGGACTCGGATGTGCACTTGCGTTTATGATGGCAATCTTTATCATCACCGTTAACAAGTTGAATTTCAGTCTGAGCAACCGTTGGGTGACTTACGATGTGTAAAGGAGGGGAGCGGAAATGAATAATCAAGACATTTTGTCGCAGGAAATTCCGACGTCTTCTTCCGAAACACCGGAAAAGCCGAAAAGGCGGAAACGCTTAAAGAGAAATTCGCCTCTCGATTACATTCTGACAATTTTAATCGGACTTATCGTATTGGCACCGTTCTATATTCTGATTATCACCTCACTGACTTCGGAAATGGAGGCGAACTATGCGGAATTTCACTGGTGGCCCGAACTCGGAATTTCGTTCAAATCCTATTACGATGTTTTGTTCACGAGAACCGGTGACGCAACGGTTATCAGAGGCTTGGTCAACACCATTCTGATTTATGTTCCGTCGGTAACGGTCGGAATTCTGTCGTCTGCCATGGCGGCATACGCATTTGCGAAAATCCGCTTCCGTGCATCCAAATTCATGTTTTCGGTGCTGATGTTCACCCTGATGTTCCCGAATGTCATGAACATGATTGCAACATTCTTAATTTATGACAGAATCGGCTGGGTGAACTCTCCGCTTCCGCTGATGGTTCCGGAAATGTTGGGATCGGTTTCCGCACTGTTCTTTTTCCGCCAGTATTTTCTGTCTGTTCCGGATATGATGATTCAGGCGGCGAAAGTCGACGGGGCAGGGCAGTTCAGAATTTTCGTGCAGATTGCACTGCCCGTTGCAAAACCTGTGCTTCTGGCACAGTGGATTCTGCGGTTTATGGTCGGTTATAACGATTATATGAACCCCTTGATTTATCTGCAGGATGCAAGAATGTATACAGTGCAGTTGGCACTTGCGTTCTTCGTCGATCCCTATACGCAAAACTGGCCGTTGCGTATGGCGGGTGTTGTGATTTCGCTGATACCGATGCTCATTATTTATGCGGTTGCACAGAAATATATCACGCAGGGAATGAGCGTTACGTCCGGTTTGAAAGATTAAAATCATCACAAAAGGAGAAATTTCCGAAATGAAAACAAAGCTTCGCATTCTCACATTTGCACTGTCCGCCCTGATGCTTCTGTTGGCGGTGACCGGATGCCGGAAAGCCGAGGATGACATTGCTCTGGAAGGCTTTGCACTGGGACATTACGATGCATCGGAAGGTGACGAGCTTGACAGCCGGTACTTTTACCGCAACGATCTGAATCTGATCGGCGGTGATGCCGATATCGAATGGGTACCCGAAGACCGTGATGCCGAATATGGCGGTTACTATTATCTCTATACATCCGGTAACGTTGCAAACGGAATGAACAACTACTGGAAAGAGGGAGCAACGCAAAGTGCGTCCACAAGAGAGCAGGGAGCTGAACGTGTCGATCACAAATCCTCGCTGACCTGCCTGCGTTCCAAGGATATGAACGACTGGGAACTTTGCGGTGCGGTCGACAACGGTTTTTCCGCTTATTTTGAATCCGACTCATGGGTGAAATCGCACGCTTGGGCACCCGAAGTCATTTACGATGAAAAGTCCGAAAAGTATTATATGTACTTTAACACGCTGTCCTACGAAAACTATGACGAAGTGTCCGAGGATAAGCAGTACGGCAACAGCCAAAACAACTTTTACGATACATTCTATCTCTGCGTTATGGTGTCGGACACACCGGTCGGACCGTTCCGCATTGTGGAAAGCGAAACCTATTATGCGGATCTGACTGTCGATGATATGAACGATGCACAGAAAGCCACCTATACGGAAACGGGGTTGAAAAGCAACCTCAACGGTAAGGTTCTGACGCATCAAAACCCGACAATCAACGTAACTTATGACCTCGGCATTGAGGACGAAATTTTCAGTGCAATCGACGCAAGCCCGTTCTTTGACGATGACGGAACGCTTTACCTCGCATTTGTTCGCCACGTATCGACCGGACACGATCACAACTGTATGTGGCTGATGCGTATGAAGGATATGGTGACACCCGATTATGATACGTTGACATTGGTCGGCACAATCAACCACGAGTATGTCACCGCCGAAAATCTGGAAGGGAAAACAGGTGCTGCCCGTGCAAACGAAAGTGCGTATACCCTCCACAACTGTTTTGCAATTCCGAGCGGAGCATCCTACGGAACGGATATTCTGCCACAACTGGAATCTGCAATGAAGAACGACCGTACCGCAACCATTGTGAATGAAGAAACCGGAAAATCCGAACTTTGGAAAAAGGAATCGAGCGGAACATGGGTAAAAGACGGTTGGGGTAACGAAGGGACTATCAACGAAGGCCCGTATATGTGGAAGGTCGGAAACCGCTACTACTATATGTACTCTCCTCGCGGATTCGCATCGCAGAACTACGATGCCATGCAGACATACAGCGATACCGGCATCTTCGGCCCTTATTACAAACTCCCGCAAATGCCCGGGGCTATCATGAGCCGCGGATTCGGCAACTACATCAACGACTATATGTCCGGAACGGGACATCACGCATTCGTTGAAACGGAAGGGGAACTCTTCTGCATTTACTACGCACATGCCAATCCCTCCGACGGCTCGACATCCTCGTCAGACGGACGTTTCTATGCGTATGACCGCGTCTGCACGATTGAGGACGAAACCTACGGAACACTGCTTGCCGGAATCGGTCCGACACAGACGGTTCAGGCAAAGCCCTCCACCTATACGGGATTGAAAAACGTCGCCTCGAACGCAACCGTAACGGCGACAAACTGCGACGAAAAAACTTTGCAATATCTGACGGACGGGTTCTTTGTCTGTCACGAATATTATGCCGACAGGGAATTTGTCGCAAACGGGAAAACGACAATTACGCTCAAATTCGATTCACCGGTTACGGTTTCCGCTTTGATGATTTACAATACGCTCGATTATGATTACGCATTTTCGAAAATCGAAGCGGTGCAGTTCAAACTTGCAGAGTCTCCCGAGTGGATTGACGCAAAATACAGTGACCAACTCGCATGCTATATTAAGGATATCGGTTTCAACAGCGACTATGTCGACAGTGCAATGCGGAAAATCCGCATGGGTGCGTCTTCTACGGTGTCCTTCGATGAAATTACGATTACGGAAATTTCGATCACCGTTTCCGAAAAGGTTACGGATGTGGAGTCTGCCATTAAAATTTCCGACATTGTAGTGTTGGGAAAGGAGGCAAACTGATATGAAAAAGATTTTGACTTCAATTTCGCTGATTCTCGTTGCCCTGACCTTCCTTCTGACGTTTGCCGGATGCGATAAGTCGAAAGCCGACAAGACGGTGGATTATGAAAATCCGTTCAGTTGGGAATATACCCCCGAATTTCAAGATGAGTGCGACGATGACATGGTTATCGACGGTAAACTCGATGAGTCGGTCTGGACGTCCTCCGACAGAAAATGGATGTCCTACTCCGAGGGTGATGTCACCGTGTGGCATACGGTCCGCTTTACCCAAAAGGGACTTTACATTGCCTCCCGTGCAAAAGATGTCAACTTCGTGTGGAACGCACGGTTCAACTACTCATTCCAAGCTTACGACAAAGCTCTCAACTCCGCATTTGCTTATATCATAGCCGGCGGAGACACGAGCAATCTGCAAATGTTTTCAATGTTCAATTTTGCCGTGGATACGCATAACCGTTGCTCCTACGAGCAGACAAGATTTGCGGCAAAAGCGGTGACGGATCAGCCGATTGAATCCGGAAACGCAACCGAAATGACCGCCGAACTGTTTGTGACGTGGGAGGCACTCAACATTGCGGTTGACGAAGAAACCGGCATACCCGAAACCGTTCGCATTATGCCTTATTACCGCCACATCGGTGACGTGTCCGACGTAACACAGAACAAGTGGCTGACGCACCTGTATGCCGAAAAATACCGTCTGCACTGCTATGCGGTCTTTGACGAAAACGGCTATACGAACCCCGACACCGACGATGCCGTCTGGGGAAACTCTCCGACAGGTATTTCCCGTTCCGCAGGTTGGGATCTTTCCAAGAATGCGGAAGGAATCGTTACCACCAATGCGGCACACTCGCAGGCAATATTCCTCAAAAGTGAATCCGCATACTCCGACTGCTATCGCTTTTCCGTGACCATGCGTGCCGACGGCGGTATCAAGGGCGTTGACGGTTCCGACGGTTTGTTCCGCGGAGGTATCTGCAACGGCTCTACCATGACGGACATTGTCGCTATGTACCTCAACGGCAACCCACTGAAAAAAGGCATTGCAAATTTTGCAAGACTGATGCCGAATCCGTGGTCCTTTGCGGACAATGTTGCCATAAAGGAACTGGACGGCTACGATTACGATGCAAGCGATGCAACCGTTCGTATGACGGTTATCAAAAACGGTGCATATTTCTACTATCTGGTGGAGAACCAATTGGTAGACATCGCATATGAACCGGCACTGTCGGGCAAAACATTCCCCGGTGTCTTCACCCTGTCAACGCAGGCAACCTTCTCCGATCCCGAATTCGTGGATTATTCCGACGATCCGGAAGGACTGAATGCACTTCTCGAAGAGTGGGTATACCGTGTCGATGCACCGACAAGCATCCGCGGAGGTGCTGTCACACCGGATGAGATCGGCGTCGATAAGAACGAAACCGATCCGACCGTGTCGGTACTGATCAATCCCGATCCCGGTTATGTCCTGACCGATTTCACGATCAACGGCGAGAGCAAAATTGCCGGCACGGACAGTGTGGAGTGGATCAAAGCAAACATCAAGGAAAACCGCATCGAACTTCCGCTTGATTCTTCCGTTTCGCTGAATGCAACCTTTACCCGTTTCACGAACTCCGAAGATCTCATCACCCTGCGTGGCGACGTGGTAGGACCGGACGGTGAAACCCGTCTGGGCGGTGCAACCGTTGTTGTATACGATACGACAGAACCTCTGTTCTCCTACACAATGACAACCAACGCACAGGGCAGATTCGAAGTCAGCTTCTTGAAACCCCGTGAGGGCGGTTACACGCTGGAAGGAAACACCTACAAGACCGGTAGCAAGTGGCGTATCGTCATCAGTTCCGATGACGGCTACCCGAATATCTTCGGTGAGTTCAACGCAAGCGATGCAAACGAAAACGGACTGATTACAAAGACCTTCCAAGCCGAGGACAAGATCAACCAGAAATATCTTGCAGGCAATGCAATTACAACCGAACGCACATGGAACGATGACGGTTCGTTTACCGTCACGGCACGTTCCATTACCGCATTCGCAGGACTGATGGATGCATCCTCCAAGATTAAGGGCAATGCATTCTTAGCCGAAGTAGATGTAAAACTCCTTGAAAAATCCGAAGGCATTTACGGACTCAACCAGTGGAACACTTACGGTTTCGGCATTCGCTTCTCGGGCGGAAAGCACCTTGTACTCGGTGCAAGCCTGCGTTCCGGCGGTACTCTGAAAGTTGCGGTTCTTCCGAACGGCGGCTGGAAGTGCGAACTTGAACCGAACGGCGATTCGTCGGCGGTCAAGGCAATGCGTGACGCATACTCGTCAACCGATACCCTGAATCTCAAAGTCGTTTACTGTGCAGGCAACTGGACGGTACTCTTCAACGATGTTCTGTACGGAACATACACATCGGCAGAACTCGGTGTTGAAGACTTCGGCACACCCGCAATGGTCGGCTTCGGATGCCGTCTTGACGACAGTCTCCCGCAGTCCGCAACCTTTGCAAACTGGAACTCCACAATTTCCACGGACGAAGGCTTCCGTGAAGTTGCGGAAACAATCGGTCTCTATAAGACTTTGACACTGCCCGAAGGCACTACCGCAACGGTAGGCGGCAAAGAGGTTGCAAGCGGAGATAAATTCCTGCTCGGCACGAATGTAACGCTCTCCGCAACGAAAGCAGACAATTACGCATTCACCGTGAACGGAGATGCAGTACAGACCGCACACGAAAACGGTGTTTGCACGGCAACCTTCTCCATGACCGGCGATACAACCGTTCAGTTGGTTGAAACCCGTGAATATTCCTTCACTTGCACCTTCTCGCCGGCAGGATTCAGCACGGATGCCTCGCTCGTCACGCTGACAATCGGCGGAAAGAAAGTGACTTTGACGGAAGACGGACATTTCACCGCTCCTGTCGGTTCAAAGGTGACCTTCTCGCATCCCGACTATATGAACGCAGTTGTCTCGGTCGGCGAATCGGAAACCGTTACGGTCGCATTTACGAGAATCAAAACCGACCTGACCGATGCAAGTTACAATGCGGAAAAGCAGACGGTTACGATCAACAAGTGGAAGCTCTCCAAACTGACCACATTCAAGGAAGCAGGGGACTTTATCGTTCAGTTGAATATCGATCCGCAGAACATTACCGCATGGTCGACATACGGTATCGGCATCAACGCAAATGCGGAATATTTCAACCTCGGTTTCTCCAGACGAAATAATGATTACAGCAACAACCTGTACCATTGGGGCTTCGTGTCTCCCGTCAAGGCTGACTGGACCGGATCGGGACTCTTCGCAAAGTGTGAAAAAGATGTTGCGGAAATCACCAAACAGTTGGCAGAAAAGACGCTTGACAACATCACGCTGACCTTCATTTATCACAACGACACGCACATTCTGGATGCGTACATCAACGGCATTCTGATTGTCAACTACGATACCGGACTGATCGGTGATGCAACCTCGGTTTCGCTTATCGCTACCGACTTCGCAACCACCTATACGAACTGGAATTACGCAGTTGCCGGAACAGCCGAGTACAACGCAATCAGCGAATCGGTCGGGGCACACCCGTGGGATGCAGGCACTGTAACAACGCCCGCAACCTGCACGGCGGAAGGCGTAATGACACACACGTGCCTTGCCTGCGGAAAGACCAAAACCGAAAGCATTCCGAAGACCGAACACGCAGACGGTAACGGCGACAAGATGTGTGACGGATGCGGTATCTACATTACAACCTACACCTTCACATATTCCGTCGATACGGCAATTCCTTATCCGTTGGATTCTTCTCTCATTACCGTGACCAAGAACGGCGAGACCGTTACAATGACCGACAACAAGATTGAAGCAATGGAGGGCAATTCGTTTGTCTTCTCGCATCCGAACTTCATGCCGGTTACCGTCACGGTCGGAAAAGTTGATAACGTTAAGGTTTCCTTCACCCGTGTGGCATTCGTAACATCGGAAGATGCAACCTATAACGCAAGCACGCAAAAGGCAACCGTTAACAGTAACAAAGTTGCAAAACTGATGAGCACCGACGGAAAAGACTTTGCAGTCCAATTGACTATCAGCCGTGCGGACATCAAGTCTTGGGCGACATACGGTATCGGCATCAATGCCGGAGCGGAATACTTCTCTTACGGTTTCTCGCTCAGATCCACCAATCAAACGACTAAGAGTACGAATGAGTGGGGCTTTGTATCTCCGAGTGAGCAAATTTGGTCGGATGCGACCGCAACCGGATTGTTCAGCAAGTCCACCAAACTTACAAATGCACAAGAACTTGTTAACGGGTTGGGTGCAAATAACGCAAGCGACAAACTTGTTCTGACCTTCGTTTACCACAACAATAACCGTGTGCTTGACGTATACTACAACGGCTATCTGGTTACAAACTACGACGTTACAACCTCTCTGACCAAGAATGCAACTTCCGTGTCGATGATTGCAAAAGACAATGTGGGTTCTTTCCTCGACTGGAACTACGGTGTCAAGGGATCGGATGCATACAATGCAATCTGCCATACGGTCGGTGTTCATACATG
>CAVGAA010000047.1:0-9859 GCA_963627065.1 bacterium | reverse complement strand
TTTTTATTGGTCCGTTTCGTTCGGGTAGCCGTTTTTGCGGTATTCGGACGGGGTTTTGCCCGTATTCTTTACGAATGCACGGTTAAAGGTCCTGAGCGTTTCGAATCCAACGTGAAAGCAAATGTCCGTCACCGAATCGTCCGAATTGAGGAGCATTTTGCACGCCTCCGACACTCGCAGGGAATTGATGTAATCGTTGAACTTCATACCGAGTTTTCCGCTGAACAGATGCGAAATGTAATAACGGTTCAACCCCAATTTATCTTCCAGAATCGTGAGCGAGATGTCCTCGCCGTAATGCCTTGTACAGTAAACGATAACCGACCGCAAAGCACTCGAATCGCCCTCCGGCAGTCCCGTCAATTTCATCCGTGACAGGATTTCCGAGAACAGTGCCAAGAGATAGCCGTGCAGTTTTTCGGACTTGAATGCCCCCGTCCCTTTCTTTTCCTCTCCGATTTTCAAGATGCAGTCAAAGAGAAAAACGATTTTCGGATCGTTCGCCAAGTTATGTACAACCGCCGATTCCGGCACGGAAAGTTCAAACGCATCGATCAGTTCCGGCATCAGGTCCGGTCGGACAATCAAAATGGAATAGTCCTCTTTTTCCAATGTTTCGTAACTGTGAATCTGGTTCGGAAATGTGAGAAAAACATCCCCCGCCTGCAAGCTGTAACGCTTGGAATCGGAGCAGGTAAGCGTCTTTCCGGAACGGTACAAAACCAGTTCCAGTTCTCTGTGCAGATGTGCCGAACAGTTGAGTTTATTCCGCTCACTGCTCACGTGGCAAAACATTTCTTCGGTCTTCTTTTCGTACTTGACGTTCAGTGACATTTTCCCTGCTTCTTTCCGCTGAAATATGCGTTTTATCGATGACATATCGACACATACGGCTTTTTCCGATCGATTTTTAACCGCTTTTCCGAACCTGTTTTTTGCCGTTTTGAACCGTTATTTTCCGGTCCTTCCGACGCCTTTGTAAACCCTGATGACTCTTGACGAAATGAGGCACAGACATTCGTAATCGATCGTGTCGGCACGGTCGGCGTATGCATACAATTCTTTCGGATCGTTGCCGAACAAGGTCACAACGTCCCCGACACTTGCCCCCGTCCCCGTGACGTCAATCATAGTCTGATCCATACAGACTCTGCCAACGATCGGAGCGGGTTTTGCCCCCTCTTTCGTTTCAACCGTCACGAAACTTCCGCTGTATGCACGCAAAAATCCGTCCGCATATCCGATCGGTACGGTCGCTATGAGCCGTTCCTCATCGCTTGAAAACGTTCCGCCGTAACTGACCGCCTCTCCCTGCAAAAGTTTGTGCAGGTGCGAAATTACGGTTTTGAGTTTCATAACCGGTTTTAACGGCAGTTCGATGCAGTCGGACGGTCTTGCTCCGTAAAGCAAAATCCCGAGCCTGACGCCGTTCATACGGTCACGAGGTCTTCGGACCGTTCCGGCACTGTTGCAGATGTGGTGAAACGGAATGACAACGCCCTGCCGTTCGAGTGCGGTTCTGACCGTGTTGTAACGTTCGGATTGCAAATCGGTCATTTTTTCGCCGTCACCGTTTTTGTCCTCGTCTGCTCTTGCGAAATGCGAGAACATCCCCTCGGTTGAGAGGCGCGAAAAGCCTGCAACCCTTGAAATTGCCGACACCGTTGCAACGATTTCCGTATCGCTGTGAGCAGGAAAACCGATGCGGTTCATACCCGTATCGAGTGCAATATGCGTCCGCACGGTCACACCGGACCTGTCGGCATTTTCTTCGAGTCTGACGGCATAATCTTCCGAGAGGAGTGCCTGCGTAATTTCATATCTTGCCAACAGATGAGCGAGTTCGGGTGGCGTATAGCCTAAAATCAAAATGTCGGCTTCCTTGTGATTTTCGTCACAAACCTTCCGAACGGCGACCGCCTCATCGAGGCAGGAAACGGCGAAAAAGTCGCACCCTTCACATAAGAGCGTTTCCACGCAGGCAGGAGCCCCGTGACCGTACGCCTCCGCTTTTACGACCGCAATCATCCGCACGGATTTGTTTTCCATTGTCGCCATTTCACGGAGAAGTCTGTAATTTTCTCGGAGTGCGTCCAAGTCGATTTCCGCCCACGTCTTCCGCCGTTCTAAGTCCGGCAGTGAAGAATATAACTTGTATGTGTCTTCCATTTTCCGTTTGCACTCCTTTCTTCGTTTCTCCCTATCATTATAGCACAAGACGGGCATTTTTGCAACAGATTTCGCAACATTTGTCCGATTTTTCGCTCTTTTGTCCCGTATACCGCAAAACGCTCCTGCCGTTTTCCTCTTTTTTTCAAAAAATTGTTGACAAGTCGGCACTTGTATGGTATAATAATGATAGGTAATTTTATCTTTTACCGTTATGTGATTACGGAAAGGTTGAGAGTTGAGAATGAAACATCGTTGGCATTTGATTTTGCTCGCTGTCCTCGTTTTGACAGCCGTTCTGTTTGTTCTTCCGATATCTGCATCCGCAGAAACCGCCGATACGGCTACGTCTGCATCGACACCGTTTTATTTTGAGCCAATCGGCATGATGCTGATTCTCATAGTCGTTATTCTCCTGATTGTCGGAATCGTCGCCCTTTGCAGAAAAGGCAAAAAAGACGTCACGCCGACCGTCATTCCGCTTGAAAAGAAAAATCCCGAGTTCGCGGACGGACGGGGCAAAACTTTTAAGGAAGACGTCGACCGCTTTGCCGAAGAAGAACGCAAAAAAGAAGCGGAAAAGGACAAAAAAGAGTTAAACCAAGCCATAAACGAGGTCCTCTATGACGAGGCTTACGATGAGTGGGAAAAGAAACTCCGCAAACTCGTGAAAGAACGGTTGGCAGAGAGCGAACCCGAAAATACAGAAAGCGAACTTTCCGAGCCTGCTCCCGCACCGGAAGATGCGGTTGAAATCGAACAAATTGAACAGGACGATACGCCGGACGTATCGGGCGAGATTGCCGACCGTGTGGAGAACAAACTCGACAAGTCGGTTGACGGCAATGATGTGCAGGAAAACGTTGCGGACGAGGCAAGAAAAACCGCTTACGATACCGCATACGAGGAGGCGAAAAACATTTCCGCCGATACCACCGATGCCGTTGAATTGGTTGACGAGGACGAGAACGAGGGCGATCCGGTGCCTGCCGGCGTTGTAGAACCGATCCCCGTTGACGTGCTGTCGGAAATCGGGGAAGACGGGGAAGATACCGACGAAGACGACTCCGAAAGTGATACCGAAGACGATGCCGAAGGCATTGAATCCGAAGGATTTGAATCCGAAGGATTTGAATCCGAAGGATTTAATTCGGATGATAATTTGATTCCGCAGAAGATTGTTTACATCGATGCGAAAGCAAAACCGGACGTTTATGCTGAAATGCTCGAACGGGAGGCACGCGGAGAGGTCACGTTGGTTTACCGTTACCGCAAAGGAATGCTCTCGAAAATGGCATCCGCACAAGAGAACGTCAAGGATTATTACAACGCCGTCAAGAACAAGTTCCTGTCTTACAAAGGCGTGAAATGCCGTAGCGGTTGGACATCCGAAACCTTTAACAAGGGCAGAATCAAACTGGCGAGAATGGACGTCAGACCGAAAGCCTTGAATCTTTATCTGGCGGTCGCTCCGGAATCCTTGGAAGGCACAAAATACACCTTCAAGGATATGTCCGCAAAGAAAAAATACGCCGAAACACCGGTCCTGCTCCGTATCAGAGGCGAGCGGAAACTCAAACACGCACTGGAACTGATTGAAAGCATCTGCGTGGACGAATTGCAACTCAAACATCTTGAAAATACCGAAACCGATTACCGTCTGCCGTCTATGTCGCAGGATGAGATGATCGAGGCGGGCTATGTGAAAATGCTGGTCGGCGAAATTCCGGCACAAGGCGAAACAAACGGCGATGCCGTTGATGCGGATACCGAAACCGCCGAAAACGGTGTTTCGGTTGAAAATGCCGAATCGGCTGAAACAGAAACTGAAACTGAAACCGCAGAAAACGAAACGCCGACCGATGTCGCCGAAAACGAACAATAATTTGAAATTTTCCGAAATTTTTCTTCCTCCTTTCACCCCACTGTGGAAACACGGTGGGGGCTTTTTATGCCCGAACAGACTTTTGAAAGGCATTAAATGGCATTAAAAGGCATTTGAAACGGCATATTTATAGAACAATTCTTATTTTAATTTCATTTTAATCGCATTAAAAAAGAGGAAAGTTTTTCGCTTTCCTCTTTTCATTTTGCTTTTTGTTTTTTGCTTTTTGTTTTTTGCTTTTTGTTTTTTGCTTTTTGTTTTTTGCTTTTTGCTTTTTGTTTTTTGCTTTTTTGCGTTTTGTCAATTTTACACCGTCAACTTATCGAGCAACCAAACGCCGTTTTCTTTTGTTAAAACAAGGCGGTAGGAGAAACTTTCCTCTGTCCCCTCTTCCCTTGCGTCAAGCGTGATAAAAACTCTTGTTGCATTGCTCGGATTGACGATTTTCATTGTACTGAAATCGAAAATAAGTGCTTTGAGATTTTCAAGCCCGTCAAGGCAATAGAAATTGCCGTTGTCCTCCTGAAACCTTGCAGGCGAGACGCTTGTGATTGTTCCGACCGTCGCCGTCAAGCCGTCAAATGCCATAGGGTAAACCTGTTCTTCGAGCAGTTCCGCCGACCAGACCGTTTCCGCTTTTTCTTTCAGTTCCTCGACAGACCGATATTCGCACCGTTCGACCACAATACTGTATTCGGACTTGTAAGCGGACGTATCGTTATCGTAAATATCTTGATACAGCACCGAGTTTTTGTCATAAGTCGGCAGTCCGGAACCGTAAAAAATGTTGTTCAACTCCCGTGCATCCGTGACAAGTTCGACCGCACGGTCATAAATCTCGTCCAATTCGGGGGCTTTGTTTCTGCATCCCACGCACGGCAGGAGTGTTGCGATTAAAACAAGCACCCCTACCGCCTTCAACAAAACTTTTTTCATTCTTCGTCGGGCTTTTTCCCGTCTTCGATTTCAACCGGCTCAAACTCGGTTTGTTCGCTCTGTCCGGTTACTTCTGCATTTTCTGCATTTTCGCCGTTTTCTTCGCTTTCTTCGTTTTCTGCGTTTTCTTCGACGTGGGCGACTTTCGTGAAGTTTGCAATCTTCTGGTCTTCGCCCATCTTCATAATAATGACACCGCCTGCGGATCTCGATCTTGTCGGAATGCCTGCAACGGGGGTTCTTATAATCGTTCCGCCGTCCGTGATGAGCATCAGGTCGTCATTGTCGTCAACCGATGCGATACCCGTCAGATTTCCGCTCTTTTCGGTGATGTTGTAGCAGGTCACGCCGTAACCGCCTCTGTGTGCCATCAGTCTGAAATCTTCGAACGGAGAACGTTTTCCGAAGCCGTTTTCGGTCACGCAAAGCAGGTCTTTGCCCTCTTCCAATACCGCAACGCCGACAACCTCGTCACCGTCACGGAGGCTGATTCCCTTAACGCCACGTGCATTTCTGCCCATAACTCTTGCGTTTTCTTCGTGGAAACGCACTGCCTGACCGTTCTTGGTCGCCAACAGCAGTTCGCAATCGCCGGTCGTGCAACGGACAAAGAGCAATTCGTCCCCTTCGTCGAGATGCAATGCAATCTTTCCGCCTTTGCGTTGATATTCATATTCGCTGAGGAGCGTTCTCTTGATAACGCCCCGTCTTGTGACCATAGTCAGATAATGTTCGTCGTCAAAGTCTTCCACGCTGATGCAGGCGGTGACCTTCTCGCCTTCGGTGAGATCGAGAATGTTGACAAGGTTCTGTCCTTTTGCGGTTCTGCCTGCCTCGGGAATATAGTATGCTTTCTTCGCCTGCACTTTTCCGGTGTTCGTGAACATCAACAGATACGAATGGCTGTTGACGGCAATGACGTTCTCGATAAAGTCCTCGTCTTTCGTACCCATACCGATGATGCCCCGTCCGCCTCTGTGCTGTGCGGAATAGGTATCTGCCGGTTGCCGTTTGATATAACCTGCGTGCGTGAGCGTAATAACGCAACTGTGGCGTTCGATGAGGTCTTCGAGGACGATTTCATGCTCTGCCTGAACGATTTCGGTCCGTCTCGGATCGGCGTATTTCGCTTTGATTTCGCCCATTTCGTCCTTGATAATCTGCTTGATTTTGCCCTCGTCCGCCAAGATGCCCTCCAATTCGACAATGAGGTTATGCAGTCTTAACAACTCATCCTCAATCTTTTCCCGTTCCATACCGGTCAGTTTTCCGAGCGTCATTTCGACGATTGCCTGTGCCTGAGCGTCGCTCAGACCGTACCGCTCCATAAGCGTGACTTTCGATTCGGGAATCGACTTTGACGTCTTCATAATCGCCACGATTTCGTCAATGTTGTCGATTGCGATCTTGTAGCCCTCGAAAATATGTGCCTTTGCCTTTGCCTTGTCAAGGTCGAACTGTGTCCGTCTTGTAATGACGGTTTCCTGATGCCTGATATAGTGATCGAGAATCTGCGGAAGGGTTAAAACTTTCGGCTCGTTGTTGACGATTGCCAGCATATTGATTGCAAAAGTGTCCTGCAACTGCGTATTTTTATACAGCTGGTTGAGCAGAATCTGCGGATTGACGTCTCTGCGATATTCCACAACAATCCGCATACCGTCCCTGCCCGATTCGTCACGCAGTTCGGTAATGCCGTCGATTTTCTTTTCGTTTACGCAGTTTGCAATCGATTCGCAAAGCATACTCTTATTCACGCCGTAGGGAATTTCGGTGAAGACAATCTGCCGTTTGTTCTCGTTGACCTGCGAGCGTGACCGCACCATAATATGCCCTTTACCGGTCAGATATGCCTGCTTGATGCCGTTGACACCGTAAATGATTGCGGCGGTCGGGAAATCCGGTCCTTTGATGAACTGCATGAGATCGTCGACCGAGCAATCGGGATGTTCCATTCTGTAATCGACCGCGTCAATCACTTCGCCGAGGTTGTGGGGCGGAATATTTGTCGCCATACCGACTGCAATGCCCATAGAACCGTTGACAAGCAGGTTCGGGAATCTCGCCGGCAGAACGGACGGTTCTTGCAGACGGTTATCGAAGTTCGGGACCATTTCAACGACGTTTTTGTCGAGGTCACGCATCATTTCGTCCGAAATTTTGTCCAGTCTTGCCTCGGTGTAACGGTATGCGGCAGGGGAGTCGCCGTCAACAGAACCGAAGTTTCCGTGACCTTCGACCAATGTATACCGCATGGAAAAAGGCTGTGCCATACGCACCATTGTGCCGTAAACCGCCGCATCGCCGTGCGGATGATAACGTCCCAGCACATTACCGACGGTCGTTGCCGACTTGCGGAAAGGCTTGGAGTGCGTCAGACCGTCCTCATACATTGCATACAAAATTCTTCTTTGCCCCGGTTTCATACCGTCCCTGACGTCCGGCAATGCACGGGAAATAATAACCGACATGGAATATTCGATAAAGGATTTTTTGACTTCCCGCTCGATTCCGACATCAATCACTTTCTGATTTTCAAACAGTTCCAGTTCTTCCTGTTTTTCGGCTTCGTTCTTTTCGTCTTTCATATTCACTCTCCGCTTTCTGAATGCTATCTAATACTAACTTTGTTTATTTCTGACTGCTGACCGCCATCTGTTATCTGCTACCTGCTCTCACTCTACCGAAAAATTGATTTTTTTCAGTTTGTCCAAAAGCACTTCGTCGTCCGTCGGCTTTTCCGTACCGCTTTCAATCTTTTTGCGGATTTCCAGCATCTGTGCATCGATTTCGGCGGTTTTCTTCGCACATTCGGTCAACTCTTTGACAATTTCTTCTTCATTCGGGATTTCCTGCTTATACCGCAGTTGGTGTTCCAGTTCCGCCCAATAATCCATTGCAACGGTCCTGATCTGCACCTCCACTTTCACGTCTCTCGGCATATCGGCAAAAAAGACCGGAACGCTGACAATCAAGTGTAAACTTCTGTACCCGTTTTCTTTCGGGTTCTGTATATAATCTTTGACTCGTATGAGCCTGACGTCATCCTGCTTGGTGAGTGCCTGTGCAATGGTGTAGACGTCGTCAAGGTAGGAGCATACCACCCGTACGCCCGCCACGTCATTGAGATTTTTCTCCACCGCCTCGGGTGTGAATTCCAGACCGAGACGTTCCATTTTTCCTATAATGCTTGCCGTCTGTTTGAGTCTTGTGTTGATGGAAACAATGGGATTCCGGCGGAAACGGACGTTAAATTCGGTGTTGAGAACCTCAAATTTCGTGCGGATTTCTTTCATTGCACAGTTGTATCGCATGAGAAGTTCCTGATAATTGACCACCGCATTTGCGATTTTTCTCGTTTTTGAGAGCATTGCGACCGCAACCGTTTCGGACAGATCGGTCGGATGCTGATTTTTGAACTGTTCTTGGCTCATGTTATCTCCTTAACGGAATTTCAGGGAAACGCTTTTCCTTTTTTTCTCACGCAAAAACACAATTTTCAAAGGGAAAAACAGTATCGCACCGCAAAGAAACGTGCCTGCCGATTCCGGCAGAATTGCGTGCAGGAAAAGGGCTGTTATATTCAGATCCGACTTGGTCAAAATCGCCTGCACGGCTGTTTCAATCGCTCCGAAGGGCAGAGAAATTGCAAGAAAAAACAGATACGGGGCAATGCTTTTCTGCGTGACGGTTCTTGCAAAATATCCGCAAAGATAGCCGACAAGAAAGTAAAATACCGGTGCCACCGTCACGCCGACCGTTCCGAGCGTTGCCGAGAAAATGCCTGCCGTAATTCCGCCGACCGCTCCGTATTCATGCCCACGGCAAAATCCGATGAGAAGGACCGAGCAGAGCGTCAAATCCGGCACTGCTCCGAAAATCTTCCACCTGCCGAGGACCGTTGTCTGAAAAATGCAGAGCAGAAACAGTATCACACCGTCTATGACGACGTTCTTTACAACCTGCCCTTTTTCCTCGCTCCCTTGCCTTTCTTTTCCCCTCATTTTTCCCTTTCGATTGCTCTTTTTATCCTTTTTCCTTGTACCCTTTTATGATGATGACATAATCAAGATCGGAAAAATCCACGCTCGTTTCGACCGTTGCAATCATACTCCTTGTTGCCGGATCTGCCGTAAGTTTCGTCACTTTTCCGACTTTCAGCCCCGACGGGTAAATTGAACCTTGTCCGCTTGTTTCCACGCTGTCGCCGACCACAACGTCCGCACTCCTTGCATCGTCGTCGAGAAAGGTTAATTTGCACGTGCCGTTTTCCCGATAACTGTATTCACCGGTTAATATTCCCGATGCACCGCTGCGGGGGGCAAGAACGCCGACAGAACGGGAATCCGAGAGAATGGTCGATACTTTGCACCAAGTCAACCCCACCTCGCTCACGCAACCGACAATGCCGTCTGCGGTGATGACCGCCATATTGACCTCGATTCCGTGAATGCTCCCTTTGTTGAGCGTTAAGAGCGTGAGATAGTTGTCGCCCTCGTGACCGATGACGGTACCCTCCTCCATTGTGAAAGCGGGGTAAGCCTCTTTCATTCCGAGATAACTGCGTAACCGCTCGTTTTCTTCTTCGAGTTGCTCGGCACGATCCGCCGAACTTTGCAGTTCACTGTTTTTGTCTGCAAGGGCTTGATTTTCTTTTTCGAGCGACTTGACCGACCGGAAATATTTTCCGAACCCCTCAACTGCGTTGCAGAAAGCGTTTCCGATCAAACGGAAAGGCGTTGCGACCGTCCCCAGAACATTCCGCACGAGCGATTTGTAGCCCATGACGGAGAAGACCGACATTCCCGCCGTAAACGCCACCGCCACCGCAAGACACACGATAAAAAATTTGTTTTTGAATAGTTTCAT
>CAVGAA010000046.1:0-10031 GCA_963627065.1 bacterium | reverse complement strand
TCCCGATGTCCCGATGTCTTATGTTCGTCTTCTCTTAAACTGTATTATGATTATATCACACAGTCAAGTGATTGTCAAGTACTTTTGCGAATTTTTATATAGATTTTTCAATTTTTTCAAAATTTCGAAAATGACCTGCACGCTAACGGCGTTTCCGACTTGCTTGTACCGCTCTTTTTCGGGGACGGCATCGGGAAATGAAAAAGCCTTCGGAAAGCCTGGCGAAAGAATATCGAAATTCGGAAAATCTTTTTTATCGTGCGAACGGATGTCGCCCTCCGCCAAAACCGCTCCGCCGAAATTGTGTCTGTATGTCATACAAGCGTATCGGTCGACGTCATTCGCAAAGACGATGTCATGCCCTGCCGACATAAAAGCGAGATTGATTCCGCCGACTCCGCAAAACAAACTACATACTCGCATTATCTTGTTTTTGAGTTGAATCTGACAGACAAATTGAGCGGTAAATAGAAATCGTTGCCTATTTTTTCGATATAACCCCACTTAAATTTTTTTGAACCGACATATTCAAAAAATGTATTTTTGTACAAATAGTCCCTGAATGATTCTCTGTCATTTGAATGATAACAAATAACGTCACCGTCGTCCGTCACCACTATGTAACCGCCGTTGACTTGCTCTTTTCCGTCCCACACTCTTGATGCCGTCATTCCGGTAAATACGGCAATCAAAAAATCCTTTATCGCTTTTTCGTAATAAATTTGCGGATTCGGAACTTTGAGCGGATTCACGGTCGCCATTCTTTCAACCGTTTCTTTGACATTGTAGTCCGTATTTTCGGAAATTAATCTGTCTTTTACACACCAAGCCATAATTTCCGCCATTGATTCCCGTATAAGATACAAATTGTCGGCATAAATACGGTTTTGCGTTCTTTCAAAATTCAATGTAACGGAGTGTTTTTTCAAATATTCCTTGCATTTCGACCATCCTCGACCGCCGTTTTCTCCTATTGCGTTAAACTCCGCCATTATCTCATCGTTACAACCGATCAATTTGTAAAGATACTGCGAGGATGATCCTGCGTTAAACAAGGTCGGTAATTCACCGAATTTTGACTTTATCGAAAAGCCCATTACGGAAACGATTGCGGTTTGCCCGTCCCGAACCTCAATAATAATGTCATTCTTTCCTCCGAATTGTTTTTTCAGTGCTTTGACTGCCGGTGCTTTCGGTTTGGAAACATATATGACACTTGCAAAATCGCATACGGAATCCGGTGCGGATACGGTACTGCCGTGTGCTTTCTTAATTCCGTCAAAAAGAACCGATGCATTCTTGCCGAATTCGCTTGTCGATATAACCGCAAGTACTTTTTCGGAATCTTGCGGTTTGATTGTAACCGTTGCTTTTTCCGAATCAACGATATACTCCAATACTCGATTTTCGCACTCTTGACGAATGATTTTCAAAATATCGAGGTAACTCTTATATTTTTTACGCAGTAGTTTGTCCGCCGAATACAATTTTCCTTCACCGAGTAATTTCATCATAACATAAAATTCTGCCCATTCGCCTTTATTTCCAATTTTCAAAAATCACATCGTTATGATATTCCAAAAATTGCTTATCTGGAAGGAATTTATCGGGCAAAATAATCTTTTCATTTGCATACCTGCGGAAATATTGCTCGACCGATTTTCCGTCACAGACATCCGATATGGAGTCTGACACAAGAATTGAATAATCCGGTTTAACCGTAATAAAGCCACGGTCGAAAGCCTTGTCATGCAGGGCATTCAGACACAACCCGTTTTGCGGATTCGTTTTATCGTTTTCATCGCTGGCACTCCACGGTTTGATATGGCTGGCGCCAAGCAATTCCGAATTTGAGATTCCGGTAATACAGCAGGCACAGTTATAGGATGCAAGTACGGCGGATCTGAAAAATGACTGGTTGATTCTTTGCTTTGCAGTTGTCGCTCTTTCAGCCCCTTTTGGGAGATTGGTGATGTTTTCTGTGGCTTGCTTTTTTGCATATTTTTGAATCAACAGTTCGCTTTGATATGCCAAATCGTCCCAGTTGCCATTGAATTCCGAAAAAATTTCTTCGTCCAGTTTGCTTGCGTTCGTAAGCCCCGATATGCCTCTTGCTTTCAAATTATCGTCAAAACTGCCAAAATTGCCGATTTTCATATTAACTGCACTCGGCGTTCGACCAATCATTTTTGCAATGCGAATGACATCGGGATGCGTTTTGCCAGATTTGTTAAAAGGGATTTTACAGTACAGATTGAATACGATGATTTCTTCTTCTCTCGTCCAATTGCTTGCCATTTTAGCCACCTTTTCATACGCTCTTTTTGCCCGATTTTTAGTTTTAAAACTATTATATCACTTTTTTCGCTTTCTGTCAATACCGCATTTCGACCATTTGAAAAATTTCTTTTTCATTTCCGATTTTGATTTTCGTTTTTGGCTTTTTCATTGCAAAATCCCCTTTCAAAAAAATTTTTCGATTTTTTTGCCAAAAACATACTGCAAAAATGCCCAAAAAATGAGTATAGGTGAGAGGACTTATTTTTGAGGCTTTACAAAGTGCGTAAAAGGGCTTTCACCTGTATGGCTTTTTAAGCAAATTCCTGTGCAGACTTTTTATAAAGTACGCTAAAGGACTCTGCAACGAGTCTATTTTAAGTCTTCTCAAAAAATTACAATACGGAAAGGATGTATTATGAGCAAAGCAAAAAGTGAAGTGAAAAGCGTTGAAAACGGGCTTGCGGAATGCGGGACGGTCGAGGGGACAACGGGAGGGACGGTCGCTCCGCCGGTTACAAGCCCTGCGGAACAAGTCAGAAATGCCGTCAAAAAATCGGGTATGCGGAAATCTCCCTGCCGTGCCGATCTGCGAAAACTTGCCGTGGTTTTCCCCGATGTTTCATTCCCCGATCCGAAGAAAAAATCTGCTCTCGATGCCCTCATCGCCACTTATCTCGACTCCTGCCGACCGAGAGCGAATCTGCCCCCGAAACTTGCCGTGGGGACTTACCCGAATCTTGCCGGTTTCTTCCGCTTTTACGGTCTGGGACTTTCCGCCCTCGACGCCCTGCGTGACGGCGACCGTGCGACCTACGATTATTTCCTTGCGGTTTTTGAGGACGCATCGCTCTCGCAATCGGTTCTCCTCTCGCCGACGGTTGTGTCGGTCTATCTCAAACACCGTCTGGGTTATGGGGAAAAGTCTTCTTCGGACGGCGACGTCAAGGTGATTTTCGATCACGGTCTCAGCGAGGATGACGAATGAGTCAAATTCTCCGCGTCACCGGCATTCCGAGCGAACGGCAAAAACTGTTCTTCTCCTCCAAAGCCCGTTACACCGCATACGGCGGTGCGAGAGGAGGCGGAAAATCTTGGGCTTTACGGCGAAAGTTGGTGCTTTTGTGCCTCACGTACAAAAAATTGCACTGCCTTCTGGTCCGCAGGACTTATTCCGAACTCCGCACGAATCACGTCGAACCGCTCCTCCGTGAATACCCGAATCTCATCACGTGGCACGAGGCATCCAAACGGCTCGATTTCCCGAACGGGAGCAGTATTTCTCTCGGTTACTGTTCCGCATCCCGTGACGTTTTGCGTTATCAGGGGCAGGAATATGACGTCATCGCCATTGACGAGGCAACGCAGTTGAGCGAATATCAATTCTCGGTTTTCAAGGCCTGTCTGCGTGGCACACGTGACGTCCCGAGGCGAATGTACCTCACCTGCAACCCCGGGGGGATCGGTCACGCTTGGGTGAAAAGGCTCTTTGTCGACCGCTCTTTCAAGCCCGACGAAAACCCTGCCGATTACGCTTTCGTCCCCGCAAAAGTCTATGACAATCCGATTCTTCTCTCCGCCGATCCCGAATATGTCAGGCAGTTGGAGTCCCTGCCTCCCTCACTCCGTGACGCTTGGCTGGACGGTCGCTGGGACGTCTTTGACGGGCAGTTTCTCCCCGAGTTCCGCCCCGAAGTTCACGTTGTCACGCAGGACAAAATTCCCGACCGTCTGCGTTATTTTATGGCACTCGATTACGGTTTCGATATGCTGGCGGTTCTGCTCCTCGGCGTTGACCGCACGGGCGATGTGTGGGTACTCTCGGAGCGTTGCGGGGAGGGCTTGATTCTCCGTGACGCAGGGCTTGCCGTGGCGGAGTTGGCACACGGCTTTCCGATCGAATATCTTGTTGCGTCGCCCGACCTCTGGAACAGACGGCAGGACACCGGCAGAAGCGGTTTTGAGATTATGCAGTCGGTGCGTGGCGTTCCGCCCATGCAACCTGCCGACGACCGTCGCATTGCGGGTTGGCGTGTCTTGCGGGAATTCCTCAAAGTCGGGAAAGAGGGTACTCGCCTGCACATCTCGGACACCTGCCGGACGCTCATAAAATCACTTCCGGAACTGCTCTATTCGGCGACAAAACCCGAAGATGCAAGTGACGAACCGCACGAGGCGACGCACGCCCCCGAGGCACTGCGTTATGCCCTGATGAGCCGTTTCTGTGCCTTTCACGATGTCCCCGAACCCGACCGCAATTTCCGCTTTTACAGCGAAAAGCCGTCACATCCCCTCTTTTGATTCCGATTGCATTTGAAAGGAGTAAAATTTCACTTTATCCGAAATGATTCACACAAACAGAACCTATGCGACGTCACTCGCCGTCAATGCTTTCGGCGGTATCTCGTCCGCAAAAATCTCCGACAGAACCGCCCTTGACTGTGTCAATTTCCGCCTTTGCGGTGACGGTTCGCTCTCTCCCCGATGCGGTTTTGAAACGCTTTACAGCTACGGCACGCCCTTGCGTGGCTATTGGGAGGGACTACTCTCGGGCAGTACCTACCGCTTCTGGGTGGCCGGCAAACTGCTCTACCGTCTCTCCGACAGTGACACATCCCCCGTCCTGCTGTCTTCACTCGGCAACTACGGGACACCGGTTTCCTTCTTCGTTTACCGTGATACGCTTTACCTCTCGGACGGTCACGTCCTGCTGTATTTCAAGCCCTCGACCGAACTGTTCGTGACTGCCGGCGGTTACGTCCCGCTCTACGGAAAGGACTGGAATCCCGAAACGTTGGGGGAGGTCAACGAACCGCTCAACCTCCTCACGACCACGCTCCGCCTGACCTATGACAACTCGATTGCCACGCAGACTTTCCGCCTGCCCTACACCGCCGTGAAAATCCGCTCGGTCACGGTAGACGGATCGGTTGTCACCGATTACACCTTTTCGCCCCCGTCCTCCTGCTTCAGAATTCCCCCGACAATGGCACTCGGCGGAAAAGTTTCGGTCGTCTTTGATATCGACAGCATTTTTTCGGGACGTTCCGATCTCCTCTCGGCTTACCGCACGGCACTTTATCGGGATGCGTCACGGGAACGTCTGCTCCTCTATGGAGAGTCGACCGGCAGAAAAGTCTACTGCTCGACCTATGTCGACGATGAAATGCTCGACTCCGCACGTGAGGACGTCCCTGCCTGCGATGCCCTTTATTTCCGTGCGGACGGTGTGCTGTCGCTCGGCAGTGCAGAAGAACCCGTGACCGCAATCGTGCAACATTACGACAGATTTCTCGTCTTCTCGACTCGGGGATTATGGGCGGTGCGGTCGGACGGGAGCGTGCCGGATGTCCTCTTTTACCGGAGCGGTATCGGCTGTATCTCTTACGGCGGTGCAGTCCTCGTACGTGGCGTACCTTACGTTCTCACATCGGGCGGAATCGCAAAAATTACCCTTCCTTCCGGTGATCCGGACCTCTGTTCTGCGGAACTTCTGCCGAATTCGCCAACGCCAGACGGCAATACAATTCTTTTTTGGTCGGAATTCGACGGTCTGCTCCGAATGCGGAACACGCTCGACACGGGCGGAACCGTTTGGGTTTTCGATCCTGCGGAGGCTCTGTTCGTACGGGACACGGGCATTCCGGCGACCGCTTTTATCGAAACGGGCAACTCGGTCGGATTTCTCACGGCGGACGGTCGCATTGCAAAGTTTTCGCCCTCGCTCACGACCGATGACGGAACGGAAATTTCCTGCGTTTACAAAAGTGCCTATCTCGGTTTCGGCACGCCCGAAGACGTCAAACGGTCGGGGGAGATTTTCGTCACCGCCGACACGGGCGGAGCAACGCTCTCCTTGATTCTGGAGGGGGACAACGGCTTGAAAATGCTATCGTTTGAAGGGAAATCTTCCGCCCTTTCGCCCGAATTTTTCCGCTCCCGCTTTTCGGTAGGTCGCTTTCGTTTCCTGCGTTACGTCATCGAAATGCCCGCGGTCGCAAACGCCCGTCTTTACGCCGTGAAATTCAATATCACAATCTGAAAGGAGTTTTATGAACCAACCATTCCTTGCGACGGATTCTTGGAAACGGTACGAATCCGCACTTGAAAAAATGCGACGGTCGGGGCTGTTCGAAACCGTCCGTCGCAACGAAAAATTCTATCTCGGCGAGCAGTGGGAAGGCACGCAAACGGCACTGCCTCAACCGGTTTTCAACCTCGTCCGCCGAATTTTCGATTACCTCATCGGTACGCTCTCGCCGAAGGACGTTTCCCTGAAACTCACCGATGAACGCCTGCCCTATTTCGACAGTTCCGCCCGCAAAACGGCGGTTGAAAATGCCCTTGACCTGCTCGGCAGGCACTTGTCCTGCAAGTTTTCCTCCCCTGCGATGCAGGAACTCATCGACTCCGCCCTGCTCCGATCTGCCGTGACCGGCGACGCCGTCTTCTATTGCCGTTGGGACGCTTCGCTCCCCTGCGGTCAGCCTTTTTGCGGTGACGTGACGGCGGAACTTGTCCGCAACACGAACTTTTTCCTCTGCGATCCCGCTCTCCCCGATCTGCAAAAGCAGGAATGGATCATCCTCTCGGGCAGAGCCTTTCCGCACGTCCTGCAAAATGAGGCAATGCAAAACGGCATTCCGCAGACCGATGCCGTGAAAATTCAGCCGGACGGGGAATTCGATGACGAAAAGACGACCTATCTGCTCAAATTCTACAAGGAAAACGGTCACGTCTTCTGCGAAAAATCGGTCAAAAACTGCGTCCTCAAAAAGTTTGACACGGGTTTGTCCCTTTACCCCTTTGCCGTCTTCCATTGGCTACCGACCGACACGTCGCACGCAGTCCCTCCCGTCAGCGAACTCATTCCCAACCAACGCTATATAAACGGTGCGTTCGCCCTTGTGATGAAACATATGAGCGATACGGCATTTTCAAAAGTCATTTACGACAAAAGCCGGATTCCCGAATGGAATTCGGATGTCGGCGAGGCGATTGCCACGATGGGCGGTGGAAATGTTGCGGATGCCGTTTCGGTGGTCGGTGTGGGACAACTCGAGAACGGTTACGGCGATCTCATTGACCGTGTGATTACCTATACGAGAAGTATGACCGGTGCGACCGAATCGGCACTCGGCGACACGGATGCCACCAACACCAGTGCCATTTTAGCCCTGCAACAGGCATCGAAGGTGGGACTCGGTCAGGTTTCGGCAAGGCTTGCGAAAACGCTCGGAGAAGTGGCGGAAATTTACCTGCATATCCTGCTCGAAAACTACCCGAATGAGCGGAAACTGCCCCTCACCGTCGGCGAAAAAACCGCAATTTTCCCAGTCGATTACAAAGCCCTGCGACACGGAATTCTCCACGCAACCGCACGGCTCGGGACGGTTGACAAACTCACGTCCTCTGCGACCGTAACGCTCCTCGACCACCTGCTCGACGGCGGACACATCACCGCACGGCAATACCTCGAACATCTGCCGGACGGTTGCCTCTCGGGGCGTGACAGCCTCCTGCGGAGTTTGGAGGAGGATAACAAAAATCTGAATGAAAGAAAGGAATTATCGACAAATGTATGACGAAAAGAAAGATTCTCACGGTTCGGATCCGGTGGATATTCCGCCGATTCTCACGCAAAATGCTCCGCCTGCCGACGAAACTTGCAAGCCGGTTACGCCCGATTCTGCGGAAATTACGGCGGATTCTGCAATACCTCCTGCGGATTCTGTGGCTGGCGATCTACCTTGTAAGACTCCTCCGCCTGCTCTTTCGGAACTCGCAGAACTCCGGCAGGAATTGACCTCGCTCCGTTCGCAGTTGTCCGAACTGTCGGAACGCAATGCCGTTTTCGCTCGGATCGGTGCGGAATGTGCCGATTTCCGCTCACTTTACCCCGATGTTTCGCCGGATGACATTCCCGACTCGGTCTGGGAGATGACGGAGCAGGGCATTCCGCTTTCGGCAGCCTTCGCCCTCCGGCAAAGAAAAGAGGCTTGCAAAGCCTCGCTCGCCGACCGTGTCAACCGTGAAAATGCCTCCCGTGCGACCGAGCGTGCGGACTCTCCGCAAACCGCTTATTTTACCCGTGATGAGGTGTCCAAAATGTCCCGTGCGGATATTCGCCGTCACTACGGAAACATTCTGCTTTCTATGTCAAAGTGGAACTGAAATCAACAAATCAATCATTTTTGAAAGGAACTTTATTTTATGGCTATTTCCAATTTTATTCCCGAAGTCTGGAGCGAAACGATGCTCCACGCCCTTGATGCCTCCTACGTCGGCGTCGCAAACTGCAACCGCTCTTTTGAGGGCGACATCCGTGAAAAAGGAAACATTGTCCGCATCTGCGGTCTTGTCCCCGTCACCGTTTCCGACTACGTCCGCAACACCGATATTTCCGCCCCGTCGGCTCTCACCGATACGGTCAAGGAACTTGAAATTTCGCAGGCAAAGTACTTTAATTTCCAACTGGACGATGCCGACCGTGTGCAGTCTCGCCCCGAATTGATGAAACTTGCAACGCATTCCGCCGCTACCGCTCTGGCAGTCGCCGCCGACTCCTATGTCTATTCGATGGTCAAGAGTGCAGGCAAGGTGATTTCCCTCACACCCTCCGCCGAAAACGACCTCATTCATGCGATTATCGATGCACGTACCGTTCTGTTCGGCGAAAATGTGACCGATGCAAATATGATTTCGGTTGAGGTCGCTCCCGCCGTCGCCGCCCTGCTCCTCAAAGAGAAAGCGTCCCTCTCGACCGACAATCTCTCGTCCCTCGAAAACGGCTGTATCGGTTCGGTTGCAGGTTGCCGTGTCTGCGTGTCCAATCAGATTCTGTCCTCCGCCGATGCAACCGCCAAAACCACGACTTACCGTTGCATTGTCCGCTCGAACCGTGCGATTGCGTTTGCCGAACAACTCTCGGAGGTTGAGGCTTACCGCCCCGAATCCCGTTTTGCAGATGCCGTCAAAGGTCTGCATCTTTACGGTGCGAAAGTGGTTTATCCGCAGGAACTCGTGGAGTTGAAAGTCACGCTCCCGACCGCTTAAACGGGTAAATTATGACCAACGAAGCCGTTATTTTGTCCGCTCTTGCCCTTTTGGGTGAGAGCGGAACGGCGGAGAGCAAAACAACTGCCGATGAAACAACTGTGACCGCAAGCGGTGCGACTGCGACTGCCGAAAAATCTACTGCCGGCATTGACGATTACATTTTACGCAGTACCTACCTGCTCCCCCTCGTTTGCAGGTCCTGCGAAAGAGTCGAAAACGCATACCGCCTGTCGCAAAATCTCCCGACGATCGTCCTGCCGGACTCGCCGTCCTATGCCCTCACCGATACTTTTCCGCTTTCTCCGCCCCTCCTGCCAGCCGTGTCTTTCGGTCTGGCATCCCTCCTCTGCCTTGACGAAAATCCTACGCTCTCGGCATCCCTTAACGCCCGCCACACCTCCGCCCTCACCGCCCTTCCTGCAAAGGTGGAGAAGATAAGATAATAAAATTATGCGGGGGACGCTTTTTGTAAAAGCTGTCCCCCGCACCCCCTGAAAAGCGATTAAACTTAAATTATGCAGGGGGTGCTTTTTTAGGCAAAAAAGGCACCCCCTGCACCCCCGAAAAAACCTACTGCAAGTAAAATTATCAGCAGATTTCGGACAAAGTACGCTCATTTGTTGAGATACGATAAGTGGTTGCATAGCCGTAAAAAAGTAAAAAACTTATTCACTGTTCACTATTACTTATAACTT
>CAVGAA010000045.1:0-10076 GCA_963627065.1 bacterium | reverse complement strand
GCCCTTTAGTGTACTTTGTAGCAAATTTGTGCAAAGATTTTTCTTTAGATGTGTGCGTTAACCGTTACCGAATATATTTTTGGGGTTGATGAGGCTATGACCGCAGGCATCGCATATTTGATTTGTGCTGTTTATTCGTCCGCAGACGACACAAAAGTTTCCGTTTGTTTCATTTATTCCGTTTATTCCGTTTATTCCGTTTATTCCGTTTATTTCATTTATTCCGTTTATTCCGACGGTTTCGGGGTTGGGCAGTGGGTAGGTCAAAAAGGAAAATTTACAGATTTCGACATCTTCGTGGTAGAGGGTATAAAAGTTCTCTTTCTGGTCGAAGTGCAACCTGCGGTTGCGTTTTCCCGTTTGAATCTTGATTGCCGTATTCGTTTTGAAGTCGTCCCCTTTGACGCCGTGCGAAAGTCCCGAACGGATGATTTTCCCCGTGAAAGTGCGGTCGGTAAACAGTCGCCATACTCGCAGGAGGGCAAAGCCTATCACCGCTCCCCCGCCCAGCCAGAGTGCGATTTGCCACAGTTCCATCGGATGTTTTTCGTGTCCCGAATTGAAGCCTGCAACGCCGACGGCAAGGCAGGCAAGCCAGAGGAGATACGTTCCAGCAAGGGTGAGTTTCCGTTTCAGGACCAATATTTTGAGGTCTTTATTTTCCGGCGGTAAAGTCGGGACGGCGGTTTTATTTCGCACCGTGTTGCGTTTTTGCGGTTTTTTGGCGGTATCCGTTTTCTGCACCGTGTCGTTTTTTGGGGGCTTTGTTCCGCTTTTTCCGTTCATTTGAGCAGACCTCTTGTCAGGTTTGCAAGTGTCCATTCGCCGTATGCGATTGCATACCCTCCGCCGAGCATCAGGGGGAGAGATACGAACCATTTTCCCCCGCGGTTAAAGCCGTAAAAATCTTCCCAACCGCCGTTACTTTCACCGATGAGGAGAACGGCTACGATATAAACCGCTCCGTAAATCACGACCGGCAACATTCCGAAAAAGGTGGTTTTCCAGTCGGTTTTGGTCGGGCAATCGGTCAGGAGATAGGAAATCATACAGAGCAAGGGGCAGATGAGGTGCAACCACAGGTTTGCACCGCTGAACATCGCACCGTAGCCTTGTGTCGGTCCTAAAAAGACGACAACCGTTAAAAATGTCAGTGTGACCGAACACGTCCCGACATATTTGAAAATCTGCACCCAAAGGGGAATGCTCCCCTCGCCCGTCACCGCAATTTTGATTACGAAGGGCAAAATGCAGAGGCAGGACAGTGCCGAGAGCAGATTCGAATCGGTGGTGAAAAATCGGAAGGTTTTTGCACTGTCGAGCATTTTTTTGGCATCGCCCCCCGTGGTGGGAAAACGGGTGAAAACCGCCCATATCACCGCTACGGCAACTACGAGATTGACGGCTATCGAGAACAGTGCTATCATTCTTTCCCGTGACATAAAGAACTCCTTAACTTTTTATTTTTTCGGTCGCTTTTGCCCGTTTCAGTCGACAACCGGCATAGACAGGACCTGCGTATTGTGGCATTTTGTGAATGCGTTTGCAACATCTGCGTTTGTCATCGGTTTTGAGAGGAACGCGAAGGTTCCGTTCTGCACGGTATAGGTTTCGTAGCCGAAAATTTCTTTGGCTTTTTCGGCACAGTTTTTGCAACCTTGCAGGACGAAAAGACGGCGAACCTTGCGGTCATCGGGGTTGGCATAATCCTCCGCGGTTGCGACTTTCCAGTGAGGCAGTACCGCTTTTTCGTCCCGTCCTGCGTGCATAATATCGGCTGTGACGGCGGATGCCGTGGGGAGTTTTCCTGCCCCCGCTCCGTAGAAAAAGGCTTTGCCGAGCATATTGCAGGTTGTGAGTATGCCGTTGAAAACGCCGTTCACGTGGTAAAGTTGGCAGGTATCGGGGACGGCGTGCGGTTCGACGAGAGCCAGCACCTTTTCGCCGATTTTTTCGCAATGCCCGACCAGTTTGACGGTGCATCCGAGCGATTTTGCGATCTCCGTCTGTTCTTTTGTGATATTGCGGATTCCGCAGACCTTGATTTTTTCGGGGCTTAACAGCACGCCGTAAGCCAGTGCCGAGAGAATGACGATTTTTCTTGCGGGATCGAGTCCGTCCACGTCCGCCGTGGGATTTGCCTCCGCATAGCCGAGTTTTTGTGCCTCTTTCAGCGTTTCGGCGAAATCGGCGGATTCCTTGTCCATTTTGGTCAGAATAAAGTTTGTCGTGCCGTTGAGAATGCCGTCGACCGACTGAATTTCGTTTGCGAGCAGATCGTCCTGCACGGGACGAATGATCGGAATTCCGCCACCCACGCTCGCTTCGAAAAGGTATTTCACGCCGTTTTGCCGTGCAATTTCAAGCAGTTCCGCACCGTAATTCGCAACGACTTCCTTGTTGGAGGTCACAACGCTTTTGCCGGCTTCGAGTGCCGATTTCGTAAAATCGTAAGCGGGATGCGATCCGCCCATCATTTCGGCGACCACCGTGACTTCTTTGTCGGCGAGAATTGTTCCGATGTCATGAACGACACGGTCCCCCAGCGGATGATCGGGGAATTCCCGCAGATCGAGAATGTATTTGATGTCGATTTCTTCGCCGACTCGCTCCGCGATCGTTTTTCTGTTTTCGGTGAGGACCTCGGCGACACCGCTCCCGACCGTTCCGAATCCCAAAAGTGCAATTTTAATCATACCGATAACTCCTTTTCGAAGGGCAAAAATAGTCTACTCCTATATCATAACACAAAAATCCCGAAAATGCAAGAAAAGTCTTGAAAAGTTTTTGAAAATATGGTATACTATTGCGTGAAATTTTGTTTTTCGGAGGTTTTTGCTATGGGAAAACTCGCATCAAGGTTGAACAATGTCAAAATCTTCATACTTTACCTGCTCAAAAACATCGGCGTGCCGGTCGATTACGTAACGCTCGGCGAGATGATTATGCGGACCGATTACGTGCTTTATCTCGATTTTGCGGAGGCATTCCCCGAACTGCACGAAAAGGATCTCATAGCGGAAGACGGCAAAAACGATCGGGGCGAACCGCTCTATACCGTCACGCAGAAAGGGCGACTGGTCGCCGAGGAACTCAAAAGCGATCTCTTTCGGTCAATCCTCGACAAAAGTCTTGCGTGTGCCTTGCAGTATCTCGATTTCAAAGCACGTGGGGTTGTGGCGGAATGCTCGTCACGCCGACTGCCCGACACCTCTTATGCCGTGACGGTCACGCTCAGAGAGGGGGACAAAATTCTCTTGACCGCAACGCTGAACACCGATTCCGCCTATCACGCCGAGCAGATGACCGAGCATTTTTACGAAAACCCCGAACAGACTTACAAAGGTTTGACGGCACTCCTCACGGGGCAGGTTGATTATTTATGGAATAAGCAAGGCGAAAACAACGGCTGACGTATTCGGCACAGACCAAAAAAGCACAATGCAAAAACAGGTGTAAAACGGCAGAAATCTATAAGTTTTCTTTCTTTCAGAGGTGAAAATCCTACGGATTTTTCCGATTTTATGTGCTTTTTTTACCGTCGCTTTCGCCTCCTGCGGTACGCCTGTACCGCAGACGGAGTCAAAACCGGCGGTTCTGTATCCGACTGCGTCAGCCTCACTTTTCAATTTTTGCGAAGATTTTTCGAAAAAACTTCATTTTTTCCTATCTTTTTTTATAAAAAGGCTTGCAAAACGGAAAAAATTATGTTATACTATTGACAGACGTTCGGAGTGGGTTTTTAACTCGCTCTTAATTTTTTGAATGGCGGTTCTGTATCCGACTGCGACAGCCCCGATTCAACCGATTCGGCACAGACCAAAAAGCACGGATTTTTGACGGATTTATAAATTTTGAATGGAGTAAAAAATGGGAAAAAGTGGCGGAAATATTGCATCGGTCGTAAAAAAGTTGGCAGAGCCGATTGCTGTCGGCTTGGGGTATGAACTCTGGGACGTGGAATATGTCAAGGAAGGTGCGGACTACTACCTGCGGATTGAAATCGATTCTCCGGACGGCATCACCATTGACGATTGCGAAAAAATGCACCGTGCCATCGATCCCGTACTTGACGAGGCAGATCCCATTGAGGACGCTTACCATCTGGAAGTTTCCTCCTGCGGAATCGAGCGGGAACTGAAAACGCCCGCCCACATCAATGCCTGCGTCGGTTGGAAAGTCGAGGTTCGTTTGTTTACGCCTCTTGACGGAGCAAAAATCTGGGTTGGCAATCTGGGAGGTCTTGACGGGGACGGCAATCTTGTGATTTCCTGCGAACCCGACGAAACGCAACACACGTTCCCACGTACCAAAGTCGCATCGATTAGGACCGTTTACGATTTCGGCGACTGAAATTTACGCAAAAATTTTTTGATATAGATTTACGAAAGACGAAGGAAAAAGGAAAAGAGCATGAACAACGAACTTTTTGAAGCACTTGAAATGCTGGAAAAAGAAAAAGGCATCCCTGCCGACTACATGATTGAAAAAATCGAGGCGGCACTGATTTCCGCCTACAAGAAAGAGTACGGAAACAATACGAACGTCCGTGTCGATTTCAACCGTGAAAAAAAGGACGTCAAGGTTTTCCAGCAGAAAGAGATTGTCGAAACCGTTGAAAATCCCGAAACGCAGATTTCCCTCGAAGACGCAAAGGCTCTCTCGAAACGGAACGCTCTCGGCGGTATCGTGGAAACGCAGGTCAAACCGCAGAATTTCCGCCGTTTGAGTGCATCCGCCGCAAAATCGGTTATCATTCAGGCAATCCGTGAGGGCGAACGCAACGCTCAAAGAAAAGTATACGAGGAAAGACACGAGGAAATTATCACGGCAACCGTCGATTCGCTCGATTCCGAAACCGGAAATATTCTCCTCAACACCGACAACGGTCGGGCTGTTCTGACGCCTCGCGAGCAAGTCCCCTCCGAGATTTTCCACATCGGCGACAAAATCAAAGTGTTCGTTTCGGCAATCAACCGTGAGGACCGCGGTCCGCTCGTGACGCTGTCCCGTACGAATGCCGGCTTGGTACGCAGACTGTTTGAGTTGCAGATTCCCGAAATTGCGGACGGCATCGTCATTATCAAGTCCATTGCACGTGAGGCAGGTTCAAGATCGAAAATCGCCGTCTACTCCCGTGAGGACGACGTCGATGCAGTCGGTTCGTGCATCGGTAACAAGGGGTGCAGAATCAATGCGGTCATTGACGAAATCAGGGGCGAAAAAGTGGACGTCATCCGTTACAGCGAAGATCCCTGCGAGTTTGTCGCATCCGCTCTCTCGCCTGCAAAAATCAAGTCGGTTTGCAGAATCGGTGAACGGGAATACCGTGTCATTTCCCCTGTTGACCAGTTGTCGCTTGCAATCGGCAAAGACGGTCAGAATGTCCGTCTGGCGGCACGTCTGACCGGATTCAAAATCGACATCAAAGCGGAAGGCTCGGAATTCGACGTTGAAGAACCGGACGATCTCTACCGCGAACCCGAAGAAAAACCGGTCGATACCGAAGAAAAACCGGTTGAAGACTGATAAACGCTCCGCTTACGAATCGTTACGAAGTTACGGAATTACGGAGTTACGGATAATTACGGTATGTTGAAAGCGAAAAAAATTCCCGTGCGACAGTGCATGGGTTGCAACGAGCGTCTGCCGAAAGGCGAACTCATCCGTGTGGTGAGGAGTCCCGACGGCGTCATTGCCCTTGACTTTACCGGAAAGAAAAACGGACGGGGTGCGTACCTGTGCAGGAAAGTTTCCTGCCTGCGAAAAGCCCAGAAGAGCCGTCGCATCGACAAAATTCTCGAATGCGGAATCCCCGACGAAGTCTATGAGGAAATGGCAAATGAAATTGAAAAAGGAAACGGTTGACGGCACGCTCCACGCACTCGGTATCTGTGCGAAAGCAGGCAAACTGCTTTTCGGTACACCGATGGTCTGCGAGGCACTGGCAGGTCGGAAAAAGCCGTATCTCGTGTTGACGGCAAGCGACAACTCGGAGGCAACCGACAAACGCATCGCCGACAAATGCACTTATTACGGGGTGCGGTCGGTCAGAATCGATGCGGACGGCGATACGCTCGCCCATGCGGTCGGAAAGTCTGCACGGCTTGCCTGCGTGGCGGTAACGGACGGGCAACTGTGCCGTCTTGTGGACGGAACGGTTGAAAGCAACAATGAAAAGTGAAAAGTGAAAAGTGAAAAATGAATAAGTAAGGTCGCTTTTCGCAGGCGAAAAGCCTCATTTATCGCATTCTCATTTATTTCTCATTTATTGCATTCTCATTTATTTCTCATATTTCTCACTTATTGATTTTTCATTCGGCGGTGCAAACCGCAAGCATTCAATTCGGACAGTACAAACAATACAAATATTTAGTTGGCAAAACAAATAAGATTTTGCATTCATCTGCGGTGGATGCAGGACCGGAGGAAATATGGCTGATAGCAAATCACAGTTCAAAATCAACAAACTTGCAAAGGACTTCGGCTTGAAGAGCAAGGACCTCTGCGACATTCTGGCAAATCACGGAAAGAACACCACGGTTCAGACGGCTCTTGAACCTGCCGAATTCGACATCCTTTTCGACACGCTCACGAAAAGTCATCAGATAGACGACGTGGGCAGGTATCTTGACGGCGAAACCTATATCCCGTCCAAGAAAAAGGCGAAAAAGGCAGAGGCAAAGGCAAAAGACTCCGCATCGGAGGAAAAGCCGATTGAAACCGCACCCGTGACAACCGAAACGGCGGAAAAGCCGAAGGCAGTGGATAAACCGGAAGCAGAGGAAAAGCCCGCCCGTGCAGAATCGTCCGCAAAAGCGGAAGATGCGGTGAAAGTTCCGGTCAAAGAAACGGTCATAGAAACGGTCATAGAAACGGTCAAAGAAACGGTCAAAGAAACGGTCAAAGAAACGGTCAAAGAAACGGTCAAACCGGCGGAAGACAAAAAAGTTCCGCAGGCTTCTCACGTTGCCGGACAGGCACAGCCGACCGCACAAAAAACCGCTCCGATCGCTCCAAAGCCGTCGGCACAACAGACAACTCCTCAAAAGCAGAACGGCACAATCCGTCCGCAGAACGGAACACAGCCGAGAACACAGCAACCTTCCAATGCAACCGGCTACGGTGCAAACCGTACGAACGGTATGCAGAATCAACGCCCTGCCGGCACGATGTCAAGACCCGCAAACGGTCAGAACGGCGGTTATCAGCCCCGCCCGCAATCGGCAAATCAGGGCAGACAGCCCTACGGCACGAACGGTACAAACGGTACGTATGGTGACAGAAGACCTATGGGAGCAGGCTCGAACGGTACAAGCGGCACGTATGGTGACAGAAGACCTATGGGAGCAGGCACGAACGGTACAAACGGTACGTATGGCGACAGAAGACCTATGGGTGCAGGCTCGAACGGTACAAACGGTACGTATGGTGACAGAAGACCTATGGGAGGCGGAACGGGTTCGTTCGGCGGATCTTTCGGAGGTTCATTCGGCGGAAGCCGTGACAACCGTGGCGGAAACCGTGACAACCGTCGGCGTGACAACCGTTTCGGCGGTGGCGACAAGGACAAAGATTTCATTCCGTCCGGACCTCGTGATACTTTCAAGGCTCAACCTATTGTGCGTGGTCCTTCGACAAACGTCAACCCCGACGGCACGATGAAAGGTCCCCGTGTGGTCGATACGAGAGGCAGTTCCGCTGAGTTTGACGGCTCGAAATACGATGAAAAACTCGATTCTTTCGTTTCCGACAAAGAAAGCGATTTCCGTGGCGGAAAACAGCAGGTCAAGAAAGCAACGGGGCAGAACCCCGTGCAGGGCAAAGGCTCGAAACAGCAGGCACCCGCAGGAAAACAGCCCTTTGCAAAAGGCAAGGGCAAACGTCCCGCAATGCAGTCGCCCGTAATCAAACGCCCGACCGAAATCGAACTGCCCGACGATATTCTCGTCAGCCAACTTGCCTCCAAACTGATGGTAACTGCCGGCGAGGTCGTGAAAAAACTCTTTATGATGGGCGTTATGGCGACCGTCAACCAGAGCATCGATTTTGATACTGCATCGCTTATCGCTATGGAATTCGGTGCAAACGCTACGCACGAAGTGGTGGTCAGCATTGAGGACAAACTCTTTGACGATGCCGAAGATTCCGCCGAAGAATTGGTGGACCGTGCCCCCGTCGTCTGCGTTATGGGACACGTCGACCACGGGAAAACCTCGATTTTGGACGCAATCCGTCATACGCACGTCACGGCAGGCGAGGCGGGCGGTATCACACAGCACATCGGTGCTTACCGTGTGAAAGTCAAAGGACGGGAAATCACCTTCCTCGACACCCCTGGACACGAGGCATTCACCGCAATGCGTGCAAGAGGTGCTATGGCAACCGATATTGCAATTCTGGTCGTTGCCGCCGATGACGGCGTGATGCCCCAGACGGTTGAGGCTATCAACCACGCAAAAGCCGCCGGTATCGATATTGTGGTCGCTATCAACAAAATGGACAAGCCCGGGGCTAATCCCGATGCAATTAAAACCGAACTCACGAAATACGGACTCGTTCCCGAAGATTGGGGCGGTGACGTCATCTGCGTGCCGGTGTCGGCTCTCAAACACGAGGGCATTGACGACCTGCTCGAAAGCGTACTGCTCGTTGCCGATGTGAAAGAACTGAAAGCAAATCCCAACCGCCGTGCGAAAGGTATCGTCATCGAGTCCAAACTCGACAAGGGCAGAGGACCGGTCGCAACCGTCCTCGTTCAGAACGGTACGCTCCGTAGCGGAGATATTATCATTGCAGGCACTGCCGTCGGCCGTGTCCGTTCGATGATGGATCACAACGGCAAACTCCTGAAAGAAGCAGGACCGTCCGTCCCCGTTGAGATTACGGGACTTGCGGAACTGCCGACCTCCGGTGACGAATTCCAAGCCGTTGAGGACGAACGTATGGCAAGAACGCTTGCCGACCAACGCCGTGCCGATGCAAAAGAGAACGTTTTCAAGGCAAATCAGCGTGCAAACCTCAACGATCTCTTCGCTCAGATTTCCGAAGGCGTCAAGACGCTCAATATTATCGTCAAAGCCGATGTTGTCGGTTCTGCCGAGGCGGTCAGATCCTCGCTCGAAAAACTCACCTGCGATGAGGTCAAGGTTCACGTCATTCACGCCGCCGCCGGCGGTATCACCGAGGGAGATGTTACCCTCGCCGCCGCATCCGACGCAATCATTGTCGGGTTCAACGTCCGTCCGGACAAAACCGCTCTCGATTCCGCCGAACGGCAAAAGGTCGATATCCGCACCTACCGTGTCATTTACGAGTGCATCGGCGAGATTGAGGCCGCTATGAAAGGTCTGCTCGCTCCGAAATTCCGTGAGGTTCTGCAAGGTCATGCGGAGGTCCGCCAGACCATTCACGTCCCGAACGTCGGCACAATTGCAGGTTGCTACGTGCAGGACGGCAAGATTACAAGACAGTCGCAGATCCGCATTCTGCGTGACAGCGTTGTCATTTTCGAGGATAAAATTTCCTCCCTCCGCCGTTTCAAGGACGATGTCAAAGAAGTCGCCTCCGGTTATGAGTGCGGCGTCGGTGTGGAAAAATTCAACGATATCAAAATCGGCGACGTCCTCGAAGCATTCACAATGGAGCAGATCCAAGTTTAACCCCGAAAGCGTTGCGTTTTATCGCTAAATGCTTATATGTAGTCGGTAAAACCGCATTTTCATTTGAAATTATCAGGAAAAGAGGTAAAATTTTATGCGTTACAGAATCAGACTCGACACCATGAGCGATGTCAACAATTTCGTCAAAATGGCAAGCAAAAACTCGGGGAAAATTACCCTCACCGACGGCGAAAACTTTATGGTCAACGGTAAATCCCTGCTCGGTGCTATGTATACTATGGAGTGGGATCAGGTTTTCTGCGAGTCGGAAAATGAAATTTACCACCTCATCAAAGACTACATCGTCGATGACTCCGATCCGCAACCCGAAGACGATAGATAAATGGAATAATTTATTATGCGGGGGACGCTTTTTGTAAAAGCTGTCCCCCGCACCCCCTGAAAAGGATGGAT
>CAVGAA010000044.1:0-10141 GCA_963627065.1 bacterium | reverse complement strand
CACCGTGAGGGCAGGACAGACCGTTGCGTTTGTCGGTGCAACCGGTGCAGGTAAATCGACCATTCTTTCCCTGATTTGCCGAAATTATGATATTCAAAAAGGCGAAATTCTCATTGACGGCATCGACATCCGGAAAATAAAGCTCTCGTCCTTGCGTCGGCAGTTCGGGCAAATGCTCCAAAATGTTTTCCTGTTTTCGGGTACAATTCGTTCCAATCTTGCACTGCGTGAAGAAAAATTCACCGACGGGGAGATTATGGAAGCCTGCCGATATGTCAATGCCGATTCCTTCATTGACAAACTGGACAAAGGACTTGACGAAGAAGTCCGTGAAAGAGGCAATAACTTCTCGGCAGGTCAACGCCAACTGCTGTCCTTTGCAAGAACGGTTCTGCACCGTCCGTCCGTTATGATTCTCGATGAAGCAACCGCCAATATCGACACCGAAACCGAGCAACTCATTCAGAATTCGCTCGAAAAAATGCGTACAATCGGTACAATGCTAGTTGTCGCACACCGTCTGTCCACCATTCAGCACGCCGACAAAATCATTCTTCTCTCGCACGGCGAAATCAAGGAGGAGGGGACACATCAGGAGCTTTTGCACCTGCACGGACGGTATTATCAACTTTATACCCTGCAATTCAACAAGGAGCAACTACGCTCCGCACAATGAAAAAATGCTCTCTCAACCGACCTATGATTGAGAGAGCATCTTCAATTTCAGAATTCAATTGCATCGACAACGGTTTTGACCGCCTCGTCAATACTCTCGGCGGTTATTGTGCAACCGGCAGCCTTTTCGTGACCGCCACCGCCGAATTTTGCACAAAGTTTTGCAACATCGTAAGTGCCTGCCGACCTTGTCGAAACCCGATATGAACCGGTATCATTCGGTTGACGGACGGTAATTGCAACCTCAACGCCTGCAAGCGATCTTGCAATGTCAATCAGGGTTTCCATTTGGTTGTCTTCGAGTCCCAATTTTACCCGTTCGCTGTAATCAATCGCAATCACCGAGACACGTCCGCCGTGAAAGATCTGCATTCTTTCCGCACCGAAAGCCTCGGCTTTGATCTGCCCGAATGACTTGGAGTCAAACAGTTTGTGATTAATATCTGCCGTATCGATTCCGTGACCGACCAGTTTCGATGCACGCAAATGCGTTTGCGGTGTCACATTGGAATAGCGGAAACATCCCGTGTCACTGCTGATGCCGGCATAAATCAACTTTTTCATATCCGGCGTAAAGACCGCAAGCCCGTTTTTGATCAAAATCTCTACCAAATCAAAAAGAATTTCCGCAGTTGCGGCGGCATCTCCGTCAACATAGCATTTTTTTGCAAAAGGAATTCCGGTCGAGTGGTGATCAATCATGAGATCGGTCGCATTTTCGAATGTTTCACGCAAAGCACCGAGTTGTGAGGGCGATGCAATATCAACTGCTATAACGTATGCGTTTTTCCAATCAAACGGAACAGAAGAAAGCAGGACACTGCTTTGAACCGTGGACGTCAGGAACTGCAAACGGCTCGGGATTTCGCCCTCGCAAACACACCAAGCACGGCAACCGAACTGCCGGAGCAGTTCTCGCAAAGCGAATGCAGTGCCGACAGCATCGCCGTCCGGATTGCGGTGCATTAAAATGACCGTGTCACTGTTTTTCGGCAATTCGTCCGCAAGCAAATCGAACGAAATTTTCTCAGCAGTTCCGTCAGCCATTTTTGTCACCGTTTTGCGAATCGTCAGGGCTTTCATCGGAAATTTCCAAATTGTTGAGTATCGATGCGATATGAGCTCCGTAGGTAATGGAATTATCCCGAATGAAAGCCAATTCCGGCGTAATACGCAAATTCATATCGATCGCAAGTTCGTGCCGAATGAATCCCGATGCGGATTTCAAAGCTTTTGCAATCTCTTTTTCGTCCCCACGCAGTGCGGAGTAATAAATTTTTGCATATTTCAAATCGGCAGTGCAGTCTGCCCCCGTAATGCTGACAAACGCATCCTGAATACGGGGATCTTTCACTTTCCGCATAATTTCAGTCATCACACGTTGCATCTCGTCATTGATGCGGTCACGTCTGTATTTTGCCATTCTTACATCTCCAATCTATAGTTCTAAACAGAATTTATTATACCACAATTTTGAATCATTTGCAAGTCTTTTACCCAAAAATTTCGCAAAAGTGGAAAAGTAGCACCCCGTATTACTGTTTAGCCTTGTTTTTTCAGACTTTTTTTGAAAAAAGACTTGAAAAAACATTCTGAATTTGTTATAATAATAGGGTAATGACATCGGAAGGAGGTTCGGAATGGGAAGACAGATTTTATCGATTACGGCAGATTACAGTATATCACTTTTGACCTGTATCTGCTTTTTGGTATTTGTTTGCGGAAAGCATCATGATTTGAAACGTGTCACGTCCTGTTTTATCGGCATCGCAGTTTCCGTCCTTGTTTTGATTTTTTCCGAAATCGGAGAACGAACTTCGGCTGGGCTATCGCATCCGACGGTTTTCCGTATATTGATGTCGGTTCTCGGCTATACGGCAAGACCTGCAATTGCATATTTCTTTGCACTGATTCCGTTCCGTAATAAAATTTCAAAATACGGCGTATATCTTGCCGTCCCCGTTATGGTGAGTTTCGTCGTTTCCTGCACGGCATTTTTCAGTCCGATTGCTTTTTCGTTCAATGAAAGCAACACATTTCACCGTGGACCGCTTGGGTATCTGCCGTTTATCATCAGCGGAATATATCTTGCGATTTTGGTTTATTTCGGAATTATTCGTCTGCGGAGCAAAGAATATCACGAAACGGCAATCTGCTCGCTCATCACATTTATGTGTCTGCTCGGTGTTCTGCTCGAATCGAAATTCGATTATTCGGGACTTCTGCCTGCCGCTTGCATCATCGGCGAAGTGTTCTACTATATGTATTTCCTTATCAACAAATACAGCAGAGATACCTTAACGGATGCGTTCCTGCGAAATCGTTTTTACCATGACATCGATGTCAAAAACACTGCGAAATATTTCATTCTTTTCGACATCAACGGACTCAAACGTATCAACGATACCTTTGGTCATATTGCCGGTGACAAAGCATTGGTCGCTTTCTCCGAATCTGCATTTGCTTGCCTGCCGTCAACCGTTCCGCTTTATCGAATGGGCGGTGACGAATTCGCAATTCTCTATGCGACCGATTCGGAAGAAAAAATCAGGATGTTGCTCGAACGGATTCGTGCCGAAGCCGAGGATAACGGCTTGACTTACGGATTTTCTGTCGGTTATGCCCGTTTCACCTGCGGAAAAGATTTCAATCAGGCATACGCCGATGCCGATGCAATGCTGTACCGCAATAAATCGGCATACTGGGCAAATAAAAATTCCGGCAAAGTAAGAACAGTTTGATTTTTACGAAGGAGGTTACTATGACATCGAAAAGTTTACCCCAAGATTTCAACGAAAGCGGTTTATTCGAACAGTTGTTTTCCGTCCATTTCGACGGAGTGTTGCTGATTGATACCGAACGGGGAGAATTCGTCGAAGTCAATGAATTGATAACGGGCAAACTGTCACATTTTATCAATCCGGATGCACCTTCTTATCTCGAAACCATCAAACATGCAATTGCAAATTATATCACTCCGACCAGTCGACTGGATTTTTCTAAAAGTATCGATCTCGGCAATATCGTTAAAAATCTCGAAACGCATGAAAGTTATTTCAAGGATTTTCAATTCCGTTGGTCGCCCGAGTCTCCGATTCTCTACAAACGGTTGAATTTCCGTTATCTGAACAGTGACCGCAACTATATCATTATGTCCTGCGAGGACATTTCCACGATTCTTGAAAACGACATCGATCCGTTGACCGGTATTCTCGATTCCACGGGATTCCATAAACGTGTCAGTGAGTGGATCAATGTCCACCCGGGTAGACGTTTTCGTATCCACCGTTACTATGTCGACCATTTCAAGGACATCAACGGCGTTTACGGCTATGAGATTGCCGATAAACTGCTCCGTGACATCGGAACATATATGCACGCATTCGACACGGAGAACAGTTTCAGTGCCCATTTCAACGCCGAGCATTTTATCAGATTTTGCAGTGAAGACAGTATGTCGGTTCACGATTGCTACGATAAATTTGTCGAAAAGTTTTCCGACTACGGTCTTTCTATTCCGATAAAATTCCACGTCGGCGTATACGATTTGTGTGAGGAGGGCGATACCGTCTTCCGGATGTGTTACAAAGCACTTTTGGCTCTCCAAACCGTCAAGCAGGATCTGAACTGTCCGTATGCATACTACGAAAAAGGTATGATGGAACGGGAACGGGGAAAACTCGAACTGTTGCTTGAAGTTGACCGTGCAATGGTGTGTGACGAATTCGAAGTTTATTTTCAACCGCAAGTCGATTATCTCGACAAATCCGTTTTTTCGGCGGAAGCCCTCATTCGTTGGAGACATCCGAAGAAAGGACTTGTTTCTCCGGGACGTTTCATTCCGCACTTGGAGCGAAGCAATTTTATCAGCAAAGTGGATTTGTATGTCATAAAGAAAACCTGTGCTTATCTACGCAAATGGATAAATGAATTGCACCGTGATGATATTCACGTATCGGTCAACCTGTCAAGGCGTGACGTTCTGAACCCAGAATTTTTGGTTTCTCTCGAAAAAGTTTTGCAGGAATACGGACTCAAATATTCCGCACTGCATCTCGAAATTACCGAAAGTGCCTATACCAACGATTCGGATACGCTCATTTCAATTGTCGACAGTCTCCGTGCAAAAGGATTCTTCATTGAATTGGACGATTTCGGCTCGGGATATTCGTCCCTGAACACGCTCAAAGACATCAATGTCGACAAATTGAAAATCGATATGAAATTCCTTTCCGGAAACCACAGCAAAAAAGAAGAAACCATTATCGAGTATGTCATTCAAATGTCACACTCTTTGGGACTTCCGGTCATTGCAGAAGGTGTTGAAACAATCGAGCAGGCAAAAATGCTCTTGGAATTCGGTTGCCGTCAACAGCAGGGGTATTTCTTTGCAAAACCGATACCGGCACAAGAATATGAGGATCTAATCTACGGCAAAACCAAACTCGAACATTTGGCATAAAATTATTGAATAAAAGCAGGTACAATAAAAGTGCCTGCTTTTTTGAAATTTCATTACGCCGGAAGAATGGTGAAAAAATATAAAACCGCAAAAAAATCTTCCAAACAACTATGGACTTTTCAGCAAAAATATGATATAATAAATAATGCATAACTATAACGAACATAGACCGCCAAATGTCGGAATGAAGCATATACGCATAAAAGGAGAACAAAACGGTGAGTTTGAATATTGAACAGAAAAATGAAAACGGACTGACAATTCTTTTGAACGGTCGACTTGATACGGTCACCGCACCGCAGTTGGAAACAGTGCTTGACAGTACATTGCATACAACCGACACGCTTGTCTTCGATATGGAACATCTCGAATATATCTCCTCGGCAGGACTTCGCCTTTTGCTCAAAGCACAGAAAGAAATGAGCAAAAAAGGCGGTATGAAATTGCTTCACGTTAATGCCGATATTATGGAAATTTTCGACATTACCGGATTTTCCGACTTTTTGACAATCGAACAGGCGTAAAATGAGCGAAATCGAAGCCTCACTGATTCAAAAAGCATTTCTCTTTGCACTCAAAGTCCATGACGGGCAGAAACGCAAAGACGGACAACCCTATATCGTGCATCCGGTCGATGTCGCCATGGAACTTGCGAGAAACGGAGCAGATACGGCCTTGATATGTGCCGGATTTTTGCATGACACGTTGGAAGATGCAAACGTCACCGAGGAGCAATTGCGTTCGGAGTTTCCAACGGAGGTCACCTCGCTTGTCATTTTGGATAGTGAAGACAAAACCAAAACATGGGAAGAACGCAAGTCGACTGCCATTCACGATTTAACGGTTATCGACAACCGCAATTATCGGATGCTCATGTGTGCCGACAAACTTGTCAACCTGCGGAATCTGCACGAACTGCTCGAAAAATACGGCGATAAAACGTGGGATATGTTCTTCAAGCGTGGAAGAGACAGTCAGGCTTGGCTTTTTCACGATACCGTAAATGCATTGGAAAGCCTTTCGGGACTTCCGATGTATGAAGAATTAAAATCTTTGACGGTGAAAATTTTCGGCGAACGTAACGGGTAAGAAAAAAATGGAAAAGGGGACTGCATCAAAGATCGTATCCGACAAAAAAATCAATTTTGCCGGCAGTGCATATAACAGTTTCTTGATTTGGGGCGTACCGGCATCGCTTTCTACCGCCGTCAGTACCATTGTCGATGTTCTCCTCATCGGTATTTTTGTCGGCAGTGAAGGGCTTGTAATTTCCAATTTGGCAACACCGGTATATCTCTTTTATGCCCTTTGCGGTGTTACGGTCGGTATCGGTGCGAATGTTAAAATCGGGCGTCTGCTCGGTTCATCCGATGAAAAAGAAGCGAACAGAGTTTTTTCGTCACAGTTGACTGTCGGAATCGTACTGGCGTTGATTTGCCTCTCGCCGATTTTCTTCCAAAAGACTTACTACACATTTCTCGGTGTCACGGACGATCTGTACGCAATGGCGGACCGTTACCTGCGAATTGTGCTGTGGTCCGCACCGACATTTATTCTCTATCACATTTTTTCGGCATCGGTCAGAACCGACGGAAATCCGAAACTTTCGGCAATCGCATCAACTGTTGTGATTATTTCGCAACTTTCTATGGATATTCTCTTTATCAAAGTCTTGAAATTCGGAATTTTGGGAGCATCCGTCTCAATCTGCACCGCCGAATTGCTGGGGCTCTTGGTACTGTTGATGCATTTTTTCAAAAAGCATAAGGCGTTGAAACTCCGTTTATCGATTCCGAAACTGCGTGACATCGGAAGCTTCATTTGGAACGGTTTCAGTAGCGGTTCGGCATATATCTTTACAGCAATCGTAATGCTGGTTTTCAATAATTTGCTTTTGAATTATGAAGATAACGGCATCATTTATACCTCGATTTATGCCGTTCTTTATACCGTCAGTACCATTCCGTCCGCATTTTATGACGGTTCGGCAGTGGCTCTCTCAACCGTTTCGCCCTTTCTCGTCGGAGAGGGAGACACGGACGGCGTGCGTTTTATCCACAAACGGGCGTTGATTTTTTCCGCCGTTACGGGTGCAATTTCGGCAATTCTGTGCGGTGCTTTTTCCAAACAGATTATCGGATTTTTTAATGCCGATGCATCCTACGCTCCGTACGTATTGCAGATATACGCCGTTTGTATTGTTCCGCTCGGTATCAACACGGTGACGACATCCTATTGGCAATCGATAGGACGTGTCAAATTCGCAAATGTGCTGTCACTTTTCCGTAACTGTCTTTTGATTTTGGCATTCGGCATTCTGTTTATTCCGAAAGTCAATGTCACCGGCGTGGCACTTGCATACTGTGCGACCGAATATCTGTGCTTGATAGCGGTTATCGCCATAGAATTGACGGCACCGTCACGCAAATACATTGTTGCAAATTACAGCAAGCACGATAAATGCTATGAAAACGATTACCCAATCGACAAAGATAGTATGGGACAAATTTCCGCAGACATCGCACAGGTTTGTGACGAATGGAAAATTGATATCAAGCAGGCATTTTTAATCAATTTTGTATGCGAGGAATTACTTTTGAACATCATCAAATTCGCACTCGGCGAAAGCAAAAGTAAAAAACGCTACTATCTGTCGGTCAAACTGATTGCAAGAGGCGACGACTATATTCTCTGCGTGAAAGATAATGTCAGACTGTACAATCCGCTTGAAGCGAAAGGCGATGACATCGACAACGGCGTTTTGAATCTCATCAAGAAAAAATCGAAATGTTGCGAATATCAAAGAAAATTGATTTTCAATTATTTGTACTTGGTTATTTGAGAGGGACATTTTGTGGAAAGGCAAACCGTATTTCAAGAAAAAAAAGAACGGGAGCGTCTGCAAGTGCAAAACGCTTTGCTGTCAGAATATGAACTCCCCGTACTGAATCGGCTGTTGAACGGCAAAACCGATATTGCCGTGTTGGATGTCGGTTGCAATGACGGTACTAAAACTCGGCAAATGTTTTCACTTCCCGAAATTACCCATGTAGTCGGTTTGGAATATAATGCCGATATGGCACTCCATGCACAAAGAAAGTACGGCGACGGCAAATTTTCATTTCTTTCGGCAGATGTCGAATCGGATACATTCTCCAAAATACTCGAACGGCAGATGCAGACACTTCAAATTACGGGTTTCGACATTATTTATCTGTCATTCATTTTAATGCATTTGAAAAACACGGAGCAAATTTTCGCAAAATTGAAACCTTTTTTGAAGCAGGACGGGCATCTCATGATTGTCGACGCAGACGATTCCGTATCGACTTTGACACCCGACAAAAACGGTTTGCTCCCTGAATTTCTGCATTTTCTGTCGCAGGATCAATTTGCAGGAAAACGCAATATCGGGCATCGCATTCCGGCAATGCTTTCGGCGAGCGGTTACGAAAGCATTACGGTTCACAGTCGGGGCGTTTCGGCAAAAGGCAGTGAACTCGAAAAGAAAAGAGCCATTTTCCGTATGTATTTTTCCTTCTTTCCGGAAGATGTTATGATTTTTCTTAACGATTATCCGCATAACGGCACTTACATCTGCTGGAAAAACTGGCTCGATCTTCATTATCGGGAACTGCAACGTGCCGTGATCAACAAGGACTCGGAAATATTTATGGGAACACCGGTCATCACTTGCAGAAAGGGCAACTGATTTGAAAAGTATAAACATCGGAGTCGAAAATCCGACTTTATGACCGATTGAAAAGTCCGACATCGATACGGAAATTTACCACAATCTATTGAGGATCAATCATGAACGAAACAGCAAAAAAAAGACGAAAACTAAAACTTTTACCGAAACTCATCATTTCCCTTTGTTTTATGGGCGTGGTTCTTACCATTGCCATTTCGCTTTTCAGTTATCGCAACAGCAAGCGGTATCTTGAAGAACTCTATGCCGAACGGGTTGTGACGAACGGCAATATCATCGCATCCATGCTCTCACCGGAGGATGTTGAAATTGTTGTATCTGAGAATGGCGACCAAACCGAAGCCTATCGGGAAATGGTGGTACTTTTCAATCAATTGAAAAAGGATGGAAACGTGACCTATCTGTCACTCACAATCCCTGATGAAGACAGCGTGCATTTTTATATTGATGCTTGTGTTGAAGAAATGGGCGACGATCCGGCAAACCAACTTGCATACGGAAGCGATGTCCTTTATACCGATGCCGCGAACCCGAACGATCCGAAAGACTTACAGAAATACATTGACATTTGGAAAAATTTTGCACAAAACAAAGGACTTGACACGCCGACACTGACCGATAATTCCTACGGTTACAACTATACCGGAATTTCAGTCATTCTGGATGAAAGTGGGCAGGCGATTGCCGAAATTCAATATATTCTTGATATGGCGGAAGTCAAATCCTACCTGAACTCCTATCTGAATTGGATGTTCATCATCTCCTTTGCGGTTGTGGCGGTCACAATGGTGCTTTATATCTTCTTTGTTCGCAATACTCTGACCAACCCCATTGCAAAACTTGCACATTTCACGCAGAATATCACAGATACCGGCGTTTTTGAGAATCAAAGAATCGAAATGAAAACCGGAGACGAAATCGAAACACTCGGCGACTCGGTCAATATCATGCTGGCGGAACTTGAAAATTACATTGCAAACCTTTCCAAAATTACCGCCGAAAAAGAGAGAATCGGGGCGGAACTTGACATTGCAACACACATTCAGGCATCCATGCTCCCGTGCATTTTTCCTGCATTTCCGGATCGGAAAGAGTTTAACATTTATGCGACCATGACACCTGCAAAAGAGGTCGGCGGTGACTTTTACGATTTCTTTATGGTTGACGAAACGCATTTGGCAATTGTCGTTGCGGATGTTTCCGGCAAGGGAATTCCTGCCGCACTGTTTATGGTCATCGGGAAAACGCTTATCAAAGACCACACCCAAACGGGCAGAAACCTCGGCGATGTC
>CAVGAA010000043.1:0-10158 GCA_963627065.1 bacterium | reverse complement strand
CATTTTTGCGTTAGGTACACTTCTCTCTCTGTCGGAATTTTGAGGGGCTTTCTTTCCCGAAAATGCAAAAAAGAGGAGCAGACCGTAACAAATCTGTTCCTAATATTATTTGCTTCAAGTTTTTTTGGGGTGCGTTTTTTTGCAAAAAAGCCCCTGCAAAATATAGGTTCTATCTACCCGTTATCGCACAAAAAGTTAAATATTCATAAAATTATCAAAAAATACTCTTGCATTTACCATTGTGATATGGTAAAATAATAAGAATAAATGCAAAACTGCAAAATTGTCGGGCAATTGATGTGATTATCGGTAAAACAGCAAGATTGACGACCGATTGATTGTATGATGTTTGAACGGCAATGAAAGGACTTTGATTTTTATGAATTTATGCGACACCGGCACGGTCCGGCAAATTATGACGATGTTCGGTTTGAATTTCCGTCGGGAGTTCGGACAGAATTTTTTGACAGATGCGAATGTGATCGACACCATCGCAGATGCGTGCTATCCGGAACAAGACTGCACCGTCCTCGAAATCGGTCCCGGAATCGGCACTTTGACTCGCTCGCTTGCATCCCGTTACAAAAAAGTAATCGCCCTTGAAATCGACCGCAGTCTGATTCCGGTTCTGAAATACACCCTGAACGATTATTCGAATGTGACGGTTGTCAATGACGATGTGATGAAAACAGACCTTTCCGAACTGCTCTCGGGTGCTTTTGACGGAGGTCCGGTTGCGGTTTGTGCAAATCTCCCCTACTACATCACCACGCCGATTTTAATGAAATTGCTCGAAAGCCGACTGCCTTTTGACGGCATTACGGTTATGGTGCAGGCGGAGGTCGCCGACCGGCTTTGTGCAACTGCCGGCACGAAAGCGTACGGGGCTATCACGGCGGTTCTGAATTATTACGGTCGTGCCGAAGAACTGCTTTTCGTCCCCGCAGACCGTTTTGTGCCTGCACCGAAAGTCGACTCCAAAGTGACAAGAATCGCTTTATGGAAAGAGAAACCGAACGTACCGGAAAGCGAAGAAATGCTCTTCCGCACGATCAAATCCGCATTCGGACAGAGACGGAAAACGCTTGCGAATGCCCTTTCGACCGGTTTTCCCGAACTTTCCAAAGCCTGCATCACCGAAATTCTTGCAGATATAAATCTGCCTCTCGATATCCGAGGAGAACGGCTTGACATTGCGACTTTTACCGAACTTTCAAACCAAATTCTGCACCGATACGGAGGAAAAAACAGTGATTGAAACAATCGGTCTCGTGCTTGACGGCTATGCTCTGCCGGCTGTCGATTTACGGCTTGCAAGCGGTCGAATTTACGGACTTTACGACACCGGTGACGGCTCGGCATCGGCACTGCTCGAAACGCTGGCAGGTGTGAGAAAAACGAAACGGGGGCAGGTCAAAATCGGAGGATTCGACACCGTGACGGAGGCGGAATCCGCAAAACGCAGTGTCGGGTTTTACTCCTCGAAAACGTCCTTTTACGCAAGGGAAACCGTGTGGGAACTGCTAACATTCCTATGCGACCTGCGGAGCGACGGCGGAAACCGTGCCGAACACGAACTGCACGAACTTTTGGAAGAAGCCGACTTGGACAATATCAAGGACAAACTGCTTTGCAAGATGACGCCGGAACAGGTACACCGTGTGGGACTTATGCAGACTTTGATCGGCGGGACGACAACAATTTTTCTTGACAATCCCACAAAAGGTTTGGCGGTCGGGGAAGCCGTGGCACTGCGAAACGACATCCGCAAAATTTCCGCAAAAGGCATTACGGTTTTCATTGCGAGCGATTCGTCGGCGGAACTTTTTGACCTTTGCGACGCATTTTTATTCCTTGACGGTACCGGCATTTCGCAACCGCTCACACAGGACAATCTGACGGTGGAGAATCAAACGCCTGCCGTAAAAGTCTTTTTGGGCTTGCAGGACAAAAATATAAACAATAATACAAAGGAAACGGAGGCAGACGAATGAGTGCGATTTTCAAGCGGGAATTCCGTGGACTGTTCCGTGGCAGAACGGGTTGGATTTGCGTTATCGTGTCGGTTCTCACGGCAGGCATTCTGACGGCAATCAACAATTTTCTGTCCCTCTCCACCGATGCATCCAAACTGTTCCCCGTACTGTGTGACATTTCCATTCTCCTCTGCCCCTTTCTCGCAGTGCATTCCGTGACTTTCGAAACGGTCAAGGGAAACTCAGCGTGGCTCGCATCTCTCCCCGTGTCACGGTGGGCTTTGATCGGCGGAAAATTCTTTGCGGCTCTCTCGCTGTTCGGCATTTGTGCCGTCTACTATGCACTGTTTCCGCTCCTCATCGGGCTTTTCGGCACGGTTTCGTACGGAACGGCTTATTCGGCTCTCTTGGGTTGGTTTTTGATCACCTCGGCGACACTTTCGCTTTCGTTCTTTTTGACCTCCCGTTTTTCGAATCGCCTTGTTGCGTTTTTCGTTGCCGTCTGCGTTTGCCTTGTCCTCTATTTTCTTCCCCTTCTGGCAACGCTCGTTTCGCTCTTGCCGTGGGTGGGATTTCTCTTTCTCTCGCTCATAGGACTCGGCATTGCCGTGCCGTATCTCATCCGTGACATCCGTGCCTCCCGTGTGCCGGTGCGTGCCATAGCGATATTCCTGCCCGTATGTGCGGTTTTGGCGGTCCTGTTCTTCACCGCAAAAAAATTCTACAAAGTGATTTTGGCGGAGATGTTGGACTACATTTCGATTTATGCCAAACTGGACGGTTTCCGTGACGGGCATTTAGACCTCACCGCAGTTGTATTTCTCATCACCTTTACGGCATTCTTCCTACTTTTGACCGTCTTACTCCCCTACCGCAAAACCGACAAGACTGTGAGGGCAAAACAATGAAAAATTCGAAAAATCGCATTCTTTTGATTGTACTCCTTGCCGTTGTCCTCGCCGTCAATGTGGCGGTTTGTCTTCTCCCTTACCGCACGGCTCATCCGGACGTTTCCGGCAGTGGAGTTTACGTCCTTTCGGACAGTACGAAAGAGATGCTCTCAGGCATCACGCAAAATGCGGAAATTATTTATTACGCCAAAAATCCCGATGCGGATCTGCGTTCGTTCGTTTCGCTTTTCAAAACCGACCGTGTCAAAGTGACGGTCACAAAACCGACGGCAGACGACACCGACCAGACGATCGCCGTCAAATGCGGTGACAAAACACGCACGATCGCCCTCACGGATCTGTACTATTACTATTCTTCCGTGTCCGGTGAAATTCTCTCGGCGAGCGATTACTCTACCGTTTCCGCATACCTCTCGAAACTCGACACGTCAAGCAGTGAATACTCGATCTACATGACTTATTACGGACCGGAGGCGATCGGGGCTTATTTCCTCGGCGATACGGTCATTTCCTCGACTTTGCGGAATCTGACGGCAAAAAACGCACAAACGGTCTACGTTTACGGTTCTCTCGATTGGTACGTCACGATGATGCTGTGGGAAAACGGCATTATTCCCGTGACCTTGACCACACTCGAAAATCTGCCGACGGACGGGGCTTTGTGGCTCATTCCGCCCGCCGATCTTGACGACACCGAAAAAGCAAAACTCTCGACCTACCTTGACGGCGGAGGACGGCTGTTCTTAACGACAGATTACGCAAAAACCGACCTGCCGAACCTTTTGTCTGTTCTCTCGGCTTACGGACTTTCGACCTCGTCTTCGTCCTCCTCGTCGTCTTCGTCCATGTCCTCGACTTTCTACGCAAAAACCGGTTCACACGCCATTGCCGATGCGACAAGCGGTAGCATTGTGGCAAGTTACGCACACGCAATCAAAATCACCGATACGGCGGACGTCACGGCGACGGAACTGCTCAAAACCTCCACGTCCGGCGGTTATGTGGAACAAACGGACGGCGAAACGGTCACCGACACCGGTTGCTATGCCTTCGGTGCGACTGCGACAAAAGGCGACAGCCGTGTGGTTTGGATTGGTATGCAGTTCACATCAACGCTCGATTCCTACTCCGGCGGAAGCAACAGTACCTTTGCTTCGAATTGCATCGCATGGCTGAATGATACCGAAACGCTCCCGACGGTCGGCGAACTGCACGAAATCCCCTCGGCACTCCTGAATGTCAAGGTTTCGACTTTCATCATCTGGATTGTGATATTCGTTTTCCTGATTCCGTTAACCCTTGTCGCAGTGGCGTGCGTGACAAGGTACGTCAGAAACAAAAAGAGTTGATTTCATGTACGAAAAAAGGCACTCCGGTTTGTTCGGAGTGCCTCTTTTTTTTATTTTTTGCTTGTTAAAATCGATAAAATTTAATTTCAATCGCCCATCATACCGGCAAATTTCACGGCATGAGCGTTGGCAAGTCTGAGATAATCAAGGCGTGACAGTTTCATATAGGCATCGCTCGTGTGACGCTCCGGACGGTTGTTCTGAATCAACTCGAAAGTGAGCGGTCCGTTGAATTCTGCTTTTTTGAGTCTGTCCGCAATGCCCTGCCAGTCTGCGATACCGTCGAACGGAAGCATATGTGCATCGTCATACCATGTCAGTTTGTCGCCGGTGATACCCATATTGTCGTTGAGGTGCGTGCCGAAGACCTTCTTTTTGCCGTAAAGCCCTATCATATCACGCCCGTAATTGTAGCAGAGTTCGTGACCGGTATCAACGCAAAAACCGACATTTTTCTCGTCGCCGTATGCCTCCATAAGTTTGGCAAGGTAGCATTCGCCCTCGGTATTTTCCAGAGCGATCCGCACGCCGATTTCCTGCGATGCCTTGACGATTTTGCCGAACCGTTCCACGCCCAGTTCGGTCGGATTGTTGCGATTCATACCGATGATTGCGTGCATTACGACAAGGTCAACGCCGATTTTTGCGGTCGCTTTCATGCAGGCAATCTGCGTGTCGATTTCCGCCTGAGCCTGCTCATCCGTACCTTCCCAAAGTTTCCAGACATTGTCGAACGGAGCGTGGACAGACTGAATAATCAAGTCTTCTTTTTTTGCGACGTCGGCGGCACGGTAGAGGGTTTCGTCCTTTCCATAGCCGAAGAACACACCGTCCCAACCGCTTTCTTTGATGTTCAGGATCTCCTGCACATCCGTACCCATACCCAAAATCAATTTACGCATTTTTGTTACCTCACTTTGCGTTTATTTGCTGTATTTATTCGCTCACGGATTGCATTTTCCGCAGGCGGTATAGCCTTTTTCGATTGCTTCTTCCCTGCTCGTGAACCAAATGGAGTTGCTCTCGCTCGGCACGGACGAACAGGTGGTTTTGTGAAAGATTTTCGTATTCAGATTGCCGACATACGGATATTCGGTCACCGCAGTTTCGGCACTTGTGTCGGTTGACGGCGTGATTGTCGCATTGCTGTTTTTGGCGGTCTTGAAGGTCACGTTTTTGCCGTCACTCGTGCAGATGACATCGCCTTGCAGGTCGGTGCGATAGACCGTTACGCCGGCTTGGTTGAGCCTTGACAGCGTTTGCTCGGTCGGGTGTCCGTATTTGTTGTCCTTCCCACAGGAGATAACCGCATAAGTCGGCATAATTTCACGCAGGAAACGAATCGACGTTGAGGTGTCGCTCCCGTGATGTCCGACTTTCAGGACTGTTGATTTGAGTGCCAAGCCTGCCTCACACATGGAACTTTCGGAATCGGTTTCGGCATCGCCCGTGAACAGAAAGGAGGTTTCGCCGTAGACGACACGCAGGACGATTGATTGGTTGTTGCTGTCGGTGTAATCTTCACGGGGAGCGTAAACAGTCACGGTCGCACTGCCCAAAGTGACAGATGTACCGACCTCCGGTTTTATCAGAGCTTTGCCCTGCTTTTCTACTCTCGTTTTGAAATTCTCGAAAACTTTGGAACTGTAACTGTCAACCGGACACCAGACCGTGCCTGCGGTCGCTTGCTCCAAAGCACCCGAAAGTCCGCCGACGTGATCGGCATCGGGATGTGTGCAGACCACGTAATCGAGGTAGGTCAACCCCAATTTCTTAAGGTAGGTATACACGACTTGGCTGGCACTCTTGTCACCGCCGTCTATGAGCATAGTTTTGCCGTCACAGATAATGAGGGACGAATCGCCCTGCCCGACATCGATGAAATGGACTGCGAAGGACGAATCCGCCGATACCGTGTTTTCGTTTCCGTCGCCAAAGAAATCGCAACCGCAGAAAAAGAAACAGAGAACAACCAAGAGCAGAGCGGAAAAGCGTAGTTTTTTAGAATAAGAATTGATTTTCATTTATTTTATATTGTGTATTTATGCGTGTAAATTGCGTTTTTTTCTTTTCGGTTTTTCTTTTTGTTTGCCGTGCTTTACTTACCGAACTCGACCAGTTCCAAGCCCTCGTTGTCTTCGAGGATGTGCGAGATCTGCCATTCGGTCTTAAAGAGAATGAAATTGTTGCCTTTGAAATCCTGCACCCACTTGACGTCAAACAAATGCAGTTTTGCGGGATCGACGTTGTTTGCGATTCGGCGGATGTATTGGTACGGTTGCGGATATTGGCGGTAGGTCACACCGTATTCGCTCTTCATTCTCGATTCGAGAACGTCAAACTGCAACTCGCCGACCACGCCGACGTAAACCCGTTCCAGACCGCCGTTCGGCTCGGTGAAGATCTGTATCGCACCCTCTTGGGCAATCTGGTTCATACCCTTTGCAAATTGCTTCCGCTTCATACTGTCGTTCTGCTCGACCATGGCAAAACATTCGGGAGCGAAGGTCGGAATGCCCTCAAACTTCACCTTGAAATCTTTGGCACAAATCGTGTCGCCGATTGAGAAAATCCCCGGATCGAACACGCCGATAATATCGCCGGCAAACGCCTCGGTAATGCCCGCACGCTCCTGTGCCATCATCTGTTGCGGTTGCGAAAGTCTGATCTCTTTCCCGCCCTGCACGTGGTAATATTCCTCGTCACGCTCGAACTTTCCCGACACGATCCGCAGGAATGCGATACGGTCGCGGTGAGCTTTGTTCATGTTCGCCTGAATCTTGAAAACGAAGGCGGAAAAGGACGGATTGAAAGGATCGACAATCTCGTTTCCTGCAACACGTGGTAGCGGAAACGTGGTCATTTTGAGAAAATGCTCCAAGAAAAACTCCACGCCGAAGTTATTCAGAGCCGAGCCGAAAAACACCGGACTGAGCTTGCCTGCACGCACTTTTTCAATGTCGAAATCAAAGCACGCACCGTCGAGAAGTTCGACCTGCTCGGTGAGTTCTTCCCTTGCGTAAGAGCCGATGAGCGAATCCAGTTTTTCGGTATCCTTGATGTCGCAGTCGATCGATGCCAGACGGTCACGCCCACGGTGCGAGTCGCCGAACGCCAGTATCTTGTGACCGTCACGGTCGTAAACGCCCTTGAATCCGACGCCGCAACCGATCGGCCAGTTCATAGGATATGTGCCGATGCCGAACTCTTTTTCGAGTTCGTCAAGGAGGTCAAACGGATCTCTCGATTCGTGGTCCAACTTGTTGATAAAAGTAAAAATCGGAATGTGTCGCATGGCACAGACACGGAACAACTTTCTTGTCTGCGGTTCGATACCTTTCGCAGCATCGATGACCATTACGGCACTGTCCGCCGCCATAAGTGTGCGGTAGGTGTCCTCCGAAAAGTCCTGATGCCCCGGGGTGTCGAGGATGTTGATGCAGTAGCCCTCGTACTCGAACTGCATAACGGAGGAGGTAATCGAAATACCTCTCTTTTTCTCCATTTCCATCCAGTCGGACACGGCGTGACGGTCAGATGCTTTCCCTTTGACAGAACCTGCCGTTTGAATCGCTCCGCCGTAAAGCAGGAACTTTTCGGTCAATGTGGTTTTGCCGGCATCGGGGTGCGAAATGATTGCAAACGTCCGCCGACGGTTGATTTCTTCACGTAAATTGCTCAAAATTATACCTCTGTGTAAAATGAAATAGAATCAAAATAGAATTGAAATAAGAATTATTATAAAAATACGTTCTCGCTCATTCAAACAAAACCGAATCGGTGCGAATCAGCGTTCCGTCCGAGCGTATCAATATAGCCTCGAAAGCAATCCCCCCCGATGCATAAAATGCGAGCGTCCTTTCTTCTCCCATGACCATAAAAGCGGTGGAAAGTGCATCGGCATCCGCCCCGACTTTCGTCACAACCGCAACCGATGACAAACCGCTCTCGGTGGGGTAGCCCGTTTTGGGATCTAATATGTGGTGGTATTTTTGCCCTTCAATCGTCACGTACCGTTCGTAATCGCCCGATACCGAAAGAATGTCACCGTCCGAGAGCGTCACGCAACCGACGGTTTTCGCCGTGTCCTTCGGATTTTTAATCGCCACTTTGTAGGGCTTGCCGTCAGGCTTTTCGCCGAAGACCGCAACACAACTGCCAAAGGACACAAGCCCCGATGTCACCCCTTCGATCGACCGCAACTTTTCCGTGACGATTTCTGCGGTTGCCCCTTTGGCGATTGCCCCCAAGTCGATTTTCACGCCAAGCGGTTTCGTAATTTGCGTTCCGCTCACGGTCAATTGCTCCGTTCCGATGCGTGCAAGTCTTTCCGAGAGTTCTGCCGAGGTCGGCAAACGGTCCTCCTCACCACACAACTCCCACAGATCCGTCAGATCCGCCAAAGTAATGTCAAAAGTGCCGTCCGTGAGAGCCGACAGGACAACAGATTTTGCAATCAGAGCAACCGTTCTTGCATCGGCATCGGAAATACCCGTGTCCGACTCGTTGAGGCGTGATATGTCACTGCCTGCGACCGTCCTCGACCAGAGAGCATCGAGTTCCGCCACTGTCGAACGAGCAAGGGAAAAGCCTTTTTCGGCCCCCTCCCGTGTGCCGTAGAGCATCACCGATACATAAGTCCCCATACCGTAAAACTCGTCTGTATGCTTATTATTTTGCCGGCAGGACGGCAGAACGGAAAGGAGAAAAAACAAGGCTAAAATGCAACACGTCATGCGTAATTTCACGGTTTGAACCACCTTTCCGTGCGTGGAACCGACAGATTGAGGAGTAACCCCGTCACAGTCCCCATAACGATACCGGCAGGCAGGAGAAACGGCAAATAAACCGCCATGAGCGACGGGAGCGAAGACACCCCCGTCACGATTCCCGATGCCAAAGTCTGCCCCACATTGTGCGAAACAGCCCCCAAAACCGATATGCCGAGATAACTGCAATTCCGGAGCAGGTGCATTGACAAAAGCAAGGAAAGATAGGTCAATGTCGCACCGCAGGCAGAGAAAAAGAGCGATGTCCAAGAGCCGAACAGTACCCCCGTAATACCGACTCGCAAAATTGAAATCACAAGGGCATCGAATGGCGACAGACAAGAAAATGCCAGAAGAACTACCACATTCGCCAATCCCAATTTGAAATACGGAATCGGCAGGAACGAGGCGAACGGTATTGCGTGTTCAAGGTAGGAGAGCATCAAGGCAAAAGCCAAGAGCGATGCATCGAGAGCGACACGGCGAGCCGGCTTCACGGCTTTCCGAGTGTCGGGTGTCCTACCCGATGACGGCATCGGCATCGCCACCACCCCCATTTCCGTCCGTAACGGTCAACCGCAGGAGTGCGGGAACGCAAACAACACTCTCGCCACGCCCCGAAATCCAACCGGTATGCACACAGATTTTGTCGGGACAGTCCGACTGAATAACGCACGCCCGACCGTCCGAAATGCGAACCGTCAGCGTGTAACCGTTCGACTCGACGGAGATATCACGGTCAAGCGACAAAGCATACAGACTGTCACCCTCCGACGTGTGAATGAGGAGATAATTTTCGGTGCTGTCCGAACGGCAGGTCGAAATGCGAAAGAGAGCCAGAATGACCGTCACGAAAAGAAGCAAACCGATAAGGAAAAAATCGCATTTTGTCACCCTCGTGCGGAACATCCAGACACCTCCCGTTCGCCTCCGAAAATTCATACCATAATATTATACCAATATTTCGGGAACATTTCAAGAGTAAACAAAAAGAAAAATGAAAAAGATAGAATTTTTTTTGAAAAAAGGGGTTGACAAGTGAGAAAAAAAGTAGTATAATATATGCGTTGTGCGAAAGCAGAACATAAGCGGGAGTGGCGGAACTGGCAGACGCGCACGTTTGAGGGGCGTGTGGTTCACACCATACGGGTTC
>CAVGAA010000042.1:0-10810 GCA_963627065.1 bacterium | reverse complement strand
TGACGGGAAAGGTTCCGTCCATCGGCACATTCGAGTCTTCGGATGTACCCTTCAATCGGAGTTTGAGGCAGAGCCTCAAGGTCTTGTCTTCCCTCTCTTTGCAAGCCGTTATTTCTTTTTATACTCGTTCAGCGGTGTTTTTTTGCCGTCGGGAGTTTGGATGACGGTATGATTGAGCGTATTTTGAAAATAAGCCCGAAATTCCCGAATATACTCCTCACGCAGAGCGGTCTGCTCTTTTTTTTCTTCCTCCGAGAGTTCGCATTCTCTCGATTTTTTTGCCAGATGTTCCAGTCTGTCTTTCTTATGCTGTTCCATATTCAACCTCGCCATTATTTTATATTTATACCAAACTTATAACAAGCAAAAATATTGTTCCTGCTTATATCACTCGAACTTATCCGGAAACAAAAATATCGTTCCGATGTCACGGAGAGGTTCTTCGGAAATCCAAACCGCCTCATAACCGTGCGAAGCCAAAAAATCTGTTATTTTTCGGCAGTCCGGATGCGATGACAAATCTCCGGAGAAGAATATTTTGTCGATTCCGCCGTAAGGGGCGAAGGACGACGCTCCGCCGATAAAACCGTATTCATAGCCGTCAAGCCCGATAAAGCCCTCGCTAATGCGGAGCGTTTCAACTCCTACCTGCTCGGCGGATCGTAAAATCGAAGGATCTGCCGTCACGAGTGCATGATCTCCCACCGGCAGTGCGGTGCATTTCGCATACCCCTGCCTGACCGGTACAACCGTATACTCCGGCAGTTCGGTCAATACCCCTGCCGTATACTCAGGCAGACAGAAAAGACAATTCCCGACCGGCAGAGCATCCAAGAAAATGTCGTCGTGGTAATCGCCATTGACAACATTTACGACAATTTTCACCGGCAGTCGCAGAATAGCCGACAAAAGCTCAAATTCAAACTTGGCAGTTTCGTAATAGAACCTTGTTGTGAGAATAAATTCCTTTGCGAAAAAGACGGACAGATCCGGATGAGCCGATAAAGCCGGCACCAGATACGGATTGTTCGGCATACAAAGGACGGTATAACCGTACTGTGTCAAAAGTTCTCTCGTGCCGTTTCCCACATCATGTCCCAAAAGAGCAAATTTATTCATTGTGAACTTTCCTCATAAACAAGAAGATTAAAAAGAAAGGGCAGGCACGCACGGTGTCTGCCAAACTCTCTATTCGAATACCCCTGACTTAGGCTTTCTTCATGGTGCGCAGGCAACGGGAACAAACATTGATCGATTTGCTGCCTTCCAGTCTGATTTTACGGATATTGGGCTTCCAGCTTCTATTGGTTTTCCGATGCGAGTGCGAAACATTCTGACCAAACACAACGCCCTTACCGCAGATACAGCATTTTGCCATTTTTGACACCTCCTAAATCTAACGCTTCACCGTACGAATACGGGGCAATCACTGTACAACGCCTATCATTATACCATACTTTCTTTTATTTTGCAAGACTTTTTGCAAAAAAAATTTCGGATTTTGCGTTTTTCACGCATTTTTTTCGCAATTGATTGCATCAAGGACGATTTCACGCTCGCAAAATGGAACTTTTTCACGCCCGATTAACTGATATCTCTCGTGTCCCTTCCCTGCCAAGACCAGAATGTCACCGTCCTCCACACGGGAGAGTGCATAGCGGATTGCCTCTTTCCTGTCGACAAAATCCTTGTGCGGTGTGGCAAATCCTTTCATTCCGTCCGCAATGTCACGAATGATTTTTTCGGGCGATTCCGTACCGTAATTATCCGATGTCAAAATGACCTCGTCGGCAAGTTCGGCACTCACTTTTCCCAGTTCCGCCCTGCGACTTTCGGTGCGTTCCCCGACAGAACCGAACAGAACGATAAGACGGTGCGGTCGGTAAAGTCGCAGATTGCAGAGAAGATTTCGCATACTGACCTCGTTGTGAGCGTAGTCGATGACAACCAAAGCATTTTTCTTTTTGTACGGTATCACCTCCGACCGACCGCAAAGGCAAACACTTTCGAGCGATTGGCAGGCAGACACGGGAGATATACCGAATCTCGCCACACAGACTGCAATTGCCATAAGGGCATCCGAAACGTTTCCCCTGCCGACCAAAGGCAAACGGACGGAAAATTTCTCGCCGTTCGGTATTATGAGGTGAAAGCGACTTCCGAGAGCCGTTTCGGTGCGGTACGGCTCGATGTCATCCGCCGTAAAATCCGCTTTTCCGCCTATCGAACAAGTTATTCTTTTCGGGCTTTTCGTATTTTCAAGCACCGTTTCCGAAAACGGATCGTCCGAATTGCAAACCGTGATATGAGAATTGTAATCGGTAAAAAGCGACAGTTTGCAGGCTTTGTAATCGGCATAAGTGGGGTGTTCCCGCTCTCCGATATGATCGGGAGAAAGGTTCGTAAAGAGGCAGGTATCGAAGACCGTACCGTAAACCCGTGAAAGTTTGAGAGCCTGCGAGGACACTTCAAGAGCGATGGCACGGCAATCCGATGTGACCGCTTTCCGCAAGGCTTTTTGCAGTGTCACGGCATCCGGTGTCGTGTTTGCGGTCGGGGTTCTGTTGCCGTCGCCGTAATCGATTCCGTTCGTGCCGATATAACCGCATTTTACGCCGTTTTGCGTGAGAATGTGCGAAATGAGGTGTGCCGTCGTCGTCTTCCCTTTCGTGCCGGTAATACCGATGACCGCCAATTCACGGGAGGGGTGTTTTTGATTTTCGCAGGCAAGGCTTGCCAATGCCTTGTGCGTATCGGGGACAGTGGCGATATTTGCCCCCTCCGGCAGTGTTAAAGTCTCCTCGGCTACAAAGTACCTGCAACCGTTTGCGTAAGCGTCAGGAGCGAATTTATGTCCGTCCGCACGTGCCCCCTTGATGCAGACAAAAATCGAGTTTTCGTCTGCTTGCGATGCGTTTTCGGTAATCCTGAAAGAATCCGCTCTTTTCAACAAGTCATCAAAGGTCATTCCGTACGCCCTCCGACACGCCGAAAGAAGGCGGAAAGCCCGTCGGTGTTTTTCCGCAGGTTACAATGGTGCGATATGCCAGAACGTCGAGCGAATCGACATAAACCGCCGGATTGAGTGTCGCTTTCGGCAAAAGTGACAGTTCGGTGCAACCAAGCACCAACGCTTCACACCCCCGTTTGAGGAGCGTATCGGCAACACGGTGAAATTCCGTCATATCCGGTTCTTTTCCGCACTTGACCGCATCGTAAATAATGCTCCCGATTTCTCTCTGCTCATCATCACTCGGCACAATGCATTGCATATCCGTGCCGTCAAGATACCGCTCGTAGGAATGTGACCGGACCGTTCCCTCGGTTGCAAGCAGACCGAACTTTTTCACCCCCATTGCGTGCAGGTGTCGCACGGTTTCTTCAATGATGTTGAGAAGCGGTACGGGCGAATCTTTCGCCAGAGCATCGTAAAAATAATGAGCGGTGTTGCAGGGAATGACAATAAGCGTTGCCCCTCCCTGCGAGAGCCTTGCAACCTCCTCACGCATGGCGGGAAGCGGTGACTCTTTCGAATTGCCCAAAATGAAAGCGGTGCGGTCGGGAGTCGTTGCCCGACTGCTGATGAGCATATCGATGTGATCGGCATCTTTTTCGGCTTTCGTGTGGCTTGTGAGCAGTTCGCAGAATCGGAAGGTCGACATCGGTCCGAGACCGCCCAGAACGCCGAGCAGATTGCGTTTCATATTTCGTACTCCTCTCCGTACCAGACTTTTTGCATTTCTTTTTCGTCGGCGACGACATAGTAAGATTCGAGTTCCGTGCGGTGTCGCCAAACGAATTTCGCATATTCGTCCGTGCAGGGAATCAAGTAATAAACGACGTCCGCATCACGCAGTTGCCCCGAAAAGTCGAGCAACGCTCCGAGCATGATTTCATCGCTCGCCGAGTGCCTGACAATGTGGTATTTCGTGCAGAAATTCATACCGAACAGTGGCGGTTTCTTCTCGCAAAAAAGGTGCGACACCAGTCGGAACCGGCGGAAAATTCGCCGAGCGGTCGCATTTGCCTCGTTTGACGTTCCCAAAAGAACCGGTATCAATTCCCCTGCCAGAATCTCGTCTTCGATAAACTGCATCGGCTAAACCTCCACAAAAAAAACTTTACACTCGTTTATATTATAGCACAATTCAGGTCAAAAAGCCATAGAAAACAAAAAAACTTTCGGATTTTTTCCGAAAGACTTGCATTTTTTCCGCCGTTGCGGTATAATAAAGTTCGGTGCAATTTGCAAGACCTGAAACACGGCACCTCCGACAAGGAGAAAAGATGAGAAAAGAAAAAATTTACCGCACGTTCTCGCACATTCCGGAACTGCTCACCGACCGCCTGACACTGCGGAAAATGCTGGTATCGGATGCCGGCGATATGTACGAATATGCCTGCCGTAGCGATGTGACAAAATACCTCACGTGGAAACCGCATCCCGACAGGCTCTACACGAAAGAATATCTCCAATACCTCGGCAACCGCTATTCCGCAGGGATGTTTTACGATTGGTCAATCGTCTTCGAACCGGATGCAAAAATGGTCGGTACGTGCGGTTTTACCTCTTTCAACTGCCCTGCCGATTCGGCGGAAATCGGGTATGTTCTGAACCCCGATTATTGGGGACGCGGTATTGCGAAAGAGGCAGTTTTGCGGGTGATGCAATTCGGTTTTGAAGAACTGCACCTGCACCGCATCGAGGCAAAATTCATGCAAGGGAATGAGGCATCCCTGCACGTTATGCAACATTGCGGTATGACCTTTGAGGGCTACCTGCGTGACGCAATGCTCGTCAAAGGCAACTATGTCACGGTAGGTGTCTGCTCGATTCTTTCAAGCGAGTGGAACGCCCTGCAACACGGAAAAAAGGGACAAACTGTATGAAGGCTGTTGCGGTTATACGAGCATTAAGAGCGTTCCCACTACGATGAGAACCAAACCGATAAGGGCCTTGCAGGACAGTTTTTCGTGGAAAACAAGGAAGGAAAACGAAATCGTCACGAGGATACTCAACTTGTCAATCGGCACGACAACGCCTGCAAGACCGTCCTGCAATGCCTTGTAATAGCAAAGCCACGAGCCGCCCGTCGCAATGCCCGAAAGGCAGATAAAACCGAGTTCGTTTTTCGGGATTTCACGCAGTTTCGGTGCTTTTTTCGTCACGAAAACCATCATCCAAGACATGAGAAGCACCACCGCCGTGCGGATAAATGTGCCGAGATTCGACTCCACGCCCGAAATACCGATCTTGCCCAGAATCGACGTGAGCGAGGCAAAAACGGCAGAGAGAATCGCATAGAAAAGCCACGAACGTTTGATTGATTTTTCCGCATCGGTCTTCGTTTCGGGCTTTTTTTCAATCATCAGGAACGTACCGACCGCAATGAGGACCACGCAAATGCCTTTGAGCCACGAAATCGGCTCTCCCAGTACGAGAAATGCCAGAAGAATGGTCAGAACCGTGCTTGATTTGTCAATCGGCACAACCTTGTTGACGTCCCCTATCTGCAATGCCCTGAAATAGCAAAGCCACGATGCACCGGTGGCAAGTCCCGACAGAACGAGGAAAACCCACGTTTTAGCGGAAACGGACGGAAAAGTGCCGAGCGATCCGACCACCAAAACCATAACAAACGCCATAAAAAGCACCACAACCGTGCGAATGGCGGTGGCAACGGTGGAATCGGTCTTTTTGATACCGCACTTGGCGAGAATCGATGTCGCACCTGCAAACAGTGCAGAACCGAGTGCAAAGAAAACCCACATAAAATCGCCCCCAAAAAAGTGAATTATCTGTGTTCGGGACAAGGATAACTGTTAAAAGTGAAAGAAAATTAAAACTAATTTCGTACAACCCACGAAGCACCCGCCGAAACGGCAGGTGCTTTTCTTTTTGTCATAGTAAGAGCAGGTTGATTATTGATGACTGTTTATGATTGCCGATGATTGTTACAATCGGTGCAGGATGAGTCGAAAATCACCGGACTCCCGTGTGACCGAAACCGCCCTCGCCACGCTCTGTTTCGTCAAGCGTATCGACAACCGAAAAGTCTGCGTGTTCAACCGGCAGGAAAAACATCTGTGCAATGCGGTCACCGCGTCTGACTGTAAACGGCTCGCTCCCGTGGTTGATAAGTCCCACCTGAATTTCTCCGCGGTAGTCCGAATCGATAACGCCGATACCGTTCGAGAGCGATACACCGTTTTTGACACCGAGTCCGCTTCTGCCTGCCAGAATCGCAACGACACCGGATGTTTCGGGAGAGATTGCAAGTCCCGTAGGAATGAGCGAACGCCCTCCTGCCGGAATCGTGACTTCACACCCCTCGTCAAGAGCGGCACGCAGGTCGACTGCGGCACTGCCCGATGTTGCATAGGTCGGAGCGGTCATGCCCCTTGAAAGTTTTAATTTTACCTGAATTGCCATTTGTCACCTCAATGAATCGGCGTGCCTTCGGGGACGGAGTCGTCCACAAAGAGAATTTTGCATCCGCAGGCATTGTTGGTCGCCGCCAAGAGCATTCCCTGCGAATTGACGTTGCAGATACGGCTCGGTTTGAGGTTGGCAACGACAATGATTTTTCTGCCGATCAGCATTTCGGGCGTGTACTCGGCTTTGATCGAGGACATAATCACACGTTCGCCGATGCCGTCAAAGAGCGTAATTTTCAGGCAGGCATTCGACTTGCGGACGGGTTCGGCTTTGATGACTTTGCAGACACGGAAATCGAGTTTTGCGAAATCGTCAATCGTAATCTGGGGCTTGACGGGTTCGACCGGATCCGCCTCTTTTGCGACAGTTTCAACCGGTGTCGTCTCGGCAGGGGCAGATTCTTCGGTGACTTTGCCGTAGTTCTTTTCTTTCTCGGTTTCGGGGTAAGAGAAATCGAGCAGACCGACATATTTATCGGCTTCGATTGCGTACAAAAAGAGATACAGTCTCGGACCTTGCTCCTTATCGAGCAGGAGTTTGTAAACCGTTTTGAAGAAGGTGCTTTGAATGGAGCGGAGTTCTTTCGATTCGGCAAACTGCGGATAAACAGTCTTCGGAATGCCGTAAAGCATCGTGTTCAGACCGTCCAGATCATATCCGCCGGCTTTGATTCCGTCATGAAGCAGGGCAATTGCCTTTTTTTCGTCCTCGTTCAGCGTGTTGTAAACTTCCCAGTTTCTCGTTTCCCGCAGGCGGTTGACCTGATCGGGGGCACATTCTTCGAGCCAATATTTTGCACGGTCGAGGCGGTCGGCAAACTGCTCCCGTGTATAGGGCGTGCCGATTTTCGAGAAGACCGTTTCGAGCATGGGGACGTTGAAATTGACGATAGAACCGAGTTGCACGAGCAGGCTCATGGGGATGGTTACAATATCACGACCTTCGATTTTGCAGTTGTACATAATAGCCTGAACCGCTTCGTTTGCCGTGCCGTTACGGCAGTCGGTGAGCATTTTATCGAATTCGAAATACTGGCGTAAGATGCCGTCGTCAAAGCAGAAATCAAAGGCTTTTGTCGGTTCGGTTTTGCTGTAAAGCCAAAGAATAATTTCCGGTTGATAAAGTTTCAAGAGGGCGTCCGGCGTGAGATTCAAACCCGACGACGAAGACATTTTTCCGGTCATTCCCTTGATGCCGATAAACTCGTAGCCTTGGAAAATCGGCGGTTCGAAGCCGAAAATCTTCTTCGAAATGATTTTTGCGTTTGAGTAAGAACCGGTCGGGGCGGCATGATCTTTTCCCCCGGGTTCGAAATCGACTTTTTCATATCTCCACCGCATCGGCCAGTCTACTTTCCAACCGAGTTTGCAGTTGAAATCACTGAGGAAATGAAATGTTCCGTGATGTCCGCAACGGCAGGTATATTCCGCAGTGGTGCAATCGTCGGAAAGGCTTGTAATGGTGGTAAAGTCCGAGTGACATTCGGGGCAGAAAATGCTCACGGGGTAGTAGTTTGCCTTTTCCGTGTCATGCTCGGCTTTCAGCTCTTCGGGCGTTTTGTCGGGATCTTTCGTCTTGAAGGAGTCGAGAATCTCAAAGATTTCCCCACGCTTGCGAAGTGCTTCGAGAATGTCCTGCGTATAAGCACCCGAACGGTACATATCCGCCTGATACCTGCATTCGATGTCGATACCGAACTTTTTCAGAGCATTGAGATATTCTTCTTCGAAATGCTCGGCAAAACTCTTATGGCATCCCCACGGATCGGGAATATCGACATAAGGGCAACCGATGTATTTATCGTAACTGTCGCCGACGACCTCACGCACGTTTGCGGGAATCTTTCTGCAACGGTCATAATCGTCCCATGAGAGGAGCAGACGGGCTTTTTTGCCCTTCTTTTGCAGGGCTTTGACGACGAAAAGAGGCGTAGCGACGTCTCTGAAATTACCGATGTGAACCGAACCGGACGGACTTGTACCGGCGGCACAGACATATTCTTCCTTGTCCGGATTTCTGTCTATGATTTTTTGTGCGATCTCTTCTGACCAATGCATAATAAACCTCAAAGCATAAAAATATAATTATTTATATTTTATCATAGAAAAACCGATTTGTCAACCGCTTTCGATTGATTTTTGTCGCTCGGAGTGCAATTTGATAGGATTTATTGGAATAAAAACTGTTCTTTTTCTAATTATTTACTGTTTTTCGGTGAAAAAATGAGAAAAAACGGCAAAACGGGTTGATTTTGTCGCCTTTCTATGCTATAATAAATAAGTTATAAGTCGGTTATCGAACCGCATTTTCGTGGAAAGGAGTTGTTCCGGTGGCAAACGATTATACCAAAGAATCAATCAAAACGGCGTTTATCAAACTGCTCAACGAGCGACCTCTGAACAAAATCAGCGTCAAGAGCATTGTCGACGTTTGCAACATCAGCCGAAACACCTTCTATTACCATTTTCAGGACATTCCGAGCCTGCTCGAAGCCATTATCACCGATTCGGCAAACACGCTTGTCAGGGAAAACGATACCGTCTATTCAATGAGCGAATGTATCGAAAAGGCTTTTTCCTTTGTTAAGGCAAACAAAAAAGCGGTCTACCACATTTACAACTCGGTTGACCGTGTTGTCTATGAAGATTTCGTCATCAAAATGTGCAACCACACGGCGACGCTCCTCGTCGAGGAACAGTTGCGTGGGAAAGACGTGTCGGCGGTTGACCGTGATGCCCTGATTTATTTCGTGCGTTGCCAGTTTATCGGGCTTTGTATGGACTGGACCAAAAGCGGAATGAAAGACGATATCTCCGAAAAATACCACCGCTCTGTCGCCCTGCTGTCGCAGATTCCGAATGATTTATTGAAGATTTAGGGGGGAAGACCTTGGGACTCTGTCCCAAACCCTGATTAGGGCTTTCTTGAAAGAAAGCCCTAATCACCCAAAGAACTTTCGGCAAAAAGGGCATCTGCACCAAATTAAAGCAAGTGCCACGAGCCGAAAATGATGCCCTTTTTCCCGAAATTCTCGAGTTTTCAACTCCCTTGCAGGAAAACTCTAACCGAAGGCAGAGCAAAGTTCCAAAGTTTTCCCCCTGAATTTTCAACAGCCATTGAAATTAGCTACAGTCACAAACTACTTTATATCGAAGGAGTTTTTTTATGAATCAATATGTAAAAATTGTACTTCTGATTTATGCCGTTATGAGTTTTACGGCGTTTCTGTTTTACGGCATTGACAAACGCAAGGCTCAAAAGCACAAGTGGCGGATCAAAGAATCGGTGCTTCTGTCGCTGTCATTCTTCGGCGGTGCTGTCGGGGCAACGCTCGGAATGCTCCTCTTCCGTCACAAAACAAAGCATTGGTATTTTTGGCTTGTCGCCGTTCTGGGGCTTGCTTGGCAGGCAGGGCTTTTGGTCTATCTGCTTATAAAGTAAATGCTTGCCGTATGGCAAAAATTGTCAACATTTCCTTGACATTTTCACAAAAAAGTAGTATAATAAAGTGTTAGAAAAGAGAATTGACCGCACGGATTTCGTCAAGGAAAGCGTGTAACAAGTCAATCGGGAGGAATTCTTATGAATCGGATTATTACAATCGGGCGTGAATTCGGAAGCGGAGGGCGTGAGTTCGGAAAACGGCTTGCCGAAGAACTCGGTATTGCTTATTATGACCGTGAAATAATGGAGGAAATCTCCAAGCGGACGAAAATGGCGGAAAGTTACATTCACCACATTGTCGAGGGTGCTCCCGGGACATATTTTCCCATTACCGTCGGCAAAACCCTGCACGGTTCTTCACCGGATTATCTGCTCCGCCAATACACAACCGTCTACGCTGAGCAGGCAAACACCATTCGGGATATGGCGGAAAAATCCGACTGTGTGATTGTCGGTCGCTGTGCCGATTACATTCTGCGTGAGAAAAATCCGCTCCGCATCTTCATTTATGCGGATATGCCGACCAAAATTGCAAGATGCCGTGAGAAATCGCACGAGGACGATGCACTAACCGATAAACAGTTGGAAAAACAAATCCGCAAAGTCGACCGCAACCGTGCGAAATATTACGCCTACTACACCGGTCACAAGTGGGGCGACCGTTCCAACTATGACATTATGATCAACACAACTGCCATGCCGATTGAGGAGAGTGTCCACGCTCTGGCGGAAATTCTCCGTGCATCGGAAGAAGACTGACCGATCTTTTGAGCGATTTTTCGGATAACCGAAACCGACGAAAAGCACACCCGAATTTTTCAAGGTGTGCTTTTTTGTGCTTATTTTATTTTGCTTGATTTCCTTCGGCTTTGACTTTATTTCGTCAATTCCTTATCGATAGCCGATGCGGCGAGTTTGCCCGCTCCC
>CAVGAA010000041.1:0-11397 GCA_963627065.1 bacterium | reverse complement strand
GAGAAGGAGTATCTTAAAATTGAACAAAGAATGGCTAACAAATATTCGTTAAATTTGTTGAGTATATTTCGTCTAAATGACTTGATATTTTCTCCGTTTAGAGTGATATATATGATACCAAACAAGGAGGAGGCAAATGACAAAAATAACGATAACACCAAAACAAACGACACTGCCTAAAAAGCTCAACGTTTGTGCTTATGCAAGAGTATCGGCAGATAAGGACACCATGCTTCACAGTTTATTTAATCAGGTCAGTTATTTTTCTGCACTCATTCAAAACAATCCGAGCTGGAACTATGTCGGTATCTACTCAGACTATGGCAAGAGCGGAACGAAACAGACAAGAGGAGATTTCGAGCAGATGTTTTCCGATGCGGAGGCAGGCAAGATAGACATCATTCTCGTCAAGTCCCTTACAAGGTTTGCAAGAAACACCGAGATAACACTTAAATGGATAAGACGCATGAAAGAAATAGGCGTAGATATCTATTTTGAAGAAGAACGTATTCATGTTCTCTCTTCCGAAGGAGAACTCCTTATAACCCTTCTTGCAAGTTCAGCTCAAGAGCAATCGAGAGTTTGTAGTTTAAACACTTTATGGAGAGTTAAGAAAAACTTCGAGGAGGGTATTCCGTTCGGTGGAAGGAACTGCCTTGGATATAACCTTTACAAAGGCAAATTCACAATCATCCCCGAAGAAGCAGAAGTTGTAAAACTTATCTTTGACCTTTACATTGGAGGATACGGAGATTGTAAGATTGCGAGATATCTAAATGACCACGGAATAAAAAGTAAGCAACAAAACTTGTGGTGTAAAGTATCCGTGCAAAGTGTTCTAACAAACTACAACTATACGGGAAACCTTTTATTACAAAAGACTTATACGGATAGTTACCTAAACAAGCTCTCAAAGGTAAACCGTGGAGAGAAGGACATGTATTTGGTAGAAGATAATCACGAGCCGATTATCTCCAAAGAAACATTTGAAAAGGCTATGGCTATACGAAAAAGTAAACAACCAAAACCTGGCGGAAATAAGCCTGTTCATATTTTTACGGGAATGATTGAATGCGGAGAGTGCGGAGGCAAGTTCAAATACAAAAAGACACATTATATCCCGAAATACGAATGCAACATATACAACGAACTCGGTAAGAATTATTGCCAATCCAAGAGTGTTCCCGAAAGCATCTTAATTACGGAAATGACAAAATTGCTAAATCTAAAGGAATTTGACGAACAGAAAATGCGAGGGAAGGTCAAAAAGATTGTAGCAAAAAACAATAACATGCTTGAGGTCCATTTGAAAAGCGGAGAAATCAGCATGGTACAGTGGAAAGATAGGTCAAGGAGCGAATCATGGACACCTGAAATGAGAGAAAAAGCAAGACAAAGATATCTTGCAAGAAAGGAAGGTAAAGATAATGGCTAAGGTAACGGTAATCCCACAAAAAGTAAATGCGATAACGCACATCCCCACAAACACGATACGCAAGGTTCGAGTGGCCGCCTATGCGAGAGTGTCTACAAAACAGGAAGAGCAAGTCAATTCTTATGAGGCTCAGATTGATTATTACACAAAATATATAGCCAAAAGACCGGATTGGGAGTTCGTAGGTATGTATTCGGATAAGGGTATAACAGGGACGAGCAGAAAACACCGTGTCGGGTTTAATAAAATGATTGACGATGCCCTGAACGGAAAGATAGATAAAATTATCATGAAATCGGTTCAGCGTTTTGCAAGAAATACCCTTGACACGATAGGGCTTGCAAGACAGTTAAAAGAAAAAGGCGTCGAGGTCTATTTTGAAGAAACAAACACATCCACGCTTGATACAAACGGAGAATTGTCATTAACCATTATGGCATCCATTGCCCAAGAGGAATCACGAAACATCAGTGAGAATGTAAAATGGGGCAAGAAGAAACGCTACGCAGAAGGTTACACGAGTTGCGGATATAAGAACTTTCTGGGTTATGACAAGCATCCGACCGATGCAAAGAAGGGCTTTATTATAAACGAAGAACAAGCTAAGGTAGTCAGGTTGATCTATAAACTGTTTCTTCAAGGCAAAACACTCACCGCCATTGCAAAATTTCTTGAAGAGAGCGGATATAAGACTCCTATGGGGAAAGACAAATGGTTAATTACAACGCTTGAAAGCATTCTTAAAAACGAAAAATATAAAGGTGATGCCTGCATCAGAAAGACCTATGTAAAAGATTTTCTATCCCATAAGCTTGTAAAAAATAACGGTGAGGTTGACAGTTACTATGTGGAAGATCACCATGATCCGATTATCAACCCCGATGAATGGGAAATGGTTCAAGCAGAAAGAAAAAGAAGAAAGGCATTGAACGGTACTTACGGATGTTCAAGCACTTTTTCAAGCAGACTCATTTGCGGAGACTGCGGCAGTTTCTACGGTCAAAAGGTGTGGCATTCAACCGATAAATACAGAAAGTTGATTTACAGATGCAACGGTAAGTTCGATAAGACGCACCAAAAATGCCAAACGCCTACGCTTGATGAAGAAACGATAAAGAAAATGTTCTTAAAAGTCTATGCAAATTTTATGTCCGATAGAACCCGAGTAGTGTCCGATTGCAATGATATGATTGATTTGCTTTGTAATACGGCAGAATTCGAAGAAGAAATAAGGGGAGCAAATGACAGGGTAAAAGATATCATTGTTTTGGTAGAGAATTTAATTGCCAAGAACGCAAGAGAGGCAATGCCACAAGATACCTTTCAAGCGAAATACAACGAATATGACGAAGAACATCAAAAGCTTCTAAGCCTTATCGAAAAGGACGAGAATATAATTCAAGAGAAAAATGCAAAGGCGAAATATATGAAAGCATTCGTTAAGGATTTAGAAAATCGACCATTGATTCTTGAAGAGTGGGACGAGGGCATTTGGAATTACATGATAGACAAGGCGACCGTAAACAAAGACGGAACAATAACCTTCTTATTTAGAAACGGAAGAGAAATAACGGTAGATTAAAATAATTTTTAACAACTTTGATATTTGTAGAAATCCCAACTGATAGAGATAGGTTGGGATTTTTGTTGTCATAAATACTATGAACTATTTCATTTAGGGTGTTGCAGTAGGAACACGATTACTGCCTAAAATTCAAGGGTGGTTGCATTTGTATTAAAATGGTTTTCCTAACACATAAAGAAAAAGCACCCTTGAGGTGCTTTTTCTTTATGGAGACTTATATTGACGCAGAACTTCTCCGCTGTAACGTCTTTCTATTGATAGCACTATGTTTGCACCCCATAACGAGAGATATAATACTTATATACAGCGGAAGAATGGGCGGAATAGCAGAGCAAAACAAATTTGCAAAACTAAAATCCGCCCATTTAAGTTCGTAAGTCTTATCACCAGCTCCAAAGAACAGAGGTTGTCATTTAGACAGCCTCTGCTTTTTTTCAATTTATGTGTCAGTTTGTATAAAATTAGAAAGCAGGCATTGCTTTCGTTAAAGTGTACAAAAAAATACATCATATTTTGTATAAAATGTCGATTGACTAATTGGAATTTATATGATATAATAAATAATGGTATCTGACACGAGAATTTTGAACGTGTAATCAAAAATGAAGGAGATGTAAATGTATGCAAGAAATTAGATGTCCAAAGTGCGGTGAAGTTTTTCAAGTTGACGAAACAGGGTATTCTCAGATTGCACATCAAGTGCGTGACAAAGAATTTGAACGTGAATTAGAACGGCGAAAAAGAGATTTGGAGGACAAACATGAGCAGGCCCTTCAAGTTATTCGTTTGGAAGAAAAGCAAGAGTATACGGCAAGCATAACGCAAAAAGATTTGGCAATAGCCGAAAAAGATAAAATAATTGCGGAATTACAATCAAAGTTAGATGCAAACGAAATGGAGAAAAATATTGCTATTGCAGAAGCTATGAAACAAAATGAAGAAGAACATAGCAAAAGCGATAAAAAGTATACCGAAGAAATCGCCCAAAAAGCAACTGCAATTTCTAATCTTGACAAAAAAATTATCGAATTGCAAGCAAAAATTGAATCAAATAAAACAGCTCAGGAACTTGCCATAACCAAAGCAATCGAAAGCAAGAACGAAGAACTGTCCCAAAAAGATAATGAAATTGCCGAATTGAAATGTGAAATCAAAAACAAAGAAAATGAAAATCTTGTTAGCAAAAATTCTATGCAAGAGCAGTACGAGGCAAAACTTAAATTAAAAGATGAGCAAATAGAATATTATAAAGATTTCAAAGCGAAACAATCTACCAAAATGATCGGCGAAAGTTTAGAGCAACATTGTCTCACACAGTTCAATTCACTTCGAATGACAGCTTTTCCGAAAGCCTATTTTGAAAAAGACAACGATGCGAGAACCGGTAGCAAGGGGGACTTTATTTACCGTGAATCGGATGAGAACGGAGTCGAATTTATATCGATTATGTTTGAAATGAAGAATGAAGCAGATGAAACCGCAACGAAACATAAAAACGAAGATTTTTTTAAAGAATTAGATAAAGATCGAAATGAAAAAAAGTGCGAATATGCGATTCTTGTTTCTCTCCTTGAAATTGATAGTGAACTTTATGGCAACGGAATTGTTGATGTGTCTTATAAATACCCGAAAATGTACGTAATTCGTCCCCAGTTTTTTATTCCGATTATTACTCTTTTACGAAATGCAGCATTAAATTCATTGCAATACAAGCAAGAACTTCAAGTTGTTCGCAATCAGCAGGTAGATGTTCAAAATTTTGAGGATAATATTAATAACTTTAAAACTGCATTTGCAAGGAACTATAAGTTAGCAAGTGAGAAATTTAAAACCGCTATAGAGGAAATCGAAAAAACTATTTCGCATTTACAAAAAACGAGAGAGGCTTTGATTTCTTCAGAAAACAATTTGAGACTTGCAAATAATAAAGCAGATGAGTTAAGCATTAAAAAACTTACCAAAAATGCTCCGACTGTTGCGATATTGTTTGATAACTCTGAAAATAAATCATAATCGCAACTTATTCAACCTTAAAAACTATATAGAGACAAGCGGACACCTTTTGCGGTGTCCGCTTGTCTCTTATCCTTGCTTTTTTATCGTTTCTTTCCTTATTTCTTTTCCTCTTTCATCTTCGGTGCGTTTGCGAGCAGGTATTTTTCGGCTTCGGCACACCAGACATTTCCGTGCGATTTGACGATTTCGTCCAGTTTCGCATAGAGAGGATTCGTCTTGCCGAGTTCCGCAAAATCCGAGAGGGCGACAAGCGGAATGTCCAGCCCGTTGTAGCAGACCTTCTTCGCTCCGCTTGCGTGTGCCATTGCGAAAATCGTACTCGGCACGTCCTTCATACCGAGAATGTGCGAAACCATAACCCCGGGGTTGATTACGCCACGCTCGATGAGGTCAATGGTGTCCGTCGTGTCCTCTGGAATGCTTCCGGCAGTGCCGACCAGATGAATGCCGTCATAGTGAACTCTGTAAAGATTCAATGCTCCGTCGAGCGTATGCACGGCAGGACCTGCGAAGAAATTGATGCAACCGTCTGTGCGAGCGATGCGTTCCGCCATAGTGAGTAGTGAGGGGACGGGGACCATAACCATAATATCGTCAAAACCGCCGTTCGAGAGATCGATGAGCATTTTTTCGGGATTTTCGACATTCGAGGTGTTGCAATAAACCAGTTCGCAACCGACTTTTTTTGCATCTTCGGGACTGCATTTGCCGGATGCGTAATCGAGTCTGTCTTGGTTGAGGTCCGTGACCACGACCTGACGGCAACCGGCGTAATGAACGGCAAGTTCAACCGCCGCCAAGCCCATAGGACCTGCACCGCCCAAAATCGCCAGCCGTCCGCCACGTTTTGCACCGTCCGTGCGGTGATAATTCGTATAATCGGTGTGGTACATTCCCTTGAACGCACGCAGAACGCAACCGATTGGCTCGACCAACGCCCCTTTATAATAACAGTCGCCGGCGTAGGGGAGCAGGCAACCACGCTCCAAGACGATTTCGGGGACAATCGCATAAAGCGTGTCACCGCCGATCCAACGGTAGGAATACCCGGGATCGTAGTTATTTTCGAGTTTCAATGCCGGTTGAATGACCACTCTTTGACCGACCTTCCATCTGCCTATGAGATTTTTGCCGACTTCCAGAATGTCACCGCACATTTCGTGACCGATGATAACGGGATGCTCCGCCACATCCGGCGGTACACGTTTGTGTGCCGTTCCCTGAATGACCGCTTTGTAAGTGGACGCACAGAGTGAATCTGTCACAACACGCATGAGAATTTCGCCGTCGCCGAGCTTCGGCAGGTCAAAGGTTTCCATACGCAAATCGTTTGCTCCGTAAAGTCGAATTGCAGTTGTTTTCATTTTTTTCGTATCTCCTCTTGAATTTACGGTAAGTTTATGCTATAATCATATCATATCAATCATAATCCGTCAAGAGATGGCGGTAAAAATGAAAAAAAATCGCTGTTTTGCGAAAAATCAATCAAAAGCAATCATAATCAATCACGAAAGAGGGGGCAAAAATGCTGACCGTAGACAGACAAGCGGAACTGCTCGAAATACTCAAACGGGAGAAAAGTGCATCGGTTGCGGGACTTTCGAAAAAACTGTACGCAAGCGAGGCAACCGTCCGCAGAGATTTGGCAATTCTCGAATCGCAGGGCTATCTCAAACGGGTACACGGAGGGGCGATTTTAGGCGGTGCACCCGACCGTGAAATTCCCTATGCGGTGCGGGAAACCGAGCAGGAATTGGCAAAAGCGAAAATGGCGGAGCGGGCATCCGCATTCCTGCACAAAGGGGACGTCGTTTTTCTGGACGGTTCTTCGTCGGCATCGCACATGGTCGAGTATCTGGCAAAAACCGAGGATGTTCTGGTCGTCACGAGCGGAGCGAGAACGGCTCTCGCACTGGCGGAAAGGGGCGTGCGTGTCATCGGAACGGGCGGACAGATGATTACGAAATCCTATTCCTATGTCGGCACGCACGCAGAAAATTGCATCCGTTCGATGCACGCCGATGTGGTCTTTTTCTCCTGCCGTGGACTGTCGGACGAAGGGGAAATGACCGACCTCTCGATTGAGGAAAACAACCTCCGCCGAGTGATGCTCGAACGGGCAAACACAAAAATATTACTCTGCGATAAGAGCAAATTAGGCAAGCAGTATATCTATTCGCTCGGCTACCGTGATATGCTTGACGAGGTCATCTCGGAGTGAATATAGCATCCGTACGGGCAAAAAAACGCCGTGATTTCTCAAAATTCAACCGAAACGGTCGTTTTGCGGAAACGGTTGGGTGTAATGCCGAAACGCTTTTGAAAAAGTTTCTGAAAATGGGATGCCGATTGAAATCCACACGAAAATGCAATATCGGCGATGGAATCGTTTGTGTTGCAAAGCATCTTTTTTGCTTGCAGCAAACGGTAAGTGCATAAATATTCGTGTGGGGTTTGTCCGGTAGATTCCCTGAAAAGTCTGAGGATGTGCAGGGGAACATACCCGCTGAGTCTGCCGAGTACTTCCAACGTGATATGCTCGCCGAAATGCTCCTCCAAATAGTCCATACAAATTTTTACGGAATCGGGAACGGCGGTTTCCTGCACCGATAGTGTGTAAAGGTCCGAGATCATTTTGAGCAGGAGAGCATTCATTTTCAATTTACTGCCGAGTTTCGTGGAGTAGAAAAGTTCCATCATATTTCGCATATTTTCCACCGCCTGCGGACCGTAATGCAGAATGGGTGGAATTGCATCTATAATATGCGGATCGTAGTCGGTGTTTTGCTTTCCGAGAGAAAAATAGCAGGAGTAGCAGGAAAAGTCCTCGCCGTCCGAACCCAGCGTACCGGAAACCTTCATCCCGGGGTGAATAAAGCGGACGTCCCCCGTATGAAGCGGAAAGAGTTTGCCGTCCACATTGAGCGTACCGCTGTCTTCCAGATAGACACCGACCTCAAAATAATGGGCGATTCGGAAGGGCGGTCTCACTTTTCCTCTGGAGTTGTAAAGTTGAACGAGCGTGATATGCGGATGCATATTTTCTTCCGGTACGAATTCTGTTTCCATAGAGTGTCCTTTATATGTAAAAAAATCGCATAAACAAGTATGCTTTTGATATTGCTTTTTGACGATAAGAGAAGTATAATAGTATCAGATGCCTGCAAAAGGAAGAATTCCGGCATCAATCACTGCATATTTTATCACAAATTCGTTGGAATGTCAACCTTTTTCCGAAATTTGCAAAGAAATGTGCAAAGTTAGAAAAAAAACACTTTTTACGGAGGAAAAGCAAATGAACGTAACCGTTTATGCGAATCGGACGGACGGTGAGATCCGAAATTTCTGGAATCACATCGTCTTTCACCCGACGGACGCCATCGAGGATGACTGGGGACAGAGAATTCTGAATCAGATTGCAGTTGACCATACCGCACAGACCGTGCGAATTTACAATATGTTTGAGGACATCGTAACGTTGAACGAAGACGGCAGTTTGTCGTATGACTACTCGCTCAACGATTTTCGTATCGATTATCTGCTCGCACACGGCTTCACACCGATGATTGCCTACACGTTTATGCCACCTTTTATGGCTCGGAATTCGACGGAGACCAGTTCGGTGAGCAAGAACAAAACACGTTACAAAGGAAAGATGATTGTAACATCGCCCCCGAAAGATTACAAACTTTGGGAAAAGATATGCTACGAATACACGGCACACCTCGTCGACCGTTACGGAGAAGACACGGTGGCATCTTGGCGGTTGCAGTGCTGGAATGAACCGGACATCAAACCGTTCTGGATGAAGGAAGAAGACGAAGTCAATTTCAATGTGCGGTGCGGAGAATATTGCAAACTTTACGATGCCTTTGAAGCGGGTTTGCGTGCGGTGAGTGAAAAACTCTGCATCGGAGGACCTGTAATGGCACATAATCCCGAATTTATGGAGTTGTTTCTGGCACATATTCGGGAAACCGGCAAAAAACTTGACTTTGTTTCTTTCCACAATTACGGGGCAAGTGTCAGAAAGCTTCTGGATAAAAGCAAAAGAATTACAGTTACCAATCATTTTGCACCGATTGCAAAAGTTTGCGATCTTGTAAAGGCTTACGGCTTTTCGGATCTTCCGCTCATTATGGACGAGTGGGGGATGTGTTCGAGCGGATTTTACAATGTAGAGGAATGCCCCGACCTGATTTGCCGTGAAAGCGAAGTTTTTTCGGCATACTATGCAAAAATGATCACGTTTTTCGACGAAAAAAGAATTCCGCTCGAAAAGATGATGATCTGCCTTTCCGGACAGCACGAAATGGTTACCGATTTTTCGGGATTCCGTAACTTTTTCACGCTGAACTTTTTCCGCAAGCCGATTTATAATGCGTTTACGCTGGGGGCAAAACTTGGAAATATTCGTCTTACTTACAGTTCCGACGGCGAGTGTCCTGATTTGAGCGTTCTGCCCACCGGCTTTGCCAACGGAAACAAAGCGATTTTGCTTTCCAACGCCAACGAATATTTTGACGGCGAAAACGGAACCGTTCCGGTCAAACTCACTTTTGACGGCTTGGATGGGGAATACCGTGTGCGTTTGTGGGTGATCGACCGTGAACACTCCAATTCTTTCCGCCATTATGAGAAGATCGGATCGCCGGAGCATCCGAACGAAGCACAGATTGAAGAACTTCGCCGTGCCGGAGAGTTGTACGAAACCGATGCAAAGGATGTCGGAAAGGACAATCCCGAGGTATCGTTTGAAATGACGGACAACTCTGTCGTTCTGTGTGAACTGATCCGCAAATAACGGAGAAACCGAAAATTCTCCGAATCCGCACCGGTATCTTTCCGGATTGATAATAATTGTATCTGCTTTGATTTTGAACGTCCGGATTTGAAAAAGCCAAAAACTCCGTTTGTTTTTGGCTTTTTTTCTATTGACTTTTTTGCCTTTTTTATGTATAATGTTATGTAGTGAGTATGACTTACAAAATTTGGAGGTTTCTGTTACATGAAAGGCACGGTTATTTTTACCGATAAGGACCATATCCGTTCGAAAGGGCAAATTTTCCCTGCTTTGCGGGTTCAGGGGAGCGAACTTTTAAGCGTTTCTTCCGAAAGCATGAACGGATTTTACGGCTTCGGTGTTGCGATCACGCCTGCAACCTGCTACGAATTGAGTTTGATGAACCCCGCCGATCGGCATGCATTGTTAGAGAACATCTACACGGAAAAAGGAATCGGACTTTCGGTCGGTCGGCTTTGCATCGGTGCATCCGACTATTCTGCGGAACTTTATTCATACGATGATGAACCGTTCGATACCGAATTGAAACATTTTTCGGTGTCACGTGACGAGCAGTACGTCATTCCTATGATCAAGGAGATTCTGGCAATCAATCCGAATTTGTATCTGTTTGCATCTCCGTGGAGTCCGCCGTTCTGGATGAAGACCGGTGGCAGTATGTGTGGCGGATATATGCGGAGCGAATTTTTGGATTGCTACGCCGATTATATCATAAAATTTATTCGTGCTTATGCCGAGCATGGCATCAAAATATCGGCAATCACTCCGCAAAACGAACCGAACACACAGCAATCGGGACATATGCCGGCTTGCATCTGGCATCCGGAAATCGAAGCAAAATTTATCGGAATTTTGAAGAAAAAGTTTGCCGAACAAAATCTCGATATTGAAATTTGGATGTATGACCACAACTTCAACGATACGGCACGGGTGCTGTGGCAACTGGACAATTGTCACGGACTTTCAAAAATCTGCGACGGTGTGGCATTCCATTATTATAACGGGACGGTTGAGCAGACGGCAGAGGTCACTCGGAAATATCCGAATCTGAAACTGCATTTTACCGAGGGCGGACCTCGTCTGACCGAAAATTATTCCGACGATTGGTGCAAATGGGGGACGATTGTGTCCGAGGCAATCAAAACCGGCTACCGTTCCTTTACCGGTTGGAATCTGATACTGGACGAAATGGGCGGTCCGTGCATCGGTCCGTTTATGGGAACTTGTGGCGGTCTCGTGACTCGTGACAGCCGGACCGGTGAACTTCGTTACAGCGGTCAATACCAAGCCTTTTCGCATATTGCACCCTATGTAACCCCGAAATCGGATTTGTATCCCGTTTACGCCGGCGATACGTTCGGTTTGAGTGTTGCTCAATACCCGAAGATTGAACGTCAGACCGAGGGCTTTGTCATTGATAATCACGACGGCAAAATTGTTGCGGTTCTTATCAACCAAAATGACAAACACAAGACGGTGCAGATCGACCTTTGCGGGAAACTTTGGTACTTTGATATGCAGGGAAACAGCATCTCAACAGTGATTGTAGAATAACAG
>CAVGAA010000040.1:0-11538 GCA_963627065.1 bacterium | reverse complement strand
ACGCCACCGCCACCGCAAGACACACGATAAAAAATTTGTTTTTGAATAGTTTCATGAGTAAAGAATTTTTGAAATATGATTACTCGAAAGAAACATCAGATATCCAGATTCTCGGCGAATTTGGCGTTCTGCTCGATGAATTGACGGCGGGGATCGACTTTATCGCCCATAAGCAGGGAGAACATTTCGTCGCAGGCAATGGCATCTTCTATCGTCACACGCAGAATCGTGCGGAATTTCGGATCCATCGTCGTTTCCCACAACTGTTCGGGATCCATTTCACCAAGACCTTTGTAACGGTCGGCTTCGATATTCGTGCCTCCCATTTCGGCTATGATTCTGTCTCTTTCCTCGTCCGAGAATGCATACCGTTCGTTGCCGTATTTCGATCCTTTGCGGTAAATTTTATAAAGCGGGGGCTGTGCGAAATAAACGTGTCCGTCCTCAATCAATTTCCGCATATGACGGAAGAAGAAGGTCAGAAGCAGAATTCTGATGTGCGAACCGTCGACATCGGCATCCGCCATAATGATGATTTTTCCGTAACGCAGTTTTGCCGGATCGAATTCGTCCCCGATACCGCATCCGAGTGTCTGAATGATCGGTATGAGCGATTGGTTTGCGTAAACTTTGTCCAGTCTTGTTTTTTCAACGTTGAGGACTTTACCACGCAGGGGCAAAATTGCCTGAAAACGGGAGTTTCTTCCCTGCTTTGCAGAGCCTCCTGCGGAATCTCCCTCCACGAGATAAAGTTCGGTGAGTTCCGCATTCTTTTCCTGACAGTCGGCAAGTTTCCCGGGGAGTGAGTTTCCTCCCAGAAGTCCTTTTCTTCTCGTTGCCTCTCTTGCTTTTCTCGCCGCCTCTCTTGCACGGTATGCCGCCAAGGCTTTGTCGAGGATTGCTTTGCCCACATCGGGATGTTCCTCTAAATATTCCGCAAGTTTTTCGGTGACAAGGGTATAGACAAATGTCCGCATTTCGCTGTTTCCGAGTTTGCCTTTGGTCTGTCCTTCAAACTGTGCCTCGGTGAGTTTGACCGACACGATAGCCGTCAAACCTTCCCTTACGTCTTCGCCCGAAAGGTTCTTGTCGGAATCTTTGAGAATGCCGTATTTTCTGCCGTAATCGTTGAAAACTTTCGTGAGAGCCGTTTTGAAACCGACCTCGTGCGTACCGCCTTCAACGGTGTTGATATTGTTTGCAAACGTGAGCAGTGCCTCGTTGTAACTGTCGTTGTATTGGAGAGCGACCTCCGCCACGCAATCCTCTTTTTCGGCACGCATATAAATGACATCGGGGTGAATCATTTCGCAGTGCTTCTGCTCGTTGATATGCTCGACAAAAGATCTGATACCGCCCTCATACATGAGATCGTCTTCACGGTATGTGCCGTCTTCCTGCGGTTCTCTTTCGTCACGCAGAGAGATATTTACGCCTGCATTCAGAAATGCCTGCTCTCTCAACCGTTTCAAGAGCGTTTCGTAATCGAAAACCGTTTCTTCGAAGATCTGTGCGTCCGGCTTGAAACGGACATAAAGACCGTGCTTGTCGGTCGGTCCTTCGTCCTTGAATTTTCTTGCGACAACACCGCGTTCAAACCGTTCGGTATATCTCTCACCGTCATGGCAGTTATCGATTTCAACCCATTCGGACAGGGCATTTACAACCGATGCACCGACACCGTGCAGACCGCCCGAGAATTTGTAGCCGTCACCGCCGAATTTACCGCCTGCGTGCAGAACGGTATAAACAACCTCCAAAGTCGGAATGCCCATTTTGGGGTGAATTCCGCTCGGAATTCCGCGACCGTCGTCCTGAACCGAGCAACTGCCGTCCGGCAGAAGTTTGACTTCAATGCGGTTGCATCTGCCTGCCAACGCCTCGTCTATACTGTTGTCGACAATTTCGTATACCAAGTGGTGCAAGCCCCTGATTGATGTCGAACCGATATACATCCCCGGTCTTTTTCTGACCGCTTCCAATCCTTCCAGAACCTGAATCTGCGTTTCGTCATAAGCGTGCGGAATATGTTCCGGTTTCTTCTCCGCAACACTGTTTTCCGTGTTTTCGCCGTTTTGGTTGTTTTGGTTGTTTTGGTTGTTTTCGTTCAATTCTTTATTTTCGTCCATTTTCTTTCCTTTCCGTCCGTATCACTCTGTATCTGTATATCTTTATATTTTTGTCCGCCCCAACAGCGAGGCACTTGACAGTTGCGAAAAACAGATTTTGACCGTTTTCGTCTTTCTGTCTTTGTAAAGCACAAAGGATTTCGGCACTTCGAGAGATGCAAATTTCACTTTTTTCTCGGCTTCCGCAGTCGATAAAAATTTTTTCGTTATGTTAGATACGGTTGCACTGTCCGCATCGAAAATGCCGATCACGTCTTTCGTGCGAATATTCCGGTTGTTGCCGATATGCAGGTAAATCATACCGTTTCCGACTATCATAAAACGTCCTCCCGAAATGTTCCGTTTTCCACCTTGATTTTTTTGCCCGTCACTTTACTGTCCGGTTCGCAGGACGTGATAATAACCTGCCTGCCGTCGATTTTCTCTCTCAGATACCTTCTTCTTCTTTCGTCCAGTTCCGAGAAGACATCGTCCAAGAGAAAGACCGGTATTTCTCCGCAGATTTTTCTGCATTCTTCCCCTTCGGAAAGTTTGAGTGCCAATGCGAGCGACCTTTGCTGTCCCTGCGACGCAAAAAATCTTGCTTCCTTGCCGTTGAGGGTAATTCTGATATCGTCCTTGTGAATGCCCCAGAGCGTTGTTCCCGCACCGATTTCCCGATCTCCTCTCGTGAGGAGCAGTTCCCGATATTTTTTTTCGGTTTCTTTCGTGTCAAGATATTCTTCGGGCGATTGATTACTCGATCCGTCATAAAGCAGTTGCGGTTCTTCTTTTTCGTCCGTCATATCCCGAAAGCATTTTTTTACGCTTTCGTTGATGTCCGTGAGATATTTTTGCCGATATTTTGCAATTTCCGCCGCCTCATGTGCCAACTGCAAGGACCAGAATTCAATCGTGTCAAGGTAGGTTTTTCTGTCTTCCTCGTAATTTCTGATCAATTGGTTTCGCTCTTTGAGGATTTTGTTATACCTTTGCAGGGATTTGAGATACATGGGGTAGAGTTGCGACAGTGCAACGTCAAGAAAATTGCGTCGCTCGGCAGGTCCGTCCTTGATAAGCGACAGATGTTCGGGGCAGAACAGAACGGTTCTTATCTGTCCGACAATATCCGATACTTTCGTGACTTTGACTTTGTTCTGCTCGATTTTCTTTTTCTTTCCTTTTCCCAACCGCACGGTGATGTTCTGACGTCTCACCGAATCGGTAAAGTCCAGCGAAACTTCCGCCATTTCCTCGCCGAAACGGATCATTTCCTCGTCATGCAAAGCCCTGAAAGATTTTCCGAGTGCCGTGTAATAGATTGCCTCCAAAAGATTTGTTTTCCCTTGTGCATTTTCTCCCCACAGCACGTTGACGCCGTCCGAAAAAGTGATACTCGCTTCTGCTATATTCCGGAAATTGCGGACGGTGATTTGATTACAGGTCATAAAATGCCGTCATTCCGTAGTTCTTTTTTACTCTTTCATTCTGACGGGCAGGAGCATAAACAACTCCTCGATTTTTTCTTCTTCCGCCGGTTCGATGTTGATTGATGTCAAAGAAGACGTCAACGAGATTTTCACTTTCTCCGCCGAGCAGGCACGCAGGCTGTCGATGAGGAAACGGTTATTGAATGCAATGGTGATGTCACTGCCCTCGTGTTCGATATTTACCTCGTCATAGGTTTCGCCGAGTTGCGACGTTGCCGAAATTTTGAGCAAGTTTCCTTCGATTACCAATTTTACATGAGCTTTTACACTGCCGGCGACTTTTTCCTCTGTGACGAGTGCGGCACGTTCGAGAGCGGAAATAAATCTTTCACGGTCTGCCGTCACGGTGATTCTGTGATTCGTGAGAATAATGCGGTTGTAGTCAATGTATTTGCCCTCAATCAACCGTGCGAAAAAGATTTTGTCTTCAAAGTGGAAAACGATATTTTTCAGTGTTTTGGTGACTCTCACTGTCTTTTCTTCGTCATCTTCGAGCATTTTATAAAGTTCGCAGACCGACTTTGTGGGAATGATGAAAGAGTGGACATATTCTTTGTTGCTCTTTTCCACCAAGTCGATTTTTGCAATACATTTTGCCATTTTGTAACTGTCGCACGAAACTGTAAGAAGGGTATTGTTTTCAATGTTGAAATAACAGCCGTTGAGGACCGTTCTCTGATCGTTGATTCCCATTGCATACATACATTTTGTAATCATGTTTTTCAGGACAGACTGCGAAATTTCAAATTCTTCTTCATTTTCGAAAGGCGGGAGATTCGGGAATTCTTTTCCGTTCAGTGCATTCATTCTGTGCGTGGAAATTCCGCTTGCTATGCAGGCTTGGAGATTCGGCGTAACCGTGACGCTGATTTCGTCCCCTTCCATAACTCTTACGGTCTGCGAAAACTTCTGTGCGTTGAGGATAAAGCAACCGTCTTCTTCAATTTCCGCCGGCACGTTCAATTGAATGCCTTTTTCCATGTCGTACGTCGTGAGTGTACAGACGCCGTCTTTTGCATCAATCAAAATTCCTTCGGTAGCGGAAAGGGTGGATTTATTCGAGACTGCTCCCATTAACGGGTTGACTGCGTTGCAGATGTACTGCCGGTTGAATACCAATTTCATTTTTTATACCTCGCTTTGTCGGATTTTTTTGTGATTTCATTTTTTCTCTCGGAGAGAAAGAAAGAAAGAAAAGAATAGAATAAATATATTAGTAGTCGTAGTAGTAGGGGGTGTGGAAAATGTGGAAAACTTTTATTTTTGGTTTTTTCTGCGATACGGTGTATTTTTTCGCCCTTTTTCCGCTTTTTTTATTTTGGAAAACTCCTTCGATTCTGTCAAAAATCTGTTGACGAAATGTGGAAAAATATTTTCCTGATGTCCCGAAAATATGATTTTTGATGTTCCGGACAGAAATTACCGTTTCGGCTTTTCCACAGTGCAAAACTTTTGTCGCTCCTCTTGTGGAAAACTGCACTTTTTTCGCTTTCTTTCCGTGTTTTCCACTTTTTACACAGACTTTTCCACAAGCGGATTTTTTCACTTTCCACAGCGGTCCGGTTGGAATACGTGCTTTTTCGCTTGCAAATTGCGGTTTTACACACGTTTTCAGTTTGTTTTCCACAACTTTTCAACAGCCTGTGGAAAACCTGTTGAAATCTGCCGATTTTTCCTGAAAACCTGTGGAAAAGTGCTTTTTCGGGTTGTGAAAAACTTTTATTTACAAGTTTTTATTTCTTTCCTCAAATTCCGCTTATCTCGTTTTTCAATTCGGTAAGTTCGGTTCTGAAATCCGGTTCTGTCGCAAATCTGCTCTCGACGTTCCGAATGGAAGAAAGAATTGTCGCGTGGTCACGGTTAAAGACTTTTGCAATGGCAGGCAGGGACATATCGGTCAATTCCCTGATGAGATAAATGCAGGCATGACGGGCGTTTGCAATTTCCTTGTTCCGTTTCGGTCCTGTCATTTCTTCTTTTTTGATACCGTATTTTTTCTCGACCGTGATAAAAATTCTGTCGAGCGTGGAAGACACCGGTTCGGCACCGCCCAAAATCTCGGAGATGCAGACTCTTGCAACCTCCATATTGATTGCTTTTCCGGAGAGAAAACTCAAAGCCCCTAATTTTTTGATAGCCCCTTCAATCTGACGGACATTTGACCGCAGATTTTCGCCCATAAAGTTCAGGACGTCATCCGGAATCGTAACGTGGACCTGCTCGGCTTTGTTCTTGATAATCGCTACCCGCAATTCGAGATCCGGCGGTTCAATGTCGGCAAGCAAGCCCCATTCGAATCTTGTTTTCAGCCGGTCCTCCAAAAGTTTAATTTCTCTTGGCGGACGGTCGGATGTCAGAATGATTTGCTTTTTCTCCTCGAACAGTGCGTTGAATGTGTGGAAGAACTCTTCCTGAATGGACATTTTGCCGGCGATAAACTGAATATCGTCGATAAGCAATGCGTCGCATTTGCGGAACTTGTCACGGAATTCGTCCATTGACTTGTTCGCAAGGCAGGAAATCATCTGATTTGTGAAATCTTCGCCTTTCGTGTACGTGATTTTCACGTCCGGATTGTTCTCTTTCATGCGGTTTATGATTGCACACATCAAGTGCGTTTTGCCCAGTCCGCTCGGACCGTAAATAAAGAGCGGATTGTAATTCGTTGCAGGGTGGTTTGCAACCGCCAAGCAAGCCGCATGGGCAAATTTATTCGTACTGCCGACAATAAAGTTATCAAAGGTGTAAGCGAAATTGTAAACCGGCATTGCAGGGGATTCCGATTCTTTTTCGGGAATTTTTTCGTCCGCTTTTTCTGCTTTTTTGGGGGAAGAAAATTCACCGGTTTCCGGAATTGCCTCGCCGTCGAGGACCAAGTCGACATTGACGGGAAAACCCAACAGATTTGAAAATTCGCTTTCGATTTTGTCAAGGTATTTTTCCTTGATAATGTGGTATTTGAATTCGGACGGAATCGTCATGGTGATAAGGTCTTCGCCGAACGATTTGACGTCGAGATCGCCGAACCATAATTTGACCGTCGTTTCGGAAAGAGACTGCCTGAAAGATTCTTTGATCATCTCCCAGACCTGTCGGATTTCCTCTTGATATTTTGCATCCGCCATATTACCGTGCCCCTTTACGAAGATAAAAATGCAATCGGAATGTCATTATATAATAGATATATATATTATACCATATATAGAGCGATTTTGCAATAGGAATATAAAATGTTTTACAGAATATTTACAAGGGATGTGGGCTGTCGGATTCGGCACAGACCAAAAAAGCACAATGCAAAAAAGTGTAAAAAAGTAAAAATCCACAGTTTCTTTTTTTTCAGCGGTGAAAATCCTCCGGATTTTTCCGATTTTATGTGCTTTTTTTACCGTCGCTTTTGCCTCCTGCGGTACGCCTGTACCGCATACGGAGTTCAAAATCGGCGGTTCTGTATCCGACTGCGACAGCCCTGATTCAAAAAGGTGGTCGGTCTGTCGGATTCGGCACAGAACAAAAAAGCACAATGCAAAAAGGTGGTCGGTCTGTCGAATTCGGCACAGAACAAAATTAAAAAAAGACTGTCCGCTTCGGCACAGAACAAAAAAGCACACCCCGACTTTTTTGTCGGAATGTGCTGTTTGAATTTTGCTTTTAACTTTAACTGTTTACCCCAATAATGCTCTGTCGCTTGAAATGGAGAATTTTTCGAGCAGTTTTTCAACCGTGAGTTGTTTTTTCTCCTCACCGCTGACGTCGAAAATGACCTTTCCCGCATTCATCATAATGAGTCTGTTACCGTGTGCGATGGCATCTTTCATATTGTGCGTGACCATCATTGCCGTCAATCCCATTTCCGATATAAGTCTGTCGGTGAGATTCAGGACATTTGACGCCGTTTTCGGATCGAGTGCGGCGGTATGTTCGTCAAGAAGTAACAGATTCGGCTTTTCAAGCGTTGCCATAAGGAGCGTGAGAGCCTGCCTCTGACCGCCCGAGAGCAGACCGACTTTTGTTGTCATACGGTCCTCCAACCCTAAATCAAGCCTTGCGAGGAGTTGCTTGTATCTTTCCTGCTCCGCCTCGGTCAAGCCCCAACGGAGCGTGCGGATTTTTCCGCGTCTTCCTGCCAGAGCCAGATTTTCGACAATCTGCATATTCGGGGCTGTCCCCATCATGGGATCCTGAAAAACCCGTCCCAAAAATTTAGCACGTTTGTATTCGGGCAGATTTGTAATGTCTTTTCCGTCAATGACGATTTTTCCTTCGTCGATCGGGAATGTGCCTGCAATGGCGTTGAGCATAGTGGATTTTCCCGCACCGTTACCGCCTATCACCGTGACAAAATCGCCGTCATTCAAGGTTAGATTGATTCCGTCAAGTGCCACTTTTGCGTTGACCGTCCCGGGGTGGAAGATTTTTTTGATGCCTTTCAGTTCAAGCATTTTTTGTTCCTCCCGTCTTCTTTTTGGAAAAGATTTTTCCGCCGTACTTGCGGTTCCAATACGGAATTGCCAAGAAAATTGCAACAATGACAGCCGTAAAGAGTTTGAGATCGTTTGTCCGCAGACCTGCTAGGAGAATCAGTTGCAGAATGAGGTAGTAAATGACGCTGCCGATTGCGACGGCACAAAGTTTGAGTGCGAAATTGCGGAAAACTTTGGAGAAAAGCACCTCGCCGATGACGATTGCCGCCAAGCCGATAACGATAGCACCTCTGCCCATATTGACGTCCGCAAAGCCCTGATATTGCGAGAGCAATGCCCCCGAGAGAGCGACAAGTCCGTTCGAAAGGGACAGTCCCAGTACGATATTGAAATTCGTATTGATGCCTTGGGCTCTTGCCATGTGCTGGTTTGCTCCGGTTGCACGCAGGGATGAACCGAGTTCCGTGCCGAAGAACCAATAGAGTATGCCTATAATGCCTGCCAGAACGAGCAGAAGAATCCAAAGCGGATTTTTGACCGACAGGTCACCGACAAATCTTTGCGATACGAGCAGTTTGAAATTGTCGACGCTGACCGCCTGATTCGCTCTGTCGTCCATAATCCGCAGGTTGACCGAATAGAGTGCCAATTGCGAGAGAATGCCTGCCAGAATTGCTGGAATTCCGCATTTCGTGTGGAGAAGCCCCGTCACCATACCGGCAAGGAGTCCCACGGCAAAAGCGACAAGCATTGCAAGTGCAAAATGTACGCCTGCTTTTATGAGCATCACGCAGACCGCACCGCCGGTCGCAAAGGAACCGTCAACCGTCATATCGGCAACGTCTAAAATGCGGAAGGTAATGTAAACGCCGATTGCCATAATAGCCCAGATCATCCCCTGTGCCACCGGTGCGGGAAGAAAACCGAAAATATCTCCGAAACTCATACGTCCCTCTTTATTTCAGTATTTTAGTCGGAAATTGCACTGTAACCCTCGGGAACGGTAATGCCGAGTGCTTCGCAGTTTTTCTTGTTGTACAGTTTTTGCGTGCTTTCCGCATACTGTACAGCCATATCCGAGATATTCGCCTCGCCTTTGAGAATCTTCACTGCCATTTGACCGGTCGTGTAACCGAGTTGGTAGTAATCGATACTGAGCGTTGCGATACCGCATCCTCTGCAGATACCTTCCTCGCCTGCGATAACCGGAATTTTCTTCGGCAATACAATGTTTGCAATTGCCTCTGTATTGTTTGCGGCGGTGTTATCGGTCGGAATGTAAATCACGTCCGCATAGTTGCAGGCACTTGTCGTGACCGCAGAAATATCATTGCTGTCCGTGAAGGAAAAACGCTTTGTTTCAAGACCTAATGCCGACAGATATTCTTCCATTTTTTCGACTTGGTAAACGCTGTTTGCCTCAGCCGTGCAGTAGATAAGACCGACTTTTTTTGCAGACGGGACAAGTTCTTTTATCATGTTTGCCTGCTCGCTCAACGGTGCCAGATCGGACGTACCCGAGATGTTTCCGCCGACCGTTCCGGTCCAGTTGTCAAGTCCCAATGCCGATGCATAATCGGTTATGGATGTTCCCAAAATCGGAATTTCTTTCGTTGACTGCGATGCGGATTGCAGGGGTGCGGTTGCGTTTGCGAGAATCAGGTCGACTTTTTTCGATACAAACGTGCCGATAATGGTCGAGCAGTTTGCACTTTCGCCGGATGCATTCTGTTCCAGAAATTTCACGTCATCGCCGAATTCTGCGGTGAGAGCGTCCTTGAATCCGTTCGTTGCGGCGTCAAGTGCGGTATGCTGTGCCAACTGGCAGATACCGACCGTGTACTTTGCTTTCGTTCCGCACGAGGACATTCCCGTTACGGTTGCGAGCAGAAGAATTCCTGCCGTGAGCAGAGCGAGCAATTTTTTTGTTTTTTTCATTTTCTTTTCCTCCGAAAATAAAATTTTGAATTGTATTGCATATGATGAAAATGATATATAAAGGGAATAAAAGATGTTTTCAAAAGGTCACATCTGAAATTGAAAAGCCGAAATATCACATCTGAAATTAAGGAAAGTGCATCGGGGAGCGATAAGAAAAAACAAAAAACGCCCCGTATCGAAAAGATACAGAGACGATTGAATCGTGTTACCACTCTGTTTTATGCTCCCTTGCGGGAAAACACCTCATCGGGCACATACATGTCCTTGCGATATTACGGTCGCACCCGTCATGCCTTTGAACTGCAAAAGTTTTGTCAACCGTGTTGTTTTTTCGGCTTTGTCAACTTTTCCGACTGCATCTGTTTTGTCAACTTTTCCGACTGCATCTGTTTTGTCAACTTTTCCGACTGCATCGGTTTTGTCAGTTTTTCTGCATGCGGCTCTCGGAAGGTATTCGGTCACGGCTTCGTCCCCGTCTCGCATCACCCGACGGTTTTCTGTATCGGTTACCGTGCCTACTTGCATCCGGTCTTCGCTTGTTTTAAGTTTTTCCTATTCTACCACAATTTTTTCGGTTTGTCAATAGTTTTGGCAAGATTTTTTCGAAAAATTGCAAAATAATCGTTTTATTCGCTTTTCAGACGTTTCGGAATATGAAAAAACCGGACTGCGTTTGCAATCCGGCTTTGTGTTAGCACAAGCATTTTGATACAAATGCAACCACCATTGAATTTTAGGCAGTAATTGTGTTCCTACTGCAACACCCTAAATGAAATAGTTCATAGTATTTATGACAACAAAAATCCCAACCAATTTTCATCAGTTGGGATTCCTACAAATATCAAATATCAAAGTTGTTAAAGATTATTTTGCCATTAAAACCTGATATCATACACATATTAGTAAAAACTGCATTTTCTAGTTTTCTCATATTTTCCCATTTATATCATCTATGAATATGTAATTATATTCCTGGGTTTTTTCCGTTATACATATCATCTATAAATTGTTTTGTTTTTGAATATGAAACATCATCTGTTTTAAGTTTATTATCTTTTAACCAAGAATTTGCGATTTGAAGTCTTCCAGAATTAGCATTAAAACTAGCAGACCAATTCCTATGATCTTGTTTATGTCCACGAGAAAAATCAATTTCTTCAAGACAATATCCTCCAACACCACTAACCATAATTTTCCTTTGTTTATCATTTGATGAAACGCCAAAATTGTAGAAAGTTTTTAAGACCATATAACTCTTTTCTTGGGTAGAATTAGTTGTAACATAATCATTATGTAGAATATTTATTGCGGCTACCCCATTATTTGCTGTGCCTTTCTTTTGAACCTTAATATTTATCATAATAAATATGCCATCATATGATGCATAGCAATCGTAACTAGAGTTGACAGTTGACTGACCATTTAATTTATGAACTACAATTTCATTTTTGTTATCGTGGTTTTTAGTATATATTTCAAGTTTGGATGTTATAAATTCTTCCATAATAAATCCGGTTGCTGTAGATGTTTCAATACAATTATTTGCATTTGTCAAAAGATTATACTCTTCTAATC
>CAVGAA010000039.1:5128-11633 GCA_963627065.1 bacterium | reverse complement strand
ACGCAATGCTCATCCGTGACAAATATCCCGATACCGAAGTTTACGTATTCTATATCGATGTCAGAACTCCCGGAAAGAACTTTGACGAATTCTATCGCCGTGCGGTCGAGGAATACGGTGTCCACTATATCAAAGGTATGGTAGGAAAGGTCGAACCCGAAAACGGAAAATTGAAGGTTCAGGCATCCGACCTGATTTACGGCAAGCAACTGCACATCGATGCCGATATGGTCGTCCTCGCCGCCGCAATCGAACCGGACAAGTCCGCAAGAAAACTTGCAACCATGCTCACGGCAAGTATGGACACCAATGACTTCTTCACCGAGGCACACCCGAAACTCCGTCCCGTCGAAAGCCCGACAGCCGGCGTATTCCTCTCGGGTACTTGCCAAGGTCCTAAGGACATTCCCGAAACCGTTTCGCAGGCAGGTGCGGCTGCATCCAAAGTTATCGGTCTGCTTTGTAAGGATCATCTGACCGGCAACCCGTGTGTCGCACATCCGGACGAAATGATGTGCAACGGTTGCTCGACCTGCGAAAAGGTCTGCCCGTACGGTGCGATTACATATATCGAAAAAGAATTCCGTATGCCCGACCGCACGACAAAAGTCCGCCGTGTGGCTCAGGTCAACGAGGCGGTCTGCCAAGGTTGCGGAGCTTGTACGGTCGCATGTATGTCCGGAGCTATGGACCTGCGTGGATTCTCGAATAAACAAATCATGGCGGAGGTAGATGCAATATGCAAGTAAATGATTACAAACCGAAGATTGTTGCATTCTGCTGTAACTGGTGCTCCTATGCGGGAGCGGATCTGGCAGGCAACAACCGTCTGAATTATCCTGCGGATGTCAAAATTATCCGTGTGCCTTGCTCCTGCCGTGTCAACCCGATGTTCATTCTCCGTGCATTCCAAAGGGGAGCGGACGGTGTTATTCTCTGCGGATGTCACCCGGGGGACTGCCACTATACAACCGGTAATTATTACACCCGTCGCCGTATGGCATTGCTTTTCTCTATGCTCGATTATCTCGGCATCGAGAGAGAACGTACCCGTGTGGAATGGGTAAGTGCTGCGGAAGGTGCAAAATTTGCCGCAACCATGAATGATTTCGTCAGTACCGTTTCGGCATTGGGCGAGAATAAGAGACTGGAGGATTTGCGATGCAAGAAGTAAAACGTGACAGTCTGGTCGAGAGAGCAAAAGCACTGCTCTCGGACGGAACGGTCGACCGTGTACTCGGCTGGGGCGTCGGTGAATTTGCCTATGACGTAACCCCGACAGTCTTCCGCACAGCCGAAGATTTGGAAAAGAATTTTGTCTGGAACGGATTCTGCGGTGCGAATTTCTCCAAATATCTTATCAAAGAGACCACAAAAGGCGAGGGGAAAGTGCTGGTTTTCCTCAAACCCTGTGACACATACAGTTTTAACCAGCTTTTAACCGAGCACCGTTTCAACCATGAAAAAGTTTACGTCATCGGCGTACCTTGCCACGGTATGATGGACACCAATACCCTCAAACGTCATGCCGAAGGTATCCTTTCGGTAACCGAAGATGGGGACAAAGTCAAAATCGAAACGCTTTATGACGGCGAAAAGATTTTTGACCGTGGCGAACTTGTATCGGAACGTTGCAATACCTGCAAATCGAAAAAGCACGTCGCTTATGACGAATTGCTCGGCGATGACGGGGACGTTGTCGAATCGAAACGTTTTGACGAGGTCGAAAAGCTCGAAAAAATGACACCGGACGAGCGGTATGCTTTCTGGCAGAATGAACTTTCCCGTTGCATTCGTTGCAATGCCTGCCGTGACGTATGCCCTGCCTGCACCTGCGAAAAATGCGTTTTCGACAACCCGAATTCCGGTGTTGAAAACAAAGCCGCAACCAATGAATTCGAAGAAAAACTCTTCCACGTCATCCGTGCATTCCATGTTGTCGGGCGTTGTACCGACTGCGGTGAATGTTCCCGTGTTTGCCCACAACACATTCCGCTTCATCTGCTCAACCGCAAATTCATTCTCGATATCGACCGCAACTACGGCGAATATCAGGCAGGGGCAGAGCTCGGAAGCCGTGCACCAATCGTGAATTTCACACAGAACGACATTGAACCTCATGAAGCGGTCGAAAGGGGGAATTCGCATGCGTAAAATAGCACTTGAAAATCTCGACAGCCTCTTTTCCGCAATTGCCGAAAAAGAAACACTTTATCTTCCCGTCGACACCAAAGCCGGAGCAAAATTCGAGCAGTGGGAAAACGGCAAAAAACTCTCCGATGCACTCAACACCGTGAGAAGTGCAAAAGATTTCTTCTTTCCGCAGACCGAAAACCTAATGGATTTCAAAACCGAGGGCAAAACGATTGAAATTATCGACACGAGAAAAGAATGCGAAGATTTTGTCGTGTTCGGAGTCAGAGCCTGCGATGTCCGCAGTTTCGATGTACTCGACAAAGTTTTCTTGGCAGAACCGGTCGATTCCTATTACAAAAATCGCCGTGAACACGGTGTGATCGTTTCGCTTGCCTGCACGAAACCGTCGGAAACCTGCTTTTGCCGGACGTTCGGAATCGATGCATCCGCACCGGCAGGGGATGTGACCTGTTGGAAAACAGACGATACGCTCTATCTGCAAGCCAACACCGAAAAGGGCGAAAAGCTCCTCACATCGGTCGAAAATCTCACTGCCGATGCCGATGAAAAAGCCGTTGACGAACAGAAAAAAGTCATAAGCGATCGGCTCGACAAACTTCCGCTGGCAAACCTTACGGCGGACAAATTCGGAGCAGGCAAAACCGATGAATTCTTTTCCGATCCTGCATGGGCGGAACTTTCACAGTCCTGTCTCGGTTGCGGAACGTGTACATTTGTTTGCCCGACCTGCCAATGCTATGACATCAAAGACTTCAACACCGGTCACGGAGTCAAACGTTTCCGTTGCTGGGATTCCTGTATGTATTCCGAATTTACGAAGATGTCCGCAGGTCAACCCAGACTCACACAACTCGAACGCTTCCGTCAAAGATTTATGCACAAACTGGTCTATTTCCCGACCAACAATGGCGGAATGTTCTCCTGCGTCGGTTGCGGAAGATGCGTGGCAAAATGCCCGATTCAGATGAACATCGTCAAAGTTATGAAAAAATTGGGAGGGAAGAACAATGGCTGAAATTTTTGAGCCTTTAATGCCGAAAATCGGCGTTGTGACCGATATTCGCATCGATACGCCGGATGTTAAGACCTTCCGTGTCGTCACACCGGACGGCAAAAAAGCCTTCAACCATATGCCCGGGCAGTGTGCAATGCTTTCAATCCCCGGCGTCGGCGAAGCAATGTTTTCCATTACCTCCTCTCCGACAAACACCGAATTTATGGAATTCTCCATTAAAAAATGCGGTTGCGTGTCCGAATGGTTGCATTCTATGGAAGTCGGTCAGCAGATTACAATCCGTGGTCCGTACGGCAGACCGTTTCCGGTCGATACCGCATTTGCAGGACATGATCTGCTTTTCATTGCCGGCGGTATCGGTCTTGCTCCTCTGCGTTCGGTTATCAACTACTGTCGCCATTACCGTGACAGATACGGCAAAATCGACATCGTATACGGTTCTCGGAGTATGCAGGATTTGGTCGATTATCAGGAGATTATCAGCGAGTGGGAAAAAGACGAGGGCGTGACCGTGCATCTGACCATTGACCGTGAACAACCGGAATGGTCGGGACACGTCGGATTCGTTCCGAACTATGTCAAAGAACTGGGACTTGACAACAACAAAATTGCGGTTCTTTGCGGACCTCCGATTATGATTAAATTCACGCTCGCCGGCTTGCAGGAACTCGGTTTTGAAAAAACGCAGGTCTACACAACGCTCGAACTCCGTATGAAGTGCGGAATCGGCAAATGCGGTCGTTGCAATGTCGGTGCAAAATATGTCTGCAAAGACGGTCCGGTTTTCCGTTGCGATGAACTCGACGAACTTCCGAACGAGTATTGAGGTGAGAATATGGAAAATATGGTAAATATTTATTTGTTCGGCAAGCAGTACAGCGTACCGGACAACTTAACCATTATGCGTGCAATGGAATATGCGGGCTACCAGTTGGTGCGTGGATGCGGATGCCGGAACGGTTTCTGCGGAGCGTGTGCCACCATTTACCGCATCAAAGGTGAACGGGAACTCAAAACCTGCCTTGCCTGCCAGACAAAAGTCGAGAACAATATGTACATTGCGACATTGCCGTTCTTCCCGCTTGTCAAACAGGTCTACGACATTGAAAAAATCAAGCCGACCGAACAGATTATGATGCAACTTTATCCCGAAATTTACGCTTGTGTCGGTTGCAATGCCTGCACAAAAAGTTGCACACAGGGATTGAACGTTATGCAGTATATCGCATACGCACAAAGAGGCGAATTTGACAAATGTGCCGAAGCATCCTTTGACTGCGTCATGTGCGGAGTCTGCTCGTCGAGATGTCCTGCCGGAATTTCGCATCCGCAGGTTGCCATGCTCGCACGCCGACTCAACGGAAAATATCTTGCACCGAAGTCCGAGCATCTGGAAAATCGTGTCAAAGAGATTAAGGACGGCGACTTCAACGATCTGATTTCTGCTCTTATGGGAAAGCCGATCGAAGAACTCAAAGAACTTTACAACAATCGGGAAATCGAGAAATAAGGGGGCTGAATTATGTACGCAAAAGAATTTCAGGAGTCTCTCGCAAAGGTCGAATCTGCACGTGAGGCAAACATTGCATACGAGCCTGCCCGTATGACTGCGGACGAGAAGGACGCACTTCTTGCCGCATATCATCCCGATTATAAGAGGAGCGAGTTTGCAACGCTTGCAATCGGAGCAAACAAAGGTGAATCCGTTCCGCACGAACTGTGCGAAATGTTGCAGGCACACAGCCGAATCAAAGCCGAAGACGTCGATCTGAACGATGTCAGATACGATGTCGATGTGCTCATTATCGGCGGTGGCGGAGCAGGTGCATCCGCCGCAATCGAAGCCGACAATGCAGGTGCAAAAGCAATGATCGTCACGAAACTCCGTATCGGCGATGCCAACACCATGATGGCGGAAGGCGGTATTCAGGCGGCGGACAAACCGAACGATTCACCTGCAATTCATTTCATCGATGCATTCGGCGGTGGGCATTATGCCGCAAAGCGTGAATTGCTTGCAAAACTCGTCTGCGAAGCACCGGAAGCAATCGAATGGCTCTCGAATCTCGGCGTCGAATTCGACAAAGCACCGGACGGCACGATGATTACCACGCACGGTGGCGGAACATCTCGCAAGAGAATGCACGCCGCAAAGGACTATTCGGGAGCGGAGATTATGAGAACGCTCCGTGACGAAGTACTCAACCGTGGAATTCCGGTCATTGATTTCACATCCGCAATCGAATTGATTCTGGACGAAAACGGTCACGCCGCAGGTGCGGTCCTCATGAATATGGAAACGCATGAGTTAATGGTCGCACGTGCAAAAACGGTTATCATCGCAACCGGCGGAGCAGGCAGAATGCATTATCAGGGCTTCCCGACATCCAACCACTATGGAGCAACCGCAGACGGTTTGGTGCTCGGCTACCGTGTCGGTGCAAAACTGCTTTATGCTGACACTCTGCAATACCACCCGACCGGTGCGGCATATCCGCAACAGATTTTCGGGGCACTCGTAACCGAAAAAGTCCGTTCGCTCGGTGCAAAACTCGTCAATCGTGACGGAAAAGTCTTTATGCATCCGCTTGAAACACGTGACGTTGCCGCCGCATCGATCATTCGGGAATGCTCCGATCATGCCGAAGGCGTCGATACCGGAAGCGGTGAAGCCGTTTGGCTTGATACGCCGATGATTGAAAAAATCGGAGGAGAGGGGACAATCGAACGCCGAATTCCGGCTATGATGCGTATGTTCGCAAGTTACGGAATCGATATCCGCAAAGAGCCGATTCTCGTTTACCCGACTCTGCACTATCAGAACGGTGGACTTGACATTCGTGTTGACGGAATGACACCGAACGTTGAAAATCTCTATGTCGCAGGCGAAGTCGTCGGCGGTATTCACGGAAGAAACCGTTTGATGGGTAATTCGTTGCTTGACATTATTGTTTTTGGTAGAAGTGCAGGTCAGCACGCCGCAGAAAAATCCAAAGATGTCAAGGTTGGCAAACTGACGCTTGACCATATTGCAAAATTCGACAAAGAGCGTGACGATGCAGGCATCAAAACCGATGCCGTTTCCCCGAAACTGTTGCCGGATTACCGCAGAAAATTCAATTGAGAAAGTGTATTTGAAATGATTACAGATTTACTCGAAGCCTTAACAATCTTTTGTTTCGGTCTGTCATGGCCGATTTCCATTCGCAAGTCGATTGTTTCCCGTACCGCAAAAGGAAAAAGCCTCTTTTTTGAGGTTTTTCTCCTCATCGGCTATGCCTGCGGTATCGTCAGAAAAATCATTCAGACGGTCGGCGGAAGTTCCGGATTTAT
>CAVGAA010000039.1:0-5118 GCA_963627065.1 bacterium | reverse complement strand
TTCTTCTTCTACGTCTTGAACTTTATCGAAATCTCCGTCGATGTTTGCCTCTATTTCCGTAACAGAAAATTGGACGAAATCGCAGATGCAAAACTTGCAGAATCCGCAACAAAAGTTGCAGAATAAGTGAAAAAATATTCGAACGCACCGAAAAACTCGATGCGTTCGTCTTAGTTTGAGGAAAATATGATTATAAGACATATCGAACCGAAAGACGAATCCGCCTGCCTTGCCATTTATAATAGGTATATTACCGAAACCACAATTACATTTGAAGAAACACCGCTCGGCGAATCGGAATGGCACGAAAGAGTGGCACGTATCAAGGCAAAATATCCGTATCTCGTTGTCACAGAAGGGGAAAATGTATTGGGTTATGCCTATCTTGATGCATACAGCCCACGTTCTGCATACCGTTACACTGCAGATCTTTCTATTTATCTTGACAGAACCGCAACCGGACACGGCATCGGCACAAAACTTTTGAATGCAATCGAGAAGACCGCAAAAGAAAACGGCTTTCGGAATCTCATTTCCATTGTCACCGGTGAAAATTTCAACAGTATGGCATTTCACGAAAAGCACGGTTTTGTTGAAATCGGCAGACTGAAAAAAGTCGGATTCAAGCATGAAAAATGGCTTGATGTCGTCCTATATCAAAAAGTTTTGTAAAAAAGAGCAACTTAATTCGCTCATTTCTGCCAAGTTTGCCCGAATTTTCATTAAACATAGTTGACAAACTTCACATTTTGTGATATAATAATAAAAATACAATTTGCTTTAAGGAGGTGCTCTCTACGGATTCGGTTGTCCTTTATGCGGAAATAAACATTTTCAGCATCATCGTACTTTTGATTGTCGCAATCGGTACGTGGAGTGCATCTGTCAGTGCAATCAGACGAAGTAAAATTTTCCTGACATCCGTTTGTTTTGCACTTATTGCAAATATTTTCGATATGCTTTGGAAAATCGGGGCAAAAAGTGTTTGGAATTTTCCGCTTTGGTTGATGTTGCTCGTCAACTTTCTGTATTTCCTTTGTTTTGCAATGTCTTCGTGGTTCTGGTTTCTCTACTCTGAGGAAATGACCGGCGGTGCAATTTTCAAGCAAAAAAAACTTTTGGTGGTTTCAGCTGTTCCGGTTGTCTTGCTTGTCGTTCTGCTCGTCATATCGGCGTTTACCGGATGCCTTTTCTACTTTGACGAAAATATGAATTACCACCGAGGCAAACTGTATGCTCTGCAAGCCATTCTTTCCTACGGTTATATCGCAGTTTCGGCGGTTAAAAATCTCATTCTGTATCCGCAAAAGAAAAGTTATGCTCACCGTGACGACTTGATGTCGACCATTCTGTTCGCAATTATTGTTATGATTTTCGGGCTTGCACAAGGCATTTTCCAAAATGCACCGTTGGCAACACTCGGCATCGTAACATCATACCTGATTGCGTACATCCGTGCATTGAAACGCTTGATTTCGGTTGATCCTCTGACCGGTATCGGTAACCGCAGAGATCTCCTCAACCGTATGGAAACGCAGTACGGTACGATCAAGAGGGACGAAAAACTTTGCTTTCTGTTTATGGACATTGACTCGTTCAAAAGCATCAATGACTCCTACGGTCACAACGAAGGCGACAGAGTACTGCGTGCGGTTGCAAAATCGCTCCGCAAGATCTGCGATAATTACCGTGGCAGTTGCTGTGCACGTTTCGGCGGTGACGAATTCGTTATGGTTGTTCTGCTCGGTGTTGACGAAAGCGGTGAAACAGTCGCCGAACAGGTACGGGAAACCGTCCACGAAAGGGCTTCTACCGAAACGCTTTCCGTGTCAATCAGTGTCGGTTGCCGTGAATATCTCTCGGATACGACAAAAAGCGTTGTCGATATTCTCGCCGATGCCGACGAGGCAATGTACGAAGAAAAAGCAAAAAATAAAAAGGCAGCCGATGAAAATTGATTGCCGTCCGAATATCAATGAAAAGGTCGCAGGAATTTCCTGCGACCTTTTTCGCTTATAAAATGGTTTTGAGAAATGCAACACTCGGAGCAAGGTAAGTCGCGTTGGCACGGTTTTCCGTTTCGTTTGTAATCCAAAGCGAATCCATTCCGACATTGTTAGCCCCGTTAATATCGGTTTCAATACAATCGCCGACGAAAATCGCCTCGTCAACCGTTACGCCGAGTTCTTCAAGCGACAACCGATAAATCGCCGGATCGGGTTTTTCGAAAGGCAGATCCCCCGATACGACAATGCTGTCAAAATAGGGGTACAGTCCGGACGAACGAATTTTTCTCCACTGGCGGTCGGACACGCCGTTCGTGAGCAGCCCAACCTTGTAACCGTTTGCGTGTAAATAGTCGATGGTGCTAATCGAATCCGGCAGAGGAACGGCACTCGAACAATAATTGTAAACCCATTCGGCGTTGAATCCGTGCAGAGGAGGCAAAACTTCAGGTGTCGGCACATGACGGCAAATTTCCTCGTAAATTTTCTTTGCGTTCGCATGACCGTAGAAATGCTTAAATCTGTCCAACATTTCCGCATCGCTTTCGACAAAGCAGGTGGGGTAACGGCGACACATTGCACGGTAACTTCTGCGAAATGATTCCGGATTGTCGTTCAATGTCTCGTCAAAATCAAATATGACTGCTTTTTTCGATAATTTCATTTTGTCGCTCCTTTGAGATTCTGTCAATAAACAAAAGGATTACGAGATAGCCGACCGCAAAACTTGCCACATCGGCGAGATAATAGGCAATCATCACAATAAGATCGCTTTTACCGGTCGGTGCACCGTAGGAAATATCGTAAACAATGCGGTTTATAATTTGAAAGACGGTCGGAATTAAAGCCGAAAAAATCACGGAACGAGTCGGAATGCGGTCGCAGTTTTTCGCCTTGACAGTCAAATGAGCAATCAACCAAAAGAGCAGGATCTGGCAGGCATCGAGGACGATTGAAACCAAGACGCCGATCATGTCATCGGTGAGCATATCGAAATCCCGCATCATAATCAGACCGGCGACAAGACTGCCGATATTGAGCAGGGCATCCGCACCGATTGAAAGGAGCAGAACCGCACGGACTTTTCCGAATCGGTATACCGACAGGAGAATCAGCGAAGCGGAAAGCCAAAAGAGAGCAAAATGTACCAAAGATTGCACAAAATCCCAAACCGTTGTAAAAATTTCGCTCACCGCAATGTCGGAACTCGACCATTGATAAACGGGCGTGCAGACCACGGCATAAAAGAGAGCAAGTGCAAATAGGGAAATCGAACCGAAAAGAACAAATTTTTTCATAAAATCTTATTACGAACCTTTTTTAATTACAACTCTTTTTTTCTTGTTATGAACCTTGTTTCTTATAATGAACTTTGTTTTCTATAATGAACCTTTTTCTTGTCTTGTTGCGAACCTTATTGTAACGGATTTTTCGTTACGAACCTTTTTCGAACATACATATATTTTACCATAAAAGCAGACGATTGTCAAGTACGAAATAAAAGGTTGCAATTAAAATTTGTAAATTGAGTGAATTCCCAAAGTAAATTCCACTGTGGAATTTAAAGTGGAACTTCACTAATCTTAATTTTTTTACATTTTTTCTCAAACCCTCTTGACATTTATCTTCTCATATGTTATACTTAAACCAATTTCTACAAATACTATGAAACGGGAAAAAATTATGAACCTTCTTCTATCCGTTCCGTTGCCTGCCGTGGAGGCAAGCGGGAATTGCTTTGCTTGTGAGTCAATTGCTCCGACGCTTGCAAAGCGTAACTATATCGCTCCGCTGTCGAATATCATTCCGATTTCCGATATTGACATTATCAGCGAATCTACTACCGCAAATCAGGGCGAGTGGATTTCCAAAATTAAAGAAATAAAGTAAGTAAGGAGACAACGCAGATATGAAATCATTCAGAAAGTTTTTCGCAATCCTCTGCATCATTTGCCTTCTTTTTTCTTTTGCAAATGTAGTCGCAGTCGGGGACGAAACAGCAACGCCGTCAATTGAAATCAAATTCTATAACCTCCAATTCGGCAATCAGGTCTACATTCTTTATGCAGTAGATGTGCAAAATGTCGATACCACGGTCACGCCCTTTATGCAGTACTGGACGGAAGAACCGACCGATGCTACCGCATTCGCAAATCCGTCCTCCACATCGACAAAATACGAATACCGCACATTGACGGACGACTCCACCGAAACTCAAAAATATTATGTCTTCGCTTATACCAATCTGACCGCAAAGCAAATGGCAGATGTCATCTATGCAAGAGCCTGCGTAACGGTCGGCGATAAGACCTATTATTCGGATGTCGAATCGTTCAGTATCTGCGAATATGTCGCAATCCAACTCGGAATTGCAGACGGCTATACCGCAACGACAAACGAGAATCTGAAAAATATGCTCCTCTCCATGCTCGACTACGGCACCAACGCCCAAAAATATTTTAACTACCGCACCGATTGCCTTGCAAATGATTTCTACAAGACATTTGCAAAATCAACCGAATTGACACCGACCGCAGATATTACTTACAAACTTAATGCCGCTGAAACTGCCTATACCGCAACCGGCTACACGGGCGAAGAAACCGTACTTATCATCGCAAAAACTTATAACGGTAAACCGGTGACCGCAATCGGCGAGGGAGCATTCAGCAAAAGGACTTATACCGAAATCGTAATTCAAGAGGGCGTTACCACAATTGGCGATAAGGCATTTGAAAGTTGCAAAAACTTGACAAGTTTAACTTTGCCGAGTTCCGTCACAAAAATCGGCAATCTCGCATTTCCAGACAACGAATATAAGTTAACAATTACATATTCAGGCACAAAAGAACAATTGGCAACGCTTTTGAAAAATAACTTCGGTTGGAATTCCGATGTACCTAAATATTTCATGTGTTCGGACGGAAAGACTTATAAAGTCACAGCGAGTGATTTGACTTTGCATGAAGAATAATTTTACATAATGTAAAGAGACGACTGCCCCTTCTCTCTGCCGGCTTTTGGAAACTATACAAAGCAAAACAAAATAAAAAAATATTTTTTTCAAAAAACCTCTTGACAAACGGGAAAAAAAGAGTATAATATAACGCAT
>CAVGAA010000038.1:0-11969 GCA_963627065.1 bacterium | reverse complement strand
TTCCGCCACAACTCCGAATAACGCCTTTTGTGACACATCTATTGTAACACAACAATGCACGAACACCTTTTTTTACGCAACCTCTTGCATAATCGCAAATTATGGTGTATAATAGTATAGTGAAGAGTGAATAGTGAACGGTGAATAAGTTCAGTTCGCACACGGCTACGCTGTTTCCAACCGTATCTCACCAAATGAGCGTACTTTGCACAAAATCCGCACCGATAACACCTTGCTTCAAGTTTTTGCAGGGGGTGCGGGGGACAGCTTTTACAAAAAGCGTCCCCCGCATAATTTAAGGTTCAATCTTTTTTGAAAGGTGCGGAAAACAATTTTTACAAAAAAACGTTTTCCGCAAATAGGCATTACTATGATTATTACAAACCGTCATCCGGCGAGCGTGTTTCGCTATTTTGAAGAAATCAGTGCGATACCGAGAGGATCGTACAACGAAAAGGGGATTGCCGACTATCTCGAAGCCTTTGCGAAATCGCACGGACTTGAAGTCCACAGAGATGCAAAGAACAATATCTTAATCAAAATGCCGGCGACAAAGGGACGGGAAAACCAACCGCCGATTCTCTTTCAGGGGCATACCGATATGGTCTGCGAGAAGAATAACGACGTCAGGCACGATTTTCTGCACGATCCCATTGAACTTTACGTGGACGGTGACCTGCTCCGTGCCAAGGGGACAACGCTCGGTGGTGACGACGGCATTGCGGTCGCTATGATGCTGGCTTTGCTAGACGGCGAAATTCCCTCTCACCCTGCGTACGAATGCCTTTTTACGACGGCGGAAGAAGTCGGTCTGGACGGGGCTCACGCCTTTGATTACAGCCTCCTCAACGCACGAAAAATGATCAACCTCGACAGTGAGGCATTCGGTATTGTGACCTGCGGATGTGCCGGCGGTATGCGGAGCGACCTTGCAATCGACTGCGAAAAAGAACCGTTCCGCGGCAACTGTGTCGAAATCAAAGTGACGGGACTTGCCGGCGGACATTCGGGCGAAAACATCAATTCGGGACGTGCGAACGCAAACAAAGTGATGGGCGTTTTGCTGGCAAATCTGCTTGCAAGTGACGGGCAGATGCGACTGGTGTCGCTTTCCGGCGGTTCAAAGGACAACGCCATTCCCCGTGAGGCAGTGGCACTCGTATCGGTCTGCGATGCCGAAAAAGCAATCGGCTTGTTCTCGGAACTCGGTTGCGAAATCGCAAAAAATCTTGTGCCGGAGGACCGTTCCTTCCGTCTGTCGCTCGCCGAGTGCGAACCGCCCGCAGAGATGTATTCCGAGCGTGCGACACGCTCCGCCGTAACCGTTTCGGAGTGCGTCCAAAACGGTGTCAAGCGGATGGACTGCCACATTGCGGGACTTGTGGAAACTTCCCGCAATTTCGGCGTTATCAAAGAGGAAGACGGGAAACTGATTTTCGTATTTTCGTCCCGCTCGTCGGTCGAGTCGCAACTGGACGATTCGGCGTTGGAGCTGGATCTGTTGGCGAAATCCGTCGGGGCGACGGTCCGCCATTACAGCCGTTACCCGGGGTGGGCGTATGCGGAAAAATCTGCCGTGCGGGATGCGTATCTCTCCGCTTTCAAGGCTGTTGCGGGCAAAGATGCAATCGTCAACGTGATTCACGCCGGCTTGGAGTGCGGTATCATCGGCGGTCACGTGCCGGATATGGATATGATTTCGATAGGTCCGGATATGTTCGATATTCACTCGCCTGCCGAGGCACTCTCCCTCCCCTCCGTCGAGGCATTCTGGCAGGTACTCGAAAGGGTTGTAGAGGAGTGGGGGTAAGACCTTGAGGCTTTGCCTCAAACTCCACTTAAACCCTTCTTGAAAGAAGGGTTTAAGAATCCGAAGAACTTTCGGCAAAAAGGGCATCTGCACCAAATAAAAAGAGTACCTCAAACCGAAAATATGCCCTTTTTCCCGAAATTTTCGAGTTTTTAATCTCTTTCAAGGAGCGTTCGGGCGGAGCAAGGACACAGCACAAGTTTCAACGCCATTCGCCACAACTTTCCGAATCTGTCAAAGTGGGACGGTAACCGTGATATGAAAAAATCCGAAAAGAAAGAAAAAGTCGAAAAAGTGAATCAAAAGCGTGCAAAGATGTCGCTCAAAGAGCGTTTTCTGTCGCTCACAGACCGCATCAGGCATTTCCGAGTGAGCAGAAACATCGGCATCGATCTCGGCACGGCAACAATTCTGGTCTACGTGCAGGGCAAGGGAATTGTTCTGCGTGAGCCGTCCGTTGTTGCAATCGATATGAACACGGACAAGATTTTGAAGGTCGGCAGAGAGGCTCAACAGATGTTAGGACGCACTCCCGGGAGCATTTCGGCGATCCGCCCTCTGCGTGACGGCGTTATCAGCGACTATGACACGACGATGAAGATGATTCAGTATTTCATCCGCCGTGCCTGCGGAAATCTGTTTGTACCGCCGAATGTGATGATCTGCATTCCGTCCGGTGTGACCGACGTCGAGGAGCGTGCGGTAAAGGATGCGGCACGGGAGGCAGGAGCGAGAAGGACCTATCTCATTGAAGAACCGACGGCGGCTGCAATCGGTGCGGGCTTGAATATTTACGCCCCTGAGGGAAATATGGTGATTGACATTGGCGGAGGCACGACCGACATTGCGGTCCTCTCTCTCGGTGGTGTGGTGGTGTCGGAATCGATTAAGATTGCGGGCGACAAGTTTGACGAGGCAATCAAAAAATACATTCGCAGGAAATACAAAGTTTTGATAGGCGACAGGACTGCGGAAACACTCAAAATCAAGATCGGTACGGTTTCGTCCAGACCTGAACCTATCACGGTGGACGTTAAGGGGCGTTGTGCAAATCAGGGCTTGCCGAAAGTGGTAAAAGTGTCCTCCGAGGAGATGATCGAGGCATTGACCGAGCCGATCTCGGCAATTCTCGATGCGGTGTGCCGTGTGATTGAAAAGACACCGCCGGAATTGATAGGGGACATTCTCAAAAACGGAATCGTGATGACGGGCGGTGGGAGTCTGCTCTACGGCTTTGCGGATCTCGTGACCAAAGCAACCGGAATCAAAACAAGAATTGCGGACGATGCGGTTTCCTGCGTCGCTCTCGGCACCGGCAAATCCCTCGATAACCTCGATATGTTCGATGAACGGTGAGAGGGGAAGACCTTGGGACTTTGTAAGAAGTCTGCCGAGTTTTGCTAATTTTTTACGGCTACGCAGTGCCAATCGAATTATAAAAAATCGGAGCAGAATGTAACAAATCTGCTCCAAATATAACTTGCTCCAAGTTTTTTAGGGGTGCAGGGGGCTATTTTACAAAAATGCCCCCTGCATAATTTAAGGTTTCTTCCTTTTGCAGGGGGTGCCTTTTTGCTAAAGAAGCACCCTCGCAAAATAATAGTATCATCTTCTCATTTCAGCACTTTGCTGAGGAATTCTTTGGCACGGTCGGTTTTGGGGTGATCGAAGACTTCGGTAGGTGTTCCCTCCTCCTCGACGACACCGTCGACCATAAACAGCACACGGTCGGCGACCTCACGGGCAAAGCCCATTTCGTGCGTGACGATGAGCATTGTCATACCGTCTTCTGCCAAATCCTTGATGAGATCCAAGACTTCGCCGACCATTTCGGGATCGAGTGCAGAGGTCGGTTCGTCAAAGAGCATCACTTCGGGTTCCATTGCAAGGGCTCGGATGATTGCGATTCTCTGTTTCTGTCCGCCCGAGAGCGTGGACGGGAAAACGTCCGCTTTTTCGGAGAGTCCGATGCGGTCGAGCAACTGCCGTGCTTTTTCTTCGGCTTCCGCTTTGGTTTTGAGCTTCAGTTGCACGGGGGCAAAGGTCAGGTTTTGCAGGACGGTCAGGTTATTGAACAAATTAAAATGCTGGAAAACCATTCCCATTTTCTGCCGTGCCGTGTCGATGTCGATGCGATTCTTTTTCTCAATGTCGCACATTAAGTTACGATATGCACGGTTTTCACGGTTTTTGAGCAGGTCTTCGGCTTTGATTTTTTTGATTGCGTCTTCATCCGACATACCGCCCTTGATCAGTTCGGCATATTTAGCCGACAAACGAATTACATCGAAATGCAGATAGGGATCGGGAGCGGTCAAGAGTTTTCCGTCCATCCAGATTTCGCCGTAGTCGGGCGTTTCCAGTTGGTTGACACAACGCAGGAGCGTGCTTTTTCCGCTTCCGGACGGTCCGATGACGGCAACTTTTTCGCCTTTTGCGATTTCGGTCGATACCCCTTTGAGGATGCGAAGCGAACCGAAGTTTTTGTAAAGTCCTTTAATGCTTATCACTTGTCTTCATCCTCTTTTCAATCAGTTTGATTAAGAACACCATAAGATAAACCACAACAAGATAGAACGCACCGGCAATCAGACCGCTGGCGAGATAGTCCGGTATCGTGCGGTAAACGGTATTCGAGGCGGCATTAAGGTCGAAGGTCAATGTGCCTGCGGTCGCACCGACCATACTGATGATAGAGGTCTCTTTGAGCAGGGCAATCATCTCGTTACCGATTGCGGGAATGATATTTTTCACAGCCTGCGGAAGAATGATTTTGAGCATCGTGCAACGCCAAGAAAGTCCCAAGGCACGCCCCGCCTCCATTTGCCCCGAATCGACCGAGGAAATGCCGGCACGGATGTTCTCCGACACATAAGCACCCGAGTTGATACCGAAAGTCAGAATTGCCGCATAGGGCTTGAACCCGGGAATCGCAAAGACCGCAAAAACCATAATGAACAATTGCAGAGCGACGGGCGTACCGCGAAAAACGGTGGTGTAAATGTTGCAAATCACCGCCGGTATCTTCATATATTTGTTGACCTGTGCCGCAATTTTGACAATGGCGACCGTAAATCCCAAAACAAGACCGATGAGTGCCGCCACTACGGTCATAAGCAAGGTGTTCCGAAACCCTTGGAGAAAATACCCCATCATTTCGGAATTGCCGAGTATCTTAAAAATATCCTGAAACAGCATTTCCTATCCTTTATTCTATAATCTTCAAAAAGGAAAGCGGAAAACCGCTTTCCCTTGACCTTGTAATATTTTGTTGCGTTATTGCGACGGATCAGTCCTCAATGCCAAGATGCTTGTTGACCAGTTTCTGAATGCCGTCTTTGCCGAGTTCTGCGAGAACCTCGTTGATAGCCTTCAAAAGCTCGGTCTGTCCCTTTGTCACGCAGATTGCGTAAGTGTCGACTGCCGCCTCATCGGTTTCGCCCTTGTAATAAAGCGGTGCACACTTGTAGTCGCTCTTGCCCTCGATGAGTTTCTTTGCGGGGAGTTCGTCAATGATGAGAACATCGCAGTTCAATCCGATATCGCTGACTGCAGCCGACAAGGCACTGAAACCGGTCTTTTTCGCACCGCTTCCGTCAAGCGTTCCGCCCTCTGCCAACTCGTCACCGAGGAAGAGATCTGCGGTTGTACCGTCCTGAACGGCAATCGTCTTGCCTTTGAGGCTGTCCCAGTAAACGCCGGTCACATTGTCGGTCGTGGTGCTTTCATAGTCGGTTGCCTTGTCTGCCTTGTAAATGACATAAAGAGCGGCGGTGTAGTACTCGTTCGAGAAATCAACCTTTTCTTTTCTTGCATCGGTAATGGAAATGCCTGCCGCACCGACATTGGTGAGTTTGCCTTCCGAAACGGCATCGACGATCGTGTCGAAATTGACATTTTCGAAGACAACCTTTTTGCCGAGTTTCTCGCCGACAAGGTTCATAATGTCAACATCGACGCCGACAATTTTGCCGTCCGACATATACTCAAACGGAGCAAAGCCGGCTTCGGTGTAAACGGTGAGGGTTTCTTCCTTTTTGCAGGATGCGAATGCAAACAGACAGCCGACTGTCAGGCTGAGTGCAAGCAACAGTGTTACGATTTTTTTCATGATGTTTTCCTCCATAGCGGATTTGTTTTTGATGGCAATATTATACTGCATATTTTTTCATTTGTCAAGCCTTTTTTTGCATATTTTTTCATTTCGTAAGTTTTATGCAGACCGTACAATTCAGAGACCGTGTTTTTATGCACTTTTCACAACGATTTTTAGAATTTCCATACAATTTAGGCAAGCCGAATTCGGAATTACTATGACAGTAAATGTATAATTATTAGTTTTCAAGTTGTTTTATGCAAACATGAGCGAATATTTATACCGTATACGCAGTTGGTTTGCCGGAATATTCATATATAACCGCACGGAATTTAAGTTGCATTTTGAAATTTCTGCCATTTTGGCAGGTTTTATAATTTGTCGATGTACCCAAAGCCCCCTACCGCTCAACGGTTTTTCCGGTTAAAAAGAAAAAAGCACTTGACAAAATCTGCCAAGTGTAGTATAATAGGAAATGCGGATGTACTTTTTAGTACTGAAGCCTTGGATGTTTATATGCGGTTGACTCCCGATGCTGACGAGTTTGCGTGCGTTTTCGTTACAATGTTTCGTTGGCGAGGAGAGTTTCATTTCAATTTGTTCCTCTGCTCGTACGCTGTACGGAAGGGGGCGGTGACTATGGGAATAATCGGCACGATTTGCACCATCATCGAGGCAGTATGCAGTATCACTATTGCTATCTGCACGATTAAAAACTGTAACAACAAAAAGAAATAACCGCCCTCTCAACTCTGTCAAAGTACAGGGCGGTTAATTTCGGTTAGCAGAGGGTGTTCAACTTACAGTAAACATCCTTGCCTTTTTATTATATCACATTTTGCGGAAATGTCAAGTCCTTTTTGATATTTTCCGCTTTTTTATTTTTCACGGCTACGCAGACACAAGGTAAGTTATAAGTAATAGTGAACAGTGAATAAGTATTTTTGTTTTTTACGGCTGTGCAACCACTTATCGTATCTCATCAAATGAGCGTACTTTGTCTGAAATCTGCTTATAATTTTACTTGCAGTAGGTTTTTTCGGGGTGCAGGGGGCTATTTTACAAAAATGCCCCCTGCATAATTTAAGGTTTCTTCCTTTTGCAGGGGGTGCGGGGGATTGCTTTTACAAAAAGCGTCCCCCACATAATTATGTTTTCTACCTTTTTCAAAAAAATATCTTGAAAAAGTGCGGTTTTTATGGTACAATATAAGGGGTAGTGTGGTATAATATAGTTGTACCGTACAATTGCACACAAGTATTCGCCGCTCTGTGGGCGAATGAAGATAGATACGGACGGAAAGGAAGTGTACCTATGCAAAACAACGACTATCGGGACGAGCGTGAAGATTTCGACAACCGCTCGGACAACGGTTACGGCGATAATTTTGACAACACCGAAAGCGGTGACGGCGAGGGAGGGAACTTTGACAATTCTTACAACGCCGAAAATGACGACGGTTTCGGCAACTCCGAGGGCAGTGGCTCATACGGAAGCGGTCGGGGTTATGATGACAGGGCCTCGAACGGTCAAAACGGTCAAAACGGTCAAAACGGGCAAAGGGGACAAAGCACAAGAAATAACGGCACGAATAACGGGCGAAGAACCTCCGGTGGAAGAAACGGTGGCAATTCGAACAGTTCGGGCAACGGCAAAAAGACAGCAGGCGGAGCAAAAAAGGGGAAGAAAGAAACAGTCAACCTCAAAGAATCGCCCTCCGCACGCCCGATTCACCGCATTATACCCTGCGTTTTGGTGGCTTTTTCGGCATTTTTGTTTGTCTGTATGTTTTTGGGACTGATTTCGGGCGAAAAAATGCAATCACCCGACACGCACCCGATAGGAGCGGTCGGCTACGGACTTTGCCGTGCGTTTTTCGGTCTGTTCGGTGCATCCGGCTTTCTCCTGCCCGTCCTGCTCTGCCAATTGGCACTCACTTGGCGTAGATGGGTGAACAGACGCAGACTGCCCGAAAAAATCGTCACGCCTTTCGTTTTGCAGATTCTCCTCTCGACCTTTGTCCACGAGTGTTGTCTCGGTGCATTGGAAAAGAGTCAACGTCTGATGTCCGGAAAAGAGTTGTTCGATCTCGGAGCGAAATTGCAGGGCGGAGGCTTTATCGGTGGCGGAATCGGTTACTTTTTCTGCTCCCGTATGAATGTGTTCGGAGCGATTCTTTTAACCGTTCTGCTCCTCATTGTCACAATTTTCTTCTTTATCGGTATGACACCGCAACATCTGGTGGCACACATCAAAGCCCGTGCCGAAATCCGCCGTGCGAACAAGCAGAAACTCGGAGCAGAAGATCTCGATCGCAAGAAAAAATCGAACGGCGACAGCCAAAACATTATGGGCGATATGGCGAGAAAGCACGACAGAGCCTCCGGAAAAGTGACCGAGGACGTTCCTCCCGAACCGCCGACGGGTGCCGTGATTTACCCCAACGGCAAGAGTGCATCAAGGGCTATGGTCAGTCGGAGCGATGTCATTTTCACCGATGAGAGCAATCCCGCACCGCTCCTGCCCCGCCTTGACGCATCCGACGACACGCAGGACGGAACGCTCGTAATTCCGGACGAAATCGAAAAGAAACTGGAAAACAACGGAAAAAAGGAAGAGAAAATCGAAGAAAAAACCGAGGGGAAGAAGTCCGAAACGCCACAACCGGCACAGTCAGCAACGCAACCGACACAATCGGCACAACCGGCACAACCGGCACAACCCGTAAGACCTGCGGAGCAGACCAAGCCGAGAGAGCCGTCGCCCGAGGACCGTGCAAAACGGCAGGCTGAGAACGATGCCGTTGACCAGATTTTCCCGCCTCAATCTGCGGAACGCAAGAGCATTTCGGGGAAAGTGCAGAAATCCGACAGAGGATTTGAACTCGGCTCGATTTTCGTAGACGGTCCGGATGCCGAAATACCGGCGGAACGCAAGCACGCACCGCTGCCTCCCGAAGTACCACTCCCGGGCTCTGCAAAGCGGAGCGAGGAACGGCAACCGACAACCGGAGGAGCACAACCGACTCCGCAACCGCAACCGACAAGACCTGTTCAGCAACGTCCCGCAAGACCGATGCAACCGGTGATTGCAGGCTATGCAAAAACGCCCTCCAACACGCCGATAAGACCGGATTCCGCTACTGTTTCGGTACAGCCCACAAGGGCAACTTTGCGACCGGCGGAAGTCAAAGGACCGCAAAACTTCGGTTTGTCGGAAGAAGAACTCGATGCAATCGATGCATCCAATATTGATTTGAACTCGGAAATGACAAAGCGGAACGGCACGAAACCTGCCGTTAAAAAAGAACCCGCACCGCCGAAGCCGAAACGCAAGCCTTACAATTTCCCGCCAGTCAATCTCCTCTCGGAGGGCAAACCGATGTCCGAGCAGGCGAAAGAGGAACTTGAATCGAACGCAAGGCGGATTGAGGAAAAACTCCGCACATTCCGTGTCGGCGTCAACGAAATTACCTATTCCTGCGGACCGACCGTCACACGATACGAGGTCTTTCCGGATGCTCATGTCCGTGTCCGGCAGATTATGGGCATGGACAAAGACATTGCCCTGACCTTCGGTGTAAAGGATGTCCGTATCGACTCGATTGAGGGCAAGAGTGCAATCGGTATCGAAGTGCCGAATAAAATCCGTTCGACCGTTTACCTGCGTGGTATGGTGGAGTCGCCTCTCTTCACCGAGAAGAAATCACCGCTTTACTGCTGTCTGGGATCGGATGTCGGCGGTATGCCCGTCTATTTTGACCTTGACAAAATGCCCCACCTGCTCGTTGCAGGTCAGACGAAATCCGGTAAATCGGTTTGTATCAACTGTATGATCGTGTCCATGCTGTACCATACTTCGCCGGAACAGATCCGGTTGGTTTTGATCGATCCGAAAAAGGTCGAGTTTGTGCCTTATGAGAACATTCCGCATCTGTTGGCACCTATTGTGACCTCACCGAAAGATGCGGCGGGAGCATTGCAGGCGGCAGTCAACGAAATGGAAGTCCGTTACGAAAAAATTGCCGATGCGAAAGTCCGTAATCTCGAAAAATATAACGAATTGGCAAAGACCAATCCCGACATCACGCCGATGTACCGCATTGTGATTATCATCGATGAGTTTGCCGACCTTATGACGCAGGCAAGAAACGAGGTCGAACCGGCAGTCAGCAGACTTTTGGCAAAATCGAGAGCGGCAGGTATCCACTTGATTATCGGTACGCAAAGACCGTCCGTCGACGTCATCCCCGGTGTCCTGAAATCCAACCTGAACGCAAGAATTGCGTGTGCGTTGCCGGCGTTCGAAGACTCCAAAACAGCACTCGGACGTGGCGGTGCGGAAAAACTGTTGGGGCAAGGCGATATGCTCTTCAATCCGCCCGAAGCCCACGATCCGATTCGTGTGCAGGGTGCATTCCTGCCGGACGAGGAAGTCGAAAGTATCTGCGATTATCTGAGAGCCTCGAACGATCCCGTGGAGTATGATGACGAATTCACCAAACTGATGCACGAATATACGGCTCAGGCAGAGAAAAAACGGGAAAAAGGGGACTCCTCCGAAAAGGTTTCGTCACGTGCCAATGACGGCGATCGCTATAAGGACGTTGTCCGTCTTGCCGTTGACCTCGGAAAGATTTCCACCTCAATGATTCAGCGGAAAATGGGACTCGGCTATAACAAAGCCGCCGGCTATGTCGACCGTATGGAAGAGGAGGGTATCGTTACCCCCGCAGACGGTGTCAAGCCCCGTATCGTTCTCCTCTCCTCCGAACAATACTTCGAACGCTTCGTTGACAACGAAGGCGAGGACGGCGAAGAAGAATAACTTAATTTTTTGCGGGAAACATTTTTTGTAAAAATTGTTTCCCGCACCCTTCCAAAAAAACTTGGAGCAAGTGATAATTGGAGCAGATTTGTTACGGTCTGCTCCGATTTTTTATAATACGATTGGTGACAGCGTAGCCGTAAAAAATTAGCAATTAGCAATGAGCAATAAAAAAGAAAAAGCACTTGACAAAGTTTATCAAGTGTAGTATAATAAATGTGTGGATATGCGACAGCATTTGCGACAGCATTGAAACCAAGGATGTTTATATGCGGTTGACTCCCCTCCAAATACAGTTTCCGATTTTTATCAGTACGGCGACGAGGTGGAGTGCAATTTCAGTTTTGCTTCTCCCTCGTACTTTGTACGAAAGGAGGAGATGCCACATGGACACATTTGATGTCGTCTGTCAGGTGACTTGTGCAATCAGCGGATTTATTTCTGCTCTTTTTGCAGTCATCGGCTTCTTTCAAAGCAAAAAGAAATAACCGCCCTCTAAGCTCTGCACGCATGTAGGGCGGTTATCAAACAGGAGGGTGTTCAACTTGCGTGAAACATCCTTGCCTTTTTATTATATCACATTTTGCGGAAATGTCAAGCCTTTTTTGATATTTTCCGTATTTTTTATTTTTAGCCGTTAGCAGATAGCAAAAGTAAAATGGAGCTTTTCGTGTACGAAAAGCAACCTCACTTATTCACTGTTCATTCTTCCTTATTCACTTTTACTGCGTGAGCAGTAAGAGGGGTAAGTCTTTGGAACTTTGCCCCGACTTTGGTCAGAGCCTCCTTGTGAGAAGCTTAAAAACTCGAGAATTTCGCATTGGGGGCATCCTCTGTAAAGAACGGTCTTCTCTGCTCCGAGTCTGTAATTCCATACAAAAAGGGACACCCGATAAAAGACAATATCGGATGTTCCAAATGCGAAAGTTCTTTGGGTTCATAGGGCTTTCTTCCAAGAAAGGCAAGGGTACATCCGAAGACTCGAATGTGCCGATGAACGGAATCTTTCCCGTCGGTCGTCACGAAACTCCTTGTTCGTAGCTACGGCTACGACCTGCGTCCTTTCATTTAGACCGGCAGAAAATCTTCTCGCCCCTCGTCACACTCTCTGCCTTCGATATACCCTTCAATCAGAGTTTGAGGCATAGCCTCAAGGCCTTACAGGGTTTGGGACAGAGTCCCAAGGTCTTAATGTCCCACCACTTCATCGACAATCTCGTCGAGGATGCCGAGGTC
>CAVGAA010000037.1:0-14124 GCA_963627065.1 bacterium | reverse complement strand
CAGCGGTTTTTTCTGGGGTGCGGGGACTCTTTTTTTTCGAAAAAAGAGTCCCCGCAAAATCATAGTTCAATCGCTTCCCTCCTCGAACATTCGCAGGGCTTGGCGGATTTCGTCGGTTTTGTAGCCGTAACGCAGGAGTTTGGCAACGAGTTTCTGTATTTCTTTGCGATCGCTCGGGAGCGTGTCGCACCACTTTTCCAAAAGCAGTTTGCAGTTCTCAGGGAAATCGATCTCCTCGAAAATCTCGGGCAGATGCGAGAGTGCCTCTTTTGAAAATCCTTTTTCATAGAGAGCCTGACGGATGCGGACAGAACCCCAAAGTTTTGACACGCATTTTTCCGTCTCACGCCGAATATCCGAGGATTCGTCAATCAGACCGGCATTTTGAATCCGCCCGACCGCAAGGAGCGAAATTTCCTTCGCATAGCCTCGCCGGAGCAGTTTTTGCACCAACGCCCGTGCGGTATTTGAGCCGTAAGAAAGCAAACGCATACCGGCTTGCACGGCACGGTTAATCTGCTCGAAACGGTCCAGCCGTTCGAGGAGCGACAAATCATAAGCCTCTTTTACCTGCAGACGGTTGAAATTCCCGTCTGCGTAATCGGTGGCATTTATCACAAAGGTTCGCAATTCCCGATTTTCGCCGTTCGTGACGGCAAATTCGAGAGCGACCTCCTCACCGCCGTTTTGCGGACGAACCCCCAGCAGTATGCCAACGGGTGCGGAACTCATTCTTTGTCTTCGATCTCTTTGATGTTCAGATCGAAATCGTCCTCGTCGTTGTCGTCGAGTTCGTAATCGCCGTTCTGCCCGACAGAGAGCGGATTGTCGGTGATTTTTTCACGCACTTTTGCCTCGATCTCTGCCATAAATTCGGCATCTTCTTCGAGTTTTGCACGTACTTTGTCCTTGCCCTGACAAATTCTCGTTTCGCCGAAATAGAACCAAGAACCGCTCTTGTGTATAATGTCGGTTGCAATCGCAATCTCGAGAATTTCGCCGGAGCGTGAGATTCCCTTGCCGTAAAGAATATCGAATTCCGCCACACGGAAAGGCGGAGCAACCTTGTTTTTGACGATTTTGCAACGCACGTGGTTGCCGTAAACGTCCGAGCCGTTTTTGAGTTGATCCGCACGTCTGACGTCGATACGTACCGAGGCATAGAACTTCAAAGCCCGTCCGCCGGTGGTGGTTTCGGCATTTCCGTAACCGCCGACTTTCTCACGGATCTGGTTAATGAAAACAACAACGCAATTGCTCTTGGAGATAACCGATGAGAGTTTCCGCATTGCCTGCGACATCAGTCTTGCCTGCAAACCAATGGTTGCCTGACCGATTTCTCCGTCGATTTCCTGCTTCGGTGTCAGTGCGGCAACCGAGTCGACCACAATGGCATCGACCGCTCCCGAACGGGCGAGATTTTCGCAGATTTCAAGAGCATCGTCACCGCTGTCCGGTTGGGAAACCAGAAGTTCATCAATGTTGACGCCGAGTGCCTTTGCGTAAACGGGATCGAGTGCGTGTTCGGCATCAATGAAAGCGGCAGTTCCGCCGGTCTTTTGCACCTCGGCGAGAATATGCAGGGCAACGGTCGTTTTACCCGAAGATTCCGGACCGTAAATCTCGGTGATTCTTCCCTTCGGCACACCGCCGATACCGATAGCGTTGTCCAGTGTAAGCGAACCGGTCGACACTGCCTGCACGTCCATATGACGGTTTTCGCCGAGTCGCATAATGGCTCCTGCTCCGAAGTTGTGTTCAATCTGACTGAGGACCGTTTCGAGAGCCTTTTTCTTGCCTGCGGCATCCAAGTCGGTCGGTACGGGTTGTTTGTTCTTTTTGTTTGAAGCCATATCAATGTTCCTCTCTTGTGGGTAGTGATAGAATTATAACACACGAAAACGAACTTGTCAAGTGTATTTTATAAAATAATTCCAAAAAAGATTATATTTTTTCGAAAATCAAGATATTTCCGAGCGATACTGCGTAAAATGTTCCGAAAACGGTTATTTCTGTGGAATTTGCATCGGACGGTCGAGCGTGCGGAGCTGAATTGCCTCGGCAATGTGGCGGGAGCGAATGACCTCGCTTTCGTCAAGATCCGCAATCGTGCGGGCGACACGCAGAATTCTTCCGTATCCCCTTGCACTCAACCCCATTTTGTCATAAGCGGTACGTAATAACCCTGATGCCTCGTCATCGACCGCACAGAATTTTTGAATTGCCGATTCGCTCAATTGAGCGTTGCAGTAAATGCCCGAATCTTTCCCCATTCGCTCGGACGCATACGCACGTGCCTTTGTTACCCGCTCCCGAATGACGGCGGATGTTTCCGCATGGGAATCGGGGTGCGACAGATCGTCAAAAGACAGGGACGGCAGTTCAATCTGAATGTCCATTCTGTCGAGCATAGGACCGCTGACACGGGAAAGATACCTTGCCACGTCGAGCGGTTTGCAGGTGCAGGGATGCGTGGGGTGACCGTAATATCCGCAACGGCAGGGATTCATCGCCGCTACCAGCATAAAGGAGCAGGGGAAGGTCACACGCCCGTTCGCCCTTGTAATGGTGACCTTGCGGTCTTCGAGCGGTTGGCGGAGCGTATCGGTGACCTGCTTGGGAAATTCCGGCAGTTCGTCGAGAAACAGTACCCCGTTGTGTGCCAGCGAAATTTCCCCGGGGAGCGGATTTGCCCCTCCTCCTACAAGGCTGACGGGACTCATGGTGTGGTGCGGAGATCGGAACGGTCTTGATGTCAGGAGTGAAACGCCTGCCGGCAATGTCCCTGCGACCGAATGAATTTTGGTCGTTTCGATTGCCTCTGCAAAAGTGAGCGGAGGCAATATGGACGGCAGTCGCTTTGCAAGCATCGATTTGCCCGTCCCGGGAGGCCCTATCAGGAGGATATTGTGTCCGCCTGCTGCGGCGATTTCCATTGCCCTTTTTGCCATTGCCTGCCCACGGATGTCGATAAAATCGACGGCGGAGGTTTCGAATGCCTCGGTGAATTTGCTTCTGTCGCAGATCTGCGGAGAGAGAAGTTTCGTCCCGTTGAGGTGGTCGACCAGATCTTTGATCGTATGCACGCCATAGACGCGGATACCCTCCACGGCGGACGCCTCGGCGGCATTCTCCGCCGGCACGAAAACATCGTACAGTCCCGCCTCTTTCGCCGCCACGCACATACAGAGAACGCCACGCACCGAACGGAATTCGCCCGACAGCGACAACTCCCCTATGATGCACTTTCCGCCGAGATTCACCTCACGGCGGATGACGCCCGAACTGTGAAAAATACCGCACAGAATGGCGGCATCGAAGGCAGTCCCCTCTTTTTTACGGTCTGCGGGGGCTAAATTGACGGTGATTCTCGCATAGGGGAATTTGTAACCGCTGTTGACGCAGGCGTTCCAGACACGCTCTTTCGCCTCACGCACGGCAGCATCCGGCAGACCGACCAGTTCAAACCCCTCGAGTTTGTCACGCACGTTGCATTCCACGGTCACGGGGAAACCGTCGATACCGGACAGACCGGCACTGTAAGCGGCAGATAACATAGGAAACGAAATCTCCTTTCGGGTGATGTAATTTTATTTTTTGCCGTCTTTGCCTAAATTGCCAAAGAGAAAATGCGAGTTTCCGTTGCTGTCCATTATCAAATTATCGGACAGACGTGTAAAGATGGTGCCGTTCGAATCCGTTGTTACATTGTCGGACAACCGTGTGAAGATGGTGCCGTTCGAATCCGTTGTTACATTGTCGGACAACCGTGTGAAGATGGTGCCGTTCGAATCCGTTGTTACATTGTCGGACAACCGTGTGAAGATGGTGCCGTTCATATCCATTGCGGATTTGTCGCCAAGGGGTAAAATCAGGTTTCCGTTTTCGAAATCGAATAAAAATCCTTTCATTTGCGTAACCTCCCGTTTTTTATTTTTGCGGTACTGTTATGATTTTTGCCGATTGTTGCGTGCGACCTCGTCGCAGAGTTCCTCAACCAGATATTCATCGCTCATACAGTGCAGATCCGACACGCCCTCGCTGACAAGTTTGTACAACTCCGAGCGGTAGAAGATTGCAAGAGCGTCCCCGACCGATATGTGATTTTTCTCGGCATAGAGCGACACGATTCGGGCGTATTTCTTTTGGAGCAGTATGGGATTTGCCGTCATAACCGTTCACTCCTTTCGAAACGGAGCGTGGAAAGTGCCTTTTCGGTGCGGAATGCCACTTGCAGATTCGGTTTTTCGTACCGCAAGCGACGGATTGCCTCGTTTTTATCGATCAGATTGTCAAAAAACAGTTCTACCGTGTTGAAGACTTTATCATTTACAACACCGCCGGTGACTATGTCAAAATCGGTTTTGTCAAGTCCCTTCCGACAGCACAGAACGAAATCAAGCCATTCTTCCGAGTAGGAGTCAAAAGAAAGAATTTTCAGTTTTTTTCCCGCCTGCCCGTCCCATTCGTAAGTCGAAATATAAGCATGCAAGCCTTGTTTGCGGAAACGGTTGCACCATTTTTCAGCCTGTTCTTTTATGGTTGTGGTGTAAAATGCCCTGCCGAAATCGACATTCGGTCGGGAATGGAGCAGGTCCGGTTTTTCAACCGTGACGGACGAACCGTGATACAAAATCATACCCCTACCCCCTTCTTTTTCAGGACGTCCAGAATATCGTCGAGAATATAATTTTTGTCCTGCGTATGCAAAACGTCATAGCAGGGAATGATGTACGTATAAAGAATATCGGTTTTTTCCGTCAGGAGCGAGAAGACGGTCGGGGCATCGGTGTGCAGTTTTTTTGCAAGATTTTCAATGCAGAAAATTGCGAATTCCAGTTCGTCGGAATTGATTTTTTTCTCTGTCATAAGACGCTCCTTTCGAATTTGCGTTTTTTCGGAACTGATTTCAGAATTGCCCTTTATTTTTCGTAATTGCGACCACGTTTTCCACGTGTCCCGTTCTCGGAAAGAGATCGACGGGGGTTACCGTGCCGATTTCATAGCCGTGACCTGCGAAAATTGCACAGTCCCGTGCCAGCGTGTCGGGGTTGCAGGAAATATAAACAATCTTTGAAATGCCGTTCTCCTCGACCGCTTTGATCAGTTCGGGCGTTGTGCCTTTTCTCGGCGGATCGAGCAGGAGAATTGCGGACCGGAGCGGTTTTTGCAGGTACTTTTTCGCTTCGTTCAGGAGTGTTTCGGGCTTTCCGGCATCACCGCAGACAAAATTTGCATTCGCTATGTGGTTGATTTTTGCGTTTTCCTTGGCATTTTCGACCGCCTCGGGGACGATTTCAAGTCCCAAAATTTCGCCGGCTTTGTCGGAAAACGTCAACCCGATCGTGCCGATTCCGCAATAAAGATCCACAACGGTTTCTCCGCCCGTGAGATTTGCTTTTTCTTTCGCTATGCGGTAGAGCAGTTCGCAGGCGTTGCGGTTGACTTGGTAAAAGGATTCGGGTGAGATTTTGAAAGAAAGTCCGCAGAGGGTGTCGGTGAGATAATTCCGTCCACGCAAAAGGCGGTAGGAGTCGCCCAGCACGACATTGGTGTTTGCCGTGTTTTCGTTTAAGAGAACGCCCACGACAGACGGATATTCTGCGGTTATTTCGTCGGCGAATTCGTCCTCGTGCGGTAACTTCTGACCGTTTATCACGAGGCAGACGAGGGTTTCTCCGGTGCTTTCGCCGTACCGCAGATAAAGGTGGCGGACCAAGCCTTTTCCGGTGCTTTCGTCATAAGCCGAAATGTGATTTTTTTCGAGAAAACGCAGGACGTCCTGCGAAATATGCCCGAAAAGAGCCGGTTGCAGACGGCAGTCGATGGACGGTACAAGTCTGTGCGATGAACCTGCGAAAAAGCCGATTTGCAGGTGTCCGTCCTTCCCCCTCAAAATGGGATACTGTGCCTTGTTCCGATAACCCGACACCTCGCCCGTATGCCGGACCGGTTCAACCTCGACCGCAAGTCCGGCTTTTTTGAAGGCATTGCGAACATAGGAGCGTTTCAGGTCCAGTTCATGCCCGTAGGTGATATGTCTGTACACGCAACCTCCGCAGGCAGGATACGATTTGCAATCGCTCTCGCATCGGTTCGGAGAATTTTCTTCTATTTTCCCGCAAAGGGCAACGAGATAGGTTTTTGTCGCTTTGATGACCTTTGCCGAAACCCTTTCGCCGACCACACCGCCACGCACGAAAACCGCCTGCCCATCGAGATGCCCGACACCGTAACCGAGGTTGTTCATATCCTCGATTTTTACGGTGATAAACTCGTTTTTGCGGATCAAATGTAATATTCCTTTCCGTTATCGAGGCAAAGCAGGGCTAATTTTCCGCCGTCCCTGACTCCGCAGTCGAGGTAGATTGTACCGTTGCCACGCTCGATTTTTCCGCTTTTTGTCGGTTCGTGACCGACCAGCAAAATTTTTCCCTCGACCAAAGGATAGTCGGGATCGGGGACTTCTTCGAAAAAGTCCGCAGGTTCGTAATCGTCGGGATCCGTGCCTGCCCTGTACCCCGAAATGCCTGCGTGAACGGCGAGATAGTCTTTTCCGCCGACCGAAAATTCTTCGAACAGCGGAAGGTCGCAGAGGTAATCGAGAACGCCCTCTTTGGCATCACGGTCAAGTTCACGGAAACGCTCCATTGTCACCCCACCGCCGTCCTTTACCCACTCGGTCATTCCGGTTATGAATTCGGGCGTGGGTTGGACCTTTTTCGTTGTCATTTTTTCATAGCCCGCAAGCATCCGTGCGGCTGTGTAATCGTGTTCGCCCGCAATCGGATAAACGTTCAGACGCAGGCTGAGATCCTCAACCAGTTCAATACTTTCCCTGCCGTAGTCGACAATGTCGCCGAGGACGTAAAGGGTATCTTTATCGGAAAAGTGAGCGAGTTCGAGCAGGGAGCGGAATTTTTCGAGTTCTCCGTGCAGATTGGCGATAACAAATGTCATAAATCGGGTGTCCTTTCAGTATAGGGTTGGTCTGCAACTGTCGAAAAGATCGACGGCAACCGTCGGTCCGATTTCGGCGAGCATTCGTTTCAGTGTCTTGCAGACGGGGTTTTCGGTATGGAAATGTCCTGCGACAATGAGGTTGATGCCATTCTCTTTTGCATCGGTTAAGTGGTGATAAGCCATTTCTCCCGTGACGTAGGTATCCGCACCTGCACGGAGTGCCTCAAAGACGTCGTCCGAGCCGTTTCCGCCGAGTACGGCGACACGGTGCACGGGTTTTCCCGCATCGGCAACGAGGACTTTTTCCGCACCTGTAACGGCTTTGACCTTGTCGGCAAAATCTTTGACGGTGCAGTCGGTCGGGAGCGTTCCAACCCGTCCGATTCCGTCCCCGAAGGGAGTTGGATTTTCAAGTCCCAGCAGTCCTCCGAGCGTATCGTTGACACCGCCCGTGACGGCATCGAGTCTTGTGTGAAAACTCATAACGGCGATACCGTGTCTGATGCATTCCATAGCACGGTTTGCAACAACATTTGAGGGATTCAGGGCTTTCACGGGGTGAAAAATCATGGGGTGATGCGAAATAATCACGTCATATCCGCCCGAAATCGCCTCGCCGACCGTATCGGACGTGACGTCGAGGGCTACAAGAATTTTGCGTACCTCTCTGTTTTTGTCGGGACAGCACATCAAACCGTCATTGTCCCAATCGCAGGAAAGGGACGGCGGAATTTTTTCGTTGAGTATGTTGTACAGATTTTCAACCGTCATAAGTCCTCCAAACGCTTTCGCAGTTCAAAAATCAAATTTTCTTCGTAGTCGGTCGAGTCAAGCCCTGCCTTTTTGCCTTTTACGATATTTTCCAGCACCGCAATTCTGGCGGTTAAGAAATCGTGTGCGTAGGGCGATTTTTTGAGGAATTCTTCCCGACCTGTCAAGAGGTCCGAGTCGGAATAAATCTCTCTTTTTCCGGTATAGCGTGTATAGATTGTCTGGTACAATCTGTCGGTATGCGAGAGGGTTTCGTCAAGGATTGAAAAACCGTTGTCGCAGAGGTATTTCCGCAGAGTTTCGGCACGGCTCATCGGTTGCAGTATCAGACCGATTGATGCATTTTTTGTCCATTCGGCAGGCGTGAGGATATTTGCAATGAGTTCACCGCCCATACCGAAAATGATAATATCGTCGGGGTGATATTTCTCCACGCCGTGCAGACCGTCCGTGAGGAGCGTGTCGATTTTATCCTGCATTCCCGCCGTTGCGATGTTCGCTTTTGCGGAGTTGATAGGCCCTGCGTTGATGTCGCAGGCGATTGCGTGTCGGCAGATGCCACGCCTGCAAAGTTCGATAGGCAGATAGGCGTGGTCCGTTCCGATATCTGCGACAAAACCGCCCCTTTTTACATACGGGACGGCAGAGAGCAGTCGCTCATCGAGTTTCTTTTGCGTTGACAATTTCGTCTCCGTTTTGTTTTTCGATTTCAGTTATTTATGTTGAATCTTTTTTCAAGACAGGTTTTCAGTCAATCCGGAGGGCTTTCGTCCTCCGGAGGTTGTTCGGGAATGTCGGTGTCGGCTTTTGTCGATTTTGTCGGCTACTGTCGGCTTTTGTCGGCAATTATTTCCCTTTCGATGCCAAAAAGTCGTTGATCTGTGCAATCAGGGCATCTGCATCCGTGCCGTGTACGGCACAAGCGTCTTCAACCGATTCGCCTCTCGATGCGGGGCAACCGAGGCAGTGCATTCCGATAGCGAAGAAGAACTGTGCGGTTTCGGGTTCGTAGTCAAGGACGTCTCCGATAACCGATTCTTTGGTGATTTTCATATCTTTCTCTCCTTTCCAAAGCGTTCTGTACCTATATTATACCGCAAAAAACGCAATCTGTCAACCACCGCCAAACACTTTCTTTCAAAAACCTTGACAATTTGGGAAATATCTGTTATAATATAATGTGATTGAGACCTTGGGACGCCGTCCCAAACCCTGCATAGAGCTTTCTTGAAAGAAAGCCCTATGAACCCAAAGAACTTTCACAACTCGGGCATCCTTGCAATGATATAAAAAGTGCCACTTCCCGAGAAATTGATGCCCGAATTGTGAAATTTTAGGCTCGCAAGGCTTCGCCCAAAAGGGCTATGCAAAATCGGGACACTGTCCCGAGATTTTATCACGCTATACCGTAACGGTATTTCCAAACGGCAAGTTTCAAAGGAAACCGTCAAAAATCGGAAAGGAGGAAGTATGCGAAAATATTTTTCCGATGTGGTCGGAAATGACGAACTGTGTCGCTATTTCGGCGATGAAATCAGGCGGGATATGCTTCCTCACGCCTTTATTCTGGAAGGTCCGAAAGGGAGCGGAAAACATATGCTGGCAACAAGGCTTGCAATGGCTCTCTCCTGCGAAAAGCGTTCCGATCCGAATGCAAATCTCCCTTGTGCGGAATGTCCGACCTGCAAAAAAATTTTGAGCGGAAATTCTCCGGATCTCATTTTCGTGAACCGTGGCGACAAGACCGAATTCGGTGTCGATCCCGTGCGTTTTGTCAACAGTGACGTTTATTTTTCGCCGAACGAAAACGAGAAAAAAGTCTATGTTTTCGAAGATGCACAACTCATGAACATACAGGCACAGAATGCGTTTCTCCTGACCTTGGAAGAACCGCCCCCTTATGTTGTTTTTGTGCTTTTGACCGAGAGTGCCACCGTTCTCTTGGAAACGGTAAGAAGTCGGGCTCAGGTACGGCGGATCGAGCGAATTCCGAACGCAGAAATAAAAAAACTTTTGATTGAGCGGTACAAAAACGCCAAAGTTCTGAACGATACGAACCCCGATGCGTTGGACGAAATCATTCTGTCGGCAGGCGGTTGTATCGGCACTGCGATTGAACTGCTGGACGAAAAAAAGCGGGACGTGGCACTCGGAAAACGGGAAAAAGTCAGAAATTTCGTGTCGCTCCTTGCCGGCGGTGACACGAGGGCATCTATCGAAATGCTCACGGCTTTGAGCAGATCGAAACAGACGAGGGAGCAACTCACGGCGTTTTTCGTCCATTGCAAATATGCACTGCGGGACTTGATTTTACTGCGGAAAGACGAGAATGCACCGCTCTGCTTTTACACGAATCGGGACGAGGCTTTGCATCTCTCGGGCGAGGTATCCCTCGAAAGGCTTGTCAGGGTAGCGGACGCCCTCGATTTTGCGGTCGAAAGATTGGGCGGAAACGGGAATGTGCGACTGGTTCTCACAACGCTCTGGATGCAGTCGGGACTTTTGCAGATTTGACGGTCGACAGAAAGGAATGTTCAAAAATGGATAACAGTCAGGAAAATCAAAATAAAGAAAATCAAGGAAAAAAAGGCGGATACCGTGGCGGTAACCGCAAAAAATTCCACAAGGGAAACGGCAATTACAAGCAACAAAAAGAGCAGTTGAATTTGGCAAGTCTGGAGGAGGACGGCGAAGAAATCGTAGCCGAAAAGACATCCGGCAAACAGTTCAAGTCCAACAAGCAAGGCAAGCCGAACAACCAAAACAACCAAAACAACCAAAACAAAGAGAACAAACCGAGCGGTCAGGGTAAGCAAAACAAGCCGAATAATTCCGGCGAAAAGAAACCGTTCGAAGGACGGCAGAACGACAGACGGCAAAACCGGCGTGGAAATTTCGATTCGTATCACGGCATTGAAGATCTTTACGGCAAGCCGACCGAAGACGACAATCTCTCTCTCGAAGAACTGCGTGCGAAAATCGTTCTGCAATCTGCGGACGGAACAAAACCTGCAATGACCGTAAAAGAGGAACGTGCAGAGCCTGCAAAATCCGAGTGGCAAGTGTCGGAATCCGAAGCACCTGCCACCGCAGAAACGCCCGTGTCGGACATCTTTCCGATGCCTGCCGATCCGATTTTGGCACAGCCGGATGAAGAGAGCATTGAGGTCATCGGCGTGCGTTTCCGCTCGTCCGGAAAGGTTTATTATTTCGATCCGAAAGGTAAAAAATGCCGTGTCGGCGATCACGTGATTGTGGAAACGGTGCGAGGCTCGGAATATGGGGACGTGGTCTTCGGAAACCGCAAAATCCCCTCAAAACTTGCCGTAACGCCCCTGCGACCGCTGGTGAGAATTGCGACCGATGAGGACACGGCTCACGAGGAAAGTAACCGCAAAATCGAGGCGGATGCCCTTGTATTTTGTGGGGAGCGAGTCAAATTTCACGGTTTGGGAATGAAACTCATCGATGCCCAGATGGCGTTTGACAATACGAAACTTCTGATTTATTTCAGTGCGGAAGACCGTGTCGATTTCCGTGAACTTGTCAAGGATCTGGCGGGGCAATTCCATACAAGAATCGAACTGAGGCAGATCGGAATCCGTGACGAGGCAAAAATGCTCGGCGGACTCGGACCTTGTGGCAGACCGCTCTGCTGTGCTACATTCCTGAACGATTTCGGAAAAGTCACCATCCGTATGGCAAAAGACCAGAATCTCTCGCTCAACGCCGTAAAAAATTCGGGCATTTGCGGAAGACTCCTCTGCTGTCTGCGATATGAGGTCGAAACTTATGCGGCAGAGGCAAAACTCACACCTGCGGTGCATTCCACGGTAAAAACACCGGACGGCGTCGGAACGGTTATCTCAAATGTGCCTCTGGCAGGAACGGTCAAAGTGGCTTTGGGTGAGGGGCAGAACGCCGAAACGAAAGTCTACCACAGAGATGACGTCACGGTCCTTTCAGGGAAAAAGCCGTCCGCCGAAAGTGCCGAAAAGTCGGGCGACGGCAAAAAAGCCGACAAGAACGGCGGAAAAGACGATTGAATCTGAAAAAATCTTGAAAAATCTCGTAAATTTTCAAAAAAACGGTTGCAAAATTTCAAAAATATGGTACAATATAAATGGTAGAGGTTGACAGACCGTCAACCGACACCGCCATTTTGAAACAGGAGGTTTGGCGACATGGCTTATAAGATTTCGGATGACTGCATATCCTGCGGTGCTTGTGCCGAGGCTTGTCCGGTCGAAGCAATTACGGAAGGTGACGGCAAATACGTAATCGATGCAGACAAATGCGTTGACTGCGGTACTTGTGCAGATACCTGCCCCGTCGGTGCACCTAAGGCAGACTGAGTGATCCCGACAGAAGGAGGGCGGGGTGGTGTCCTGCCCTCTGAACACGAAAAATGCGAGCAGAATATGCTCTTGCCGGATGAAAGACTCAATGTCGTCAATGAAAACATCCGGCTTATAGAAAAGAAAAACGGCTTGACCTTCGGCACGGATGCCTATCTGTTGTCGGCTTTCGCAAATGCCCACAAACGGGAAGATGCGGTCGACCTCGGGAGCGGAACGGGCATTCTGACCTTACTGCTTTTGGCAAAAAACAAGGTGCGGAGCATCACGGCGGTCGAGATTCAGCCGACCTTTGCGGACCTCATCGGACGGAATGCAAAAATCAACGGAATGGACGGCAAAATCCGCATTTTCTGCGGAGATGTACGGGATTTTCCGGACACCGACACAGGCAAAAAGCAAGTCGGTGTTGTGATTGCAAATCCGCCTTATATGAGACGTGGGAGCGGTCGGACTTGCCCCGACAACGAAAGGGAAATTGCACGGCGGGAGATAAACGGCGGTATCGGCGACTTTTGCGGAACTGCCGGCAGAATTCTGAAAACGGGCGGACATTTTTATGTCGTCTGGAAAACGGAACGTCTGCGTGAACTGTTTACATCTCTTTCCTCTGCAAAACTCGAACCCAAGCGGATGACTTTTGTCCATGCGGACGAAAATCACGAACCTTGTATGGTTTTGGTTGATGCCGTCAAGGACGGAAAAGCCGACATAAGAATTACCCCTCCGTTATTTCTTTACGAAAAAGAAACATCAGGGGTGAAATCACAACGAATTTTAACCGACCGTGCACGGGAGATTTACAGCACCTGTGAATGGTTTTGTTAAGAGATAAACCGATCAAAAAGGAGAATGAACTATGAAAAACGGTGCAGGAAAAGTTTTGGGATTGCTTGCTTTTGCGGCAGGTGCGGCATTTGTGGCAAAGGTTGTCATTGATTTCAAGAAAATCAAGAAACTGACCGATGAGGAAAACGTGGAAGTTCCGACCGAGAACGACGAAACCGCAGTTGCAACCGAAGAAGCCGTGACCGAAGAAGTTGCCGATGAGGCAGATGCTCCGGAGGCAGTCGAGGCAGAACCGGCAGAATCCGAAAAAGCAGAGTAAAATCTGAAAATCAAAGTCAAAAATGAAAACCGAAAGGGACTGTGCTTAATGCGACAGCCCCTTTTTGGAGGAAAAATGGAAGAAATCAAGCGGATTTTAGGCGGAGCAAGACGTGCTATCGACGATTATAATATGATAAGCGAGGGCGACAGAATTGCCGTCGGTGTGTCGGCAGGGAAAGACTCTCTGTCGCTCCTTTGTGCTATGTCCGAACTGCGTCGCTTTTACCCAATCCCCTTTACTTTGCAGGCAATTACAATCGATATGGGCTTTGACGGCAGTGATTTTTCGCCGATTGCGGATCTGTGCCGATCGCTCGACGTCCCCTACACCGTTATCAAAACCGACATAGCGAAAATTGTTTTCGACATTCGCAAAGAGCCGTCCCCCTGCTCGCTCTGTGCAAAACTACGGCGTGGGGCTTTGTACGGCACTGCAAAGGAACTGGGGTGCAATGTTGTCGCCTTGGGGCATCATATGGACGATGCCGTGGAAACGCTCCTGCTCAACCTCTTTTTCGAGGGGCAGATTGAATGCTTTTCGCCCGTGACGAATCTTTCCAAAACCGGCGTGAAACTGATAAGACCGCTCATTTACCTGCCCGAAAAGGACGTTCGCTATTTTGCCAAAAGAGCAGATCTGCCGGTGATAAAATCGCCCTGCCCCGCTAACGGAAATACCGAACGGGAGGAAATGAAACGGCTTGTTTCCGACTTGGAACGAAAATACAAAGGCTTGCGTCACCGCATCCTCGGTGCAATGCAACGTGGAAACGTTTCGGGATTCGGGAAGGAGGAGTAAGACCTTGGGACTCTGTCCCAATCCCTGCTTGAAGGGTACATCCGAAGACTCGAATGTGCCGATGGACGCCCGTCATCCATCACGAAACTCCTTGCTCGTAGCCACTGCTACGCCCTGCGTCGC
>CAVGAA010000036.1:0-15790 GCA_963627065.1 bacterium | reverse complement strand
GAGGCAGAGAGTGCGACGAGGGACGAGAAGATTTTCTGCCAGCCGAACGAAGCGATGCAGGGCGTAGCCGTGGCTACGAGCAAGGAGTTTCGTGAAGGATGACGGGAAAGGTTCCGTCCATCGGCACATTCGAGTCTTCGGATGTACCCTTCAATCGGAGTTTGAGGCAGAGCCTCAAGGTCTTTCCCTCTCATTTCTTCTTTCCCGTCAGGGCGTTGAGGGCCATAGTGACGAGAACGATGATGCCGATCACAAGGAAGATACCGAGCATACCTTTGCCCATTGTGGGCAGACCGTCCACAAATCCGCGGGGATTGAAGTTGAAAGCCAACCGATTCGGCACGTTCAGCGATTTCGGCAGGTTATGTAAATTCAGAAAATTCAGCAAATTCAGGAATTTCATTTTGTTTTTGCTCCTTTCAGACGAAAAATCGGGAGAAAATCAGGCGAAGAAATTGAGAATCAGACCGCCGGCAATGACGGAGGCAATCTGTCCCGACACGTTGACGCCCATAGACTGCATAAGCAGGAAATTCTGGTTGTCCTCGGCAAGCCCCATTTTATGCACGACACGACCGGACATCGGGAAAGCCGAAATGCCTGCCGCACCGATCATCGGGTTGACCTTTTCTTTCAAGAACAGATTGAGGAATTTTGCAAAGAGGACGCCGCCTGCCGTGTCGAAGATGAAAGCGACAAGTCCCAACCCCAAAATGAGGAGCGTATCGAGTGCCAAGAACTGATCGTAACGCATCTGGCTTGCAATGGTAATGCCTAGTACAATCGTAATGAGGTTTGCAAGCACCTTCTGAGCCGTTTCCGAGAGCGAATCGAGGACTCCGCACTCACGCATAAGGTTGCCGAACATCAGGAATCCGACCAGCGACACCGACTGCGGAGAAACAAGCCCCGCTATCACCGTAATGACAATCGGGAAAAGAATTCTCGTCAGTTTGGAAACCTCTTTCCCACGGTAGGGCATCCGGATAAGACGTTCTTTTTTGGTCGTGAGGAGTTTTATCACGGGAGGCTGAACAATCGGCACGAGAGCCATATAGGAGTACGCCGCCACCATAATGGCACCGAGATATTTCGAATTCAGAGCCTGAGCCACGACAATGGAGGTCGGACCGTCCGCCGCACCGATAATTGCAATCGAGGCGGCATCGTTGACGTCAAAGAACATCGACGCCATACAGAAGGTAAAGAAGATACCGAATTGAGCCGCCGCACCGAAAATCATCAGTTTCGGGTTTGCGAGAATCGGACCGAAGTCAATCATAGCCCCAACGCCGATGAAAAGCAGGAGGGGGAACAACTCGTTTGCAATGCCGGCATCGTAAAGAATGGAGAGTGCCCCGTCCTCACCGACAGCCCCCGAAAGAGGCAGGTTGACGAGAATTGCACCGAAACCGATCGGCAGGAGCAAAGTCGGCTCCATTTCCCGTTTGATTGCGAGAAAAATGAGCAGTCCGCCGATCGCCCACATCACGAGCATCCGCCAATCGAAGTTTTCGGCGACGTTTTCCCATAAGAATGATAAGAAGTCCATAATGTACCTCGGAAAAAGAATTTGTCGGGGAGGGTTTCGGGCAAAAAGACGCAGACAGTCAAAAGTGACCGTCTGCGTCTTGTCATTTCATACGACGGCGGATTTTCCCGAATGAAAACCGTGATGACGCCTGCCGTAACAAAAATACTTTTGTCGACTACTCCCGCTACACATCGTGAACAGTATAGCACTTTTTGCAAAAAAAGTCAAGGGGGAAAATGAAAAACGGGTGAAAAAATCCCGAAAAACCGCCTTTTTGTCACCGCAGACCGACAAAATGCCGTATAAGGCTTGACTTTTCGGGGAAAATATGTTAGAATGATACGGTATGCCTGTATCGGTGTCGACCGAACTTAACAATTATATATGATGAAAGAGGAAATCAACATGGTACACATTCTTTACAATCCGCTCTCGGGTAGCGGTAAGGGCAGTGAGCGTGTGCAGGCTCTCAAAGAACTTCTCTCGGGAAAAGAACTCGATTTCTGCGACATCCGTGACATTCACGATTATGCGGAACTTTTTGCAAAGGTCGCGGACGATGACGATCTCGTCGTTGCCGGCGGTGACGGTACGCTCAACAAATTCGTCAATTTTACCGACGGTATGGAGTACCCGAAGAACCTTTATTATTACGCAATGGGAAGCGGAAACGATTTCAGGCAGGACATCGATCCCGAAAACAAAGGTCTTATTCCGCTCGGCGAGTATGTGAAGGATCTCCCGACGGTCGAGGTCAACGGAAAAAGTTATAAGTTTATCAACGGCATCGGTTACGGCATTGACGGTTACTGCTGTGAGGTCGGCGACGAATTGGCAAAAAAGTCCGACAAACCGATCAATTACGCAGGCATCGCAATCAAAGGTCTGCTGTTCCACTACAAGCCGACAAACGCAACCGTCACGGTTGACGGCGTGACGAAAGAATATAAAAAAGTCTGGCTCGCCCCGACAATGAACGGGCGGTATTACGGCGGAGGTATGGACATTGCCCCGAATCAGGACAGACTGAACAAAGACCGCAAAATTTCCACCGTCGTGCTGTACGGTTCGGGAAAGTTGAAAACGCTTATCGTGTTCCCGTCCATTTTCAAAGGCACGCACACGGGACACACCGAAATGGTGTCAATTACCGAGGGCTATGAAGCAACCGTTAAATTCGACCGTCCGGTCGCATTGCAGATTGACGGCGAACTGGTACTGAACGTCACCGAATATACGGTCCGGAGTGCGAAGAAGACGGCGGAGGACTGATATGTTACACCTCGTTTTCCTGCTCCTCTCGGTCGGTGCGGGGCTTGGCATTGTTTTCGGGACGGAACTGTCGCCCTTCTGGCTGTTCGCCCTCATTCCCTGTGGGTATGTCGTTGCTACAATTCTCTTTTTCGTCCTGCTTTTTATCTCCGTGCCGTTTCTCCCAAAGGGAAAGGACGGACAGAAGGCAAGCGGTTTTTGCCGTGTCATTATCAAACTGTTCTGTGACTGGCTTATGATTACGATGGGCGTAAAAGTCACGCTCGAAGGGGAAAAACTGCCCGAAGAACCCTTTGTTCTGGTGAGCAATCACCGCTCGGATTTCGATCCTATGTCCACGCTGACAAAACTCGGCGGTCGCAAACCGATTTTTATCTCGAAAGAATCGAACTTCAAAATTCCGCTGGTCGGACCGTACATCAGAGGTGCGGGCTACTATGCCATTGACCGTGAGAACGGTATGCGTGCATTGCGGACCTTGAAAAAAGTGACCGAAAAAATGAAAGCCGAAAATCTGGACGTCGGCATTTACCCCGAGGGGACGAGGAGCAAAACGGGCGAACTGCTCGAATTCAAAACCGGTGCGTTCTATGTGGCAAAAAAAGCCGATGCCCCCGTTGTCGTGATGACGACCGAAGGCACCGAGAACATCGCAAAGAATTTTCTCAAAAGACGGACCAAAGTCCGCCTGAACGTGGTTGAGATACTGAGCCGTGAAGACGTTGCAAAAATGTCAATGGAAGACCTTGCCACGCACGTGCGGAACAAGATTGCGGAAGCTCTTGCAAAGTGAAAACCGCCGTCGCCGATCGGACGGCATAAAATAATAAAAATAAGCAAAAGCAAATGAATGCGTCAGACTCCGCAATTTCGGTAAATTGCGATTTTTGCGGAGTTCTCACACGGGTGGGGAGACCTGCGGGAAAGGAAACATTTTGGAACAAACAAGGCATTTTTCTGTCCTGATGTCCCTGTATATCAAAGAAAAGCCCGACTATTTCCGAGCGTGTATGGAAAGCATTATGGCACAGACGGTTCTGCCGGACGAAATTGTCATCGTCAAGGACGGACCTGTCACGGACGAGGTCGAAGGGGTTTTGCAGGAATATATCGGGCAAAAACCGGAGTTATATGTCACAGTACCGCTCGAAAAGAATATGGGACTTGGGGTGGCTCTCGGCGAGGGACTTTTGCGTTGCAAAAACGAACTGGTCGCACGTATGGACACGGACGATATCTGTCGCCCCGACCGATTTGAAAAACAACTGGCGGAATTCGACGCCGATCCCGACCTTGACATCTGCGGATGCCACATACTCGAATTCGAGGGAAGTCCCGAAAACGTTGTCGCAAGACGGGTTCTGCCTCTTGACAACGAGGCAATCCGCAAATTCCAACGCCGGCGTGACGCTTTCAATCATATGACCGTGATGTATAAAAAGTCGAAAGTACTGGGAGCGGGGAATTATCAATCCTGTATGCAAATGGAGGACTCCTACCTTTGGGTGCGGATGCTCGGGAGCGGTTGCAAAGCCAAAAACATCGACGATTTTCTGGTTTCCGTACGTGTCGGAAAAGATATGTTCGGCAGACGTGGCGGAATGACCTATTTCAGATATTACAAAGCCGGACGGAAAAAGATGCGGGAAACCGGTTATTTCGGCTTTTTCGATTATCATTTGTCGCTTATGGGGCAGTGGCTTGTCTGCATTGCTCCGTATTCTGTCCGCAGGTGGATCTACAAAACATTCCTGCATCGGTGAGAATTGAGAATTGAAAATTGCGAATTGCGAATTGCGAATTGAGTATAAATATGGAAGAAAAGAAAGAATTGACGCTTGACGAGTTAAAGCGGATCGAACTGAATATTTTACTTGCGGTCGACGGGATCTGCCGAGAAAACGGTTGGCGGTACAGTCTGGTGGGAGGCACGCTCTTGGGGGCAATCCGCCACCGTGGCTTTATTCCTTGGGACGACGACATCGACATTGCGTTGCCGAGAAAAGATTACGAGGCTCTCATTGATTACTGCCACGAAAACTGTCCGCAATTTTTGACTCTCTCGGGAAAATTCGAACCGAAATACGGCTACCCTTATGCAAAAATCTGCGATGCGAAAACCGTTCTCTGCGAGCGGACCTGCAACCGCTATGACATCGATATGGGCGTTTTTATCGACGTTTTTCCGATTGACGGCATCGGGGACGATTATGACACCGCCGTGAAGAATTTCAACAAAACCGAGTTTTCGCAGGAACTGCTTGTGGCGGCGAACTGGAAAAAATATGCAAGGAGCAAAACGCACGCGTGGTGGCTCGAACCGGTGCGGTTTGCGTTCTACCTTCTTACCCGCTGTACAAAAATCGAAAAACTGACGCAAAAAGTCGAAAAGAAACTGACGAAATACGATTTCGACAAGTCAAACTACGTCGCCGTCCTCTGCGGTTCGTACCGCAAACGGGAAATTATCGGGGGGAGTGCCTGCAAAACGTTCGTGCCGGTCACATTCGAAGGACACGAGTTTATGGGTTTTGCGGGGTATGATACCTACCTGTCGAGCATTTACGGCGATTATATGCAACTGCCTCCCGAAGAAAAACGGGTGGCACATCACGAATTCAACGCTTATAACAGAGAATAATCGGGTGATAAAATGAAAACATTTGCAATTGTGATAGCGGGAGGCACGGGCGTGCGGACGCATCAGGACCTGCCCAAACAGTTCATACCGGTCGGGGACAAACCGGTTGTTGTTTACGTCCTCGAAACCTACCAGAAACACCCCGAGATCGACGGCATTTTCGTTGCCTGCCTCGAAGGGTGGGAAAGCGTCCTCACGGCTTACGCAAAACAGTTCAACATCACAAAACTGCAAAAGGTCGTCACGGGAGGGAAAACCGGTCAAGAGTCCATTTACAACTGCGTGAAGGCAATCAGGGAAACAAACCCTGACAGCGATGCGGTGGTGCTGATTCAGGACGGAAATCGCCCGATGGTGAGCGAAAAAATCATTTCGGACTGCCTTGCCACGCAAAGAAAATACGGCTCCGCCACCACGGCAATTCCCACATCGGACGTGGTTTTCGTATCGGAGGACGGCGAAACGGCGGAACATTCTTTCGACCGCACAAAACTCTGGCGGACGCAGACGCCGCAGGCATTCGATTTCAATATTCTGTGGGACGTGGAACAAAAGGCAAACGCAGACGGCGTTACGGGTATGACCGCAACCTGCACGCTGATGGAAAAATACGGTTACAAAACCTATTTTTCGCAGGGATCGGAGAAAAATATCAAAATCACGACGGCGGAAGACTTTGAAATCTTCAAAGCCCTTCTGCAGGCAAAAAAAGACAGTTGGATGAAAGATTAAATAACGGTCAATTCGGATTTTTCGGAACGGAGGAGTGCAAAAATGAAGAAAATCAGCGTTGTCATTCCGATGTTCAACTCTTTCGGACTGATGAAAAAGAACCTTGAAAGTCTGTCGGCACAGAAAAATGCCGAAATCGAGGTTCTGATTGTTGACGACAAATCGACAGACGACAGTTTGGAACGGGCAAAAGCCTACGCACTCGGCAGTCGCCTGCAAATCAAAATCATCAAAAACCCCTGCAACGTAGGTCCGGGGGGAAGTCGCAACAACGGCATTTCCTTTGCAACGGGCGATTATATCACCTTTGTCGATTCGGACGATTATCTGTCGGAGAATTTTACCGAAAAGATAGCCCCGCTCCTTGAAAATAATTACGATTGCGTTGTCTTCGATTACGAGCGGAACGGCGAGGACGGCAAAAAAATCGGTGGCGGAAAATGTATGACGTCCGACAGAATTGCGGAAGGGCTTGTCGGGCGTGGCGATGCCCTTGTCTACGTGTCGGGTTCTACGATGGGCAAAATCTACCGCACGGCATTCATCAAAGACCGCAAAGTGCGGTTTGCCGAAACCTACCGGAACGAAGATATGCCCTTTACGAAAACGGCGGTGGGGCTTGCCGAAACGGTTTACTACTGCCCCGAGCCTTTTTACCACTATGTCCAGCGGGAGCAGTCGCTTATGCACGACAATACGCTCACCGACGAGAAGAACTGCCAAAATGCTTTTGCAACCGTCAAAAACAGACTCACGGGCAGGGGACTCGATGCCGAACTCTCGGCAATGGAATTGCGTGAAGTTCTCAACAACACGGTGCTCATCCGCCTTGAAAAGCACGAAAAGCGGAAAAACGTCCGTGCCTATATAAAAGAGCATTACAGAAAAGAGCATTTCAACGGCTATTTTGCAGGACTTTCGAAGAAAGACAAGGTGCTGTCAAAACTGGCTTACTACCGCCTGACACTGCTCCTCTCGCTCTACCTTGTTCTGAAAAACGCCGTCAAAAGCCGTGAAACAAGAGCGATAAACGGTAAAAGTCGCTTTGTCGGCTTTCCGGATGTCTACCTCATTGCCTATCTTCTGTGCCTCTTGATCTGTGCAGGAAACAAAGCATACGGCACTTACGGTGTAATTGTTCCTTTTATCAAGGTCAACACGTCGTACATTTTCTTGGCACTCAACCTTGCGGGGTTCTCGTGGGTGCTTTGGAAACGGCGGTGGAAACCCGATATTGTTCTAGGCATTCTCCTTTGCCGTGTGGCACTGGGGGCTTTGCAATTCCTCATTGCCGACGTGCCGTCCGACTATTTCGGAAACTTTGTCGAGTCGATTTTCCCGTTCTTCATTTATTTCGTCTTTATGAACGCAGGCTATTCGTCACGGCGACTGTACAATATTTTTATGACCTTCGGCATTCTCATTGCCCTGCAATGCCTGTGGGCATACGGAATTATTCATTTCAAACTGCAGGTTCCCTACGACAACGCCGGCTATAAAAGTTATTTCATTCTGCCGATCGGTTCGACCAACCGCATTTCTCCGGTCCTCATTCCCATTTTGATTCTGGGCGACCAGACAATTGAAAAAAAGCGATACCGCCTGCCGTTTGTCCTTTTGATGACGGTTGCAACGCTCCTGTGCAAATCGAGAGGCGGTATGGTGACGTTAGCCGTCTATTTCATTGCCAAACTGTTCCTGCCGAACCGCGGGAAACATACAAAACTGCAAAAAAATGTACGCATAGCCCTGCCGGTCGTTATGGCGGCGGCACTCATCGGCACTGCCTATTCTCCGCTCGGCGAAAAAATCCGCACCGTCCTCTTCGGTTATTCGGGACAGTGGCAGGGGTGGGATCACTTCTTCTCGGGGAGAATTACCATTTACGAAAACACCGTGCAGTTTGCAAAAACGCATCAACTGCTCTTCGGGAACGGCGTCAGTTATTATCTGCTCGATTACACCGAACCGCACAACATTCTCCTGCAACTGCTCTACCAGAACGGCATTCTGGGCATTGCACTCTTTGTTTTGTTCCTTGCCGTGACGGTCAAACGGTGGAGCGTGCAGGCAAAAGCGGGGAAAAAGTGGTATTTCGCACTCCTCATTGCCCTGCCGGTTGTCCTCCTCAACGCTATGGTCGAGGACATTCTCTTAGCCAATTTCATACCGATATTTGCTCTGCCCTTTATCGCGTCCGCAAAAGAAAACGGGCTGTCACATTCGGCACGAAAAAAACGCTTAAACGGTGAAAACGAGGTTAAAATCGAAAATGTTTGAAGGAAAAACTTTACTTGTCACGGGAGGCACGGGTTCGTTCGGCAATACGATCGTAAACCGCTTTCTCACAACCGACATCGGTGAAATACGCATTCTGTCACGGGACGAGAAAAAGCAGGACGAAATGCGTCATCTGTACCAAGCGGAATATCCCGATTATGCGGGAAAAATCAAGTTTTACATCGGGGACGTGCGGGATTATCACTCGATAGCAGGGGCGTTTCGGGGCGTTGACTACGTCTTCCACGCCGCCGCTCTCAAACAAGTGCCGTCCTGCGAATTCTACCCGATGGAGGCGGTCAAAACCAATATTCTGGGTTCGAATAACGTCATCGATGCCTGTATGGAAAACCGCGTGAAGAAAGCGATTTTCCTCTCGACCGACAAAGCCGCATACCCCATAAACGCTATGGGTATGACGAAAGCCTTAATGGAGAAAAACGTCATTGCAAGGTCACGGCAAATGGGCGAGGGCGATCCCGTCCTCTGCCTCACAAGATACGGAAACGTTATGGCGTCGAGGGGATCGGTGATACCGCTTTTCTGCGAGCAGGTCGGGGAGGGCATACCCTTGACCGTCACGAACCCCGAAATGACAAGGTTTATGATGACGCTGAACGATGCCGTCGAACTGGTCCTCTTTGCATTCAAAAACGGCGAGCAGGGAGATCTGTTCGTCCAGAAAGCACCTGCCGCCACCATTGAAACGCTGGCAAAGGCGGTCCTCGAACTGAAAAAATCGGATGTCGGCTATAAAGTTATCGGGGCAAGGCACGGCGAAAAACTCTACGAGGTTCTCGTCACGGTCGAAGAAATGCTCCGTGCGGTCGATATGGGAGACTTTTATCGTATCACGGCGGACAATCGGGGACTCAATTACGACAATCTCGAAAAAGGCAATCTCGTCCTCAACGAAATTGAGCAGTACACCTCGCACAACACGCACAGACTCACGGTGGAGGAAATGAAAAATCTTCTTCTGAAACTGAAACTGTTCGGCGGAGAATATTAAGTTATGAAATTTCTGGTACTCGGATGCAACGGTATGGCGGGGCATCTCATCTCACTTTATCTCAAAGAAAACGGACACAGCGTTACGGGCTTTGCAAGAAAACGGTCGCCCTTTTCGGATACGGTCACGGGCGACGCAAAGGATCAAAACCTGCTCGCAGAGGTCATAAAGAACGGGAACTTTGACACCGTCATCAACTGCATCGGCATTCTCAACAAGTTTGCCGAGGAGGACAAAGCCTCCGCCTGCTATCTAAATGCCTATCTGCCCCATTTTCTGGCAGACCTCACAAGCGACACGAACACGCAAATCATTCATATGAGTACCGACTGCGTTTTCTCGGGCAAGAGGGGAAAGTATACAGAGGACGATCTGCCCGACGGCGAAACTTTTTATGACAGAACCAAGGCACTCGGTGAACTCACGGACGGCAAAAATCTCACGCTCCGCAACTCGGCGGTAGGACCGGACATCAACGAAAACGGCATCGGGCTTCTCAACTGGTTTATGAAACAAACGGGCGACATAAACGGCTACACGGGGGCAATGTGGACGGGACTTACCACGCTCCAACTGGCAAAGGTGATGGAAAAAGGCTCTCGGGAACGGGTTCACGGGCTTTACAATATGGTCCCCGACCGTGCAATTTCCAAATACGAACTGCTCTGCCTGTTCAACCGGTATCTGAGAAACGGCGACATCGATATTCACCCCGTAGCCGGCGTCTGTGCCGATAAATCGCTCGTCCGCACGCATTGGGATTTCAATATGAAAATGCCCGATTACGAACAAATGGTGCGTGAATTGGCAGACTGGATGCAAATGCACAAAGCACTCTATCCGCATTATCAACTGTAAGGAAGATTCAGTATGTACGAACAGAAATTATCGGTGATTATTCCCACCAAAAACCGCCGGCAATATGCCCTGCGTTGCATAGCGACCATTCTCGACTACGAGGCGGAAAACATTGAAGTGGTGGTGCAGGACAACAGCGACAATCGCCTGCTTGAAGAAATGCTCGGCGACCGCATCGACGGAAAATACCTCAGATATGCCTATACCTCCGAATGCCTCTCTTTCTGCGACAATTTCGAACGTGCCGTGGAACTCTCGACCGGTGACTACCTCATTACGATCGGCGACGATGACTGCGTATTTCCGAAAATCGGCGACTTGGCAGACGCTCTGCGTGAAAAGGGAATCGATTCCGCCGTTTTTGCGACCGAAACGTCCTACATCTGGCCCAATGCCGTGTCAAAAGCCGGAGGAAAACTGGTGGTGCGGAAGCAACCGAACATCGTGAAAGTCCGCAAAACGGCAGATGCCATAGACGAGATGAAGAAAGTCGGCAATTTCGATTATCAGCGTTACGCTTTCCCGAAAATCTATCACGGCATTGTAAGCCGTGCCAAAATGGATGCCGTCAAAGCGAAAACCGGACATTATTTCGGCGGTCTGACACCCGATATTTACAGTGCGGTGGCACTTTCTTTCGAGGTTGACAGAATTGTTTACATCGGTACGCCTTTCACGCTCCCGGGGACTTGTGCCAAGAGCGGTTCGGCAGATTCCCTTACGGGACGGCACACGGGCGAATTGAAGGACGCTCCGCATTTCAGGGGGCATACGGATTACGAGTGGAACAAAGAAATTCCCGCCGTCTATTCGGTCGATACAATCTGGGCGGAAACGGCTTTCCGTGCCGTCACGGAGAGCGGTGGGGACATTCATATGAATGACAAAGAACTTTTCGCCTTTCTCACGCATATCGCAAAGCGTTGCCCGATGTTCGGGGAACGTCTCTCGGATTTCTACGCAGAGAAGACCGGAGCGGACCGTGCGGAAACCCTCAAAAAACTGCGTGGCAGTGCCAAAAAACTGGCACGCCGTGCCTACCTTTCCAAATGTTTCGCATTCGGTGTGCAGGTCCTGCGGGGCAGAATTCGCTATCAAGATGTCAAGGACATCGATATGGCGGTAAAACTTTCCCTCCGCAACATCAAAGGACACGAAAAAGCCATAAAGAAAGTGAAAAAACTTTCTCTTTGAAAAAATGAAAGTACTGAAAAACATTCTCAAAACCGTGGTCGGCAATCTCTCGTCCCTCGTGTCTGGGGTACTGGTCGGTTTCCTTTTGCCGAAAATCATATCGGTTGCCGATTACGGTCTGTATAAAACTTTTACCCTTTATTTCAATTATCTCGGGGTATTGAGCCTCGGCATTATAGACGGCATCGTCCTCCGATACGGCGAAAAGGACTTCGGCGACCTCGATCGCAGGCGTTTTCGCAGTTTTTTTGCTTGGTATGCAATTCTGCATTTTGCACTGACTTTCGTGGCGGTTGCCGTTTCTTTCTTTGTCGCAAACGGGGACTATAAATTTATCCTCCTGATTCTGGCACTCAACCTTCTGCCCTCCAACGGCATCGGTTATTTTCAGCAGGTGTCGCAGATTACCGAGCGTTTCGGCGAATATTCCGCACGCAAAATTTTGCAGGCGGTCGCAAATATTCTTTTGGTGCTTGCAATGTATCTGCTGTACAAAAACGGCACGCCGGTTGGCTACCGGCAGTATCTTATCGGGCTTTCCGCCATTCACGTGCTTTTGCTTGCGTGGTATCTCGTGACCTACCGTGACATCGTTTTCGGCGAAAAAATACCGCTCGGCGAGTCCTTCCGTGACCTGCTGGGGCTTATGAAAATCGGTTTTCCTCTGCTCCTCGCAAATATGTGTTCAACACTGCTTCTGTCGCTCGACCGCCAGTTTGTCAACGTCCTTTTCACGAACGAGGAGTACGCAGTCTACGCATTCGCATACAGCATTCTGTCGCTTATCACGGTGGCGACGTCGGCAATTTCGCTCGTCATTTACCCCGTTTTCAAGCGGACGGACGGCGAAAAACTGAAAAAACTTTTCCCCGACATCAACGCCCTGCTCCTCATTTTCCTTTTCGGGACGGTGACGGTCTATTTTCCGCTTGTGTGGTTTATCGGGTGGTTTTTACCGCAGTATGAATATTCGCTCACGATTTTCCGCATCATTCTCCCGGGACTTGCCGTCAGTTGCTCGATTACGGTTGTTATGCACAACTATTACAAGGTCTTCGGCAAATCGACCGGATTCTTCCGCAAGAGCCTTGTCGCCCTTGCCGTGTCCTTTGCCTGCAACGTCATTGCCTACGCAATATGGGGGACGAGGGAGTCTATCTCGATTGCCTCGATTTTCTCGGTGTCGCTCTGGTATCTTCATACGCAATGGGGACTGCGGAAAGACTGCGGTTTTGACGGGCGTGGAGCGTTATATGCACTTCTGATGGGTGCGATTTTCTACCTGTGCAGTGCAAATTTTGTCCCCGAAACGTGGCAGGGGCTACTCCTCTACCTTGCCTTGTTCGTTCTTGTGACGGGGCTGTTCTTCTTCCCGAAACGCCGTGCGATTTCGGGTTTGTTGCGAGGAGGAAACAATGCAAAAATCGAAAATAACGAAACCGTTGTAAATGATTCCGGAACGGGGGAAAACGCAAAATGAGTCAAAGGGAACGCAGACAGAGCATCTTAAAACTGCTTGCAACGCTCGACACGCCGAAAACGGTCAGTGAAATTGCCGGAATGCTCTATTTCAGCGAATCGTCGGTCCGCCGTGACATCAGAACTCTGGAAGCCTTGGGGCTTGTCACACATCTGTGGGGCGGTGTTATGCTCACAAGCGAGCGGGGAAACATCATACCCGTGAGCGTCCGTGACAACGAGAATTCCGCCGTCAAAGAGGAGATTGCAAAGAACGCATCGGAACTCGTCAAAGAGGGCGACACCATTCTGATGGACGCATCGTCAACCGTGCGGAGAATGATGCATTACCTCACCGAAAGACTGCAACAACTCTCCATTGTCACAAACAACCGCCGTATTTTTGACGAAACATTGCCGAGAACCTTTCACCTCTACTGCACCGGCGGTCGCTATCGGCAGGAAAATCACGATTTTTGCGGATCGGGAGCGGAAAATTATCTGCGTACGGTCCACGCCGACTGGGCTTTCTTTTCCAGTCAGGGACTGTCCGAGGACGGCGAAATCTCCGATACGTCCGAGGAGGAAACCTCCTTCCGCCGCGTGATGCTCACAAGAGCGGACAAAAAAGTCTTTCTGTGCGATTCGAGCAAGATCGGCTTGACAAAACAGTTCGTGCTTTGCAATCTCACGCAGGTTGACGAGGTCATTTGCGACAACCCCAAAAAAATCGACACCATACGGAAAAGGGCGGAAAAATGAAACGGTATGTAATAGGTCTGGATTTCGGAACACTCTCGGGCAGGTGCATTCTGGTCGATCCCGAAAACGGGGACACGGTCGCCGAATCGGTTATGAACTATCCGCACGGCGTGATGGACGAAAAGCTCCCGAACGGCGAAAAACTCCCCCCGATGTGGGCATTGCAGTACCCTGCCGATTATATCGAAGTCTTGGGTTTTACGGTGCGTGACGTCCTTGAAAAAGCGAAGGTCGCACCCTCCGCCGTCGCGGGAATGGGCATTGATTTCACCGCCTGCACGCTCCTGCCGGTCGACAAAAATTTCACCCCTCTCTGCCTCAAACCCGAATGGGCGGGGGAAAAGCACGCTTACGTCAAACTCTGGAAACACCATTCCGCACAGGGGCAGGCGGACAGAATCAACCGTCTGGCACACGAACGGGGCGAAGAATGGATCGATTCCTACGGCGGAAAACTCTCCTGCGAATTCGCCCTGCCGAAAATTCTGGAACTTGCGGAGGACGCCCCCGACGTCTACCGTGCGACCGAGCGGTTTATCGAGGCAGGCGACTGGCTCTCGTATATGCTCACGGGGACCGAAACGCACAGTGCGGTTTTTGCCGGTTATAAAGCGACTTGGAACGAAAAAACGGGCTACCCGTCAAACGATTTCTTCAAGGCACTCAACGGGACGCTCGACGGCATCGTCGGCACAAAACTCTCGGAAAAAGTCTGCGGAGTCAAAGAGATTGCGGGGAAACTCGACCGTCGGGGAGCGGACCTCACGGGGCTCTGCGAGGGGACACCGCTTGCCCTCCCGATGATAGACGGTCACTCCGCTATGCCGGCACTGAATGTCACGGACGAGGGGATTTCGATGCTCATTCTCGGCACGTCCTCCTGCGTTTTTGCCCATTCGAAAGAGGAAAAGCACATAGACGGCATCTGCGGTTACGTAAAAAATGCCGTGATTCCCGATTTTTACACCTACGAGGCAGGGCAGGCAGGCGTGGGCGACATCTATGACCGGTTTGTCAAGACCTGCGTACCGAGCGAATACAAAGCGGAGGCGGACGCTCGGAAAATCGGACTGCATCAACTCCTGCGGGAGAAAAGCGAAACGAAAAAAGTCGGCGAGAGCGGACTTCTTGCACTCGACTGGTGGAACGGAAACCGTTGCATTCTGCAAAACTCGGCTCTCTCGGGTATGATAGTCGGCATGACGCTTGCGACAAAACCCGAAGATATTTACAGAGCCTTAATCGAAGCGACCGCATTCGGTATGCGTGTGATTGTGGAAAATATGGAGCATTCGGAAAACTCTGAAAGCCCCGAAAACTCTGAAAGCCCCGAGAAGTCGGAAAGCCCTGAAAAGTCGGAAAAGTCGGAAAGCCCCGAAAAGTCGGAAAAGTCGGGAAAACGCACGGCAGGGGGCGTTAAAATCGACCGCATTATCGCCTCGGGCGGAATTGCCAAAAAAGACCGTATGCTCATGCAGATTTATGCGGACGTCCTCGACAGACCTATCACGGTTGCCGACACCACGCAGGCAGGAGCATTGGGGAGTGCCGTTTACGCATCGGTGGCAGGGGGAATCTACGGGGACATCGGAACCGCCTCCCGAAAAATGGCAAAGACGACGGGCAGAACCTATCACCCCATTCCGGAAAATCACCGCCTTTATAACGAACTTTATGCGGAATATAAAAAACTCCACGACTATTTCGGACTCGAAAATCCCGTTATGGAGCGATTGAGAAAGATTGAGTGAGCAAACAAAGCAAATAAAAACAGAGGGGCTGTGCGAAATGCGACAGCCCTTTTTGGGTTCTGTACTGAATGTCGGGGCAAGCCCGTCGGATAGCGAAAAAAGAGCGAAAAAAGAAGGTCTTCCCTGCGGAAAACCCTCTTTGAATAAATTATTTCACTATGTTCTGTGCTGAATGTCGGGGCAAGCCCATCGGATAGCGAAAAAACAAATAACTGTGTAAAATGCAACAGCGAAACGCAATGTTGCGTACCTATGTGTCCTTTGTTGTGTACTCCGTACTTATTCCGTTCTGAGTG
>CAVGAA010000035.1:0-15832 GCA_963627065.1 bacterium | reverse complement strand
CCCCTGCACCTCCGAAAAACTTGAAGCAAAGTGTTATGAGAGCGTACTTTTCACAGAGTACGCTCATTTATTGATATACGACAAGTGGTTGCGTAGCCGTGAAAAAGCAAAAAAACTTTTTCACTGTTCACTATTACTTATAACTTAACTTTATGTGGCTTTTCGTGAGCGAAAAGCAACCTCACTTATTCACTCTTCACTATTACTTATAACTTAACTTTATGGGGCTTTTCGTGAGCGAAAAGCAACCTCACTTATTCACTCTTCACTATTACTTATAACTTATTTTCCCCTGCACCTCCGAAAAATATGGAGCAAGGTTATATTTGGAGCAGACCGTAACAAGTCTGCTCCATAATTTTAGTTTCAGCGGTTTTTGGGGGGCAGAACGGTGCAGGGGGTACTTTTTGACTAAAAAGTACCCCCTGCATAATTCAGGTTTACTGTTTATCAGTTTGCGTAAACGCTGACCTTTTTCTTATCTTTGCTCTCATGCTCGAACTTGACCGTTCCGTCAATGAGTGCGAAAAGGGTATAATCCTTGCCGACACCGACGTTCTCGCCTGCGTGAATAGCGGAACCTCTTTGTCTGACGATGATATTGCCGGCAACAACTGCCTGACCGTCAGCCTTTTTAACGCCGAGACGTTTGGACTCACTGTCTCTGCCGTTCTTTGTCGAGCCGACGCCCTTCTTATGAGCAAAAAACTGTAAACTGAGTTTTAACATCGTTTTTCCTCCTGTAGTTTTTGGTTCTCAAACAGATTCTTCGTACGGGCGATTTTTGACTTGCAAGTCGAGGTAATCGCCGTAATCTTCGAGCATATCGCTCAGTTGCATATAATATCCCATAAGGATTCCCGACACCGCATAGCGTTTGCAATCGTCGGATTCGTACTCCGGCAGAGCCGCTTTGACGCGGACCGTGACCTTTGTATCGTCCTCGGAAATATCGTATTCGACTTTGGAGTCGTATGCGACCTCAACGGTATTGATAAGGAACATCGTCATAGCGGAAAGCGATGCACAGAGAATGTCGTCGCCTGCCTCGCCGTAGCCCGTATGCCCCTGCTCTTCAAAGCCGTAGAAGATTCCGTCGCTTCTGAAAAACACGATTTTCGTCATGTTCTTCCGAATCAGCCCTCGATCTTAACGATCTGAACCTTAGTGTAGGGCTGTCTGTGACCGATTTTCTTTTTCTCGTTCTTCTTGGACTTGTACTTCAGAATGTAGATCTTCTTGTTCTTACCATTCTTCAGAACTTTGGCGGTGACTTTGGCACCGTCCACTGCAGGAGTACCGAGTCTGACACCGTTGCCGTCACACAGAGCCTTGACCTGATCGAAAACGATCTCCTCGCCCTCGGCAACATCGAGCTTCTCAACGAAGATGATGTCCTGCTCGACTACTTTGTACTGCTTTCCGCCGGTTTCAATAACTGCGAACACGAAAAGCACCTCTCTTTCTCATAGACTCGCTGAACGCAGGCGGTGAAATTTCCTTCAAACTGCAAGGAAAATATGCACACTTCAAAAAGCCCTTCTCAAGCGGCATATTATTATACCACACAAAACCCGCCTTGTCAATACCTTTTTGAAAAAAAACGGACTTAAAACGAACTTAAATTATGCAGGGGGAAGGTAAGTTATAAGTAAGGCGGTTTGTAAAATGAAGTTGCACTATTGACAAAGAGCGAAAAAAGAAGGTCTTCCCTGCGGAAAACCCTCTTTGAATAAATTATTTCACTATCAGACTTACAAGGAGAAAGAGGACGCTGACAACAATAGACGCTCCGCCTAAAATCAGGATGTGCGGAAACCACATACGCCCTTTTTCGTCTTTTGCGGTTTTGTACTCGTAATAGGTTTTGTATCTTTTCGGTTGCCTTGTCGGCAGGAGCGAATGAAGCGAAAAATTGGTGAAAATATAGCCGAAAGAATCGAATCCGCCCATCGCCGAAACGAAACTCAGACCGCCGAATCCGGCATAGAGTACCCCCGGGACGAAAAAGACGTTCGCAAGGTCTGACAGCACCTCGTGTGCGGTCGCGGAGGAGAAAATCCCCTCCACAAACAGCATACCGATAATTCCGGCAAGCAGGAGAATGCCCGCACGAATCCAGTTTATCGGTCGCAGACCGATTCTGTCCCGTTTTCCGTCAGCCATTGTCTTTTGCGAGAATTGCCTGATAACGCTCGAATTCCACGTCGTTGCAATAGACGAAGTGACCGGCACACACTTCCCGCATCGTGGGCTTGTTCACCGAATAATCATGCTCTGCCAGCGGATTGTACTCAATTCTTTGGCGGATTTTTTCATACTCGGGATCGGGCAGAGGAATAGCCGAGAGCAGGGATTTCGTATACGGGTGGAGCGGATGACGGAACAACTCGTCCGAGTCTGCAAGTTCCACCATTTTGCCGTAATACATAACGCCGATACGGTCGGAGAAATACTTGACGACCGACAGATCGTGAGCGATAAAGAGAATGGTTAAGTTGAACTTGTCACGCAGGTCGTTGAGCAGGTTGATGACCTGAGCCTGAATGGACACGTCGAGAGCCGACACCGGTTCGTCCGCAATGATGAGTTCCGGATTCATGATAATGGAGCGTGCCACGCCGATTCTCTGCCGTTGACCGCCGGAAAATTCGTGCGGATAACGGTCTGCGTGTTCGGGAGCAAGTCCGACCAAATCGAGCATTTCGAACACTTTGCGTTCGAGTTCTTTTTTGTCCCGTTCGCCCTGAATGATAAGCCCTTCGGAGATAATCTCACGGACGGTCATACGGGGGTTGAGCGATGCGACGGGATCTTGGAAAATCATCTGAATCTGCGTGACGAGTTTGGTTTTTCTCGCTTTGCGTAATTCGTCCCGATATTCTCTCCGCAGGTCGGCGTTTTTCTCGTCCTTTGCAAGCAGAGGCTGATATTTCGCCTTGACTTTTTTCACCTGCTCGTCCTGATATTCGTGGTCGCAGTGCTTCTGGTCATAGTTCGCCGATTTGATTTCCTTGCGGATTTCGGCAAGTTTTGCGTTCAACTCATTTTTGAGAATTGCTTTTTCTTCGGGCGTTGCCGTTTTGACCTTTTCGGCATAGTCGGCTTTTGCGGAGGCAATCTCTTTTTTGTAACCGAGCAGTCCCGCACCGATGCGGATACCCTTGAAATAGATGTTTCCGCCGGTGATGTTGTAAAGTTTGATAATCGAACGTCCCGTTGTGGTTTTTCCGCAACCGGACTCGCCGACAAGACCGAACGCCTCACCTTTTTTGATGTAGAAACTGACGTCGTCAACGGCTTTTGTCGGACCGAAATACTGGCAGAGGTGGTCTACTTGCAGGAGAATTTCGTTATTGTTTGTCGCCATTGTCAAGAGTCCTCCTGTTCTGCATTCTTGCGATTCTGTCGGTAATGGTCTTAGGCGGATCGACGTGAGGAGCGTCGGGGTGGAGCAACCACGTTGCCGCATAGTGCGTGTCGGTAATCCTGAACATCGGCGGTTGCATCTCGAAGTCAATCTTCATTGCGTACTTGTTCCGTTCCGCAAAGGCATCGCCCTTCGGCGGATAGATCATCATCGGAGGCGTACCGGGGATCGAATCGAGTTTTTCGTTGGTGTCAAGGTCGGGCATCGAGGAGAGCAAAGCCCACGTGTAAGGATGTGCCGAGTGGTAGAAAATGTCTGTGGACGTGCCGTATTCGACAATCTTTCCCGCATACATCACGGCAATTCTGTCCGCCATATTCGCAACAACGCCGAGGTCGTGCGTAATGAAGATAATCGAAAGGTTTCTTTCTTTTTTGAGTTTGTTGATCAGTTCCAGAATCTGCGACTGAATGGTCACGTCGAGAGCGGTTGTCGGCTCGTCACAAATCAGGACGTCGGGGTTCGCCGCCAGAGCGATTGCAATGACGATTCTCTGACGCATACCGCCGGAGAATTCGAAGGGGTACTGGTTGTAACGTCTGCGAGGCTCGGAAATACCGACCTCCTCCATCAGTTTGATAGCCTTTGCTTTCGCAATGCTCTTGGTGACTTTGTTGACGACGCCCGATGCGTTTTCTTTGAGGAAATCGATCATTGCGACCGTTTCGTCGTCGAAATTACGGGAGGCAGATTCAGCCAATTTTTCGTTGTAGTGGTCGAGAACACGGTCAATTTTACGGAGAATGTCCTCTTTTGCCTCGTCAAGGTCGGTGACCGATGCCGGAACGACCTCGGCTTTCGGTGTTTTTCCGCCGGCAACAATGGCATCGTATTTTGCCTTTTCCCTGTTGTAACGTGCGGTTTCCTTTTCGTTCTTTGTGATTGAGGAGAAATAGAGTTCCACCGACGCACGCAGGGAATCGCCGAAGGTGTAAGGAATGCCGTCTTTGACTCTTTCCAGACGGTCAATGCCGTCTTCAACCGCTTTTTTCATCCCGATTGCCGTATCGAGCCAGAGTTTTTCGTCCGGATCGCCCTCAAAGACCGCTTTTTTCTCGGTGAGGAGTGCGATAGCCTCCCGCTTTTTGCCGTCTGCGACTCCGGCGGAGTGCATAATGCCTTTCTTTGCGTCGGCAATGAAATCGAGCATAAAGTTATCGTCGAGATATTTCCGCATAAAGACGTTCAACTCGTCAACCGGCATATCGGGCAGGGGTTGGTCGCAGAATGTCAGGTAATAGCCCATTGCAAAGAAGTTCGGCATAGTTTTTGCCAATGCTTCCCGCAGGATTTTGCCGATTTCCGTGAGGAGCGGTGCGGTTTTGGAATAGGAGAGGTCCTTTGCCTGCTTGTCCTCGGCGAGAGCCGGTTTGACTTCTGCGAGGAGGTCTTTCAACTCGCCTGCACGTTCCTTGACGACATATTCGCCGACCGAAATACCGCTCTGACGGACAATTTTCGCCACACGGTAAGCGACGTCTTTCGCACCTTTTTTGGACATCTCAAAGGTAATGGCGTCAATGTCGTCCGCCGCCTCGGATGCCGCCGAGTAACCCTTGCGGTACTCGGATTCGAGAGCCAAGTGCTTATATTCGAACTTGTCGAAATTCTTGCATTTTTCGGTGATTTTTTCCTCTTGTTCGGGCGTAATGCCGTCAACTGCCGAAATCATATTGACACGCAGTCTTTCGAGGAAGGAGTTGAAGAGGAATCTGCTTTCCTTTTGTCTTGCCTTGCCTTTGAGGATCATCGCCTCGGTGAGTTGGCGACCGATTTTGACAATCGGGTTGAGGCTTGACATCGGATCTTGGAAGATCATGGCGATTTTGTCGCCACGGATCTTGTGGAATTCGGACTCCGAAAGTTTGAGGAGGTCCTTGCCGTCATAAATGATTTCTCCGCCCTCGATAATGGAGTTGCCTGCCAGAATACCGAGTACGGCTTTGGAGGTAACCGATTTACCCGAGCCGGATTCGCCCACGATTGCGAGCGTTTCGCCGTTGTAAAGGTCAAAATCAATGCCTCTGACCGCTTGCAGGCGACCGTTGGAGGTATGGAACGAGATTGTCAGGTTGCGTACTTCTAATTTCTTGTCTGCCATCAGTCATCCACTCCTCTCGTAGACGGGTTGAACGCATCCCGCAGTCCGTTACCGAAGAGGTTGAACGAAATGATCAGGAGCGAAATATACAGTGCGGGGAAGAAAATTGCGTGCGGGGAGGAGGTCATAACCGCCTGTCCCTGCGACATCAAAGTACCGATTGTCGTTCCGACAAAGTCGGAAAGATTGACGATACCGAGGTAGGTGAGGTTCGTTTCGGAACTGATAACCCCGGGGATAACGAGGGCACAACTCGTGACGATCGTACCCAGCGAGTTCGGGAAAATGTGCTTGAACATCAACCGCCAGTTCGAAGCCCCCAAGGTCTTCGCCGCATAGACGAATTCCTGACTCTTGAAGCGGTAGAACTGTTTTCTCGTGAGTGCCGCCATACCGATCCAGCCGGTTAAGACGAATGCAAAGAGGAAGGAGGGGACAATGCCGACTTTCCCCGACAGATGCAACTGGAACAGGGTTGCCGTCACAATGAAGGGTACGCCCGAGAGAATATCCGAAATACGGTCCATAACAAGGTCGATGACACCGCCGTAGAAACCCTGAACCGCACCGTAGAAAGCACCGATTGTCAGGTTGATTGCCGACACGAGCAGAGCGAAGACGAGGGAGAATCTCGCACCGATACCGATCGCGGTAAAGAGGTCCTGCCCCATATTGTTCGTACCGAAGACAAAATTCGGTTCTTTTCCGCCGTTGAGATAACGGTAGTAGTTGTAATAGTCGATACGGCACTGCACGGAACCGGATTTGCCGATTGCGTAAATGTACGAGCCGTCATCGCCGGCAATTCGTTTACTGGTGTAAGCGATAGGACCTGCCAAGTCCTCGTCGGTGCAGTAAGCACGGACACGGTTGCCGTCTTTGTCATATTTCGGCGTGCCTTTGGAATCCTTGACCTGATACCAGATGTTCGGGTTATCGGTGATGCCCTCAATATCGTCCGAGTTGACGGCGGGGTAAATCACCTGAATGTCGTTTTCCAACTGCCACTCCTGAATTTTTTGGTATTCGTCATAAGAGAAAACCTGATAGCGAATGCCGATTTCGTAATAAGCACAGTATTCGATGGTGTAGTAATACTCGGTGACGGGTTTTCCACGCTTGATGGACTCAACCGTCTTCGTGCCTTTGATTTTTTGCAGGACCTGATGTCCCGTTTCTTCGAGAATGGCATCGTATTTTGCCAGTTGTGCCTCACCGAGTGTTGCCGTACGTCCGCCGTTGAAAATCGAACTCTGACGGTCTGCGAAAGACGAAATGAACGGGGGCATATTGATGTAAATGTTGTCTTTGTTGGCAAGGGTGTAAGGGGACACAATCGGAGAAAGAATGGAAAAGAGAATGAGAATTCCGATGATGATTGCCGCCGCAACCGAAGATTTGTTCTTCTTGAAGCGGATCATGGCGTCTGCGAAATAGCCTCTTGCTTTTGTCGCCAGTTTTTTATCGTGAATGACGGCGTCTTTCTGAGCGAATTCGAACATTTCGGCAGGGATATGCTCGGGAATTGCTTTGATATTGGTTGAATTCATAGTTTTCCGCTCCTTTCCGCTTACTTTTTCGAACCCATACGGATACGGGGATCGATAAAGCCGTAACTGACGTCGACGACAATGCTTGCAAGCAAACCGATGACGGTGTAGAAGACGGTCAGCATCATAAACATCGGGTAGTCAAGACCGTTGATCGAGTTGAGGTAAAGTTGACCGACACCGGGGATGGAGAAAATCTTTTCAATGATAAGAGATCCGGAAAGAATGCCGATGAATTCGCCGAAAATCGAGGGCAGGACGACAACCATACAGTTTTTCATTGCGTGGCGGACGGTTGCCTGTGCTTTTGTCAGACCTTTGGTACGTGCCAAGAGCATAAACTCGCTGGTTAAGACTTCGGTCAGTTCCGCACGGGTTGTACGGGTAAAGCCCGCAATGACGCCGAACGAGAGCGACAGCACGGCAGGGAGCATACTCCAGAAATATTGCGGTGAGAAATAGGACATCCCCGAGAGCGGTGTTCCGTCAACGGCACAGCCGAAAAGGAAGGGAAACCAACCGAGTTTATAAGCAAGGAAATACTGCACGAGGAATGCATAGACAAAGGACGGCACGGAAATGGAAATCATTGTGACGGTCGAGAGGGTATGGTCAATCCAAGTATTCTTTTTGAGAGCCGCCAAAATACCCAGTGCAATTCCGATCGGAATGCTGAGTACGATAGAATAAATATTGACGAGAATGGTCGACGGGAGTTTCTTGATAAACACGTCGGCGACGTTCTGCCCGTAATAAAGCACGTCACTCGTACCCCAGTCAAACTTTGTAAATATGTTTTTGAGGAAAATGCCGAATTGCACGAGATAGGGCTTGTTATAGCCGAGTGCTTCCCGACGGGCTTCGATAATCGGCGTATGCGGATCGCCTGCCGGCAGGGGTACGGTCGGTAACATTCTGACGAGGACGAAGCATATCAAGGTAATGATAAACAGCGTCATGAACATCAGAAGGAGTCTTTGCACGATATATTTCAAATTCGACATAAATGCCTCCGAAATTTCAAAATCACAGAACCCGGAACGGTTCAGACGGAGAAAAAGTATCAAAAAGTCCTGAAAAACAGAAAAATAACAGATAAAAAGCGAAAAAATGAGAAGATTTCGTAATACAGAAAAAAAGACAGACGAGCAGGTAGCACCTTGCTCTCCGCCCAAAATCCGATAAAATCGAGGAAAAACCGCCCGTGCGGCGTCGGAAAAATAAAACCCGTCTACCGGAACGGCACAAAACCGTTCCGGTAGCAAGTTGATTCAGTTAAATGTCGTAAAATTCAGTTACCCGAATAAATCGGTATCCGAATTAATAAGCGATTATACCGCCCTGTTCAGCGATGAATGCCGTCCAAGCAGTTTCGTCATAGTTGTACTTGAGGTAAGCGATACCGCCACGTCCCATAACGGAACTGTATTCCTCAACAACGTAGTAAACCTGTCTGGAAAGGAGCGATGCACCTGCATCCTGAAGCATCGGGATGTAGTCGTAAGTACCGAGGACGGTTGTCTCAATCTTGGAGAGGATGAGCAATCTCGTGTCGGTGTCTGCCTGACCGTAACCGAAGTTGTACTCAACGCCGTCAACCGTAATGGTTGTGCCGTTCAGAGCATCGGACCAGTTGTACAGAGTTGTGGTGATGTCTTTGCCGTTGATGTTGATGGTGATGTCAACTTTCGTAGCGTCGAACCACTTTGCGTCGTAAGCGTTGCTCGGGTTGCAGTAGAGGTCGGAGAGGGAGTACGGATCGAGAGCCGAGCCGGACCAACCGCCGAGGACTGTGTCTGCAGTTCCGCCCTTGATAGCCTCACTCCACTTGTTACCGAGAGGAGCGGACTTCTTGAAGACGATCTTGCCCGCAAAAGGAGTGCCTGCCGTGACTTCTGTCATCTTCTCGTTGAGGTAGTTGATGGTCTTGGTCATAAAGTCATTGTCGGAAGACAGTGCGTAGGTGATTTCAATGGTCTGGTCGCAGATATCGTCATTGTCGGCATCGGTGATGTAACCCTTTTCTTTTGCTTCTTCGAATGCCTGCGTGTAGAGTGCTTTAGCGGCATCGGGATCGTAACCGGTAATGGACTTCACGGCTTCGTCGAGAGAATTGAACTTGGAAACGTCAACCGAGTAGAAATCGCAGAGAGCCTGCTTTGCGTATTCGGTGTCACGGTATTTAGCACCGGTTTCGGGATCGTAGATGTAGTTGTTACCGATAAGACCGTAACCGCCGGAACGGGACGGGCTGATAGCGGAGCAGAGTTCTTCCTTATCGTATGTAACGGCAACTGCCTTACGGAAGGAGGTGAGCGTCATAGTCTGGAGATCGTACTTTGTGGTATCGAAGTCGCTTGCCGCTTCTCTTTCGTTGATCTTGTCAACATAGCCGTTGAAGATGAAGAAGAAGATGGTTTCGGACGGCGTGAAATAGCAGTAATCGCTGTCTCTGTAGGCTGTAAAGTCATTGGCCTGCAGACCGTAGCCCATAAGCTGTCCTTTGAGGAACATATTCTTGCGGGTTTCAGCCTCTGCAACGACTTGGCAGGTGATCTCGGTGGTCATGTACATATCGTACTCTTTGTTATCCTCGGGATCGACATAGGTGTGCTGACCGTCGGTGTAACCGTACCATTTGTCGTTCTTGACGAACTTCATGGACTTATCGGTTTCATACTCGGTGAGTTTGTAAGGACCGTAAGAGCTTGTGGTCTCCACATTGGTGTTGTAGGTGGAGGACCAGACTTTGGTGGTCGCATCCTGTGTCAGGCAGGATGCATAGAGGTCTTCTTTGACAATCCAGTTGCCCGAGAGGTTGTAAAGGAGGTAGAAGTCTTTGAGAGACTTGGAGAGAACGAGAACGATTTCGTACTCACCGGTCTTGTACAGACCGACGGTATCAAAGTCAAGTCCCGTTGCATAGGATTTCTCGATGAGGTAGTAGTTCGGAACGTCATCTTTGGTTTCACCCCAAGCAGAGTTGCCGGTGGTAACCGGTGTGAAGAGTGCATAGTTTTCGTCGGTGAGCGGAATCAGACCGTTCTCGTCGACTTTTGCAATCAATGCAGCCCAGTTGGTGGTATCGAAATAGTTTGTGCCGTAAGCGTCGACATAGTCTTTCAGTGTGCTTCCACCGCACCAGTCAAGAGCGGCGTCGAGAGCGATGTACATCTTTTTACCGTTGTAGGTGTACTGACCGTCTGCACCCTTGACAACGCCTTCACCGCCGATGTCGGCAAGATCCGAGTTTTCAAGGTAAAGTGTCTGACCTTGGCAAGCATAGTTCTCTGCACCTGCGATAGAGAAGTTGCCCGAGTAGTAGTCGGTAGCACGGTAGTTGAGCAGATCGGGGTTGAGCAACTGCTTCATCGAGTAGATGTAGGTGTCGGCATTGATTTTTGTGCCGTCTTCCCAAGTTGCGTTCTCGTTCAGCTTAATTCTGTAAGCGTAACCCGACGTAGCGGATTCCGGAATGCCGTACTTGTTGTTGTCTTTTGCTTTCTCGGCTTCGGTGATGTCTTCCGGGAAATCGGCAGCCATCTCCGGAATAATCGTATAGCCGGCATATTCTTCCATACCTTCTACGCTCGACGGATGCAACTTATCGTTGAATACGAATCCGTAAAGACCGACTCTGAGGAAATCAGCCGGATAAGAGTCATCTTCTGTCTGGTAGGTGTGGGGGTTCCAGTTCGTAGCGAGTGTGGAAACAGAATCCTTGTAAACATAGGACTTGTTGGGATCGAATGTTACTTTTTCAAATGTTTCCGTAGTGGTCGTTTCTTCTCTATTCTCTTCGGGTTTTGTTTCCGTAGTGGTCGTTTCTTCTCTATTCTCTTCGGGTTTTTTGCAGGATGCAAACATCGGAAGCATCATAACGCAGACCAGAAGAAGGGAAACGACGGCAATGAGTGTACGTTTCATTTGGTTTGTACTCCTTTATAGAATTTTTTTACATAGGGAACGGCGGAACGGTTCTGCCGGAGCGTTCGCCGGAACCTTTTGCAAATTGTTAGAAAGTATTATACCATTTTTGTGAGGGCTTGTCAAGGCTTTTTGAAAACTTTTTGATTGAGAATTGCATTTTTTACGGATTTTTTTTGCAGGAGCGTGATTTTTGAACGATATTGAATGCTTTTCTGTGCGGAAAATGCATTTTTTTACGGGAGATTTTTGCAAGTCGGATTTTGTAAGTTGCAAATCGGTTCTCGGAGAGTCGCAAATTGTTTCTCGGAGAGTCGCAAATCGGTTCTCGGAGAGTTGCAAATTGTTTCTCGGAGAGTCGCAAATCGGTTTTCGGAGAGTCGCAAATTATTTCTCGGAGAGTTGCAAATTGTTTCTCGGAGAGTCGCAAATCGGTTTTCGGAGAGTTGCAAATTGTTTCTCGGGAAGTTGCAAAAGGCTCGGCAAATCAGGCAAATCCGGCTAATCAGGCAAATCCGGCAAATCCGGCAAATCAGGCAAATCCGGCAAATCCGGTAAATCAGGCTAATCCGGCAAACTCGGCAAAATGAAAAACGCACCGTGCGAAGCCTGAAGCCCGCAAATCTTTCGGTGCGTTTTCTTACCTATTTATATATAAGGGTTCAAATCGGTTTTCGGATAAATCTCTACATTTATATATGTAGCGGTCTGTGCAGGCATTGATATCTATATATTGCGGTTTGTGCCGGCTCTATACAGCCATATACATAGGTTTTCATTTGATTTTTCAAGCATATTATTAGAATAAGAATTGTTCTCAATCTAATAACTGCCGTCAATTTACAGATTTTTGCCTGAATATTATCGCCGATTTACAGATTTCCGAGCATTTTGCGGGTTGCGTCTTCCTCAAACTGCCGTGTGTAGAGGTTGTAATATGCACCCTTTGCCGTCATCAATTCCCCGTGCGTGCCTCGCTCAATGATTTTTCCGTCCGATACAACGAGAATTATGTCCGCATGGCGAATGGTGGAAAGTCTGTGGGCAATGACGAAAGAGGTTCTGCCTGCAATCACCTCGCCGATAGCGTTTTGAATTTTCTGCTCGGTAATGGTGTCAATCGAGGCGGTTGCCTCGTCAAGCACCAGAATTTTCGGTTCTGCCAGCAAAGCCCGTGCAAAAGAGAGCAGTTGCTTTTCACCGGTCGAAAGTCTGTCGCCACCCTCGCCGACCTCACTGTCAAGCCCGTTTTCCATACGTGCCACGACCTCGTCCGCCGAAACCCGTTTCAATGCCGTCATAATCTGTTCTTCGTCGGCATCGGGGTTGCCGTAAAGGAGATTTTCCCGTACCGTTCCCGAAAACAAATGCGGAGTCTGCAAAACGTATCCGATATTGCTGTGCAACCAGAGTTGCGAACGTTCCCGTGCGTCCCGACCGTCAATGAGAATTCTCCCCTCGGTCGGCTCGTAGAATCTGCAAACAAGGTTGACAAGCGTCGATTTTCCCGCACCGGTTTCGCCCACGATTGCAACGTTCGTGCCTTGCGGGACTTTGAGATTGAAATGTTCCAGAACGTTGACGTCGCCGTCGGGGTAACGGAAGGTCACATCCTCGAATTCCACATCGCCGTGCAGGTCCTCCCAATTTTCTTTTTTGGGGTGGAAGGCGTCGCCGTATTTTGCCACGACTTCGGGGGAATCGGCAACATCCGATTCGGTCGCTATCAGGTTCGTGACACGTTCAATGTTGACCTGCGTGGTAATAAGATTCGACACGGCATCGACCAGCCAACGGACCGGTTCCATAATGCCGAGTGCGTAGGAAACGAAGACCGAGAGCGTGCCGACCTGCATAACCCCGTCCTGCGTGAGAATGCCCCCACGCCACAAAACAATGGCAAGTGCCAATGACGACGCAAGCGTAATAGCCGAGCCGAACATTGCGCGCCAACGGGCGTTTATTGTCGCTTTTCTCCGCATGGCAGAAGTCCTTGCGGTAAATTCTTCCTCCATTTTGCCCTGAGCGTTCATCGTTTTAACGGTTTCCGCACCGGTGATAGCCTCGTTGAAATCGCCCGAAATCTGCGAATTCAGTTCCCGCACCTGACGGTTCAGGGGCAGTATTTTCTTCTGAAAGAGCGAAATGACGACGGTTAAGAGCGGAATGACCGCCAGCACGAGCAGAGCAAGCCTCCAATTGATTGAAAGCATCACGCCTGCCGCCCCGAACATATAAATAAAATTGTAAATACCGTCCATACAGGACCACGAAATCAGCGTGCCGATTCTCGATGTATCGCTCATCACACGGGAGTGGACGTAGCCGACACTGTTTTGGTTGAAATAGGAGAACGACAGCGTCTGCAAATGGTGAAAGCAGGTTTTCCTGATGTCGTGTGCGACACGCAATTCAAGTTTTGCCGAACTGTTGAAGTTGAAATAGGAGGCGACCGCCACCGCAATGAGCAGAAACGCATAGCAAATAATGAACGCCGGCAGGGTGTCAAGGGTGTTTTCCGCAATGTAGTGGTTGATTGCGTACCGCTGGAAAAGGGGGTAGATAATTTCGGACAGACTGCTCAGAATTCCGCAGAAAAACAAGGTAAAAAAGAGTTTTCTGTGCGGTTTGAGGTAGGGCATGAGGCGAGGAATGCCGAAAAATTTCAGGTGTACTTTCTTTTCGGTTTTGTCTTGGTTGGATTGACTCATTGTTTCCCGTCCTCCCGTCCGTTCTGAATGTCGTAAATTTTGCGGTAAATTCCGCCGAGAGCCAAGAGTTCCTCATGCGTTCCGACCTCCGCAATATGCCCTCTGTCGAGGACGACAATGAGATCGGTGTGCATCAAAGTCGTTGTTCTGTGCGAAATGAGGAGTGTTGTGCGACCGCGGGACGTTTCGGACAGTCTCCGGCGGATTGTTGCGTCTGTTTCGGTGTCGACAGCTGAGAGCGAATCGTCAAAAATGAGAATCGGCGTATCTTGGACCAGAGTCCGTGCGATAGCGGCACGCTGTTTCTGTCCGCCCGACAATGTCACGCCCCGTTCGCCGACAAAGGTATCGTATCCGGCGGTAAACTGCCCGACCGCACTGTCAAGACAAGCGGTGTGCGAGGCAAGTTCAATTTCCTCTTTCGTAGCACTCTGCCGTGCCAGACGCAGGTTTTCGCCGACCGTCCGTGAGAACAGATAAGGCTCTTGCAGGACGAATCCGACATTTGCACGCACCTCATCGGCAGGCAATAAGCGTATGTCGTTTCCGCCGATTGTAATTTTTCCGCACCCCTCCGGCAGAGCATAAAGTCTGTCGAGCAAACGCATCAAAGTCGATTTTCCCGAACCCGTACCGCCGAGAATGCCGACCGTTTTTCCGCCTCCGACCGTAAAGGTGACATCGTCGAGGACCGGCGTTTTGCCGTCAAATGAGAAGGTAACGCGGTCGAACGCAATATCGCCGTGATAGTCTGTCGTCACGGTGTTTTCCGCATCGGTTTCGGGCTTGGCGGAGAGAATATCGCCGACACGGCGGAGCGAAACGCCGGCTTTGCTCATCTCGGAAATGGAACGTCCCAACTGCCGGACCGGCCACGAAAGATAAGCGTTATAGGAAAGGAATGCAACATACGAACCGGCGGAAAGTTCGCCACGCACGGCAAAAACCGCACCGAAAACGATAATGCACATCACCTGCAGGGACGAGAGAAAATCTGTCAGGGCAAAATGGCGGTTGAAAAGCCCGTTGACCTTGTCCCAAAGCCCGACATAATAGCGGTTCTGGCGGTCGAATTTGTCAATTTCGGCACTCTCCCGACCGAATGCACGCACCACACGCACACCGGTTAAGTTCTCCTGCACGATTGCCGAAAGTTTTCCCTCATTTTCGTCGCAGATTTCAAACTCTTTTCCGACTTTGTTGTGGAATAAAATTGACGTGATGAGGAGAATCGGCACGAAAAACAGTGCGACAAAGGTCAGTTTGACGTTGAGCGAAAACATAAAGAGGAGCGAGAGCGTGAGCATCAGAATAATGCGGAAAACCGACACCATTTGCTCGGAAAGGAAGTCCTTGATCATATTGATGTCGGATGTGCAACGCTGAATGATGTCGCCCGTGTGCTGTCCCTGATACCATTCGTCGGGAAGCCTCAACAAATGGCGGAAGACCTTGTCCCGTGCGGTTTTGACCAGTGTTTCGGCGGCTCGGGTGTTGCAGACTCTCGATGAATAGGAGCAGATTGCACTGAACAGTGCCACCAGTACGATTGCAATGCCGATTATCCACAGATTTTTTCGCAGATTTTCCACTCCGCCGACCGCCGTTATCAGCGGTTCGACAACAGACGGGACGTCAAGAACGTCCGTGCCTAAAATCGAGTCAATCGTGACACGGACAATTTGCGGTGTGAGCATATTGAGGAGCGATACTCCGAACGTCGCTAAAATCGCAAGCAGAAACCACCGCTTCGAACCCTCGAGAAATGCCCCGATATAGCGTAGATTTCCGTTTTTTTGTTGTTTCAAGATATACCTCCATAGTAGTGGGGAAGACCTTGGGACTCTGTCCCAAACTCTGCTTAACCCCTTCTTGAAAGAAGGGGTTAAGAATCCGAAGAACTTTCGCATTTGGGGCATCCGATATTGTTTTTATCGGGTGTCCCTTTTATATGAAATTACAGACTCGGAGCAGTGAAGACCGCTCTTTCCGCAGGATGCCCCCAATGCGAAATTCTTGAGTTTTTAACTCCCACACAGGAAAACTCTGATTAAAGTCGGGGCAAAGGTAAGTTATAAGTAATAGTGAAGAGTGAATAAGTTTTTTGCTTTTT
>CAVGAA010000034.1:0-16008 GCA_963627065.1 bacterium | reverse complement strand
GGTGCAGGGGGTGCCTTTTTTGCCTAAAAAAGCACCCCCTGCATAATTTAAATATCCATCCTTTTCAGGGGGTGCGGGGGACAGCTTTTACAAAAAGCGTCCCCCGCAAAATAATAGTTATCTTTCTTCCGCTCCGCTCAATCCATTTTCGGGAGTTGGGCGAAACTTTCGGCGAGTTCGGCGTCGGTGGGGATGTAGTCGCTCATTTTTCCGTCGTGGAATTTTTCGTAAGCGACCATATCGAAGTAGCCGGTACCCGTCAGACCGAACAGAATATTTTTCTGCTCGCCGGTTTCCTTGCACTTGAGTGCCTCGTCGATTGCAACACGGATAGCGTGTGAACTTTCCGGAGCGGGCAGGATGCCCTCGACACGTGCGAATTCCTCTGCCGCCTCAAAGACTTTTGTCTGCGGAACGGACACAGCCTCCATATAGCCGTCGTCATACAACTGCGAGAGGATCGGACTCATGCCGTGATAACGCAGTCCGCCTGCATGGTTCGGTGCGGGGATGAATCCACTGCCGAGCGTGTACATCTTTGCCAGCGGGCAAACTTTTCCGGTGTCGCAGAAATCGTAAGCGAACTTTCCTCTCGTGAAACTCGGGCAGGACGCAGGCTCAACGGCGATAAAGCGGTAATCCGCCTCGCCACGCAGTTTTTCGCCCATAAACGGAGCAATCAGTCCTGCCAAGTTCGAACCGCCACCGGCACAACCGATGATAATGTCGGGTTTGATGCCGTATTTGTCGAGTGCAATTTTCGATTCCAGACCGATGACAGACTGGTGCAGAGCAACTTGGTTCAACACACTGCCGAGCACATAGCGGTAGCCGTCGGAGGTTTCCGCCTTCTCGACTGCCTCGGAAATGGCACAGCCGAGACTTCCCGTCGTCCCGGGGAAACGTTCGAGAATCTTTCTGCCGACCTCGGTTTCCATAGACGGAGAGGGCGTTACGGACGCACCGTAAACACGCATCACCTCACGCCGGAAAGGTTTCTGCTCGTAAGAAACTTTCACCATATAGACCTTGCAGTCAAGTCCCAGATAGGCACAAGCCATTGAAAGAGCCGTACCCCACTGACCTGCACCCGTTTCGGTCGTGACACCCTTCAAGCCCTGCTTTTTTGCATAGTAAGCCTGAGCGATTGCCGAGTTCAGTTTGTGGCTGCCGCTGGTGTTGTTGCCCTCGAATTTATAGTAAATGTGAGCCGGCGTCTGCAATTTTTCTTCCAGACAGTAGGCACGCACGAGGGGCGACGGGCGGTACATCTTGTAGAAGTTGCGGATTTCGGTCGGGATTTTGACATAGGGCGTGTCGTTGTCGAGTTCCTGAGCAATCAGTTCATCGCAGAAGATAGGGGCGAGTTCTTCGGCTTTGAGCGGTTGGTGCGTTGCGGGATTGAGAAGCGGTGCCGGCTTGTTTTTCATATCGGCACGGACGTTGTACCAATCGGTCGGCATCTCGTTTTCGTTCAGATAAATTTTGTAAGGGATTTCTTGTTTGTTTTCCATTTCGGTTTCCTCCTGCCTTTCGGCTTTTTGCCACAACGGGCGATTTTCGGTCACGCACAAAGGTGACATTTTGACGCATTGCGTGAGACTGTATGGATGCCCGAAAAAAACAAAAACCCACCTCGGATTTTATCCAAGGCAGGAAAGATTCCCACGGTACCACTCGGAATTGAAGATGCGGTTTTCGTCCGCCCTTCGCTCTCACACATACCTGCGATATGCGACGCTAACGGTAACGGGAGCGTACCCCGTCGAAGCCTACTTGCATTGCCCCACAATGCGTTCGGTTCGCCCTCGAAAGCCCATTCACGATCAAAACCCCACCGCAATCACACCGCCTGCGGTTCTCTGAAGGAATTTTAGGTTTCCCCGAAATCGTTACTTCTCTTTCTCAACGGTTTATGGCGATATTATACACTCTTTTTCCCCGTTTGTCAAGGGGGTACGGCAAAATTTTCGAAAAAAACTTGACAAATCGGCGTTTTTCTGTTATGATATAGACGGTAAGACGGTCGGATTTTCACGGTTTTTGCCCGTCTGTACCGGTTTTTACCGAATTTTTAATGAATTTAAGAGGAGATTTTCGAATGAAAAACGCAAAACGAACGATTTTACGCACACTTTCGGGACTTCTTGTTATCGCAATGCTATTATTGTCTTTCACAGCTTGCAGTGGGCAGGCGAAGGACGGTATGTATGCAAAAAAAGGGCTTTCCGATCTGAACGGCGAGAACTACTACGAAAAAGTCGCCGCGGAAGAAGCCGACGGGGCACTGCCGGAGGACATTGTCGAAAACCCCTTTGTCGAAACGTCCGTGAACAACGTTTCCACCTTTTCCGCCGACGTCGACACGGCATCCTACACCTATTTCCGCAAGACCGTGAACGGTTGGGTGAGTCAGAAGGCGAACAAGCAGACAATTTTGTCCTCGCTCGAAAACATAGCGGACAGTCTTCGCACCGAAGAATTCCTCAATTATTTTAAGTACACGGCAAACAAGCCGGAGGGCGACAACCTTTTCGGCGTGACGGCATCGGTCATCCCTTGCCCGTGGAACAGCGAGAACAAACTGTTAAGACTGACGCTCCAAGCACCGGCGACCGTCGAGGCGACCGCAGGCAACAACCTCGTTTTCCTCATTGACGTGTCGGGTTCAATGCAAAGCAGTGACAAACTGCCCCTTTTGCAAAAGGCGTTCACCTACCTCACCGAGCAGTTGACCGCACAGGACCGTGTGTCGATCGTGACCTATTCGGGCGAGGAAAAAGTCGTCCTGACCGGTTGTAGCGGAAACGACAAAGAAAGCATTCTGAACGCAATCAACAGCCTCGAAGCGAACGGCTCAACAAACGGCGAGAGCGGTCTGAAAAAGGCATATCAACTTGCGTCCGATTATTTCATCACCGGCGGAAACAACCGCATCATTATGGCATCGGACGGCGATCTGAACGTCGGCATTTCCTCGGCGGAGGAACTGAAAGCCTATGTCGAATCCGAGCGTGACAGAGGCATTTACCTCTCGGTTCTGGGTTTCGGGACGGGCAATTACCGTGACTCGAATATGGAAGCCCTCGCCGACAACGGTAACGGCGTTTACTATTACATCGACGGCGAAACCGAGGCGAAAAAAGTCTTCGGCGACGACCTCTTTTCCACGCTCTACACGGTCGCAAAGGACGTAAAACTGCAACTGACCTTTTCGACGGATTTGGTGTCGGCTTACCGGCAGATCGGCTATGAAAACCGGCAACTGGCGGAGGAAGATTTTACCGACGACACGAAGGATGCGGGCGACGTCGGGGCAGGACATCAGGTGACGGTCTTTTATGAATTGAAACTCGTGGACAAGACAGTGGGCGACGGTGCGGAAACGCAAACGGTGGCAAGTTCCGCAGACGGTAAAAACTCGGACGGTTCGGACGGCGGGATTACGGTTGCCCCGAATGCTTATGCAAGTCTCTCGGTGCGGTACAAGAAACCGGATGAGAGCGTGTCGAAAGAAAACACCTATACGATCGGCGTTGATGCGGAGCGGGACGCCAACACGGACGAAAAATTTATGCTTTCGGTGATGGAAACGGTGATGGTCCTGCGGAAGAGCGAGTACCTCTCCGAAGATTTCACGCTTGAAAACGTCCTCAAAGACCTGAACGCAATGAACCTTGACGGCGACTCCGCCCGTACCGAATTCCGCTCGCTCGTCAAAGCAATCGCCGACGGGGAGTAAAACGAATAATTATGATTATGCAGGGAGCAAGGGTAAGTTATAAGTAATAGTGAAGAGTGAATAAGTTTTTTGCTTTTTCACGGCTGTGCTACCACTAATCGTATTATAAAAAATAGGAGCAGAATGTAACAAATCTGCTCCAAAATATAATATGCCGGAAGTTTTTTAGGGGTGCAGGGGGCTATTTTACAAAAATGCCCCCTGCATAATTTAAGACCCAATCCTTTTGCAGGGGCTATTTTACAAAAATGCCCCCTGCATAAATTTAAGTTATATCCTAAACCGCTCTGCGAATGATTTGAAGAGCGGGGGGAAGGTGAAGTGGGCATCGAGAAATTTGGAGAAGAAGCCGATGACGGTTCCGTTGAGAAGGGCCATTACGAGCGTTCCCCAGTTGAGACCGACGAACTTCCCGAAGAAGACGAGCGTCATTGCCGAACCGATAGCGAGGAAAGCCATATCGAAAGCGGTTTTGAAAATTGAAAGTTTGAGGTTGTACCGTTTGGTCACTGCCTGCACGAAAAAGTCATAGACCTGCGGATAAATATAAGTCTTGAAATGGAGGGCAACCGCAAAGGATGTGAGGAGCATACCGAACACGAACATCGCAATCCGCAGGGGCAGGGGAATGCTCTCGGGAGGTGTCAAGGTCGTATTGAAGCAGGGGAGCAAACGCCACAAGTCGAGAATCAGACCGTAAATGAGGCAGGTCAGAAAGGACACAAGATAAACGAAACGGAATCGGCGGAGAACAATGCAGAGGATGACAAAAGCAACTGCCTGAATGATATATTCCGCCTGCCCGAAGGTGACAAAGCCCAATTTGACGCTGAGCAGGTAGGCAGGGGACACGATCATCGAAAGCCCGAAATCGGCAGAGGTCAGAATTGCAACGGCAAGAGCCATAAAAACATTTGCGAGAAGATAGGCAACTTCGGCAGGCAACCGGAGTTTTTTTCTTTCGGCTTTATCTGCCGTTTCAGGCATATTTTTCGCCGTTTCAGACACACCTACCGATTTTTCCGCCGTTCCGCCGGACATCGTCTTCACGGTTTTCAAATCGCAGTCCCGCTCATCCGCCACAGATTGTAACTCGGTTTCTACATTATTATTCATATAAACGCTCCGATGTAAAACTTGAACAAAATCAAGACTATTTTATCACAAAAGAGTCGATTTGTCAAGCACATTTGCCCCTTTTCGGCAATTGTAACAAAAAACGGTCGGGAGAGAGGAAAACGCAAAGAATCAAAAATAAAATTTTTTCGGATTTTTTTCAGAAAAGTCTTGACAAAGCCCAAAAAATATGGTAAAATAGTAAACTGCATTATAATCGCTTGCACTATGCACGCTTTTTGTGCAACCGCATTTTGCGTATATGGCAAATTGCACAAAAGGGACAGTCCGAGAGAGAAAATTTTCGGCTGTGGCGAGGGTACGACGGCTGTCGGTCGCACCTGTGTGAAAAATCTGAATGGAGTGATGGAATCAATGATCGAATTAAAAGAGCAGAGACTTGGTCAGAATGTCAGAAAGAGTTTCGCCAAAACCAAATTCGAGTATCCGCTTCCCAATCTGGTAGAAATCCAGACGAAGTCTTACAAGTGGTTTTTGGATGAAGGACTGCGTGAAGTTTTGCAGGACGTGTCCCCGATCACCGACTATTCCGGCAATCTCGTAATCGAGTTTATCGATTACACGCTCGATGTGGACCACCCGAAGTATCCGGTCGAAGAATGTAAGGACAGGGACGTCAATTTCGACGCACGGCTCAGCGTTACGGTGCGTCTGACGAACAAGACAACGGGTGAAGTAAAAGAGCATGACGTTTATATGGGCAACTTCCCGCTGATGACCGAAACGGGTACATTCGTCATCAACGGTGCGGAGCGTGTCATTGTTTCCCAGATTATCCGTTCCCCGGGTATGTACTATGCCTCGGAAATCGACAAAGCAGGTCGCAAGACTTATGCAACGACCGTCATTCCCTACCGCGGAGCGTGGCTCGAATATGAAGTCGATGCCACCGGTATGATGGCAGTCCGTATCGACAAAACCAGAAAGGTACCGCTCACAATGTTCCTCCGTGCCCTGTCTTATGAGAGCGGAGAAGATTTGCAGTCGAGAGAGCAGATTTACGAAAAATTCGGTGCAGACGACAGACTGACACTGACTTTTGACCACGACGAAACCGAGGAGATTGCCTCGCAGACGAGAACCGATCTCAAAACGACCGCAATCAAAGAGATCTATAAGAAATTGCGTCCGGGTGAACCGCCGATCGAAGATGCGGCAATTACCCTGCTCCATAACTATTTCTTCGATCCCAAACGGTATGACATCGCACCGGTCGGAAGATATAAATATGATAAGAAAATGGCAATCCACAACCGGATTGCAAACCACCGTGCAGGTGATGTCATCGTCAGCCCCCTGACGGGAGAAGTCCTCGCGAACGAAGGGGATGTCCTCACGCCCGAACTGGCACTTGCCATTGAACACGCAGGCGTCAACGAATTGTACGTTATGCTCGACAACGGCGACAAAGTCAAGGTGCTCGGCAACAACACCATTGAACCGGAATACGTGCTGGGCTATGACCTCACCGACTGCGGTGTAAGAGAAAAAGCAAGCCTGCCGGTTCTGCTCGAACTCAAAGAGCAGTTCGGCGACGATGTCGAAGGACTGAAAAACGAGGCTGTCCGCAGATTGGCGGATCTCTGCCCGAAACATATCACGTGTGACGATATTTTCGCATCGGTTAGTTACCTCATCGGGCTGATGCACGATCTCGGCTCGGTCGACGACATCGACCACTTGGGCAACCGCCGTATCCGCTCGGTCGGCGAACAATTGCAGAACCAGTTGCGTATCGGCTTCACGAGAATGGACAAGATCATCAAGGAGCGTATGACCACGCAGGACAACGAAAAGCTGACCGTTCCGGCTCTTATCAACATCCGCCCCGTGACCACCGCAATCCGTGAATTCTTCGGATCGAGCCAGTTGTCGCAGTTTATGGACCAGAACAACCCGTTGGCAGAACTCTCGCACAAACGCCGTCTGTCGGCATTGGGCCCCGGCGGTTTGTCCCGTGACCGTGCATCGTTCGATGTCCGTGACGTTCACTATACCCAGTACGGCAGAATCTGCCCGATCGAATCTCCCGAAGGTCCTAACATCGGTCTTATCTCCTATCTTGCAACCTACGCAAGAATTTCGAATTACGGCTTCATCGAAGCACCCTACCGCAAGGTCGAACACATCACAGCCCCCGACGGTACGGTCAAGCACCGTGTCACCGACGAGGTTGTCTATATGACCGCAGACGTGGAAGACAACTACATTGTCGCTCAGGCAAACGAACCGCTCGACGAGGACAATTGCTTTACGAATGCAAAGGTCACCGGCCGTGAAAGAACCGAATTCGTCGAAGTCGAACCTGCACGTGTCGACTTTATGGACGTCACGCCGAAAATGCTCGTGTCGGTCGCATCTGCCATGATTCCGTTCCTTGAAAACGACGATAACACCCGTGCGTTGATGGGTTCCAACATGCAGAAACAGGCAGTCCCGCTTCTCACCTGCGATTCTCCTATCGTCGGTACGGGTATGGAATATAAAGCCGCCCTCGATTCCGGCGTTGTCGTAACCGCATCGAGAGCAGGTATCGTGGAACACGTTCAGGCGGACGAAATCCGCATCCTGACCGATTCCGGTATGAAGGATATTTATCCGCTTATCAAATTCAAGCGTACCAACCAAAGCACGTGCTTCAACCAACGCCCGATCGTCAAGAAAGGCGAAAGAGTCGAGGAAGGACAGGTCATTGCGGACGGTCCTGCAACTTATCACGGCGAAGTATCGCTCGGTAAGAACGCACTCATCGGCTTTATGACGTGGGAAGGTTACAACTACGAGGACGCAGTCCTTCTGAACGAAAAAATGGTGCGTGACGATGTTTATACATCGCTCCACATCGAGGAATATACGCACGAGGCAAGATCCACCAAGTTAGGTCCGGAAGAAATCACGAGAGAAATTCCGAACGTCGGTGAGGATGCCCTCAAAGATCTGAATGCCGAAGGTATTGTCAAGAAAGGAACGGAAGTCCGCTCCGGCGACATTCTGGTCGGTAAGATCACCCCGAAGGGCGAAACCGAACTCACCGCCGAGGAGAGATTGCTCCGTGCAATCTTCGGCGAGAAGACAAAAGAAGTGAGAGATACCTCTCTGCGTCTGGCTCACGGCGAATCGGGTATCGTTGTGGACGTAAAAGTCTTTTCGAGAGAAGCCGGCGACGAACTGCCGAATGACGTCCATAAGGTCGTAAAAGTTTATATCGCACAAAAGAGAAAAATCTCGGTCGGCGATAAAATGGCAGGTCGGCACGGTAACAAGGGTGTCGTTTCGAGAATCCTGCCCCCCGAAGATATGCCTTTCCTGCCGGACGGAACTCCGCTCGACATCGTGCTGAACCCGCTGGGCGTGCCGTCCCGTATGAACATCGGTCAGGTGCTGGAAGTCCACTTGGGGATTGCGGCAAAGAAACTCGGCTGGAAGATTATGACACCGGTCTTTGACGGTGCAAAAGAGAAAGACATTCTCGAATGCATGAAAATGGCAAAACTCCAGAGAGATATTTTCCCGCTCGAAAATCCCGACGGAAAAGCCCTCTTCGAGTCGACCGTCAACGAGGAAACCGGCGAAGAAAACCTGCGTGAACTGACGCAGGAAGAAAGAGAAGACAAAGAATTTACCGACAGACTGCGTGCGGAAAAACGCCTGAAAATTCTGGACGGAAAAACCGTTCTTTACGACGGCAGAACCGGTGAGAAATTCGACAACCCCGTCACGGTCGGTATCATGTACTACCTCAAACTGCACCACTTGGTCGACGATAAGATTCACGCCCGTTCGAACGGTCCGTACTCGCTCGTCACACAACAGCCTTTGGGAGGAAAAGCCCAATTCGGCGGACAGAGATTCGGAGAAATGGAAGTCTGGGCACTCGAAGCATACGGTGCCGCTTACACCTTGCAGGAACTGCTCACGGTCAAGTCGGACGACATCAACGGCCGTCGCCGTGCTTACGAAGCAATCGTCAAGGGACAGAACATTCCCACCCCGGGCATTCCGGAATCCTTCAAAGTGCTGGTCAAGGAATTGCAGTCGCTGGCACTCGACGTGCGTGTGCAGGATAAAGACGGAAACGAAATCAATCTGTCCGAACTTTGCAACGACACGGGCGACATTTACCCGAGCAGTCGGTTGAACCCCGAAGAAATCGCAGCCGCATTCCGTCAGGGAGCGGTGGAAGACGAACTCGAAGACGGCAACCAGATTCTCGATGAAGACGGCAACCCGATCGATGTCGACGAGGAACTTTTCGGAGAAGAAGACGAACAGTATGACGACGGACTTTATGACGACGATGACGGCGACGGAGCCGATGAGTAATTTTGCGGAGGGAAAATAACGGTGGATAATAAAGATTTTTATTCGATTAAAATCGGTCTGGCATCCCCTGATATGATAAGGGAATGGTCTTACGGTGAAGTGACCAAGCCGGAAACCATCAACTACCGCACGCTCAAACCCGAAGTCGGCGGTCTGTTCTGCGAAAGAATTTTCGGGCCTACCAAAGACGGAGCCTGCATGTGCGGAAAGTACAAGAATTCGCACAACAAAGAGGTCATCAAGTGCGAGAAATGCGGAGTCGACGTCACCACGAAAAAGGTACGCCGTGAACGTATGGGACATATCGAACTGGCTTGCCCCGTGTCGCACATTTGGTATTTCAAAGCCGTTCCTTCGAGAATGGCACTCGTCCTCGATATGTCGCCGAAAGCCTTGGAGCAGGTGCTGTATTTTGCGGAAAACGTTGTCCTCGATCCGGGGACAACGCCCCTGACGCAAGGTATGGTCCTCAACGAAAAAACACTGCGTGAGAACCTCGAACTCTACGGCGAAGATTCCTTCCGTTACGGAATGGGAGCAGAGTCCATCAAGGAACTTCTGCAAATGATCGACGTCGAGGAAACCTGCAAAGAACTGAAAGATGAACTGAAAACCGCAACCGGTCAGAGAAAGACCAGAATCATCAAGCGGTTGGAAGTTATGGAAGCATTCCGCAAATCCGGCAACCATCTGGATTGGATGATTCTCGACGTCGTTCCCGTAACGCCTCCGGACATCCGCCCGATGACACAACTCGACGGCGGAAGATTCGCATCGAGCGACCTCAACGAGTTGTACCGCCGTGTCATTGCGAGAAACAACCGTCTGAAAGAACTGATGGCAGGCGGACGGGCTCCCGAAATCATGATCAAGAACGAAAAGCGGATGTTGCAGGAAGCGATCGATTCGCTGATTGACAACGGCAAGCGTGGAAAGCCGGTCACCGGTGCATCCAACCGTCCGCTCAAATCGCTCTCCGAAATGCTCAGAGGTAAGCAGGGACGCTTCCGTCAGAACCTGCTCGGCAAACGTGTCGACTTTTCGGGACGTTCGGTTATCGTTGTCGGACCGAACCTCAAAATCTACCAGTGCGGTCTGCCGAAAGAAATGGCAATCGAACTGTTCAAGCCGTTCGTTATCAAACGTCTGGTAGAACTCAACAAAGCAACCAACATCAAGGATGCACAGAAGAAAATCGACCGTGCATACGATCCCGCAAACGCCTGCGTCTGGGATGCCCTTGAAAACGTTATCAAAGAGCATCCGGTCCTGCTCAACCGTGCACCGACATTGCACCGTCTGTCGATTCAGGCATTCGAGCCGATTCTCGTGGACGGCAGAGCAATCAAACTGCACCCGCTGGTCTGCACCGCATTCAACGCAGACTTCGACGGCGACCAGATGCCGGTTCACGTACCGCTCTCGGCAGAGGCTCAGGCAGAGGCAAGATTCCTTATGCTCTCTATCAACAACCTCCTGAAACCTATGGACGGTAAAGCCGTCACCGTGCCGACGCAGGATATGATTCTCGGTGCTTACTATCTGACAATGGAAAAAGAGGGCGAGATCGGCGAGGGCGGTATCTACCGTGACTTCGACGAGGCAATGCTCGCATACCAGTCGGGTTGTCTGGGACTCCACGCACGGATCAAGGTCCGTGTGAGCAAGGAAATCAACGGCGAGAAGAAAACCGCAATCATCAGCACCACACTCGGACGCCTCATTTACAACGAGCATATTCCGCAGAACTTGGGCTTTGTCGACCGCAGCGTCCCTGGCAACGAGTTCAAACTCGAAATTGACTTCGTCGTCAAGAAAAAGCAGTTGGGACAGATCATCGACCGTTGCATTCGTTACAACGATTCCGCAACCTGTGCCGATATGCTTGACGAAATCAAGGCAATGGGCTATAAATATTCGACCAAAGCATCCTTCTCCATTTCGGTTTACGATATGGTCATTCCGAAAGAAAAGAAGACGATCATTGAAGATGCACAAAAGCAGGTCGATGCCCTCAACAACTACTACCTTATGGGCTTGTTGTCCAACGAGGAGCGTTACGCTTCGGTTGTCAAGTTGTGGAAAATAACCACCGCAGATGTTGTCGAAAAAGTGAAAGAGGCACTCTCCCGTTACAACTCCATCAACATTATGATGGATTCCGGAGCCCGCGGTTCCGTCGACCAGTTGCGTCAGTTGTCCGGTATGCGTGGCTTGATGTTCGCAACGAACGGACGTACCATTGAAATCCCGATCAAATCGAACTTCCGTGAAAGTCTGAACATCCTCGAATATTTCATGGGTGCTAAGGGTTCGAGAAAGGCACTGTCCGATACCGCACTCCGTACCGCAGACTCGGGTTACTTAACCAGACGTCTTGTGGACGTTTCGCAGGATGTCATCGTGCGTGAAGTCAAGTGCGATACCAAGGAAGGCGAACTCGTCACTGCCGTCAACAGCGTTGACGGAAAAGCACCCCTCGAACCGTTGGCAGACCGTATTATCGGTAGATTTACCATGGGACCTGTTACAGATCCCGCAACCGGTGAGGTTATCGTCGACGACGACGTCATGCTGACAGACGATATGGTCGCAAAGATTGTGCAGGCGGGCATCACCGCCGTGAAGATCCGGAACGTCATTCACTGCCACGCAAGATACGGTATCTGCTCGCACTGCTACGGTGCGGACTTGGCGAACGGCAAACTCGTCAATGTCGGTGAAGCGGTCGGTATCATTGCCGCACAGTCTATCGGTGAACCGGGTACGCAGTTGACCATGAGAACCTTCCACTCCGGCGGTATCGCAGAATCCAACATTACGCAAGGTCTGCCCCGTGTCGAAGAACTTTTCGAGGCACGTCAGCCCAAGAAACCGGCAATTATCACCGAGGTTGCGGGTACGGTACACATCAAGACCGGCGAGAATATGATTAACACCGTCACCGTGACACCCGATCCCGTTCAGCCGAAAGAAGGCATCATTCCCGAGGTCAAGGAGTATACCATTCCTTACGGCACGAAACTCATCATCAAGAACGATCAGCATCTTGGACTCGGTGAGGCAATTACCGAGGGGAGCAAATCTCCTGCCGACATTCTGCGGATTCTGGGACTTGACGAAGTCTACTCCTACCTTATCCGTGAAGTCCAGATGGTCTATCGGAGTCAGGAATGTAACGTCAACGATAAGCATATCGAAATCATTGCCCGTCAGATGACAAGAAAGAGACTTATCACCGATTCCGGCGACACCGATCTTCTGACCGGTTCAAAAGTCGATATTTACGAACTCGAACGTGCAAACAACGCAATCGACGAACGCATCGCAAACGGCGAAACGGAACTCCGCCACGCAACGGGCGACGTCATTCTGCTCGGTATCACGAAAGCCGCATTGCAGACCGAATCCTTTATGTCTGCCGCATCCTTCCAAGAGACGACCAAGGTTCTGACCGAAGCCGCAATCGAAGGAAAGACCGACTACCTCAGAGGTCTGAAAGAGAACGTCATTATCGGTAAACTCATTCCGGCGGGTACGGGTATGGAATGCTATAAAGGCGTGGGCGTAAGGAACGTCGCACCCGCACCCGATCCCGAACCCGAAGGCAAGAAGTCGAAAGCGGACAAAGCAGACGATGCCGAGGATGCAGAAAATGCCGATGCAGTCGAAACTGCCGAAACGGTTGAAACTGCCGAAAGCACCGGAAATACCGAGCAAAAAGCAGGTTAATTGATCTTGCTTTTACTCCGACAAAAACAGTATCAGAATTGACCGAATTGTGTCGGCAATTGCGGACACAAACGAAACAAAAGCAGAGGCAGTCATCCGACATTGTCTCTGCTTTTTTGAAAGAAAGATTTTCTGAACATTTTTTTGCAACGCTCTCTGTAAGAATTTTGCACCAAAATCACACAAACATTCATATTCTCTAAAGTGGGAAAATCATCTTCTCGGAGGAACTATGAAACCAATCAAAACCCATGTCGGCGAATGTGCAACGCTCGTCACAATTCCGACCGATCGGTTCAAAACGAATCTCATTTCGCTCGTGTCGCCCATCGCATTGACCAAAGAAAACGATGTCAATGCCAAACTCCTTTATGCCGTTCTCATGAGCGGTACGGAAAAATACCCGAACAAACGGGAAATTTCACGCAGGACAGACGAACTCTGGAGTCTGTCGCTCGCCTCGGACAGTTCCGCCCGTTCCGGCATCTCGACCTTCGGTCTGCGTGAAAGTTTTCTCTCCCCGTCCTATCTCTCACGGGAGGACGGCAAAACACTCCTGCAAGGCTCGGCGGAACTCCTCTCGCAGATTCTCCTGCACCCCGTCACCGAAAACGGACTGCTTTCCGCACGGTTTGTCGAGCGTGAAAAGCAAAAATACTGCGACATTTTCCGTGCAAGGCGGAAAGATCCGAAGGAATATTCCCGTGACCGTTTCGGCAAAATTATGCTGGGCGATCATCCGCTGGCAAACTGCAACTCGCTCGGCGATGAGAAAAAAGTGATGGCAATCACGCCCGAGTCGCTCACGGAGTACTACAAAAATTACATTGCGGATTTCCGCCCCGTCATTTTCGCATCGGGGGACGTCACGCCGGAGCAACTCGCCGAAGTCTTTGCCCCTTATTTCGGCACGGGCTTCCAAACCTCTCCGCTTTCCTACACCGAGCCCGTCCGTCTGGAAAGACGGGAAACGCCGATCGCGGTCGATGAGGAAATGCCGGTCACGCAAAGCGTTTTGCGGATGGGCTTCTGTTGCGGAGTCCTGCCCTGCGACCGTGATTATGCGTCTGCACTTGTTTACAACGGCATTCTCGGTGCGTCACCGGTTTCCAAACTGTTCACAAACGTGCGTGAGAAAAAGAGTCTTTGTTACAGTTGTTGGAGTCATTACGATCCCTATGTCGGAACGGTCAACGTCTACTGCGGTCTGAAAGACGCAAATCGCAAGGTCGCCGAGGACGAAATCAACACGCAGTTCGAGGCGGTCAAAAACGGGCAATTTACCGATAAAGAACTCCATTCGGCGAAAGAATTATACATCGACATTTACCGTGGGCAGGAAGATTCGCAATCGCAGGCACTGCGGCACTGGTCCGGCAATTATTTTTCGGATTGCGACAAAACTGCGGAGGAGCGGTTGGAGGAGGTTTCAAAGGTGACTCGTGACGATGTCATTGCCCTTGCAAACCGTGTGACGCCTGCCGTCACATACTACCTGCGTGGAACGAGAAAGGGGTGGAAAGATGACGAAAACGAAGGTAAATGAGGTCAAAAGCGACCTGCTCCGTGAAAAATATTACGAAATCGAGCATCGTAGCGGACTGAAAATCATTGTTTTTCCGAAGGACCGCAAGTCGACTTATGCGGTTTTTGCCACGAAATACGGCTCTATGGACACCGAATTCCGTGTGGACGGCGGAGAATTCGTCACGGTGACCGACGGTGTTGCCCATTTTCTCGAACACAAACTCTTTGAAAATCCGGACGGCTCGGACTCGTTTGCAAACTTTTCAAAGTACGGAGCGGACTCGAACGCCTACACGTCCTACGACAGAACGGCGTTTCTGTTCAACTGCACCGAGCATTTCGGGGAGTGTCTGACCGAACTGTTGACCTTTGTCACAACGCCCTATTTTACGCCTGCGACCGTGCAAAAAGAGCAGGGAATCATTGCCGAAGAAATTCGGATGTATGCGGACGATCCCGGGGAAAAATGCCACCTGAATCTTATGCGTTCGCTGTACAGCGTTTGCCCCGTCAACAAGGATGTCTGCGGAACGGAGCAGTCGATCTCGCTCATCACCGACAAACTGCTCTACGATTGCTACCACACCTTCTACCAACTTTCCAATATGGTTCTCATCGTATGCGGAAAGACAACACCGGACGAGGTTCTGTCGATCTGCGACAAGGTTCTGCCCTCCGAGTGCCACGACAAAAAAATCGAGCGGAAGATTGCCGACGAACCCTCCGAGATTGTAAGAAATTATGTTTCCTGCCGGATGCCGGTCGCAAAACCGCTTATGGAAATCGGCATCAAGGACAATTACAAGTTCCGTGACGTGTCGGACATTTACGCCCGCAGTCTGCAAATGGGGTTGCTCACCGAGATGTACTTTACACGCTCCGGTGACCTATACAACAACCTCTTTAACGCAGGGAAAATCGACGGTTTTTCCGCAACTTACACGAATTCCGACCGTTGTTCCTATTTCAACATTTCGGCAATCGGCGATAATCCGCAGGACGTGACGAGAGAAATTTACGCTTATCTGTCGCATATTCTCGAAGTCGGTATCGATGACAGCGACTTCGAACGGGCAAAACGGGTGATGTATGCCGGCGAATTCTTCACTTACGATTCGACAGAGGAAATCGCAAACGATCTCATCTCCTACGCTTTCGACAACCAAAGCCCCTTCGACCAGCCCAAAAACATTTTAGCCATTCAAAAATCCGACGTCGAAAACGCCCTCCGTGACCTTCTCGCCCCCCAAAACTGGTCCCTCTCCGTCGTATATCAGGAAGAAGATTAAGAATGATTATTATTTGCGAGGGAGGCTTTTTGTAACAGCACTCCCCCGCACCCCTTGAAAAGCGATTAAACTTAAATTATGCAGGGGGTGCTTTTTTAGGCAAAAAAGGCACCCCCTGCACCCCCGAAAAAACCTACTGCAAGTAAAATTATCAGCAGATTTCGGACAAAGTACGCTCATTTGTTGAGATACGATAAGTGGTTGCATAGCCGTAAAAAAGTAAAAAACTTATTCACTGTTCACTATTACTTATAACTT
>CAVGAA010000033.1:0-16230 GCA_963627065.1 bacterium | reverse complement strand
TGTCCTCAAAAATCTGCAACTGTTCTGCCGGTGTCATCGGCGGACGGTAGGGGATTCCGAGATGCTCATAGGCAAGCCGTGTGACACATCTGCCACGGGGCGTACGGCTCAAATACCCGATCTGCATCAAATACGGCTCGTAAACGTCTTCCAGAGTGACGGCTTCTTCACCGACCGTTGCCGCCAGCGTTTCCAGTCCAACCGGACCGCCGTCATAAAAATCGATAATGGTTTTGAGCATCCGACGGTCGGTATTGTCAAGTCCCAATTCGTCAATTTCGAGTTTTGTGAGGGCATAAGAGGCAATTTCGGCATCGATTTCGCCGTTCCCCTTGACTTGGGCGAAGTCACGCACCCGTTTGAGCAGTCGGTTCGCAATACGGGGAGTGCCTCTGGAACGGCTCGCAATTTCCTTCGCACCGTCCCCCGAAATGTCCATTCCGAGAATGCCGGCACTGCGAGTGACGATTTTTGCAAGTTCGTCGGTCGTGTATAATTCCAATTTCATAATTACGCCGAAACGGTCACGCAAAGGCGTTGTCATCTGTCCGGCTCTCGTCGTCGCACCGATGAGGGTAAATTTTGGCAGGTCGATTCGCAGACTGCGTGCGGAAGGACCTTTCCCGATAATGATGTCGAGTGCGTAATCTTCCATAGCGGGGTAAAGAATTTCCTCTACCTGACGGGACAGACGGTGAATTTCGTCAATGAACAGCACGTCCCCCTCAGAAAGGTTCGTCAGGAGTGCCGCCAAATCGCCTTGCTTTTCAATCGCAGGACCGGACGTAATGCGGATGTTGACGCCCATTTCGGATGCAATGATATTCGCAAGCGTGGTTTTACCAAGCCCGGGAGGTCCGTAGAGCAGGACGTGATCGAGCGGATCGCCACGTTTTTTCGCCGCCGAAATATAGACTTTCAGAATTTCTTTCGTCTTTTCCTGTCCGATATAATCGTCCAGCATTTTCGGGCGGAGCGACAGTTCGGTTTCGGAGTCGTCCGAGGTGTAACCGGTGTTCATAATTCGGTTTTCAAAATCAAATTCATTTGTGTCCATAAGGAGTTACCGGTCAACCTTTCATCAGATTTTTAAGCGATGCACGCACAATGGCTTCCAATTCCAAATGTTCGGTATCGACATTTTTCAGTGCCGACAGTGCCTCGGATCTCGTGTACCCCAGCACAATGAGGGCATCCACCGCCTCGTGCAGTTTTCCTCTGTTTCCGCCGGAGGAGGGGACATTTGCAACCGTTGCGACCTCGTCCGGAATTGCACCGCCGTTTTCTTTGAGCATCTTGTCTTTGAGTTCAAGTATAATGCGTGCGGCGGTCTTCGGACCGATGCCGTTTGCCTTTGCAATGGTTTTGCGGTCGTCCGTGCAGACGGCAAGGGCAAATTTTTCGGGCGTGAGGAGCGAGAGAATCGCCATACCTGCTTTCGGACCGACACCGGACACAGAGAGGAGCATTTTGAAGGAGGAAAGTTCCGCCTGCGTTGCAAATCCGAACAGTTCAATATCATCTTCCCGCACGGCAAGGTAGGTAAAGAGCGTTACGGTCGGGGGATTGGATGTTGACCGTGCCGGCATTGCATCATAGGTTGTACCGCTGACGGTTAATTTGTATCCCACACCGCCGACATCTACAACCGCAAAATTGGCTTCCAAATGAACAAGTTTTCCGCTGATATAGTAAAACATAATGCAATCTCCTGTTGTCAATTTTTATCGTTGTGACGGAAGACCGCCGACACAATGCAACCGAGTACGCAAGCCGTTGCAAGCAAACCGGTCGTCACTTTGATTTTATCGGCTTTTTTCTTGCCGTCCGCAATTTGGTTTTGTTCGGTTTTGTCCGCAGATTTTTTCTTTTTGCGAGGAACAGTCGAAACTATGCCACGCAGGAACGGTATTTTGCGGAAGAGGGGGGAGCAGAATGCCATAACAAGGAAGAACAGAATCGAAATACCGGAAATCCACAACCCCAAAACCAACGTACGCGGACGGTAAACCATCTCGATTTTATGCTCTCCAGCCGAACCGTCTACACGGAAGGCAACCAAAGCTCCAACCGCTTTTTCGGTTTCAACTTCTTTGCCGTCAACTGTAATTTTCCAACCGGAGTCATACGCAAGTGTTGTGAAAATCAATTCGTTGTCATTGCTTGTCGTGATGGTACCATTAAAGGAAGATTCGGTGTAATCTTCAATGACAAGTTGATTGCTTGCGAGTTTTTCGAAAGCATCTGTGAATGCCTGCTCGTCAATCATCACAACGGTCGGTTCACCCTTGACGAAATACAAATCTTTTCCGGTCGGCGTGATACGCAGGGTAAGATTTTCACCTTTCTCGTGAATGCCCAAAGATACGATCCGCAAATTTTCGCCCGTTCCCCATTTTCCGCAATCGGTCGAAGTTCCGCTGTCTTCGTCGTAGAGCGACAGTTTCACTTCCCTTGGGTAGTTGGTCGGCAGATAGAAATAGACTTCGCCGTCCTGCGGAACGGTAAAGGAATAATTCAGAACAGAGGAAGATGTCACACTGCTGTAACAGGTATGCCCCTCCGCATAATAGGATGTTCCCAAACCGGACGATGTCTGCGTTGTTTTGACAGATTTGAAAATTTCCGCGTCTTCTTCGCCGAGCATTGCTCCGATCATTGCATTCAGTCTTGTGAAAGGGGAGTAGTACGGATCGGTGTAAGTCGCATTCCGCACGGTTTCGTCAATACCGAGTTTTTCATTGATAAAGGACTTGACCTTTGCAATTGCCGAGCCGATAATGCTTGCATCATCCGCACTTTTTTCGGAATCGTCCGCGTCCTCATCTTCATCTTCTTCCGGAAGATAGCCAAGTTTGAAATCCAGAATATCGTCATCCACGCCGTACGCAATCGAAAGGGCGTATTTGTTCAAAAATGCCGTGTAATCGTAATCCGAATCGGTTTTGTACGCCTCATACCAATAGTTGAGCGATTCCGAATCGCTGTCCGAAATGATATATTTCAATCCCAAGAGTGAATCGTTGACCGGCGTTCCGCTTATATATTTGGACCAATGTGACATCGAGGCATAGCCCATTTTGTCAAGGAATTTAACGGTTTCTTGGTTGAGTGTCGAGGTTGAACCGGAAAGTCCGCGAATATTCAAAGCCATATTGTCGTTGAGTTTGCGGTACATTGTTTTTTCCATACGATAGAAACTGTCGTCGCTTTCCTGCACCGCCTCCACAATCGGACGGGTTTTGTTCAAAAATCCGTTGTAATAACTGTATTTTGAGAAGACCACGTCATCGTCAAGAGCGTTGAGATTCCACAACCCATTGAGAAAACACTCCACGGCAACTACCGCAACCATTACAACGCATAAGACCTGCTTTTGCTTTCGGGAGCGGTAAAGCCCCAAAACCGCCAGCCAAACGGCAATCAAAATGATCGAGAACCAAATGCAGGTGTAATCGTTCGGCGAAAAATATTCGTTGTCGCTCTCGGAATAATTCTGCAAAATCATGCAGACAATCGCCCACAGACCGCCGGTAATCGCAACGGCTTTCAAAGATACGGTTTCGAATTCGTTCATCGCACGGCAGGCAATCACCGTCAAAATGAAACAAAGCATAAAACTGTAACGGTAGTTGAGCCAGTTGGGGCGTTGGAATCCGTGCCAGATCAGGTCTGGAACGGATAGCGACATACTTGCAATGAAAACAAAGATAAAGAGAATGACCGAAATTTTCTGTCGCATCGGGTACTTGCGTGAGAGAAAATAGGAGGGGACTAACAAAAGTGTCAGAATTCCGCAGTAGACAAAGGGGTAACCGGCAGGGCGAACCGTGTCATAGGAAGAAGGCAAAAACTTGTAAAGCAGATCTATAATATCGAAATTAAAACTCCAAACCCATTTGGTCGTTGAGAATGTACTCTTGCCGAAACTGAGCGAATAGTAAGCACCGAGCAGAACGACCGATGCAATGCAAATGGCAATCAAAGTCCACAAGAATGTCCGCAACCCCGAACGCAGGAAATGACAGCGTTCGTTATCGGGGTTGTTCTCTTTTTCTTCGGAATGCCCGAAATAGCAAAGGAAGAAATAGAAGAAACAGTAAATGCAGACCATATAACCAATGTAGAAATTGCTGAACAGCGTTACGGCAAGCGAAATCGTGTACAGTTTGAATTTGCCTTTCTTGATAAGCGACTCCATACCGAGCGTAATCATCGGCAACCACATCATCGCATCGATCCACATGGTATTATGTTGTTGTACAATGCCGTAAGAGGAAAGTGCATAACAGGTCGCAAAGACGACAACCGCCGTGCGGTTCAGATTTTTCGAAGTCTTATGCATATAAAGACCGAACGAACCGCCGCACAGAGCCGTTTTGAGCAAAAACAGTGTCAAAAGCCCTTCCAGCATTCTGTCTTCGGGAAAGAGTGCCAAAATATAGGAAAGCGGAGATGCCACATAATAAGCGTAAATGCCCAAGAATTCACCGCCAAGGGCACGGGAGAAGGAGTAAAGCAGGCTTGCATCGCCCTTTACAAAATTTCGCAATGCCTCAAAGAACCAGACATACTGTCCGTTTAGGTCAAGTACCAATACGCAACCGTCCCCGATAGGATACAGTTCCCGTGCGAAATAAATGAGGTACATAACCACGGCAGGAATGAGCATACACAAAAAGAGATAGCCGTATTTGGAAATCCAACGTTGCTTTTTCTCTGCTTTCGGCAGGAGAGCGACATCACTGCAATTCAATCTTTTGCCCTTCGCTTTCTTTCGGTAATTGTTGCTTGATAGCCTTTTCCAGTTTGATGCGTTCCATCGTCAAATCATGTCCGCAGGTTTCACACCGCAAACGAATGTCCGAACCGACACGGAGAATGATGAAAACGTCCCCACCGCACGGGTGCTTCTTTTTGAGTTTCAATCGATCGCCGACACATAAAATCGGAATCTTCATCACGCAGTCACCAACCTTTTCAAACCTTAACTACTATTATACCATAAAACCGACCTAATGTAAACCGAAAAACGCAAAATTAACTTTTTTTTAAGAAATTTTCCGACAATCCGTCGCAAACCTCTTCCATTTTGGCTTGAATTGTGGTAAAATATATAAGAGAAGATACGAAAGGGGGACAGGGCGTGACTTACCGTGAAATTATTATCGCATTTCAAAATGCCGGTATCGAATCGGCGGAATATGAAGCCGAGTGCCTTATCGAAGACCTCTGTCATGTCAACCGCCTATCCCTTTTCGCAAATCCCGAAAAGGACTACCCGTCCGAGATTCTGCAAAACGCCGTGAAAAGGCGATTGCAACATGAACCGCTCCAATACATTTTGGGAAAATGGCAGTTCTACCGTCAAACTTACAAAGTGTCGCCCGATTGCCTCATTCCGCGATCCGACACCGAAATTTTGGTTGAAGAAGCAATCGAACGCCTGCCGAAAAACGCCCATTTCGCCGACCTCTGCACGGGGAGCGGTTGTATCGCAATTTCCACGTTAGCCGAGCGACCGGATACATCTGCCCAAGCCTATGATCTTTCAGATTCCGCATTGCAAATCGCAAAAGAAAATTCCGTTTTGAACGGCGTTTCCGACCGCTTGACAATCGAAAAAGCGGATCTGCTCACGGTTGCACCCGAACGGCTTGGCAAATTCGACGCCCTTCTGTCCAACCCTCCGTATATTCGCACGGATGTCATTGAAACATTGTCGGACGAGGTCAGACACGAACCGAAAATGGCACTGGACGGCGGAAAAGACGGTCTTGTTTTTTACCGTGCATTGTTGAAATTATCAAATGAATGCCTCAATGAAAAAGGCTTTTGCCTCTTTGAAATCGGTTTTGATCAGGCAGAGAAAATCACGCAATTATCGCACGAAAACGGCTATGCCTGCAAAATCAAAAAGGACTATGCAGGACAGGACCGAGTCGTAATTCTCACAAAACAGTAGGAGAAAGTCAAAGTAATGAAAATTGTTGTATTGGCAGGCGGTCTGTCGCCGGAAAGGGAAGTTTCGCTATCGTCCGGTAGCCTCATCGCAAACGCCTTAATGGAAAAAGGACACAGCGTATTGTTGCTGGATGTCTATTGCGGTATAAAAAAACTTCCGGAAAATCCGGACACGCTCTTCCGCACTAATGAACGTTATACCCATACCGTCACCGAGCAAGTGCCGGACTTGGAAAAACTCAAAAAAGAGGTCGGAATCGGCAACGCATTGGTCGGACCGAATGTAGGGGAACTCTGCCGACTGTCCGACAAAGTCTTTTTGGCTCTGCACGGAGCAATGGGGGAGAACGGGCAACTGCAAGCCTACCTTGACAGTCAGGGCATCGAATACACCGGTTCGGGCTATGCCGGTTGCCTGCTTGCTATGGATAAGGAACTCACCAAACGTCTATTGCGTGATGCGAATATTCCCACACCGGAATGGGTGTGGTTCGATACGGAAAAAGATTCCGTCGACGGTTTGATTGCAAAAATCGGTCTGCCGTGCGTGGTCAAACCGAATGACTGCGGTTCGAGTGTCGGTGTTTCCATTGTCGACAAAAGGGAAGAACTGGAAGGGGCATTGCAGGTCGCCGGAAAATGGAGTCGCCGTGTATTGGTCGAAAAGAAAATCGTCGGACGGGAATTGACAATGGGCGTTTTGGACGGCAAAGCACTACCGCCGGTCGAAATTATCCCGAAAGACGGATTTTATGACTACAAAAACAAGTATCAGGGAACAACGGAGGAAATCTGTCCTGCCCGGATTTCCGAGCAGGTAATCAAACTGTTGGCGGACTACTCCCTGCAAGCCTTTGAAATTCTGCGATTGAGCGGTTACGCAAGATTCGACTACATTCTTGATGAGAACGGCATTCCGTACTGCTTGGAGGCAAACGCCCTCCCGGGGATGACGCCAACCAGTCTGCTCCCGCAAGAGGCAGAAGCCGTCGGCATTTCCTATCCCGATCTCTGCGAAAAAATTCTATTCCTGAAAAATCATTAAATCTAAATACCTGAATACAGATAAAAAAGGTTGTCACAGCCACCGTGACAACCTTTTTTGTTACTTATTCAAATTCATTTTTTCTTTTGCATGAACCAATTGCACAATTGTTTCGTGGCAGGGCGTCGGAATGCCGTATTTCTTACCGAGTCGCACGACCGCACCGTTAATAAAATCAATTTCGGTCAACCGTTTTTTCTCAATGTCTTGGCACATGGACGCACGCCCGTCGTGCAACAATTTCACCGTCTTCATCAGATTTTCGTAAATCACGGTCGCATCGAATTTTTCACCGTCAGCCAATGCAACCGGCACGGCTTCGTCAATCAATTTTCGAGTCAACACACGCAGATTTTCGTCACTGTACAAGACACCGATCGGGGCATCCAAAATGGCGGTTACGGGGTTGATGGTCATATTCACGAACAGTTTTTCCCATAGCAGATGCCGAACGCTTTCGCACATATCCGCCTCAATTCCGCAATCTTCAAATGCTTTTGCAATCGATTTTGCCGTAGTATGGCGGAGGGCAGGCGAGCCGATATAGGTAATGCCCGAACCGGAATGGTAAATTCTTGCAGGGGCAACCGTCACGCAATTGTGCTTGGTCGTTCCCAATAAAACTCTTTCGGACGGTGCGAATTCTTCCAAAATTTCTTGGTTTCCCATGCCGTTCTGGAGTGACAGAAGAAGCGTTTTGTCGCCGATCAAAGCCTTGTTTGTTTCCAATGCCGAACGGCTGTAAAGGTCTTTGACGAACAGAATCACAAGATCCGACTGACCGTCGCAATCGCCCGAAAGTCTTGCACGCACGGCAAATTCATTGATTTTTCCGTCCGGCTCACGGCAGAGAATCCCGTGGCGGTTAATTTCGTCCACAACCGCAGGCACAACATCGTAAAGTGTCACATCGTGACGTGCCGAGAGCATCGAGGCATACAAACATCCCATAGCCCCCGCACCGATAATTGAAATTTTCATCATTGTCACCTCAATCGACTCGGAACATCCAACCGTCCGGAGCGGGAATTTCTCCGTGCTGAATGCCGAGCAATGTTTTATACAACTTTGTTATAACCGATTTATCAGGTTCGACTCCAAAATGATGCAAGGAACCGTGATTGTCAATCGTGCCGACGGGGGAGATGACCGCAGCCGTTCCGCAAAGACCGCATTCGGCAAAATCGTCAATCTCATCCAACCGAATTTTCCGTTCCACCGCAGGAATATGCAGGTAATGTTCTGCAACATAGAGGAGTGAACGCCGTGTAATGGAAGGCAGAATCGTCGCAGACTTCGGCGTGACGAGTCCGCCGTCTTTGGTAATGAAAATCACGTTTGCCCCACCGGTTTCCTCAATATAAGTCCTTGTCGCCGAGTCGAGATACAAATTTTCGTCATAGCCGTTTGCGTGGGCATCCGCAATTGCATAAAGGCTCATTGCATAGTTGAGTCCGGCTTTGATATGCCCCGTTCCGTGCGGAGCGGCACGGTCGAAATCCGAAATGCGAATGTTGAGCGGACGGGCATTGCCGGAAAAATACGAACCGACAGGCGATGCGAACAATCGAAATTGAAATTCCGTTGCAGGCTTGACACCCAAAATCGCATTCGTGCCGAACACGTATGGGCGGAGATAGAGCGAACCGCCGGTCGAAAGATCGGGAATCGCATCACGGTTGGCGTGAACGACCATGCGGACTGCTTCCTCAAACATTCCGTCAGGCAATGGCGGAATCATCATCCGTACGCAGGAATCGTGCAAGCGTGCTTCATTCAGATCGGGGCGGAAACAAACGGTGTGACCGTCCGGCGTGCGGTAAGCTTTCAATCCCTCAAAACAAGTCTGGGCATATTGCAGAACGCAGGAGGATTCATTCAAAACCACATTGGCATCGTCCGTGAGATACCCTTTTTCCCAAGCACCGTTTCGGTAATAGGCAACATAACGCTGTGGCAATTCGTGATAAGCAAAACCTTTGACTTCTTCTTTCATAACAGAATTCTCCTTATGGTATTAACATAAATTTCTGCAAAACAAATAAAAATCGGCGTGCTTGGAGTTTTGGGAGATGCCCGAAAACAATTCAAGACGCCTTTGCCTTACTTGCAATATTATACTCTTTTTGTGCGATTTTGTCAATAGAAAACAGAAGAAAAAATTTCGTTATTTTGCAAGAAATTAAAGCCGAAGTTGCAAAAATCACACTGCAAAATGACAAAAGCAGAAAAAATCGCCGTAAAATGAAAGAAACAGACTCCGAAATCGCAAATATAGTGTTTCAAAATTTGAATATAAAACTGTTGCAATATAAACCGTTTTGTCCGGAGTTCGGCAAATTCACAAGTATATATCATGTGTAAGTTCGGTAATAATTATCCCGCCGTGATTTTTTCCGTTGTTTTTGCTATATAAGCATATTGTTAAGTAATTGTCTAAATCTGCTTTTTTATAATTCGTGTAGCAGAAAAGTGCAACAAATAGGCATATAGTTGCATTGACTTTACACCCAAAATTTGTTATACTATACTCAAGTCGCAAGAAAAAAATCTGTCAGATTGTTAAAGATGTGCAGAAAAAAGAATTATTTTGAAAAAACAGTCTTTTGCGATATGGCAGAAAATGTAACAATCGAATCGTAGAGAATGGAGTCATTTTGGAACAGTATATAATCAGTCCGGAATCGAAACAGTTATTGGTCGATTATTACCGTGTTACCGGCATTCGGGTTTGCCTGTTTGACGAAAACGGAACACCTATTGAAAATTTCCCACCGATAAGTATGTCCTTTTCCGATTTGCATTATTGCGAAAAATGCAAATTGTCATCGGAAAAATTTCTAAAGGAATGTATTAAATCCGATGCGGATGCTTTCGAAATTGTGAAAATGTCGGGAAAATCTTACATCAACCAATGTCCAAAAGGATTTTTCGATGCGGTTATTCCAATCAAATGCGGTGATAATATTGCATTCTTTTTGATGATCGGTCAGATATGCCGATCGGATATTGCCGAGGATGCCGGAGAGCTTTTGTTTGAAAAGTACGATTGCATTCCGACTGAAGGATTTGGTGCAGACGAAGCACAGAAATCATTTGAAACGATGCGACGAATGAGCTTTGAAACTTTTAAGTCTCACGTAATGCTGTTGGAACTCTGTGCCAAAAAGATAGAAGCAGAAGCGGGACTGCAAAAATCGCAACATTCGGTATCGGTTGAAGTTGTCCGGTATATCAATTCGAATCTTTACAATGAAATCAGCATCAACGACTGTGCCGAAAAACTCAATTACAGTGTATCTCATCTTTCTCATGTTATCCAAAAGGAAATGGGAACGTCCTTTACACGCTATCTCGGATCTTGCCGAATAGACGAGGCGAAAAAACTACTCCGTATGACGAATATGAGTGTTGAAAAGATTGCGACACTTCTGCACTACAACTCTGTTGCATATTTTGTCAAGCAATTTAAAAAAACGGCAGGTATGACCTGCTCGGAATATCGGGAATTGCGTGGCTCTCCGAAAAAGAAGGGGAAAATTTAATCCGGTAAATAAATTATCTGTACAAATAAGCATATAACTTTATAATTTTTGGAGGTAGAAAATGAAAAACAGCGTCACAAAACTCGTGCGTGTGTTGAGTCTTTTGCTTGTTTTGGCAGTATTTGCGGTTTTGTTTACTGCGTGCAAAAAGCAGAGCGACACACCGGTCGAAACAATGGAGGACACAACTGCCACAATAGAAGTGTCTGCAACCGACGAATGGGGACAGAAATACTATGACGATGTCGTACCCGAAAGCCTCAATTACAAAGGGGCGAAAGTGAACATTCTCATGCGTGGGGATGTCGGAAACGAAGATGCCCGCCATTATGAGTGGCTTACCGATACGCTTGACGGCGGTGATGCACTCAGCCAAGCCATTTGGTTCAGAAATCTCGAAATCGAGGAAGAATTGAATGTCGAGTTAAACTTCATTACCCGCGACAGAGATGCTATGGATCAAATGATTATCAATTCTGCACTCGGCGACGGCGATGGAATCGACATTATTTCGCACTATCACTATTACGCAACAAGCCTTTCCAATCTGGCTTGCTATAAAAATTTTGTCAACAAGGATTTTACCTACCTGCACCTCGAAAATCCGTACTGGAATCAGAATTTTATCAACTATGCGGAATGGAATGATAGACTTTTCGTCCTGCAAGGCGATATGAATATTTCTACCTATATGACCACGTTTGTAATGTTCTTCCAAAAGAATTTGCTTCGTGATATGTGTGATATGGAGTCATCCGAACTTTACGAAAAAGTATTGGACGGTGGCTGGACAATCGATGAATTGATTACGCTCTGTACCGATACGGCAACCCTTGACAGCGTTGACGGTTATTCGGACGGTGATGTTTACGCTTTCACTTCGCATTATGAAGTCCATGCTTATGACGGTCTTTTGGCTGCCTTTGATATTGACTTGACAACAACAGACGAAAACGGTAATCACAAATTGCTTGGAAGCACGGCACAAAGAAAATTGCAGGCGGCAGCCGATAAATTGGTCAATTTTTACCGTTCGGATGATGTTTATCTTGTCGGTCGCAATGACAAGAATTACACCCAACCGGTAGCGGCATTCAAACTCAACCGTTCGGTTTTCTGTTCCGCAGGACTCGGTGATTATAAACACCTCTCGGAAATGGAAACCGACTCGTGGGGACTGCTTCCGATGCCGAAATATGACGAAAAGCAGGAAAATTACTACGCAGGCGTTCAGGACTCGCACAACACCGTTGCCGCAATGTACGGTGGAACGAAAGATTATGAAATGATCAGTGCCGTTTTGGAACTGTTCGCCTCCAAGAGTTATTCCTCGGTTCGTCCCACACTTTTCAACCGTGTCCTCAAAGGACAGAAATTGCAGGATGTGCAGTCCACAAAGGTATTTGATATCATTATGGATTCGACCAGATGGGATTTTGCCGACATTTACCCGAAAGCCGTCAAGGATGTCCGCAATTCACTGTGGCGTGATGCACTCCGTAATGCCGTTTACGGCGACGGTGACGGTGCCGCAGCGGTTATCGGGGCATTGGCAGTCAATAAGACACTTATGAATCAGGCATACGCCGAACTCGATGCATGGTTGACCGATAACGGTTGATTTTCTCCACCGCTTTTGATTTTCTCGCCGTAAGGCGGAAAAAAATAAAAGGTTTTCCTTCCCGACAGATTGAAAACCGTAAATAAAAAAGGAGTGTACCGTATGAAAAAAGCACTATCGTTTCTACTCGCACTTGCCATGATTTTGGTCATGATTCCGGCAGGCGTTGCAACGGTCTCGGCAGAGGATACCGCAACCGCAACGACACCGACCACTACATGGACGGATGCCGGCAACTATGACATCTCGTGGTGTAAGACGCTTGACACGGCAGACGACACAAAAACCGTGACTGTCGGCGACAAGTACTACTATGTCAAAGGTGACTGGACAAAGCAAGTCTATCATATCACAACGCCACAGCAGTTGGCAGGACTTGCATATCTCTCCAACATCACATCCGGTGATCTTTTCAAAGGCGACACCTTCCAAATCGAAGCGGATCTCGACCTTTCCGCACATCTTTGGATTCCGATCAGCAAATCTTCCAAATTCCGTGGAAGCATTATCGGTGCTAAGGGCGGAACGGTCGGCAAAGTCGCAACCATTACCGGTATGACAATAGATACCTCGTCCACAGGGGATGTCAGTGTCGGCCTTATCGGCAAATTCGGCGGTGACTGGTTGAAAGACTTGAAACTCGTAAATGCAAAAATTAAGGCTCACAGTTTTACGGTCGGCGGTTTTGTCGGCTGGCAGGATGGTAACGTCGGTTCCGGAATCGGCGGAGGACAGGGCGGTTACATGAATCTGCTCACCGATGCCGAAATCGTTCTCACAACCGGTCGCAGTGACCGATTTGATGATGTCGGCGGTATTGTAGGTATTATTAACAACTGCAATACCAACAATAAACCGACCATTATTAACAACTGCGTTTTTACCGGTACAATCTCCGCACCGTGGGCGGATAACCTCGGCGGAATTGTAGGACTCAGTCAGTACGACAACGCTCCGGGACCTGTTATTTCGGACTGCGTCGTTATTTCCGAAAAACTCGAATACGGTTTTAACAACATCGGTTTCTCTCAGGATTGGAACGCAGGTTTCGGCGGAATTGCCGGTAACCTTTATTCCAACACTGCAGGCGATATGGCGGTTTCCAACCTTTCAAATTGCTATGTTGCCGCAAAAATGATTGTTATGGACTGCGAAGAAGAGGCACTTTCTGTGCAGTGTGTCGGCGGTATTGTCGGTGCAAGTTGCAGTCAGACCAAAAATTATGAGAACTGCCAGTTCGACGGCGTGATTGTCGGATCGGCTAAAAGAATCGGCGGTGTTCTCGGACGTTCCATGGCAACAATTACCGTTAAAAATACGGTTATCACAGGGCTGGTGTTCGCTCAGGACGGAGCGGAATCTTCCTTTTACGGAAGAGGGACAGATGCGAACACGATTATCGAATCTTCCTTCGGTGCAATCGAAATGGTAGAAGGCAAGGGCAGTGTCACGGTTGTTCCGCAGATCACAAAGGATACCGACTTCACATCACTCCTTGCTGTCAAGGACGCAAATGGCAATGCTGTATGGACAAAGAATGAAAATTCTCTTTATCCGATTCTTGCAATCGCAAAGAACTACCTGAACGATTCGAACAAGCATCTCTCTGTCGCTATGAGCGGAGTTGATTTCAGTTCGATCAAGACACTTTCCGGTACAATTATCGATACTAAGGAAAAACTCGACACGGCTTTGACGGTTGCGGAGATCGTCACCAAGAGCGAAGCACAGGAAAATTTAGTATCGAAACTCATCATTACGCTTGATGTCAATACCGAACTGCTCTTGCAGTACAACGAAGCAAATCAGCGATTGATCAAAATTGCAATGGGGCTTGATCCCGATGCACAGGACGACAGAATCTGCATCGCATTTGCACAAGTTGCGGTTACTGCAAACAGCAATCCCGAAAAACCGAATCTCGACGGTACATATAACATTCGCATCGTTGCAAAAATGACCGACACGAATATTGACGGCGTCAAATTCACTTATACTGTCAAGAACGGCGATGATACGAAAGACGGAACAAGTTCCAATGTAACAACCTGTTACAAAGAACTCAATAAAGTTGTTGACGGTGTCAATACGGTTATCAAAGCCGAGGACGGCAGTTACTACGTTGTATGCGTTCTTAAAAATGTTTCGATTGACGAAACAAACGGAACGGCAATCACCGTCAAAGCAATGGCAACGCTCAAAGATTCCGAAGAAACGGTCAAGAGCAGTACCGTAACATTTACGCTTGCGAAACCTGCAACCGACACCACCGTTACGACCGGTGAAAACTGATAGGGGAGGAAACAACAATGAAAAGATTTTTGGCAGTATTGGCAGTCATTCTTTTAATCGCACTCCTGACGGTTTCCTGCACGAATAACGGAAGCGAAAAGGATACCGAGGCAAAAACGGTAACCACCAAAGAAAAAGTCGAAGTCACAACGGTTGAAGAAACAACCGAAACGCCGACCTATGAGGTTCTCCCGGGCGGTATGGAAGTTGCAACCGGTGACGACGGACAGTTCGGTCCTGAAATCAAGCCGGACGAAAAGTAAACTCTGAATTGCCTTCAAACGGGAGTTAAATCCCGTTTGAAGGGGTGTTCGCAAATAAGAGGATTCAATTTTGAAAAAAAGTATAAAAAAATTGGTGGCAGGTGTCGTCACAGTCCTATTGCTTCTCACGGGATGCGGTACGGATACAAACGAAAAAGGCAAAGTCACAGACACCGATGAAAAAACGGAGACAGAAACCATGACAGAAGAACAGACAACAGCAGAAAAAGAAAAAAATACAACAGCATCCGGAAATTCGGGTTCAAGTGCAAGCCGACTCGACATTCTCAATTCGTACAAATTCAAAAATCCTTGGAAAACCGGTTATGAAGAAACCGGCTATGACGGCGAAACCGTTCATATCAAGGAAGTCAAAATCGATATCGCAGGCGACGGCGAAGAAATTGTCATTTACCAACTTACCGACTGCCATTTCAACAACAGTTACGATACCGATTCAACCGACAAGGAAGATGCAACGGTTTTGGCATCATGGAACGAATGGGGAAAAGCTTTCTGCGATTTCGACACGGTCATTCTGCCGACATTCAAACGTTGTATGAACCTTGCCTCAACCGGTGACAAAGTCGTCATTACGGGCGACATTGCCAACTTTTATTCCAAAGCAAACTATTCGGCAATTGAAAAATACATTTTCAATGCGGATAAGAACATCAATGCAGAACTGGCGGGAAAAGTTTTGGCGACCAGCGGTAACCACGATTGCACCTTCCCGGGGGCAAGAAAAAACATCGAACTGTATGAAAGTCACCACAAAGAACTCGAAGATCTGTACGCAAAGTACGGTTATGACCTCGAATATACTTCGCAGGTTATCGATGATCGTGTGATGATTGTCGTTCTTGACAATGCAAGCCGATATGACATCAGTTCGGAACGTTACACCGAGAACCAATTGAACCGTCTGACGGCAGACATTGCAACTGCAAAAGAGAAGGGGTATACTATGCTTCTCTTCGGTCATGTTCCGCTTCCAACGCAAAATACCGCCGGTCACAGTTTCTATGTTACCTACGATATGGATGCATATAGCGATGAGCATCCGACATCCAAAGCGGTTTACAAACTGATTATCAATAATGCCGACATCATCAAAGGTTATTTTTGCGGACACAATCACGGAGATACCTATCTTGAAATCATCGCAAAAACTTCGGACGGTAAACCGGCATACATTCCGCAATATGTTCTGAATGATATGTGCCTCGGAAAGCAGGGCAGTACCGGCGAAATGACAAGAATCATTCTCAAATAATCATTTTCTCGCAAATTTCTTTATAAATTTTTTTAATGAGGAGAAAGCCAAAATGAAAAAACTGACAGCTCTTCTGTTGACATTTGCAATGCTGATTGCAATGATTCCGGCGATTGTAACAGTTGCATCGGCAGAAGAAACAACGACCGTGACGACACCTTCCGGAAACTGGACGGATGCCGGCAACTATGACATCTCGTGGTGTAAGACGCTTGACACGGCAG
>CAVGAA010000032.1:0-16379 GCA_963627065.1 bacterium | reverse complement strand
TTTCGCCCATTGCCCAATATTCCCCACTGCTGCCTCCCGTAGGAGTCTGGACCGTTCTCAGTTCCAATGTGGCCGTTCAACCTCTCAGTCCGGCTACCGATCGTAGACTTGGTGGGCCGTTACCTCACCAACTATCTAATCAGACGCGAGCCCCTCTCTGTGCAATAAATCTTTGGCATATCGATCATGCGGTCAATATGCGTTATGCGGTATTAGCGTCCGTTTCCAAACGTTATCCCACACACAGAGGCAGGTTGCTCACGCGTTACTCACCCGTCCGCCACTAATCTAAGGACCGAAATCCTCAAATCCGTTCGACTTGAATGTGTTATGCACGCCGCCAGCGTTCATCCTGAGCCAGGATCAAACTCTCGAAATCATGGTATCAAAACATCCTTCCGGATGATTCAATCTTTTTGCTTTCGAGTTATTTTCTCTTAGCTTTATTTTTACTTTTGTTAGAGTAGTAATTCTCTTGAAAGAATTTACGAGATTCATGTTCGCACATACTTTTAATATGCTTTGTACTTCATCTCTTGTTGTTCAGTTTTCAAAGATCAATGCGTCGCTTGTCGGCTTTCCGAATCTCTGCAAATCCTTTGCCGTTCGGGAGGCTTTCTTTGCGACAGCCTGTATATTATACCACATTCCGTTTCGCTTGTCAAGAGGTTTTTGAAAGATTTTTTCGATTTTTTTCAAGTTTTTTCATGACTCATCATGTACTTGATTTCAAACCGCTCCTCTTCCGTCCTTTTTGCCGTCGGTTCTCCGATAGCCGGACTCCTTACCTTTTGATTCACTTGCACTCGATACGGTATTTTTTTCACCCCTCTTTTGGGGTGCTTGCATATTATAGCACTTTTTCCGTGAAATGTCAATAGAAAATCGCAAAATAATTCTGCACAAAATCTTCACGCAATTTTGCCGTTTTCAGTCACAAATTACACAGAAACGTCCCTTTTGGGACAAAACAGCCCTACGGAATTGCTCCCGCAGGGCTGTTACACAGAATTTTTTGGTCGAATTGCCCGAAAAATCAGATTTCCGGAATCTTGATTTCGACTTCGTGACCTGCCTCGGCGGATTTTGCGATGCCGTCGATGATAGCCTGATTGTAGAGAATCTGGGACGACGGAACGGGTGCTTTACCGCCCTCTTTGATTGCATCGAGGAATGTACGGATCTTGAGATCGAACAAGCCCTCTTTCATCTGGATAACCGGAACGGTTGTTTGTGTCTGCTCACCGCAAACTTCGTGATAAATGGTCATAGGACCGCCGACAGTGCCGTTCCAGCACTCGGTAGACGGAATTCTGAGGCTACCCTTTGTACCCATGATAATGGTGTCACCGGGGGTGTCGAGGTTCATTGCCCATGCGATACGGAAGTCGAGAATGATACCGCCTTCGAGACGGACAAATGCGGCTGCGAAATCGTCAACTCCGAATTTCTTTGCATATTCCGGATGTCCGGTCTTGACATAGTTGGAATAGTTCGGATCAGTGCCGAAGAATGCCGACTTATAACCAGAAACGGTCAGGGGCTTCGGATAACCGATTGCATTGAGGACCATATCGAGAGAGTAGCATCCGATGTCGCCCAAAGCACCGATTCCTGCGGTGTCTTTTTCGATGAATGTCGTGCCGTAAGGCGTCGGAATTCCGCGACGGCGTCCGCCACCGGTCTGAATGTAATAAATTTTACCCAGTTCGCCCGACTCGACGATCTTCTTGATCATCTTCATATTTGCGTCCATTCTGGGCTGGAAACCGATAGAAAGAATTTTTCCGCTCTTCTTCTCTGCCTTCATAACCTCGACTGCCTCGTCAAGAGTGACGGTGAAAGGCTTTTCGAGCAGGACGTTAAGTCCGTTGTTCAGGGCATAAATAGCGGGTTCTGCGTGCTGACGGTTGTAGGTGCAGATAGAAACGGCATCGAGTTTGAGGCTCTTGTCGTCAATCAGTTCCTTATGCGATGCGTAGTCGGTCTTGACATCGGTCAGACCGTACTTTTCCATAAATGCTTTTGCTTTACCGGGGATGAGGTCTGCTCCTGCAACGATTTCGACATCGGGCTGTTTGAGGTAAGAGTTCATGTGCGAACCTGCGATCCATCCGCAACCGATAATTGCGATTCTTAATTTTCTGCTTGTGTCAATTTTTTTGACTTCTTGGTTTTCTTTGAAATCATCCAATCCCATTGTTATAATCCTCCAATTATAATATTAAAATGTAAGAGCTTTTCAGCAACCGATGCTTGCAAGGTATTTACGGCTCATTTCGGCACATTCGAGAGGCGTGTTTTCCTCGGTAGGCTGGTCCTGTTCGACCACTACCCATTTCACGCCGGCAGGTTCAGCCGATGCGAGAATCTTCGGGAAATTCTGCTTGCCGTAACCGACCGGACGGAATGCGAATTTTTCGTTCTTCTCGGACTTTTCCTTATCGTCGATACCGATGAGTTTATACATATTATCGGATTTACTGCCGACAAAATCTTTAAGGTGCAGAACGGGAGCCCGTCCCGAATATTTGGTGAGGTAGTCCGCCGGATCTTCTCCGCCGATGTTCACCCAGCAGGTGTCGAGTTCGGTTTTGAGCAGGTTTGCAGGGACTGTTTCATAGAGAACGTCCAGTGCGTATTTGCCGTCCAGTTTGGTGAACTCGAAATCGTGGTTGTGGTAGAGCAGAGTCATACCGAGTTTGTTGCAGACCTCGCCGAGCATAGCGACATTTTTGATAACTTCCGGAAATGCATCCGTCCCCGGTCTGTATTCGGGGGTGAGGTAAGGCACGGCGACATACTGACAACCGATTGTCTTGTATGCACCGAGTACGCCTTCGGGATCTTTTACCATATCCAGATACGGCACGTGTGCGGACAACGGAACAAGGTCGAGTGCTTTGCACATATCACGGACTTCTTCCGGTTTGTGACCGTAAAGCCCTGCGAATTCGACTCCGTCATAGCCCATATCTTTCAGTTTTTTCAGCGTTCCGAACAGATTTGCCTCGGCATCGCCACGCACCGAGTAGACCTGAATGGCTACGGGAAATTTTTTCATAACGAAATACTCCTTTCGAATTTTGGAAAAAACAACAAACTTTTCCCAATCGTTATTACTATTATATGACAATTTGTGCTAATTTTCAAGACAAAAACAGGCTTAATTCGGACAAATATTGCTATTTTGACTGCAAAGTGCTTTTTCAAGTCCCATATCAAACGGAATTGTGAGCAGTGTGACGGCATCGCCCGTCCGCAGGGACACCAAAAGACGGTCGCCCGCCGACAGTGTTGCGATATAATTGTAAATGACGGTTGCCTTTTTTTGTATCTCTTTTGTGTCGCTCTTATCGGCTTTCGTCACGTGGCGGACATCCAAAACATCGTCAAGTCCGATTCGGCAAACCTCAGTAAATTTTTTACCGAAGTGTTCGGTCACGACAAAATCACGGTAACCGTTCTCTTTCGGTTCGGTCACGGTGAAAATATAGGTTCGTAGCAGGCATTTGTTTGCGACGAGGATTGCGACCGTGATGAAAACGATTGCGACAAAGTGAAAAATTGCGTGATACGGAACACTGTCGATTCTTGCAACGCAAAAACTGCCGACCGACAAAATGACGGCAAAGGTCGCTATGAGTTTTTCGGCGATTTTGTTCTCTTTCGGTGAAAATTCGTAGTAATTCATCGTTTATTTCCCTACGCAAAAATGCGAAAAAATTTCAGCAACGATTTCGTCCGACACGGCTCTGCCGTCCACCTCAGCCAATGCCTCCATTGCCTGCTCGGCATCGGTACAGCAGGCATCGATGGGATAACCCTCGGTGAGGGATTCCGTTGCACGTTCGGTTGCACGCAGGGCTTTGAGAGCCGATGCGTGTTGACGGGCATCTGTGAGAATCGCATCGTTAGATAGGTCTATATTTCCGTCCGTAAAGAGTTTTTCGACAAGGTGGCAGAGATCCTGCATCCCCTCACCGCTCACGGCGGACAGCGACACGGAATGTTCAAACAGTCCTTGCCATTCAGTCGGGAGTTTGCCGTTCGTTTTATCGGTTTTGTTGTAAACCGCAATGACAGTTGCCGGTTGATTTTGCAGGACTTTGATGAGTTCTCGGTCATTTTCATCGGGTTCTTGTGACGAATCGAAAACCGCAAGAACCAGTTCTGCCTGCGAAAGTTCCCCTTTTGCACGTTCAACGCCTATCTGCTCGACCGTGTCCTGCGTTTCGTGCAGTCCCGCAGTGTCGGCAAGGTTGAGTGTCACTTTTCCTGCCGATGCGGTGGCGGTTAGGACATCTCTTGTCGTTCCCTCTATCTCGGTGACAATTGCAACGTCACGCCCGATTAGACGGTTGAAAAGCGAACTTTTTCCGACGTTCGGCTTTCCGCAAATAACGGTTTTGATGCCCTCCGCCACTGCGTGTCCGGTGCGATATGTGTTGCAAAGTTTTTGCAGTTTCTCGGCACATTTTGAAAATTCCATTACGATTTCTTCACGGCTCATATCGGCGAGGTCCTCGTCCGGATAGTCAATCGTCACGTAGACCGATGCCAGAATTTTGCGGAGATTTTCGTAAATCGCACGGCATTCCGCTCCGGTTTTTCCGCTCATTCCGGTGTGTGCCAAAGTCAACTGCTCCCTTGTTTTTGCTTCCAAGAGATTGCCGAGTGCCTCCGCAGACGGCAGATCGATTTTGCCGTTTAAGAATGCACGCTTGGTGAACTCTCCTGCCTCGGCAGGTCTTGCCCCCGACGAAAGAAGTGCCGTTAAGACCTCCTGCGTTAAGAGAATGCCCCCGTGACAACAGATTTCGACCGTGTCCTCCCCCGTAAAAGAGGACGGTGCTTTGAAAACCGTAGCAAGCCCGTCATCGATTTCTTTGCCGTCCGAGCCCAAAATTTTACCGTAAATCGCACGTCTCGGTTCACATTCGGAGAGTTTTTTCCCGTTTTTGGGCAGAAAAACTTTATCTCCGACAGCCGTGGCGAGAGAACCCGACACACGCAGGAGAGCGACTCCCCCTTTGCCTCTCGGCGTAGATACCGCCGTAATTGTATCACCGGTCATACCGTCAAAATCCTTTCCAAAAAATGGGACTGTCGCATTAAGCACAGTCCCAAAGTAACCTTTTAGTCGTCAAAAACCTCTTCGTTTTCGCTGTTCTGTTTGGAATCGTCAAGGAACATCACCACACGGCGATTGTTCTCCGAACCGATAGAATTTGTCGATACGCCTGCAATGTTCTGCACTTCGGAGTGGATAATGCGACGCTCGTAAGGATTCATCGGTTCGAGCATCACACTCTTTTTGTATTTGATGACCTTGTTTGCCATCCGTCTTGCGAGCGAACGCAATGCAGCTTCACGCTTAGCACGGTAGCCCTCAACGTCGACGGTTACACGAACATAGTCCCGTTTTTCGCCCTCTACCTTTTTATTGGTGGCAAGATTGACAAGGTATTGCAATGCATCCAGCGTTTCGCCGTGATGTCCGATGAGAACACCGGCACTGTCGCCGTCGACGGCAATGAGGATGCCGTCCTCCGCCCCATCTTTCTTGGACACGGTCAAGCCCTCCAAACCCATATCGTCAATGAGTTTGCGGACAAATTCAAGTGCGACTTCCTCGCCGGCGACATTATAGGTCACCGAGATTTTCGCATCGCTCGCACCGATTCCGAGAAAGCCTCTTTTACCCTCTTCGAGTACGGTGACAATCAAATCTTCTTCCGCAATACCGAGTTCGGTTGCGGCTTTCTTGCGGGCTTCTTCAACGGATTTGCCCGTGACAATCAATTCTTTTTTCACAGTCATTCTCCTCTATCGGTCGGCTTATTTCGCCTGACCGTCGTTTGTATCGTTTTCACCGGCGGTTTTCGTGCCGTCTTGGGAATTTTCTTCCGCTTTTTCTTCCGCTTTTTCGGACTTGCGGTCCTTTTTCATGAGCGGAACGCCGAAAGTCGATTTTTTCGCCTGCTCGGCTTTTTCAGCCTGCTGTTTGTCAGCCAATTCTTTCATTGCGGCTTTGCGTGCAAGGGCGGCATCTCTCGTATCGTCGAAATCTTCGTCGTCGATGTGGTGGAGTGAACGCACCATACCGGCTTTTTCGGATTTTTCAACCGTCTTGGGTGACTTGCCTTTGAGTTCACGCTCGGCGTTTTTGTAATCTTCTTCCGTGAATTTCGGAAGCGGAATCACCTTGCTCATAATGAAAGATTTGAGAATGCCGACGACACTGCGGAACATCCAGTAAACACCGACAATGGCAGGAACCATAAAGGTGAAGACGGTCGACATTGCCGGCATGGAAATGTCCATCATCGTGTTGGAGCAAGCGGTCTGACGGTCGGTTGCTTCTTGCGTGGTCTGTCCGCTGAATTTTCTCGTCAGTTTCGTACTGAAGAAATAAACAACGAAAGTCAGGACGGGGACGAGCAGAAGAATATCGAATCTCGTCAGGCTCGGATTGAGACCGAAGTTAAACGGACCGATGTTGAAGTTCGGCAGTCTGTCACCGATTGCGGAAAGCGAGTCCCAAACGGCAGAGCCGTTCTTAAAGAGTCCGAAATCCTGAATGCCGGAGTACTGCTCGATACCGCCGGACAGCAGTTCGATTGTGCCTCTCGACGAGGAAATCGCATTGCCCAGTCCTCCTGCGGCTCTGGGGGCAGAGTAGAACGTACTGAGTGCCGAGGAAATGCCTGCGGACTGTCCCAGAACGTAACGGAGCGGATCGATGATGATATTGTACAGCACGATGATAATCGGGAATTGGATAAGCAGAGGCAGACAACCGCTGTACGGGCTGAAATTCTCTTTCTGATACATTTCCTGAATTTCCTGCTGAACTTTCTGCATAGTCGGCTGATCGTTGCGACCTGCATATTTCTTGCGGATTGCCATTTCCTTCGGTTTCAGCATTGCCTGCTTGACCGAGTTTTTCTGCTGTTTGATTGCGAACGGAATCATAATGATTTCGACAAGCAATGCAAAGATACAGATACCGACAATATAACTGCCGAAGCCTAAATATCTCGTCAACCAACTGAGGAATTTACCGATTGTGCGTTGCAGACCGGATTCGGGCGTGACGTCGACTTCTGTCGAGAAAAGTTCCACCAGTTTTGCAATGTCGTTCTCGTTGAGGTTTTCGTAATCGCTCTCGGCGACCTTGACATTGTCCTCCGCCTTTTCGTTTGCTTTGGCGATGAGGGCTTTTGCGGATTCTACGGGATCGTCCGGACCGATGTCGGTATTGCTTGCCGTTTTGTCATCGAAACCGTCTTTCAACATATTGTAATGACGGGATGCCGCCAACAAAATATTGGTGGTTTGGAAATCATTCGAGTTGTAGGTTTCGGACAGCAGATTTGCAACCGCTCTGAGTTGCGATGCACCGAGTTTTCCCTCATAAGTTCTGTCAAGAACGAGTTCGCCGACGGTCGGTTTTGTGGACGTGGATGACTTTGTCGCACAACCGGTGAGGACCGTTGCCAGCAGGACGACAAGCGTGGCAATGATGCCGATGCGTCCCCAGATTGTTTTCATTTTTCGGTTCATATGAAGTTTGTTTTCTCCCTTCGGATTATGGGATTCTGCATCGCCGATTTCTATCTCCGTGCGATGCCACGGTGTCATTGCTTTTCGTCGGTGGCGTTGCTCTCGTCTTCGTCCCGTTCCAGATTGTACTCTTCCGGATAATAATATTTTGTCATGGGTACTGCTATCCGGTTACGCAGTCCCCTTTCCGGTACGGGATCATATCCCCCCGCACAGAACGGATTGCACCTTGCGACGCGGGAAACCGTCAATATCAGTCCTACAAAAAAGCCCCGTTTTTGAAAGGCTTCCAGACCGTATTGCGAACAGGTCGGCTGAAATCGGCAGGTCGGTTGTCGTTTGAGGGGCGACAGAACCTTTTGGTAGAATTTAATCAGCCAGATGCACAGGTATTTCATACCGACTCCCGAAGGAACAGTCCCAGTTTGGAAAAGCCGTACCGCAATTCCCTTTCGATGTCGGTCGATTTTGCCCCGAGAATGCCGTCACGTGGCGACAATACGACAAGCCAGCCGGTTTTGAGTTCCGGTTCTATCGCACGGTAGCCGGCTCGCAGAATGCGTTTCGCTCGGTTTCTCTGCACTGCTCCCCCGACTTTTTTTCCGACAGACACGCCGAAACGGTTATAGGGTTTCTTGGTGGGATTTTCTTTTGCAAGCCGTTTGCTCGCCCAATCCCGCAGGACAAAGACCGATACGTAGCGACCGCTCCAACGCATTCCCTTTTGAAAGGTTTTCCCGAACAGATGATGTTCCTTAATGGTAGTGTATTTCATAATTCTTCCCTATAAAAAACACCGACTCGCAAGCGGATTGGCTACGACAGTCGGTGTTTGGGTGGCAGATCAGTACGTCAGTCTTTTTCTGCCTTTTGCACGTCTTCTCTTCAGGACATTTCTGCCGTCGGCGGTTTTCATTCTCTTTCTGAAGCCATGCTCCTTTTTTCTCTGACGCTTTTTCGGTTGATACGTTCTCAGCATCTTCTGCACCTCCTTTTGAATGTTTCGGAAGCGGGTTGCACATGGCAACACGTACGCTTATGGGCATCTCTAAAAGCGGAAAGTATGTCGGTGAGCGAGAAGATTTTTTGCCAATCGGACGAAATGACGCAGGTCGTAGCCGTCGCTACGGGCAAGGAGTTTCGTGACGAGTGGCGGAAAAGATTCCACTCATTCGGCGTGCTTGAATGCTTTAGAGGTGACCTTGACACAATGACAGCCTATATTATACTATATAAATACCCGTTTTGTCAAGCCTTTTTGCAAAAAAACATTTCTTTTTTCGGAAAAAAGTGCTTTTTTGTTGACGAGCGGGCGGTTTTGTGGTATAATAGGATAGGTAAAAACCGTCTTCGGAGGTGTATTTATGAACGAAATGCCGATCCTGAAAGAATCCGACTTCCGAAAAGAAATCAAGGGCAGTCCACGCAATACCTATCTCTTTTTCGGTGAAGAAGATTATCTCAAACTCGCTTCCGTGAAACTTGCAAGGGAGGCAATCTGCCCAGATCCCGCTTTTTCGGTCTTCAATGAGATGCGGATCGATTCGCAGGACTTTACGCCGGATGCACTGATCGATGCCTTAATGCCCCTGCCGATGGGTGCGGACCGCAAGTTGATTGTCGTTTCGGGGATGAATTTTTCCTCAATGAAAAAGGAAGATTTCGATGCTTTCACCGATGCGGTGTCAAACATCAATACCTATGATTACAACACTTTAATTGTCACCGTTCCGCCGGACGGGCTTGACACAAAGCAGTCCCAGAACAAAAAAGACGATAAAAAATCCGACAAAGACGGTAAGAAAGACGAAAACAAAAAATTCGATCCGATGAAGATTCTTCCGCAGTTTTTCACGCTCGTGCAGTTTGACAAAACGTCGCCGACAAGGCTTACCTCATGGGTTGCAAAACACTTTGCTCACAACGGTGTGACGGTCACTCCGATATTCTGTGAAAAAATGATTTCGCATTGCGGTACGAGTATGTTCGTACTGGCGAACGAGATTGACAAACTCAGTTTTTACGTCCTTCAACTCGGCAAGCCGACACCGACCGAGTCGGATTTGAAATTCGTCTGCACATCCTGCAACGAATATGACGTTTTCGCTTTCACGAATGCACTCATGGCACGGAAAATTTCGTTGGCTCTCGATATTCTGAATGATTACAAGTTCCGCCGAGTCGACCAGACTTTCATTTTGGGCGATGTGAGCAGGACATTTTGCGATATGGCGGTTGTGCAGACTTTGACAAAGGTCGGAATGTCACCGAAGGACATCAATGCCGTGACCGGAATTCACGCTTTTCAGGTGCAACTCTATCAAAAGAGCCTCGCCAACACCGATCCCGCAGTCCTGAGGCGGGCAATCGATGCCTGCAACAAAGCCGACATCAGTCTCAAATCGTCTTTCTCGTCAAGCAAGCCATACACGGCTGTCGATATCCTCGTTTCCTCTCTCGGAGCGTGAGCGTAAGATTAAACTTTAATTATGCAGGGGACGCTTTTTGTAAAAGCTGTCCCCCGCCCCCCCTGCAAAAACTTGAAGCAAGGTTATATTTGGAGCAGATTTGTTACGCACTGCTCCTATTTTTTGTAATTCGATTGGCGACATCGTAGCCGTAAAAAAGAGCGTAAAAATCAGTCCTATATTTTTACAAAAATTATTTTTTGGCTTTGTTTCGGTAAATGACAGCCGAAATAACAAGGAACAAAACAGTATAGCCGATGGTAACGAAGATATAGGGGACGATGTCTCCGTAATGTCGACCGACTGCGGAAATTGCAGGTTTTATCGTACTGTAAAACGGCAAAAACTTGCAGACTTTGAAAAATGTTCCGCCGATTTGCTCAATCGGCATCCAAACTCCGCCGAGTAGTCCCGCTCCGGTGATAAAAATCGATGAAAACGGTCCTGCTTCCTTTTCGGATTTTGCGACAGTTCCGATAAACATTCCGCATACAATGTAAAAAATTGCGGACGGCAACAGATAAACCGCCGACACAAGTGTTCCGATCGATGCGGTAAATCCGAATGCAAAGGCAACGGCATAGAAAATAACGGTCTGAACGACACAAATCGGAAGAAATGCCAATGCGTAGGACAGATAATATTCGAGCGGTTTCAGCGGTGAAATCAATATTCTTGTCATGAAAGCGTGTGAGGAGTCGGACGAGATACCGAGTGCCACAAACAACATTGTGAATGTATAACCAAAAACCGCAATCCCGGGTGCGTATGTATCAATTTCAAATGTTGCGACACCGCCCTCAAAATTGCCTAAAATCAACTCCATAAAGATCAGCATGACAAGAGGCAGAAAAATACAAAAAACCAATGACAACGGTTCTCGATAGGTTTCTTTGATATTCCGCAGAGTAAGTGCCTTTATGCGTCCCATATCAGTTGCCCTCCGTGATCTTCAAGAATGCTTCTTCAAAAGAAACTTCGCCTGCATATTTTTTTAATTCTTCCGCCGTGCCGGTAATCAATATTTTTCCTCTTTTCATAATTGCGAGCCGATCTGCAAGTTTTTCGGCTTCATCGAGGTAATGCGTGGTCAAAATCACGGTGATTTTTCCCCGTAAAGATTCAATTTCACGCCACAATTCCCGCCTTGCTCGGACATCAAGCCCCAAAGTCGGCTCATCGAGAAACAAAACTTGCGGTTTTGAGATTAGTGCCATTGCAATTGACAGCCGTCTTTGCATACCGCCGGACAGTTTTCCTGCGAGTTTGTTTTTGACTTCGGTCAATTGGAATTCCGACAGCATTTTTATCGCTTCGTTTTTTGGATTTTCGATGCCGTAGAGGTTTGCGGAAAGTTCGAGATTTTCAAGCACGGTCAGTTTTGCGGCGACTGCGGTTTCCTGCGGGGACAGATTGACGAATTTTTTAACCTTGTCCCCTGCCATTTTGACATCATAACCGCAAACTCTGACAGTGCCGGAATCGTAACCGACAAGTGAACACAACACCTTGATAGTGGTTGTTTTTCCTGCACCGTTTTCGCCGAGTAACGAAAATATTTCGCCCGTTTTTACCTGTAAATCAATTCCGTTCACAGCGGTAAACGAACCGTATTTTTTGACAAGACCTTGTATTTCGATTGCGTTCATACCGTTACCCCTTATTGCATAATATCGTCAATAGCGGATTCGAAAATTTCGGTTTTGACAAGTGCCAAACCTTTTTTTCGGTCGCCGAGCAGAAGAAGACCGTCCCCCGACTTGATTTCGAACATTTCTCTTGCCTCTTTCGGAATGACGATTTGCCCTTTTTCGTTGACCTTGCAAATGCCGAAAATGCATTTGTCACGATTTCCGTCTTTTGATATTTTAGACATCATGACCTCCGTTTTGTCAATAATATAAAATCGACAATCTGTTATCGTTATTAAAAGTAATAATTTTCTTGCTTTTGACACAAATAGTATAATGCAAAAACTGCCACAAGTCAAGCAAGTGACGGAATAGTTTACATATTTTTAACATTTACAAGTTTTGAATCCTGACGAATTTTTGCCTTTCACACGGCTATGATGTCGCTTATCGGATCTAAATAAATAGAAGCAGACTGTAACAAATCTGCTCCAAATAGTATATGCCTGAAATTTTTTGGGGGCGGGAGTAGCCATTTTTGCCTGAAAAAGGCTTCCCCCGCAAAATGATAGTCTTAATCCTTTCTCCACACCATTTTGTTGACGACGCCGGTGTAGGACTGGATGATTTTGACGGCTTTCGTTGAAACGTTCTCTTCGATATATGCCGGAACGGGAATGCCGTAATCGCCGTTTTTGTTCATTTTCACTGCCGTGTCGACCGCCTGCAAGAGACTATCCTCATCGATTCCCGCCAAGAAAAAGCACGCTTTGTCGAGTGCCTCGGGGCGTTCGGTCGATGTCCTGATGCAGATTGCCGGAAACGGTTTTCCGATACTCGTAAAGAAACTGCTCTCCTCGGGCAATGTTCCGCTGTCGGACACAACCGCAAAAGCGTTCATCTGCAACTTGTTGTAATCGTGAAAGCCCATAGGCTCGTGGCGAATCACCCGTCTGTCGAGTTTGAATCCGCTTTGCTCGATGCGTTTTCTGCTCCTCGGATGGCAGGAATAAAGAATCGGCATATCGTACTTTTGTGCCAGCTTGTTGATTGCCGTAAAGAGTGACGTAAAATTCTTCTCGGTGTCGATATTTTCTTCTCTGTGTGCCGACAAAAGAATATATTTTTGGGGTTCGAGGTGCAACCTTTCGAGTATGTCGGACGCCTCGATTTCGGCAAGATTTTGGTGTATCACCTCCGCCATAGGAGAACCGGTCACAAAGGTGCGTTCTTTCGGCAGACCGCATTCGGCAAGGTATCTCCTTGCGTGTTCGCTGTACGCCATATTGACATCGGAAATGATGTCGACGATTCTGCGGTTCGTTTCTTCGGGCAGGCATTCGTCCTTGCAACGGTTGCCGGCTTCCATATGGAAAATCGGGATGTGCAGTCTTTTTGCCGGAATTGCCGATAGGCAAGAGTTCGTGTCGCCCAAAATCAGGAGGGCATCCGGTTTTATGGCATTCATCAGTTTGTAGGAACAGTTGATGATATTCCCCACCGTTGCTCCGAGATCGTCCCCGACGGCATTCATATACACTTCGGGTTCTTTCAGTTTGAGGTCACGGAAGAAAATCCCGTTGAGGTTGTAGTCGTAATTCTGCCCCGTATGTGCCAAAATGCAGTCAAAGTACCTGCGACATTTGTTGATAACCGCCGCCAACCGTATAATTTCCGGTCTTGTCCCGACAATGATAAGCAGTTTCAGTCTGCCGTCATTTTGAAACGCAATGTCCGAATAGTCAGTCTTGATTTCCATAGTTAAGTTTTTCCTTTATGCTTTTACACTTTTTCGCCGAAAGTATCGGGGTGATTTTTATCGAACTGCTCATTCGCCCACATAAGCGTTACCAAATCTTCCGTATCGCTCAAATTGATGATGTTATGCGTGTACCCCGGGAGCATATGCACCGCCTCGATTTTGTCGCCCGACACTTCAAAACGCAGGACCTCGTCTGTGCCGATTTTGCGTTCTTCAATCAATCCGTGACCTGCCACGACAATGAAGAATTCCCATTTGCTGTTGTGCCAGTGTTGCCCTTTGGTTATATTCGGTTTGGAGATATTGACCGAGAACTGTCCGCATTTTTCGGTTTTGAGCAGTTCGGTGAAACTCCCCCGTACGTCCTCGTTCATTTTGAGCGGGAATGCGACTTTTTCTTTCGGCAGGTAGGACAAGTAGGTCGAATATAACTTTTTCGCAAAAGAATTGTCGGGGATTTCGGGCATTACGAGCGTTTCCGGTTGCCGTTTGAAGATTTCGAGCAGGTCCGCAATCTCTCCGAGTGTGACTTTATGTGTCACGGGGCAGGCACAGTATTTTCCATCCGATTGAAGGACGGTTTTTGTGCCGTCAAACTCTGCGTGATGTTCTTTTCCCTCCAATGCATTGAGCATTTCGGTTACAAGATCGTCGATATAAAGCAGTTCGAGTTCGGTGTTTCTGTCATTGACGGTGATTGGCAAATCGTTTGCGGTGTTGTGGCAAAACGTTGCGACGGCACTGTTATAATTGGGGCGACACCACTTGCCGAAAAGATTCGGAAAACGGTAGACCAAAACTTTTGCACCGGTTGTTTCGGCGTACCCGAAAAAGAGATCTTCGCCGGCTTTCTTGCTCCTGCCGTATTCGCCGTCATAACGACCGATTAAGGTTGCCTGAATGGACGATGCGAGCATTACGGGGCATTTGTTGCCGTGTTTTTTGAGCGTGTCCAAAAGCGTTGATGCAAAGCCGAAATTGCCTTTTTTGAATTCTTCCGGATCTTTCGGGCGGTTCACGCCTGCGAGGTTGAAAACGAAATCCGCCGAGCGACAATACTTTTCAAGATCTTCCTGCGTATTTTCGATGTCGTACGCAAAGATGTTGTCAATGCAAAGATTCGGTCTTGTGCGGTCTTTGCCGTCCCTGATATTTTGCAACGCACAAACGAGATTTTTGCCGACAAAACCTTTTGCACCGGTGACAAGGATGTTCATATCTGTTTTCCTGCCTTTGCAAGTTCGTCTTTGATATACTGCAAACTTGCGATTTTGGCTTTGACCTGCTCGACGTTCAGGAGTGTGGTATTATTCGAATTGAACTCGGTGAGGACGTTGCGTTTTTCGTCCCCTTCCTTGAAATATTTATCGTAATTGAGTCCTCTGTTATCTGCGGGGACACGGTAGAAATTGCCCATATCGACGGCTTTTGCACATTCCTCGTTCGTGAGGAGCGTTTCGTACATTTTCTCGCCGTGGCGGATACCGATGACACGGATGTCCTCTTTTTTGCCACCGAAAAGTTCGCAGACCGCCTCCGCCTGCGTCCTGATTGTGCAGGCAGGTGCTTTTTGGATGAGCAGGTCGCCGTTTTCACCGTGTTCGAATGCGAACAGAACGAGGTCGACCGCCTCGTCAAGCGACATAATGAATCTTGTCATAGTCGGTTCGGTCAGGGTGATAGGTTGTCCGTTCCGAATCTGGTCAATCCAGAGCGGAATAACAGAACCACGACTGCACATAACGTTTCCGTAACGGGTGCAACAAATCTTGGTTTTACCGCTCGTTCTCGACTTTGCGATAGCGACACTTTCTTCAAGTGCTTTGGACTTTCCCATAGCGTTGATTGGGTATGCGGCCTTGTCGGTCGAGAGGCAGATGACCGACTTGACACCGGCTTCGATTGCGGCGGTGAGAACGTTGTCCGTGCCGATGATATTGGTTCTGACGGCTTCCATAGGAAAGAATTCGCAGGACGGGACTTGTTTGAGGGCAGCGGCATGGAAGATATAGTCCACGCCGGTCATGGCGGATCTGACCGATTGGAGGTCACGGACGTCGCCGATGTAGAATTTGATTTTTTCAGATACTTCTGGCATTTTTGCCTGAAATTCGTGTCGCATATCGTCCTGCTTTTTCTCGTCACGGGAAAAGATGCGGATCTCTCCGATGTCCGTCTGCAAAAAACGGTTCAATACCGCATTGCCGAAAGATCCCGTGCCTCCGGTGATCATTAGGGTTTTTCCGTTAAATAAAGACATAATTTATTCCTCTAAAATATCCGCTATTTTTTTACAAGCATAGCCATCCCCGTACGGATTGCTTGCATGTGCCATTTTATCATACTCAATCTTATCTTCAAGCAGCAATTTAAAGTTATTGTAAATCGTTTCCTCATCCGTTCCAACCAATTTCAACGTTCCTGCGGCAATTCCCTCCGGTCGTTCTGTTGTATCTCGCATAACGAGTACCGGTTTTCCAAGCGAAGGGGCTTCTTCCTGTATTCCACCGCTATCGGTCAATATCATATAACTATGTGCGAGAAAATTATGGAAATCAACGACTTCGAGCGGTTCTATTATATGTATTCTATCGCAACCGCTCAATTCCTCTTCCGCTTCTTGTCGAACTATCGGGTTCATATGTATGGGATATATCGCCTTCACGTCATTATTCTCATCCATAATACGCCTTATCGCCTTAAACATATGATGCATAGGTTCACCAAGATTTTCTCTGCGGTGTGCCGTGATAATAATCAGTCTACTGTCCTTTGCCCATTCGAGTTCCGGATGCATGTAATCTTTGCGGACAGTCGTTTTGAGTGCATCGATTGCAGTATTACCCGTAACATAAATCGTTGTTGGGGCTTTCCCCTCCCGAATTAAATTTTCTCTGGAAAGTTCAGTCGGTGCAAAATTATACATTGCTATTATACTTACTGCTTGTC
>CAVGAA010000031.1:8679-16570 GCA_963627065.1 bacterium | reverse complement strand
AAAGGGACGGGAAAAATTCCCGTCCCTTTGCTTGTTGGCGGAGAGAGAGGGATTCTGAACCCAAACGGACGGGGCAAGCGGTACAAACTTGTTATATGTCGGTAACCGTCCGTTATTTCCGCCGTCTGCAAATGTAGTCGCTGTTCGGCAGTCGGTGCTAACATACTGCACGCACCGAAAGTGGCAGTACAGCGGAGAGGGCTCAGAATTATGCAAATTTCATCAACAAGCAAAGGGACGGGAAAAATTCCCGTCCCTTTGCTTGTTGGCGGAGAGAGAGGGATTCGAACCCTCGGTACATTTCTGTACACCTGATTTCGAGTCAGGGCCGTTATAACCACTTCGATATCTCTCCGTATTGTTTTCTCGTTTGTCGCCGTTCCGCTTTCTGACTGCTTTTTTCGTCGGTCGGTTGCCGTTCCGTTCTCGGTCGCTCAAACGCAAAAACTATTATACCACATCTTTCCCGAAAATGCAAGCCTTTTTTACAAAAAAAATCATTTTTCCATCCATATTTTTTTCGGCTTGGCATTTGTTTGACACTCACTTTTCGAAAAAAATATTCGTTTTGTCTCTCTAAATGTCACAAAAAGATACAAAACGGGCGTAATTTGCCATTGACAGGCTTTCTCTTTTATGATATAATATGGTAATAGCAGAGAACAAAATGATACTTTTTGATTTTTTTGCGAGGGGGTGTGCAATTTGCGGATTCATTCGTACACGGATTATTTTACATCGGACGAGATGATTGTTGTGAAATACCGCAAGACATCGAATGCAATTAAGTTACATCAGCACGATTTCACCGAACTTGTGTGTGTGGTCAAGGGGAGCGGAATTCACAAAATCGGCGAGGACGGTTATGTTTTGACGGGAGGGAGTTTGTTTCTCGTTCCGCCGGACGTGCCTCACATGATTTCTTTTTCCGCCGACACGGAATATTACGATATTTTAATCAGGCAAGAGTTATTCAACCGTACGAAAAACGACCTGCATTTTATAACAGAAGAAGCGGACAAATCATGAAAGCAAACGGAAACAACGAAAGCAAGGAAAAAGAATTGATGCGGTACAGAGGAATGCCGTTTTGGGCATGGAACACCGCACCGGACGAAGAAATTATCGACAGGCAGGTCAAAGATTTCGGCAATATGGGTTTTGCCGGATTTATCATTCACGCCCGCAACGGTCTGGACATTCCCTATATGGGCGAAAGATTTTTGAACTTGGTGCGTTACGCCGTAAAGCGTGCAAAAGAAAGTGGTTTGAAAGTTTGGCTTTATGACGAGGATCGTTGGCCGTCCGGATGTGCCGGCGGACTTGTGACCAAAGACCGCAGATACCGCCAGAAGTCGATTCTGTTTACAAAAAAACGCCGTGTGTGCGTTTCGCCCGACGAAGGAAAACAAAAAGGGGAAACCTACCTCTTGGCATCCTATTCCGTCAAGGTCGACAATGACGGTTACCTTGTTAATTCTAAGCAGACGGACGAGGCGGGGGCAAATCTTTTTGTCTATGTCATGACCGCCGAGAACAACCCTCGTTTTAACGGTGAGGCTTATGTCGACACGATGAATCCGGAGGCGATTGCAAAATTCATTGAGGTTACGCACGAGGTTTACCGCAAGGCTTTGGGCGAAGATTTCGGCAGGACGGTCGAGGCAATTTTCACGGACGAACCGCAGGTGATCCGTCTGCCGTCACCGGTATTCTCGCAATTCGACCTTTTCGAAGACGTCGGATTTCCTTGGACGGAGGATTTTGACGAAACATTTGAGGCGACATTCGGCGAAAATCCGATAGGGGATTTACCGAAACTGATATGGGACGAAAAGGATTGTGACAATTTGTTCCGCTATCGTTTCAACGAGCATATTGCCGAGCGTTTCCGCACGGCTTATACGGCACAAATCGGTGCTTGGTGTCGCACGCACGGCATTCTCTTTACCGGACATTTTCTGAATGAAGATTCCATGACCTTGCAGAGCCAAAGCACACGGGACGTCATGCGTTGCTATGCGGACGAAGACATTCTCGGAATCGATGTTTTGCGTGGAAATTTTGAGTACGAAACGGCTTTGCAGTGTGCATCCGTCAAGCACCAGAGCGGAGCGAAACTGATGATGTCCGAATTGTACGGCGTGACGAACTGGACCGCCGATTTCCGTGATTATATGTTGCAGGGAAACTGGCAGACGGCACTCGGTGTCAACGTGCGTGTTCCGCATCTGTCTTGGATGTCGATGAAAGGCGAGGGCAAACGGGATTACCCTGCCACATTCGGCTATCAAACCCCTTGGTACCGTGACTTTACCGTGATTGAGGACTATTTCGCACGGATCGGCAAAATTCTGTCGGAAGGGCATCCGAACATCAGAATTGCGGTTCTGCACCCCGTGGAAAGTTATTGGCGGTATTGCGGAGCGAAGGACAGAACCGGACAGATTCGTCACGCAAGAAATGTATTTTTACATTCTCTTTGCGAATGGATGCTATTCGGCGGATTCCCATTCGATTTTCTGAATGAAGCACTCCTGCCGGAGCAGGTGACGGAGGCGGACGGTACGGTTTCGGTCGGGAAAATGCAATATGACGTTGTCGTTCTGCCCGATTGCCTGAATATTCGCCCCACAACGCTGAAAGCACTCGAAAAAATGCAGTCACACGGCGTGAAAATCGTTATAATGGGCAATGTGCCGAAATCCTGTGACGGCGACACGGCGACAGACAAAAAGATTGCGGACTTTGCCGAAAACTGCGACAGAATTTTGCCGACAAGAGAGGCACTGCTGTTCGCTCTGCAACCGTACAGAACCTACGATTTGTTCGCACCGGACGGCGAAAACAGCCGTTTGCATATCTGCAGTGCGGTGAAAAACGGGGACGAACAGATCTTTTTCCTAACGCCTGCCAAAGGAATTTTTGACAAATGCGACACGGCAAGTGCCGAATATCTTTTCCGCATTCACGGCAATTTTGCGGTTTTGCGGTACGATGCGATGCAAAATCGGAATCTCACCTGCGAAGTCTTTTACCGTGACGGTTTCACTTTTGCGAAACTTCCGCTTTACGCCTACGATTCGGTACTCCTGCGGCTGACGCCTCTCGAAACGATTCCCGCAGATGTCACATATCCCGAAAAGAGCGGTATTTCTTCGGAACTTTCCGTGGAAACACCGGTGACCTATCGCCGATGCGAAGACAATGTTTTACTGCTCGATATGCCGGAATATTCCCTGAACGGAACCGATTATATGCGGAAGACCGAGATTCTGCACGCAGACGGTGCTTGCAGGAAAGCATTGGAACTTCCGGTTATTACCGGCAAATTTGCGGAACAGCCTTGGTGCATCACGGATGACCGAGAAAGTACGGTTTTCCTGCGGTTTACATTCGAAAGTGAAATTGCCTGCGAATGCAGGCTGGGTGCGGAGCATTTCAGGACGGCGGACCTGAACGGCACAAAAATTTCGACCGAGCCTATCGGTTATTACGTGGACCGTGACATCAAAACCTACCGCCTGCCGATTTTGCAAAAAGGGAAAAACGTTTTAACGGTCGAAATGGAAATCGGCAAAAAGCGTGGACTCGAACCGCTGTATCTCTTGGGCAATTTCGATGTCCGCCTTGTCGGAACAAACACCACGCTCCTGCCTCCGCGGGACAAAATCGCATACGGCAGTATCGTCGATCAGGGAATGCCTTTTTACGGCGGTAGTGTGGTTTATGAGAACGAACTCGAAACTGCGGACGGCATTTTAACGGTATCGGCGAACGATTATGCGGGTGCGTTCGTAAAAGTCCGCTTGGACGGTCGGGCAATGGGAGAAATTCTTCTGCCACCTTACAGACTGTCTTTTGCCGTGACGGCAGGCAAACATTTTGTCGAACTTGAATGCATCGGCAATCGGCACAATACATTCGGCTCGCTCCATTGGGGTATTGTCAACACCTATTACGGACCGGGGCATTGGCACAAAAGCGGTGACGCATATTGTCCCGAATATAAACTCCGCCCGTTCGGAGTTCTCAAATCGCCGAGATTTTTGTTTGAAGAAAAGAAAAATTAAAGAAGCATTTCCCGATGCAAAGAAAAACGGCGTCACAAAATCTGTGATGCCGTTTTTTAATGTCTTATATGCTTTGTATCAATTCTCACACCGATATTCGGTGCTTTCCGAATCTTTTTACTTACCGTGCGTTCTCTCCGGTGACAACGAGAGAGGAACGAATGCACACGGGATTGTCGAACAGAATCGTACAACCGTCAAAAGTACTGTCAACAGGGCATCCGTCCACGGTCACGGCGGACACATGTTTCAGATACGGCAGTTCGATTTTCCGCACGGTGACATTCCCCTCCGTAATCCGCAGTACGCTCTGTTCCGCCTCTTTTGTAAACGTTCCCCAGCCGGAACCGATGCTGAACAGTGTCGTATACGGCACATCGGGCAGAACCGGATCAAACCGAATCGATTCGTTTGGCAGATCGACCGTCATGCCGGCACAGAGAGGTAGCAGAGCGAAAGACGCCATCGAACGGGCGTAGTTGCTACCGCATTCAAACTCATTGAAGGGGTTACGCCACACACCGTCAAAACGTTTTTCAAGTGCATTCACGATGGAAAAACCTTCCGAGACAAATCCGTCTTTGACAAGGAGTCCCGCAAGCTGATATTCAAAGCCCGTCATCGTCTCCTCACAGTACGGCACAGGGATTTTCGGCTTGTACGCACCGTCCGGATATACGCAGATCTGTGCACCGCCCTCGTCATCCATTGAGAAGATCCGCCACGGATTCGTAATTCCACGCATGGACGGCTTGAAGTTGTTTTTATAGAGATTTTCAAGTGCGGTGTGTCGCTCCTCCGGATCAAAAAGCTCACCGAGTCCGGAGAGATCCGCATGCCACTGGGCACAGAGCTGATCGATGGAGGAACCCTCGCCGATCTGGTACTTCATCTCATCCGCTTCCGCATTCCAATATGCGTCCGCACCGAACCGTTCGAGCAGTGCACGGTCATGAAGATTCACATTCTGAAGGAAATACCGTCCGTTGAACAGTCTTTCCTTTGTATACCGATAACCACTTTCAAACAGACTCCGATATTCCTTGGCAGTCTCCGTATCGCCGAGAGCATCCGCCATTTCCGCACCGGATTTGAGTGCACCGAGATAGAATCCCTCCAGCCACGACGACGGGCCGAACAGTTCCATATCGAGCGTGTGGTGTTGTCTGCCCTCTAAGATACCGTCATGATCCCGATCCCATGCGTCCGCATTGTCCGCACTCCATGCGTAGGCAATGATTTTTTTGATTGTGTCCCAGTGTGTGCGTAACCAATCCGTATTCCCGTTCAGCTTCCAGTCACGGTAGATCTTCATGATCGTCCCCATCTGACCGTCCAAGCAGGCACGGGATTTGGTTTTTTCCCGTCCGAGCGGTAGTTTCATACGGAAATCTGTTTCCCCTGTCGGATAGGTGCCATAGGTCAGCTCCAATTCTCGGATCGACCGTTCCAAATCCGGAAAAAGATAGCACATCGCATAAGCGTAATTCCACACGTGCTGGCAGGTTCCCTGACACGAGCCACTTTTTTCGTGGACACCTTCCCAACCCCAGAATGAGCCGTCCTCCAACCGTAGCACCGTCGGGCTTTTCAATACGGACAAATTCGCACTCGCCCGATTTATGACGCTTTCCGGAAGACTCGTCCCGTGCAGTGCATCGTGAAACGCCATAGTACGCCGATAGAGATTCTCCTCGTTTGCACGCACATACCGATTCACATCCTCTGCGGAGGAAAATTTTGTCGCATAGTAATTCTTCCAAGTGACATCCCGCCCATCCGCATCACGGCAAGGCGACCAGTAATTGTAGCAGACCGGCACATACCATGTGAGCGTAAAGCAGACGGATTTTGTCTCATTCGGTGCGATTTTCACGCTACCTACCACGGTTCCGGTATCTCCGTTGCAGGAATCAGGGTATACGCGTGTGCAAAGCCTCTCTCCGGATGCCCATTCGTTCCAGAACATGACAATCGGATCCTGCCAGCCACCGCGATACCAATGGCTCTGTACGTATGTATCCTCCGCAGAGCAGGTCAGACACAGTTCACCGTACGCCGGCGAGGAGGAATCCGCACTGCCCGTCAGACAAAGTGCATTATCCATCGCAGAATTGCGTGCACCGGAAAAGAGATTACGCAGAGAAAATGCCGTATCAAACGTCATAGTTTCCTTGCCGTGATTCGTGATTGCCACTGTAAAGATTGCAGTCGGAAGACTGGAATTGTCGGCATCCAACGGAATCATCGGGTTGTACGCCGTTATACGCACACGTGCCGGAAAATCGTTGTCGGCAAGTTCAAGATTGCAAAACGGGAATGCACCGGTAAAAACGCAGGAGCGGAAATGGGGAAAGCCACACATTGTCGCACCGAGCGGACCGTAGCCGTAGCCGTGGAATTCACCCTTGTCGTACTGTCCCATACGACTGCCCGGGAAATCTCCCTGCAGTACCCGTGCGTATACATGTCCCGCACAATCCCGACAGCGGATAGCCAAATGTGTGTAGCCGTTTGTACTTCCCTTGTCAGGGCGGTTGCAGATTTCCCAATCCATAAACCGTCCGTTTCCCGCATAGCCGACGGAACCTGTGCCGATACCGCCTAACGGAAATACGATCTCCCGCAGTGCCTCTTTTTCATATCGCATACTGTACCTCCTGTGGATGGATTGTTTTCATGGCAATATTGTAGCAAAAATAGCCGGTCGTGTCAATAGAATTTTCAAATATTTCCGCAAATTGTAATATTTTGAAAAATTTCCGTAAATTGCTATAGCAAAATGCAATAGTCGACAAAAAGTGAAAGAAACAGTTGACGCCGTTTTTTTTAATGTTCTGTATGGGGCTGTGATTTTAATTGCAGAGCTTTTAATTTTAATGCCTCGTAAGCAACCGCCGGATCGGAAATGTCTTTGACTGTTTCTTCCATGGGACACATACCGGTGTTTTGTCGGTTGCGAATGGTGTCGACAAGCAAGTCCGCCTCATTCGGAATGCCGTGCAGGTCGAGATATTCCTTTGCGGATTTTGACATCACACGGGCGTACACCTCACGGATACCGGACAAGTGAAAGAGCATGGCAACCGCCCGCCCGACAATCTCGTCCGCCACGCAATAGCCGGAGAGATCGACACTCCTTCCGAGAAAATCGAGCATCGGCGAGATGCCTCTGCCGTCATGTGTGAGAATTTTCCCGTCACGGCAGAGGGCAATCGTGTGACCGCTCAATGCAATTTTTGCTTTTTCGAGTGATTCGCTCATTGCTCTTTAGCCGACAGTTTGGCAATGATAATCACGAGGAGCGGAACCGATACGGCTTGTATCAAAGCCCCGACAAGTCCCGTGCGAATCTGTCCCAAAATCATATTCGGCGTCAGGTTCGTGACGGTTTGGAGCAGGACGACGGACAGAAGAAACATACCCCGACCGACGACCAAAGCAGTCGGCACTGCAACGAAAGCAAAAAGCGGATTGCGTGAAATTCTGCACGAAAACAATCCCGTGACAACCGCCATAACCGAGAGTTCCAACATCATAAAGGGCAACCGCTCGGCGGAGGGCATTGCAGTTCCCAATGCAAGTGTGGTGAAAAGGTAAGAGGCGAGGGGCGAGAGAAGTCCTGCGACAAGCCCGTATTTCGCACCGAGCAGGCAACCGCCGAGCAGGACAGGCAGGTACATCGGCAGGAATTTCACACCGCCGACAGAACCGGCAAAGGAGTGGACGATCTGCGGAAGGGTGACCGCCAGAATAACAACGCTCAAAATTGTCAACATACGCACGGTCAGACGTGCTTTTTTTGTCGCATTGCGACT
>CAVGAA010000031.1:0-8669 GCA_963627065.1 bacterium | reverse complement strand
GACTTGTTAAAATCGATTCCAACATGGCATTTATTCCTTTCAGATTAGTGTTTGTCAAATTCTTTTGCAACATCTTTCAGTAAATTGCGGATCGGCAGGTGTTGCGGGCAACTTTTTTCGCATTTTCCGCAGGCGATGCAGTCGGAGGCTTTGCCGTTGTTTTTTGTATAGACGGACGAGTAGTAAAAGTCGGCGTTCCAGTCCTTGAAAATCATTTTCGCATTCAGGCAGGCAAAAAGGTCGGGAATGGAAATGTGTTTGGGACAACCGTCCGTGCAGTAACGGCAGGCGGTGCAGGGGATAAGGTGCTTGCCGTGCAGGATGGCACAAACCTGCCGGACGGCATTTTGTTCTTCGGCATCGAGAGGCTTAAAATCTTTCATATAGGAAAGGTTGTCCGCCATTTGCTCGTAATTGCTCATACCCGACAGTACCATGCGGATGCCGTCAAAGCCTGCCGCAAAACGAATGGCATAACTTGCGGGGCTTCCGCCGTGCAGATCCGTGAGAATTTTTTTCGCATCGTCCGGCAGATTGACCAGCGTTCCGCCTTTGACGGGTTCCATGACAATGACCGGTTTGTTGTGCTTCCGGCAGACCTCGTAACATTTTTTTGACTGCACTGCGGGATCTTCGTAATCGACGTAATTGAACTGAATCTGCACCATTTCAATCTCGGGGTAAGTGGTGAGAATTTCGTCCAGAACTTCGGCTTTATCGTGAAAAGAAAGCCCGACGTGGCGAATTTTCCCTTCTTTTTTGAGTGCAAAAGCGGTTTCGTAAGCACGGCAGGCACGGAACTTTTTGAAAATTTCGGCATTCTGTGCGTGCATGAGATAATTGTCGAAATAAGTGACACCGCAAGCGGTCAATTGGCTCTCGAAAAACGGTCGGATGTCTTCCTCTTTCGAGAAAAACGGAGCGGTCAATTTGTTCGTCAGAATATACGCATCCCTTGGATAGCGGGACGTTAAGCATCGTTTGAGAGCCGTTTCGCTCTTCCCCGACAGATAGCCGTGTGCCGTGTCGAAATAGTTGAACCCGTCGGCTAAAAATTTGTCGACCATGCGGACCAACTCGCCGTCGTCCACCTCGTCGTCCTTCATCGGCAGTCGCATACAACCGAATCCGAAATTCTTTTTGACATTTTCAAAAGCATCCATATCGGTAAAATCCTTTCTAATACAGATTATAGGACAATTATACCACATTCGGAAACGGTTTTCAATATGAAATTCAAAAAATCTATTGACATACGGTAATTTTTGTGTTATACTTTTCCTACAAGTATGATTTTCGGGAGGGAGGTGTTGACGGTATGGCAAAAGGCAAGCAGGTTTTGGGACTTCCCAAAGGCAAACATCTGTTCGGCACGGCAAAAGTCGGCGAAAAAGGGCAGATTGTCATTCCCAAAGAGGCACGGGAGCGTTTCGACATCAAGGCAGGGGACACACTCCTCATTTTAGGTGATGACCGAATCGGCATTATTGCAACCGCTCCGGATGTGATGAACGACACCGCTTATAAAGTGTTTCAAAAAATCGACGACAGTTAAACGGCTGAAAAGTCAATCAACGGTCAATGATACGAATATAAAATTAACATTTGAAAGGGTTAAAAAATGTCATTTACGCAAAAATTGGTATTGATTTGTGCAGGGCTTGTTGCCTTTTCCGCACTTTTCCGCTTACCGCTCAACGAAAAAAGAAAAAAAGAAAACGCCTCAACGGGTGAGGACGTCAAACTCCTTGAAACGCCGAAGGCAAAAAAGAAAAAGCACGGTATGCGTGCGGTCGGAATTGTTTTGGCAATTCTGCTTTTCTGCGGTGCAATCTTTATGGGCGGTCGGTCGCTTATGAAAATTTATGCCGATGCAGGGGAAATCAAAACGCCCGTGACCGCCGAATTTGTCCGTTCCGCCACTGCCGAGGAGGAGGGCTATGACGAGGACAATACGGTCTGCCGTGTAGAGTACACGAGTGAGAAAACCGACTCGGTTCTCGCCGTTTCCTACACCTATGAAGAATGGTCGGAACTGCCGGAGGGGCATTCTCTGACCGGTTACATTTACACATCCGATGCACTCGGCGTTTCTGCGGTCTTCACCGAAAAAAAGGACGAAAAAACGGTTATCGGCGGTTTGCGTGAGAGCATGACCGACCGTGAGGCAATGCATCTCGACATCGCTCTGGCACTCGTTCTGGTGGCAATCGGCACGGTGATTATGACCTGCGGTTGGAGTTTCTATTCGACCTACGAAAAAATTTGGTTTCTCACGATTCTGGCTTTGGCGGCAGTTTTCGGAATCATCTTTCCGGAGGAAGACTGCAACGGTATCAACGGCGTTGTAATCGTTGCTCTGTACCTCGCCGATACATTGCTCAACATCTGGTGTGAGCTGCTCATTTCCAAGCAAAGCAAGTGGAATTTTATTGTGTCAATTTTCGTGGAACTTGCAGAAATCGGCATTTGCGTACTCCTGCGTTACCGCTTTGCGACGATGGCGACGACACTCTTCTTTTGGTTGCCGATTGATATTATCAGTTTTGTCAACTGGCACCGTCACCCCGATAAAAAAGAGGACGAGCTCACGGTTGTGCGGACGCTCAAAGGCTGGCAGGAAGCACTGGTTCTGCTCGGTATCGCCGTCTGGACATTCGGGATCGGCTATCTCGTGACGAGAATGGACATCGGGACGGATTTGTTCAACAACCGGACTTTGGCAACGCTCGTTATCTATCTCGATGCCTGTGCATCTGCAGTCGGTGTCGCAAACGGACTGTTTATTCTCTTCCGCTTCCGTGAGCAGTGGGTGGCTTGGATCACGTGTGCCATTCTCGAAGCCATCATTAACATTCTGTCCGGACAGTATATCCTCCTCGTCCTCAAAGCAGGCTACGTGACCAACTCGCTCTATGGCTATATCAAGTGGACAAAGTACATCCGCAAGGCAGAGAAGCAGGTAGCAGTGAAGGGGTAAGACCTTGGGACTCTGTCCCAAACCCTGCTTAAAACTTTCTTGAAAGAAAGTTTTAAGAATTCAAAGAACTTTCGCATCAGGGGCATCCGATAGCATTTTTATCGGGTGTCCCTTTCTATATGGAATGGCAGACTCGGAGCAGGGCGGACATCACTTTCCGCAGGATGCCCCAAATGCGAAATTCTCGGACTTTTAACTTCCTTACAGGAAAACTCCAACCAAAGTCGGGGCAAAGCCCCAAGGGCTTAACCAATCATTGCTAACTGCTTAAAACTTTTTTCCCTGTTTGATGAAGTCAATCAGGTTTTCGTGGAGAATTCCGTTTCGCTTTTGCAAAAGGTCATCGGTTGTGAGCAGGTATTTAGGATAATTGTCCCATGTGACGCTCTCCAAACTCCGATATTCTCTGTCTTCTGTTTCTCTACTTTCCAAGATTGTATAAGCGACCTGCACATACGAATAATTCGAGTTGTTGTCACGCAGAATAAAATCGCATTCGAGTTTTCCAATTTTGCCGACACTGATAGAGTAGCCCAAGCCGTAGGCATAGGAATAAACAATGTTTTCGAGAGCCGGACCGAAATTGATGCGGTTATCGGTGTTTAATGCGTAATAAAAGGAGAGGTCTGAAAGATAATATTTTACCTCACCGGAAAGCGATTTTCTCGATTTCATATCAAAGCGATAGCAGGGTATGATGATTTTTGCACTTATCAGGGCTTCTATGTAGCGGTTGATGGTTTCACGCTTGACGGAAATTTTATTTTTTGCCAAGTCTTCCACAATGTTGTTGATACTTGTGGTCGAACCGAAATTATTGACAAGATAGGTCATAACGGCTTCGAAAACAGAACGGTTTCGAATTTTTACTCTTTGCCGAATGTCTTTTTCGTAGATTTCGGAAACAAGGCTTCTCACATAGTTTCGCTTATCTTCGACCGAATCCAGTTTGACGGCAAACGGAAAACCGCCTTCGAGAATATAGTTCCGTAATTCCGAACGACCGTCCGTAGAAACCGATTTATGAAAGAATTTTTTTGCATTCAGATATTCATCGAACGACAACGGCAAAATGTTGAATTCGATGTACCGACCGGTTAATTTTGTTACGAGTTCGCCCGATAGCAAATACGAATTTGAACCAGTGATGAAAATCGAAAAGTCACCTTCTTCACGCCATGCATTGAGGAGCATTTCGAAGTTCTTGACATTCTGAATTTCGTCGATAAACAGATATTTTTTACCGCTTGCGGTGGCATTTTTCTCGATGAGTTTGTTCAATTTTTCAACCGTGTCAACCGTCATATAGCCTTTTTTATCGAGGTTGAAATACAAAATATTGTCCTCATTTACACCGGAAGCGAGCAATTCCCGAATGATGATGTGCATAATGGAGGATTTTCCGCAACGCCGGACACCTGTCAAAACCTTTATGATTTCGCACTCGTGATAGAATCCCCTGATTTTTGATAAATATTTTTCTCTTTCAAACAAATCCTGCGAGATGTTGATTTTCATATAAACCTCCGTAAAGCGATGATGGCATTTGCCTCATTCGTCATATGCTATCATTGTACCACAAATCAGCAAAAAAAGCAAGTTAACGGGGTATATTTTACATTTTTTTTACTTTTTACCCCCTTAACTGCCTAATTTTAATATTTTATTCACATTTGCGGCTGCTCAATATCGACACCAATCTGCAAAATCCTCTTGACCGCAAACCTACTATACCGTAAAAAACATAAAAACCCGTAAAAATCTTAATGATAATGTAAATGATAATGAAAATGTAAAGGGAGATGTCTATATATATCTATTTATGGGGGTACGGGGGAAGTTGCCATAACCAGCGACAGACCGAACAAAAAATTAGCAATTAGAAGTTAGCAATGAGTGGTAGGGCTTTGAGAATTTGCCCCGACTCCGGTCAGAGCCTCCTTGCAAGAGCCTGAAAATTCAAGAATTTCGCATTGGGGGCATCCTCTGTAAAGAGCGGTTCTCACTGTATAAAGTTTATAATTCCATACAAAAAGGGACACCCGACAATAATTGCTATCGGATGCCCCCTTCAATTGGAGCTTGAGGCAAAGCCTCAAGGTCTTCCCCTCCCATTCCCAATCGCCAACTTCCTGTCAAAGTCAAGGCTGTACACGATGCGGGTGGCGGAGGGGAGGGGGACGGCACAGCCCATACGGAACTGCTTTTCGTCTCCTGCTTTGAGACCGTCAAAGAACCACTCGCAACCACCGCCCAAAATGCGGTTGTCCTTGCTCAGATACTGGTAGTGCAGAGCGAAAGCCGGCAGGTCAAAATCGTATTGACTACGGAGCGTTCCTTTGAGAATTTCGTACTGCCCGTCGTGCTTGATGCCGACTCGCTCGATTTTCACGCCACGCATTTCGGCAGTGTCGGTTTCAAGGTAGGTTTCGGCGTGTGCTTTGGCGTAAATACCTGCAACCGATGCCCCACGCACACGGTGCGTAATGCCGTAATGAAAGACTGCCCCGGGATCGATTGACGAAATTTTGTCGCCGATGACGTCAATGATCTGCCCGTTCTTGTCTTTGAGCGTGATGTCGATTTTCACATCGAGCATCGCACGGTCTTTGTTCGGGTTTTCCAGATCGACGCCGAGTGAAATGTAGTAAGCATTGTTCTCTTTCTTGCCCGAATTTCCGCCGAATGCCCGAACGGTGACCGGCAGGGACGGGGGCAGATCCGGCTTTTGCAGTTCGTCCAAAATCTTCTCAAACGTCTTGCAGTAATTCCATGCGTAGGTTTCTTTGGGACGCCTGCCGTCCATGTAAGCGAACTCCTCCAAACAAATGACGAACATCTTGAAATACGCCATGAGAGTGGGAATAGCCTTTGCGGTAATGGCAAGTTTGAGGCAGGACGACCAATAAGAGGGGACTGTGAGATCGAATCCGTAGCCGTACTTGATGACGGCAATACCGAAATCGTGACTGTTCGGGGATGCAAAGAGCGAGAGCATTTTTTCGGTCAGCATTTCCCCGATGTGAGGCGTGACGGCATGACGGAAAAAGCGTTCTGCCGTGTCGGCTTCCCAGCCCTGCGTGCAGGCTTCCATAAGGAGTGCAAAAGAGAATTGCTCTTTCATATTCAGGTCGGGCAGAAGATTCGCCAGATCGACCTCTTTTTTTCCTTGTAAAATGCAGGGCATTGCGAGAAAGTCCGCAATATCACGGGTAACCTCACCCGCCGTTTTGCCTGCTGTGTTGCGATATTCTGTTTCCATAGGACAAAAATCCTTTCGACTTTGCAAGTTTTTGATTCGGAACTTGCATTTTTCTTGCGTTCTGCTATTGCAATTTTCGGTCAAATGTAGTATAATTATTAAATACACGTTTATTATACACGAAAAAAGCCGATTTGGCAAGAGTTTTTTCGAAAAAGCAAGGTTTTGGGAGAAAAAATCTCCGGAAAGGTTAGATTATGTATCGAATTTTGGAAAAGCGGTCGCTCAACCCGACCGTAACACTGATGCGGATCGATGCACCTGCGATCGCAAAAAAAGCAGAACCGGGGCAGTTCATTATTCTGCGGACGGATGAAAACGGCGAACGGATTCCGCTCACGGTTGCCGATTATGACAGAAAAAGCGGTAGCGTGACGATTATTTTTCAGGTTGTCGGAGCGACAACCGAAAAACTCAATCACATGGAGGTCGGCGACTCCCTGCACGATTTTGTAGGACCGCTCGGACGTGCGACCGAAACGGAGGGCAAGAAAAAAGTTGCCGTTGTGGTCGGCGGTGTCGGCTGTGCGATAGGATTGCCCGTTGCGAAAAAGTTCCACGAGTGCGGAGCGACAGTGCATACCGTTGCAGGCTTCCGTAACAAAGATCTGGTCATTTTGGAGGACGAATTCGATGCCGTGTCGGATAAGTTCGTGCGGATGTCGGATGACGGCACATGGGGCGAAAAAGGACTTGTCACCGATGCTCTGAAAAAACTCATCGAAGACGGTGAAAATTATGACGAGGTCATCACGATAGGCCCTCTGCCGATGATGAAATTCGTGTGCAGACTGACCAAGCAGTACAACGTCAGAACGATAGCATCCATGAACCCCATTATGATTGACGGAACGGGAATGTGCGGTGGTTGCCGTCTGACGGTCGGCGGAAAAATGAAGTTTGCCTGCGTGGACGGACCGGAATTTGACGGTCACGAAATCGATTTTGACGAGGCAATCGCCCGTTCGTCGATGTACAAGCCCTTCGAACGCCACGCATACGAGGAAACCTGCAATCTCTTTAAGGAGGTCAAATAATATGCCGAATATGAACCCGAAAAAGAACCCCATGCCCGTGCAGGACGCAAACGTCCGCAAACGCAATTTCAAAGAGGTTGCACAGGGGTACAGCGAGGAAACCGCAATCGACGAGGCGAACCGTTGCCTGCATTGTAAGAACCGTCCGTGTGTCGGCGGTTGCCCTGTCGGAATCGACATTCCCGACTTTATCGAGGAGGTCAAAAAAGGCGACTTCGAATCCGCATATAAAATTATTTCGAAATCTTCCTCTCTGCCGGCTGTCTGCGGTAGAGTCTGCCCGCAGGAATCGCAGTGCGAGGGCAAGTGCGTGAGAGGCATCAAAGGTGAGGCGGTCGGCATCGGTCGCTTGGAACGTTTTGTCGCCGATTGGCATAACAGTCATGCCGAAGAATCGAATGAAAAAATCGAAAAGAACGGTCACAGAGTCGCCGTGGTCGGTTCAGGACCTTCGGGACTTACGTGTGCCGGCGATCTCGCCAAAAAGGGCTATGCTGTTACCGTTTTCGAGGCTCTCCATACCGCAGGCGGTGTGCTGGTCTACGGCATTCCCGAATTCCGTCTGCCGAAATCGATCGTCGCAAAGGAAATTGATGGTTTGAAGGCACTCGGCGTGAAATTTGAAACCAATACGGTCATCGGAAAGACTTTGACCGTTGACGAACTCAAAGAGAACGGCTACGAGGCTGTTTTCATCGGGAGCGGTGCAGGGCTTCCGAGATTTATGGGCATCGCCGGAGAGGGACTGAAAGGTGTCTGCTCGGCAAACGAATTCTTAACCCGTGTCAACCTGATGAAAGCCTACAAAGAGGGCAGTGCAACGCCGGTCCAGCAGGCAAAACACGTCGTTGTGGTCGGCGGTGGAAACGTCGCAATGGATGCCGCACGGTGTGCAATGCGACTGGGGGCAGACGAGGTTTCCATTGTTTACCGCCGTTCAATGGAGGAACTGCCTGCAAGACGTGAGGAGGTCGAACACGCAGAGGAAGAAGGAATCATCTTCCGCCTGCTGACCAACCCCACCGAAATTTTAGGGGACGAAAACGGCTTTGTCAAGAGCGTCCGCTGTATTAAAATGCAACTCGGCGAACCGGATGCATCGGGCAGACGGAGTCCCGTTGAAATTCCGGACTCGTCCTTCATTCTCGACTGCGATTGCGTGATTATGGCACTCGGAACATCGCCGAATCCGCTGATCAAATCGACCACCCCGGGACTTGAAATCAACCGCCGTGGCGGAATCGTGGTCGCAGAGGAAACCGGAAAAACATCGCTTGACGGCGTTTATGCCGGAGGGGATGCCGTAACCGGAGCCGCAACCGTTATTCTCGCAATGGGAGCGGGCAAACTCGCCGCATCGGCTATCGATAAGGAATTGACGAAATAAAGT
>CAVGAA010000030.1:0-16883 GCA_963627065.1 bacterium | reverse complement strand
TGCGTGCTTTGCCGTGTACATACAGCAGATTTTGGAGCAGTACTCCTTGCCCTTTTCCGCACAAGCAGAACAACGGGATCCGACACACTGCACAAAAACGATGGTGTGCGGATGCGTTTTGTCAGAAGGACGGAGCAATGTTCCGCCCGTAGGACCTGCGGCATTCATAAGGCGTTCGAGTTCGAGAGACGTCACGACGTCCGGTGAATCCTTGTAAGCAAACTCATCAAATTTGTCGAGGGAGATCGGATTGAATCCGGTTGCGACGACGATTGCACCGTATTTTTCTTCAATAAATTCGTCTTTTGCTTTATAGTCGATAGCACCTGCACCGCAAACCTTGGAGCAGATTCCGCATTTTCCGGTTTTGAGCATCATGCAGGCATTGGGATCTATTGTTGCGACCTTCGGCACTGCCTGAGCGAACGGAATGTAAATGGCATGACGGTTGTCCATACCGAGGTTGAATTCGTTCGGTATTTTCTTTTGCGGACATTTTTCGGTACAGAGTCCGCAACCGGTGCAGACATCTTCTTTGACATATCTTGCCTTGCGTTTGATTGTGACATCGAAATTACCGACAAAGCCTTTAACCGCAGTGACTTCGGAATAAGAGAAGATGCGGATTTTGTCGTTTTGTGCGACATCGACCATTTTCGGCGTTAAGATACAAGCCGCACAGTCGAGTGTCGGGAATGTTTTGTCGAGTTGAGCCATTTTACCGCCGATTGTCGGTTTGGTTTCGACAATGTCGACAGGGAAACCTGCATCCGCAATGTCAAGAGCCGTCTGAATGCCGGCAATGCCTCCACCGATGACCAATGCACGTTTGGTGACGGGCGACTGTCCGGGGGTTAAGGGGGCGTTGAGATTGACCTTTGCGACTGCCGCTTTGGCTAAAATGATTGCCTTTGCCGTTCCGACCGCCATATCCTTATGCACCCATGAGCATTGCTCACGGATGTTTGCGATTTCCACCATATAGGGGTTAATCCCTGCCGATGCGGCAGTTTTACGGAAAGTTGCTTCGTGCATACGGGGGGAGCAGGAGCAAATGACGATTCCGGTCAGATTGTGTTCTTTGACCGATTGAATAATCATATTCTGCCCTGCCTGCGAGCACATATACTGATAATCGGTAGAGAAAACGACACCCGGTTCGTGACCGATCGCTTCTGCAACCGCTTTGACGTCCACCGTTCCTGCGATATTGGTACCGCAGTGGCAGACGAATACACCGATTCTTTGCATAACTGTCTGTTTTCTCCTTCCTTACTTTGAATATTTCCGCATAGCACTCATGATTGCCTGCTGTGGCAGGTCTTCATCGACAAGTGCCGGAATGTCGTCCGCCGTCATGTGATTTGCACCTTTTTCACGGATTGCCAAGAGTCTGACGGCTTCAATGATTTTTGCCGGTTCGACACCGCGGGGGCAACGCTCCACGCAGGCAAAGCAGGACAGACATTTATAAACGGACGGGGATTTCATCAACGTTTCGATGTCCCCTTTTTCGACCATATAAACGAATTGGTGCGGATGATATTCCATTTCGTCATAGGACGGACAGGTTGCCGAACATTTTCCGCAACGCATACATTTGAGAGGATTGACTCCGCTCATACGCAGAATCTGTTCTTTTTCCAATGATTCTTTATTCTGCATGGGACTCCTCCTTGATTCCGAGTGCTTCCGCCAAGAGTTCGGTGAAATAAATCACCGGTACTTCGCTTCCATTCTTTACGAGATTGTATTTGCAGAGCGGGCATGCTGTTACGATCATTTCCGCTCCGTGAGCCGACGCACTGTGCGTGACCGCATTCGACTTCTTTTTTGCCGATTCCGCATCTTCCATTGCCACATATCCGCCACAACATTCATTGCGTCTAGGGTAAATGACTGGATCTGCACCGATCGCACGCAGAAAATCTTCCATAATCTGCGGATTTTCGACATCGTCGAACGCCATAACTTTCCCGGGACGGAGAAGCAAACATCCGTAGTATGCTCCGATTTTTTTACCGGTCAACGGTTTTTTCACTGCTTTTTTGAGATTGTCGAATCCGACAACGTCACGCAGAAGTTCAAGGTAGTGCAGAACTGTCGTTTCACCATGATATGCCGGTTTTGCATTCTTGTCCTGCGAGAGATAGCGGTTTGCACGGTCGGCAAAGGTTTCGTCCGTTGCCATTGCGTGATTGGTCTGTTTGATGACATTGTGACATGCCGAGCAAACCGTAACCAACGGTTGCCCCGCTTCCCGTGCCGACATCAAAGCACGGACGCTTGACAGTTTTGTTGCGATTTCGTCTTTTGCCGTGACGAACACACCTCCGCAACACTGCCAATCCGGAATTTCACAAAGTTCCACACCGAGAACCCTTGCCGACTCTCTTGCATATCGGTCAAGTTCTTTTGCTTTGGTGCGGAGTGTGCATCCGGGAAAATAACTGACTTTTATCAAAATCCTTCCCTCCGAATCTCCGTTAAACCATCTGTTCCGGATGAAATACCTCATCGAAGCGTTCCGCAGTCAAGAAACCGAGTTCCACGCAGGCTTCTTTGAGCGAAATGTTGTCTTTGAATGCTTTTTTAGCAGTCTTTGCCGCATTTTCATAACCGATGTAGGGGTTGAGTGCCGTGACAAGCATCAAAGAATTGTGCAGGTTGTGGTACATTTTGTCTTTGTTTGCGGTGATGCCGACGGCACAGTTCTTATTAAAGGAAAGAATTGCCTCTGCCAGCAGTCTTGCCGATTGCAGAAAATTGTAAGCGGTCACGGGCATAAAGACGTTAAGTTCAAAGTTGCCCTGCGATGCGGCAACGCCGACTGCGACATCGTTACCCATAATCTGGACAGCAACCATTGTCACTGCCTCGCACTGCGTGGGGTTGACTTTTCCAGGCATAATGGAAGAACCGGGTTCGTTCTCCGGAATGTGAATCTCACCCAGACCGTCACGAGGACCGGATGCGAGCCAACGCACGTCATTTGCGATTTTCATCATATCGCAGGCGGTTGCCTTGATTGCTCCGTGTGCGAAAACGATTTCGTCTTTCGAGGTCAGTGCGTGGAATTTATTGGAAGCGGTGACGAAGTCTTTACCGGTAAGTTCCGCAACCTTTTTTGCAACCAGTTCGGAGAAACCTTTGGGGGCATTGAGTCCCGTACCGACCGCAGTTCCGCCGAGTGCCAGTTCGTGGAGCGGTTTGACCGCCAGTTTCAGCAGTTCGACGTCTCTTTCAAGACTGCTTCTCCAACCGGAAATTTCCTGACTGAATTTGATAGGCGTTGCATCCTGGAGGTGCGTTCTGCCAGATTTGACGATGCCTTCGTTTTCGGTTTCCAAACGTTTGAAAGTTGCAATCAAGGTTTCAATCGCCGGAATGAGTTTGTCTTCCACTGCAAGGACTGCCGAAATGTGCATGGCGGTCGGGAAAGTGTCATTTGAAGATTGGCTCATATTGATGTCATCATTCGGATGGCAGAGCTTCGTGCCTGCCAGTTGATTTGCACGGTTCGCAATGACTTCATTTGCGTTCATATTGGACTGTGTACCCGAACCGGTCTGCCAAACAACCAGCGGAAAATGCTCGTTGAGTTCGCCCGAGATGACCTCATCGCAGGCTTTGGTGATAACCGCAAGTTTTTCGGCGGTCATTTTTTCGGGTTTGAGTTCGGCGTTTGCCATTGCGGCGGCACGTTTGAGAATGCCGAATGCGTGCGTGATTTCACGGGGCATTGTTTCGATGCCGACACCGATCGGAAAGTTTTCATGACTGCGTTCGGTCTGAGCCCCCCAAAGTTTATCGGCAGGGACTTTGACCTCGCCCATTGAATCGTGTTCGATGCGATATTCCATATCAGACACCTCAAATATTCAGACTACTGATAACGCCTTTGAGCGTATCGGCACTCAAACGGAGTTTTTTGATTTCTTCGTCGGTCAACGGAATATTGACTTTTCCTCTGATACCGTCATGACCGATAAGATTGAGGGTACTCAGGCAAACATCGCTGACACCGTATTCGCCGTGCATCATGGTGGAAACCGTCATGGTTGTGTCCATACCGTCAAAAATGCACTTGCAGATGTGGCAGACCGAAACGGAAACGGCGTAGAAAGTTGCACCCTTTCTTGCAATGACACGCCCGCCGGATTTGCGGACATACTGCTCAACTTCTTCGAAATCGAGTTCCGGACTTGCGATCCCGGGAGTTAAAATAAGTTTTCCACACTCGGTGATCGGTACATTGGAAATGTTTGCGACGGACCACGGAATGAAGGAAGAATCGCCGTGTTCACCGAAAACGTAAGCGTGAACGTTTGCTTGGTTGATGTTGTAATACTCGGACAGTCTGGAACGCAGACGTGCCGTATCGAGGATTGTACCCGAACCGATGATGTGATTTTCCGGAATGCCGGACAGTTTGAGAAATGTATAAGTCAGGATGTCAACGGGATTGCTGACAATGACGTAAATGGCATTCGGTGCGTACTTGGTGATTTCCGGAATAATGCTCTTTGTGATGTTGACATTGGTCTGAGCCAATTCGAGTCTGGTCTGTCCCGGTTTTCTTGCGATGCCTGATGTCAGAATCACGATGTCGGAATTCTGAGCGTCACGGTAGTCACCTGCATAAATGGAACAAGCAGAACAGAACGGCGTTCCCTGACGAATGTCAAGTGCCTCGCCGAGTGCTTTCTCGTTGTTGATGTCGATCATGACAATTTCCGTTGCCAAACCCATAACGGTCAGGGTGTAAGCAATGGTTGAACCGACGCTACCGGTTCCGATAATCGAAATTTTGTTCATTTTCATACCCTCCAAGATATTGTCAAAAATATATCAATCTATATTATAGCACAAAACAACCGATTTGTAAAGTGCTTTTTTATTATATCGGTTATATTTATATCGATATAAGTAGGAGCAATTAAAAAATTGCGTTTCCGTTACCGATTTTTTTACTTTTTCTGCTGGCGACACCAGATTTTCATCACGAGTTTGTGCGGTAAGATTTTTGTTAAGAATACCTGCCACCTGATTGATGCACCGCAGACCGAAACGTCCTTGCCTTTTTTCATATCCCGCACGGCTCGGTCGATAACCTGCTCCGGTGTAAAAAATTTGTTATAGTATGTAATGGTGTCGTCCGACACGGCACGGTCAAAAAATTCGGTTTTCACCCACCCGGGACATACCGCCATGCAACGGATTTTCCGCTTTTTGAGTTCGACATTCAAAGCACGACTAAAACTGAGAACAAACGCTTTTGTCGCTCCGTAAACCGTAATATACGGCACGGGTTGGAAGGACGAGAGAGAATCCAGTTGATAAATTTCGCTCCCCTCTTTCATATACGGTAATGTCAGGTAGGTCATTGCGAGATAGGCTTTGACATTGAGGTCGACCATATTCAATTCTTGGTCGAGAGCAATATTTTCGAATGCTCCGAATTTACCGAATCCGCTTGCGTTGACAAGGACTGAAACCTCCGGCTTTTCGTCTTCGAGCATTTTTTGATAGGTTTCGAAAGAATCCGACAAGGTCAGGTCGAGCGGAATCGGGCGGATTTTTGTATTCGGCACGAATTGTTGCAATTCCTCGAGCCGTTCCCGTCTGCGTGCGATTACCCACATTTCGTCAAAAGTCTGCTCGTTTCCTAACTTTTTGACGAATTCACGCCCCATTCCCGAAGAAGCTCCGGTGATGACCGCAATTTTCATGTTTTTCCCTCCTCAAAGAACGAAATATTTCGGGATTCCGTTCTCCCATACCGTTTTTGCCTCGCCCTGAATGAGCGGAAGAATATAGGAGCGGAATGCATCTGTGATGCCGTTTTCTTCATTATTAATATATTCATCGTCAACGGTGCGTACACGGTTTGCGATTTTGTCGATTTCGGAATGTTCGAAAGTAACGGAATAAGGATTGTCATCGGTTCTTGTGATGCACATCATCTCACCCGTGATCCCCTGCCCGCTTGCGATAATCGCCTGTCGACCGACACCGACCGACTCGGAAAGATCTGTTTTCGATGCGAGATGCCCTGCACAGCGTTGCGGAAGATTGAGTTCGATTGAGCGGACTTTGCAACCGATTTCGGTTTTGACCAACTGTTCGAGGACTTTTCCCGCTCCCGCCAGATAACTGTGTCCGAACGCATCGACTGCTCCGTTCTGAGCCCCTTCGCCGACATAATGTCCGTCCGCAAAGCGAATCCCCTCCGACACGGCTACAACGACATTTGGGTGCTTTGCGAGTGCGTTTTTGACATCGGTTAAGAATTGTTCGGTCGAAAAATTGCGTTCCGGCAGATAAACATAATCCGGAAAACGACCGGACACATAACCGCCTGCGACCGATGATGCAGTCAACCAACCGGCATCTCTGCCCATAATTTCGACAATCGTGACAGCCGGAACGGTATAAACGGCACAGTCAAGCAGAATTTCCTGCATCGTCACGGCGATATATTTTGCGGATGAAGCAAACCCGGGAGTGTGATCCGTTCCCATTAAATCGTTATCAATGGTTTTCGGAACTCCCAAAATCCGCATTTCCCAGTCTTTATCGGCAAGATAAGACGAAAGTTTTGCGACCGTGTCCATGGAATCATTTCCGCCGATATAGAAAAAGTAACGAATATCGTATTTGCGGAAAAGTGTGAGCAAGTTTTCGTATATGGCGGTGTCTTTATGAAAATCCGGTAATTTTCTGCGACACGATCCGAGTACCGCCGACGGTGTATGCTCCAACAGATGCATTTTTTCTTCGGTATCGACAACTTGCAAAAGGTCGACAAGATCTTCTTTGAGAAAACCGTCAATGCCGTTCCGCATACCGTATAATTTCCCGATACCGCAGTTTTTCCCCTCTTTGACTCCCTGAATGATACCGGCGAGCGTTGCATTGATTGCCGATGTCGGTCCGCCGCTCTGTCCAACCACTGCATTTCCGTTTAAAATCTTCATAAAATAATTTCTTCCTTATTTGGTTGTGGTTGTAAAGGATGTGCAATTGCGAAATGTATCCGCTCCGACTGTTTTGATACCGTCTAAATTGACCGTTGTCAATTTTCTGCAATTCAGAAAACATCCGTTCGGCAGTGATTCAAGGCTTGCCGGAAGTACAACGGTTTCGAGTTTTTCACAATTCAAGAAAACCTGCGCGCCGAGTGAAATCAAACCGTTCGGCAGTGTAATTTTTTTTAACGATTTGCAATCCGCAAAGGCTTCCGCTCCGATTTTCGAAATGCCGTCCGGCAGATGCAATTCGGAAAGTTTGGTGCAGTCTGCAAAGGCTCGGTCGCCGATTTCGGTCGTGCCGTCCTCAATTGTCAAATTGCGAATCGGGGACGATGCAAAAGCATTTTCGCAGATTTTTTCGCAACCCGAAAGAATGGTAACAGCGGAAAGTGAGGACGGGTAAAGTCCCGCCGAAAGAGAGGACGTTTCCGCTCCGAATAGCCAACCGAGATGCGTATTGGTTGTTCTGCTCTCCCCGACAAAAGGCAAAATCAAATTTTCGAGGGCATTGCAGTTGCCGAGTGCCTCAAAACCGATTTGCTTCAACTCGGTGGAAAAAGTTATGTCTGTAAGCGATGTACAACCTACAAACGCTTGCTTTCCGACTGTTTTGATTTTTTCAAGATTTACGCTTTTGAGTGAGGCACAACGGGCAAAGGACGCAACACCGATTTTTGTAATGTTATCACAGAGGGTGACCGTGACCAAGTCATTGCAGTCGAACAGTGCATAGTCGGGCAGAGTGTCGGCAGTTCCGCCGATTTCGAGAAAATCGATACGGCGAAGATCTTCGACATTATTCGTTTCGTAAGATTTTGCACCGAAAAGCCAACCCAAAAACTGCTTGCCGTCTTCATTCGGGATCGGCGTATGGATAGCATAAAGCGACGTCGTTCCGGCAAGAATATTGCCCCCGAATGTCGTTACGGTGTCGGGAATCCAAAGGACACGGACGGTTGTATTGCCTCCGAAAGCACTGTCGCCGATTGCGGTCACGCTTTTTCCGCCTATTGAGTCGGGAATGCGGACTTTTTCGTCTGTTCCGACATAGCCCGTTACGGTAACGCAGGTTTCGTTTTCGGCAATTTCAAAATCGGTTTCGGGTGACGGTGACAAATTGCGGAACGGTGTTTTTCCGAGCGTGGCATAATCGATTTTTTCCTCGGTTTCGGCGACCGTTTCGGTTTGTGGTTCTTCTTCGGTTTCGGTGACCGTTTCGGTTTCCGTATCACGGTCTACTTTTTCGCCACCGGAGCAGGCAGAAAATATGAGCGACACGGCAAGTATCAATATCAAAAAATGGAGATGTTTCATTTTGACCTCGAAAAAACGTATTCCATAATATTTTATCACATTCTGACCGACTCTGCAAGTCTTTTTTCGAAAATTTACAATCTCTTTCCAAACTTTCTTATCTGTCTACTTGTAAAACGGACAAAAAAATGGTATAATAAAGAGAAAAAGGAAGAAAGGATGATTCGATGCGTTACAAAATAGCCGAAAAAGATGACGGAAAAAGTGTGAAAACGGTTATCGGCGAATGGATTCATCCGTCTTCGAAAATGTTGAAATCGCTCAAGTACCGTCCAAACGGCATTATGCTAAACGGGAGGCAGGTAACAGTGCGTGCCACGGTACGTACGGGCGATTGTCTGGAACTTTTGACCGAGGACACCGACTCGGGAAATTTGCCCGAACCTGTTGATTTGCCGATTGAAATTTTATACGAAGACGGCGATATTGTCGTGCCGTCAAAACTCGGAAATATGCCGACACACCCGTCGCACGATCACAGAACCGATACGGTTGCGAATGCCTTGGCTTACCGCTATAAAGGCGAAAATTCCCCTTTCGTCTTCCGTCCGATCAACCGTCTGGACCGTGAAACGAGCGGACTGTTGCTGGTGGCAAGAAGCAAACTTTCCGCCGGTCGCTTAACGGTTTCGATGCAATCGGGACAAATTCACAAAACTTATCTTGCGGTGCTTTACGGTAGTCTTCCGACGGCGGAAGGTGAAATCGATTTGCCTTTGCACCGCTCGGCGAAAAGCATCATTGTGCGGGAAATTTGTTCACCGGATACACCGGATGCCGAACCGTCTTTGACGAAATTTCGGGTATTGGAGGAGCGGAACGGGTACAGTTTGGTCGAGGCGAAGCCTATGACGGGGCGGACACATCAATTGCGGGTGCATTTTGCATCGCAGGGATGTCCGATTCTTGGCGATTCGCTTTACGGCACTGCAGACAATCGCATCGGACGGCAGGCTTTGCACGCAAGATCGCTCACGTTTCCGCATCCGACAACAAATGAAATTCTGACTTTTACCGCCCCTTTGCCGAAAGATTTTTCCGACTTGGTGTGCAATCTGTTTCCCGATTGGAAGGAAGATTTCCTATGAACCGTGAACAAAATTTCAAAAAACGGCATTTGCCGATTGCCTGCAAAGTGATTTACGCTTTGTTTGCGGTCTGCGTGCTTTTATATATTCTCTTTACCGTTCTTCCGAGTTTTTCGGATTGGTTCAATTCGCATATTGCATTATTCGGTCGGCGTGTCCTCTCCTATATGACCGTTTGGATTCCCTTTTCGACTGCCGAATGCCTTTTGCTTTGCATTCCTGCAATTTTGTTTGCGTTGGTTGTGCTTGCAGTCAAGAAATACAGCAAAAGTTGGCGACTTGCCGGAATTTATGTCGGGAAACTGCTGTCCGTCTTGTGCGTTATCGGAATTCTGTTCGTTCTCTGCTTTGCCCCCGGGTATTACGGCACGACGCTTGACAAAAAATTAGGGCTTGATCGACAACCGGTATCGGCGGAAGAATTGACCGATACGGCGAATTGGCTTGTCGGGGAACTTGCGAAAGTTTCGTCCGATCTGATCTTTTCTTCGGAGGATTCTTCATCGGTGATGCCGTACTCCTATAACGAAATGAATGAAAAATTGATGTCGGCTTACGAAAAATTCTGCGAAAGAAATGACTTTTTAGACCATTTTTACAGTCGGACAAAGGCTATCATGCTCAGTGAACCGATGTCCTACACGCACATTACCGGTGTTTATTCGTTCTTTACCGGTGAAGCGAATGTCAATGTGAATTTTCCTGATTACACGATTCCGTTTACCGCCGTTCACGAATTGGCCCACCAACGGGGTGTGGCAAGAGAGGACGAGGCGAATATGATTGCGTTTCTCGTCTGTATGGAGTCGGACGACAGTTATATTCGGTACAGCGGACTGCTAAATGTTTTCGAATATGTTTCATCGGCACTTTATTCGGCGGACAAGACCGCTTACCGCTCGGTGTGGAAATCGCTTAACGGTAACTGTCGGCAGGAAGAATATGCCTATTCCGCATTTTTTGAAAAATACAAAGAAAATACGGTCGCTACGGTCAGCGACACGGTCAACAACGCTTATCTGCAGTCGCAGGGTTCGAAAGCCGGCAGTAAAAGTTACAACATGGTGGTTGATCTGACGGTCGCTTATTACAATACTTACATTAAACAATCTTGACATCGGAAGGAATTGAAATGGCTAACAAAATTATCATTGATGGTGGCGTGGCACTCCACGGCGAGGTCGCAATCAGCGGTATGAAAAATGCCGCTTTGCCGATTGTTTTTGCAACGATTCTGGTCGGCGGTGTATCGATTCTCGAAAATATTCCGCCGGTCAGCGACATTACGAAATCGCTCGATATTCTCCGACAAATGGGGGCATCGGTCACGCAGTCGGACAGAACAACCGTTCGGATCGATACGAGTGCCGTCATTCAGGGTTCGTCGCCCGATGCACTCGTTTGTCGCATCAGGGGCTCATCCTACTTGGCGGGGGCAGAACTCGGCAGATTCGGGCGTGCGGACTGTGCTTTGCCCGGGGGATGCGACTTCGGTTCAAGACCGCTCGATCTGCACATCAAAGGATTTGAGGCGTTGGGGGCTACGGTGCATTGCGGAAACCGTATGCAGGCGAAAGCACCGAACGGTTTGCACGGCGGAACTGTCTATTTTGACAAAAGTTCGGTCGGGGCGACAGTCAACGTGATTCTGGCATCAGTCTTGGCGGACGGAATGACAACCATTGAAAACGCCGCACGGGAACCGCACATTGTCGATCTTGCAAACTTTCTCAACACCTGCGGTGCGAAAATTTCGGGGGCAGGTACTACGACGATCCGTATTCGGGGCGTTCGGGAATTGCACGGTTGCAGGTACTGCATTCTGCCCGATATGATTGAAGCCGGCACGTATATGGTCGCAGGTGCGGCCACGGGCGGTTGCGTAAAGGTCACGTCGGTGATTCCGAAACACGTGGAAAGTATCAGTGCAAAACTTTCCGAAATGGGAGTGGATGTCATTGAGGAAGACGAGGCGGTGACTGTGAGATCAACAGGCATTTTGCGGAGCGTTAATCTCACAACCATTCCCTACCCGGGATTTCCGACCGATATGCATCCGCAATTTGCTCCCCTGCTCTGCATGGCAAATGGCGTGAGTACCATTACCGAGGGTATTTTTTCGAACCGTTTTCGGTATGTCGAGGAATTACGGCGTATGGGGGCGAATATCATTATGGGCGGAAATATTGCGACTTTCATCGGTGGGCAGAAGTTGGTCGGAGCGAAAGTGGTGGCAAGCGACTTACGTGCCGGTGCGGCAATGGTAATTGCCGGAATGTCCGCCGAAGGCACAACGGAAATTTCCGGTGTGGAACTGATTGCAAGGGGCTATTGCGATTTGGTGGATAAGTTTGCATCGCTCGGTGCGAAAATACGATTAGTCGGAGAATCGGACGGAGTGTAGTGAGATAAAAGATTGAATCGAATAATAAAGTTACCCCGCCTTGAATGCGAGATGTGCATTCGAGGCGAGGTATGTTGCGTGCATTCTGTGACGGCTGTTAAAAATTCCCTACATACAATGTTAGGTCGAAACAATCGGAAAGCAAAATTGCCTTCCGTAAAAAAGATAGAAATATTATAAATTAAATTGTAAAAAATGCTTGACAAAACCTTTCGGATGTGGTATAATATTGATACCTCTGCGGGAGGGCTTTTTCTTGTAGTCCCAAATTTGCGACTGTAAGAGGATTTTCGGGTGATGCGCAACCGATTCTTCGGCATCCGATGCTTCCGAGAGGGAGGTACACGGGTATGGTCTTCGGCTATACCAAATATATCATAATGGGAGGTGCCGCTAAATGGCTAATGATGCACGAGTCAAAGTGACTCTCGCCTGCTCCGAATGCAAGCAGAGAAACTATGACACAAAGAAAAACAAGAAAAATGACCCGGACAGACTGGAACTCATGAAGTATTGCAAGTACTGCCGCAAGCATACACTTCACAAAGAAACGAAGTAAGCGGAGGGAAAACATGAGTGTGAAAAGCTTTTTCAACAAAAAAGGCGTCCTGAGATGGTTCGTCTTCGGACTCTTCGGTCTGATGTATCTTGCTTTGCTTGCGATTCCGGTTGTTTCGACTCTGAATGACACCGTTTGGGCAGATACCCCGACAAAATTCAGCATGTCAACGGGAAATATCATCGTGGAGGGTATCCTCGGTGCAATTCTCGTGGCTGTGATTGTTCTCGGTATCCGCAACCGTGTGAAGGTCGCAAAGGTCGCAGGTGAGTATGAAAGCGAAGTCAAGCTCGTGACTTGGTTGTCGTGGGCAGAAACAAAGCGGAGTACGATCGTTGTTCTCATTGCTTTGGTTGTCTGTGCCGTGGTAATCTGTCTGCTCGACCTCGGTCTCAACAAGGGCATTCTTGCTTTAATCGGACTCTTTGAGTAATCGTCATGAGTGATATTAACGAAATGAACGTAGGTCCTCGGTGGTATGTTGCGCACACCTATTCGGGCTATGAAAACAAAGTCAAAACCAGTCTGGAAAAAATCATCGAAAACCGTGGATTGGGCGATTTGATTTTCGACATTCGCATTCCGACCAAAACCGTTATCGAAAAACGGGGCGAAAAGGAAAAGGAAGTCGAAGTCAAGATTTTTCCTTCCTATGTTTACATTAAGATGGTTATGAACGAGGAAAGTTGGCACGCCGTGAGAAACATCACCGGTGTGACGGGTTTCGTCGGTCCGGGATCCAGACCGACTCCCCTGTCGGATTCCGAAGTTGCGGTCCTTGAAATTGAAGCCGAACCGCAAGTCCGTGTTTCGTTCGCTGTGGGAGATCCCGTTTCCGTTGTCAGCGGTTTGTTCGAAGGTTATACCGGAATCGTGCAGTCGATTTCGGAAGACAAAAAGAACGTTACCGTTTTGGTCAAGAGAGGACATCGGGATATGCCAGTCGAGTTGGAGACAAGTTGTGTCGAACCGCTCGGGGCAAACAATTAAGTAACCGCTATCGGTTACAAGTGGGAGGAAGCAAATTTTGAGGCTTCCGTAAAAAACCACATGGAGGTATTAAAAAAATGGCAAAGAAGATTTTAGGCTACATTAAACTTCAACTTCCCGCCGGCAAAGCAACTCCTCAACCGCCTGTCGGTCCGGCACTCGGTCAGTACGGCGTTGCAATTCCGGTATTCACAAAGGATTTCAACGAAAGAACGAAGAATGACATCGGTCTTATCATTCCGGTTGTCATCACCGTTTACGCAGACCGTTCTTTCACTTTCATTACAAAAACTCCGCCTGCTCCGGTCCTTATCAAGAAGGCTGCCGGCATTGAATCCGGTTCGGCTACTCCGAATAAGACCAAGGTTGCAAAACTGACCAAAGAACAGGTCAAGAAGATCGCTGAAACCAAGATGCCCGACCTGAATGCGGCAACTCTGGAAACGGCTATGAGCATGATCGCCGGAACGGCTCGTTCCATGGGCGTCACCGTTGAAGACTGAGGAGGGCATTTGAGATGAACGGAAAGAAGTATGTTGACAGCGTAAAGCTGTATGAGAAATCCAAGCAGTACGATACCGCAGAAGCTATGGCACTTGTCTGCCAGACTTCCAAGGCTAAATTTGACGAAACCATTGAAGTTCACGTTCGTTTGGGCGTTGACTCCCGTCACGCAGACCAGCAGGTCCGTGGTGCGGTCGTTCTTCCGAACGGAACCGGTAAAAAGGTAAAAACCCTTGTTTTCACAAAGGGTGACAACGTTCAGAAAGCACTCGATGCAGGAGCTGATTATGTCGGCGGTGCAGAGTATGCAGAAAAGATTCAGAAAGAGAACTGGTTCGACTTCGATGTCGTTATCGCTTCTCCCGATATGATGTCCGTTATCGGTCGTCTCGGTAAGGTCCTCGGTCCGAAGGGCTTGATGCCTTCTCCGAAAGCCGGAACGGTTACTCCGGACGTTGCAAAAGCAGTCAACGAAGCAAAAGCAGGTAAGATTGAGTACCGTCTCGACAAGACGAACATCATCCACTGCCCTATCGGCAAAGCATCTTTCGGTGCAGACAAACTCAAAGAGAACTTTGACGCTCTGCTCGGTGCTATTATCAAGGCAAAGCCGGCTGCATCCAAAGGTCAGTACATCAAGAGTTGCGTAATTGCATCCACGATGGGCCCCGGTATCAAGATTAACCAAGCTAAACTCGGTTGATAAAAAAAATCCCTTCCGATTGATTTCGGAAGGGATTTTCTGATTCTATACTAAAAGTTGGGGTAAGCCCATCGAATAGGCAAAAAAATAGCGAAGAAATAAAGAAAATAAAAAAAAGAAGATCCCTCGTGTGAGAGATCTTCTTTTGTAATTCTTGATAACTCTTTGTAATTTGTCGACGGTCGGCGGTTCATTTGCTTATCTTTAATTTGCTATCTGCCAATTGCTAATTGAGAATTGCTTCTGCGAACCGACGACCGTCGGCGGATATTTACCATCTGATTTCGAAATAATCGGAGTTAGAAATGTCTTCGTCCTTTGCGGACGTTGATCCGACCGACAAAGTCAGAATATCGTCCGATTCAACTGTCACGATTTCAAGATTCGGTGTTACATAAGTTTTCATATTCTTTATCTCCTGTTCAGTCATTTGCTACTGCATTTCCGTTTGTGTCAAATGTAACCGTTCCCGCATTTGCGTAGGACGCCGTAGAATCTGCTACAAACGCAGAGACGGTATAAGTCATACTGTTTGTTGCAGGAATGTTGTTCAGCACAAATACGATGTAATAATGCCCTTCCGATGCGGTAACCGTTTCGGTGCCTGCCAAAATCGAGGTGTAGCAGGTTGTAATATCGATTTTTGTCAGTTTGGAATAATGTTCTCCGCTTGCATCGGTATAGGAAAGCAATAGTTCGAATCCTGCTTTTTCCCAATCACTGCCGACAATTTCTGCAACAAAGCGGACTGCATATTTCCCGTCCGTAACCGCTTTGCTCGTTTGTGCCATAACATTCACGATTTTTGTTGCATCTGCCGTCGATTGCAGATTTGCATTCAGAACCGTATCTGCGGTTGTGAGATAAGGCTTTAAGACATTTGCAACTTTGATTGCCTGACCGGTAACAAATGTTTCGGCTTTGTCCCCTGCCGATGTGACAAGTGCTTTTGCACCGAGGAGCATTCTGTAATCGCCGACGACTTTTTCGGTCGAACCGAAGGTAAACCACGAGAGATCCGCACCGCTCATAGCGACAGAGAGATGCTTGTTCGAATCGTTCAGGTAGTTCTTTGCGATTGCAAGAATCGGGTAAACGGAGTTGTCGACTTTTGACCAAATTTTATTTCCGTTCGAGTCGGTAAGGGCTAACAATGCTGTAAAGTCGGTACTTTCGGTGATTTGCGTAACTTTTGTTCCGGCAAGTGCGGAATAACAATTTGTAAATGTCGCATCACTGTAAATACCACGTCCGAGATAACCTGCCGAATTGGATGCGGTGTTCAGAGCAACACCGGAAACAACTGCATTGTTTACGGTCAAAGTTGTAAAGGCTCTTCCCAGAACCGAACCGTAGTTGACTTTTGTCGAATTGCAAACAATGACACCATCAAATTGGCAGTTTTCGTAAGTTTTGTTTTGATTGCAAGAAGCACCGACGATGCCGCCGACATTGGTGTTGACCGTTACGGAACTATCGGGAGCGAGGACATACATTTTTCCGGCAACATAGCAATTCGTAACAGTTGAAGCAACATCGTCACCAGAATTATTGGAATAAATATTTCCAGCAATACCGCCGAAACCGACATTATGGTTTTCTTTATGGTATTTCGTGCCGTACTCCATTTTTTCGGAAATCACGACGCAATTTGAAATGACAGGTGCTTTTTGCCCGTCATATTGGCTGAGTCCTACGATTCCGCCGAAGTTGTCTGCCTGCGGTGCGGAGATTGTACCGGTAAAAACGCAGTTGTTAATAATGGTCGGTTTGTTATTGGCGTTGCAACCGTTAATCAAGCCGACAATACCGCCGACATCATCCCAGCGGTCGGAGTCACTACCACCGGTGACGGTAATCGCCGTATCGGCATAAAGGTTTTGATACCCGCCTTGTCCTCCTCCGATTCCTGATCCGACGTTACCGTCCTGCCAGCCGACAAAACTGCCGACCGTGAATTTCGGTGCCGTAATTTTGGCATTCACGAGTTTCAAATCTTTGATCCAGTCACCGCCGAATTTGCCGATAAGGCCGACAGAACCGCCGGTGGCATTGACGGTCATTCCGGTAATGGTTGCGGAATTGCCGACCGTTCCGCCCTTAGCACCGATAATGCTTCCACGGAATTTGCTACTTTGGCAGATCGGAATCCAATAGTGAGCAGACAGGTCAAGGTCAACTTCGATTTGGAAGGTGTCACCTTTGAAAAGGTCACCGGATGTTTTGTTTGAAAGATATGCAAGTCCTGCCAACTGCTGTGGCGTTGTGATATGATAGACTTGCTTTG
>CAVGAA010000029.1:17596-19398 GCA_963627065.1 bacterium | reverse complement strand
CATTTTTGCGTTAGGTACACTTCTCTCTCTGTCGGAATTTTGAGGGGCTTTCTTTTACGAAAATGCAAAAAGGACTGCAATCGTTGTGATTGCAGTCCTTTTCTCTCACTTTTTTCAATTTGGCAACTTGTAAAATGAAGTTGTTTTTTGTTCTCTTTTGTACTTTTTTGTTCTCTTTGGTTCTTTGTTCTCTTTGGTTCTTTTTTGCTCTTTTTGGTTCTTTATTCGTTCTGTTCCGATAAAAAACTATTCCCCGCCGAGTTGGGCGTAGTCGTCCCGTCCCATAATGTGTTCGATGTAATACTCCGAATTCTTTTCGAGTTCCTCGTTGATCGTGTCAATACCGTATATTTCGGTCAAGGTCGGTGTGTCGGAGAACAAATCCGTGCCGAGTCCCAGCCTGTCGCCTTTGATTTCATAGCCCATTGCCGTGAGAATCGTCGGGTAAAAATCGTATGCCGTCATCTTCCGGTTTTTCGTGTTTTTTGTGCTTGCGGTCGAATTGAGAATGACATTATAACGCCCTCTGTCATCGGCTTCCACGTCACCGCAAATGCCCGTGAGCATATTGGGGTGATCGCCGACAATCACGACAGTTGTATTTTCGTAATAGGTCTGTTCTTTGAGCCATTCGATAAACGATCCTGCCTCCCGTGAGGACGTTGCGTAGACGTTCTGCACTTTCTTGGCGTATTTCGTCACGCTCCCCTCGTAGCCGTCCCCCTCCGAATAGGTATATCCGTTGAAATGGGCATCGGTCGTTTTGATGAAGACGTGCCAAGGTTCGTTTGACGTTTCGTCAACAGACGTCAGGACTTGTCTTGCAATTTTGAAGGTCGCCTCGTCCGAGATTCCCCACGCATTCAACTGCGAATCGGGGACGGTATAGATTGTCGTTTTGCCGTTGCCGTCCGTGAAAGACAGATTTTCGGAGTCGACAATGGTATAATTTCCGTGTGCGGTATAGAGTTCCGCCAGACCGCCGAACGAAGTCCCTGCCCCAGATACCAGTATGTTTTGGTAGCCGTCTCCTTGCAGAACGTCACCGATGCCCCATGCACCGTAAAGAAAATTGTCCGAATGATAGGAGTTCTGTTTGCCGGACGGGACTTTGAGCGGAATTCCGCAGGTATAACCGACCAATGCGGCGGTGGTCCACGTCGAACCGTAAGCGTTCAATGTTCCGTGCGTGTTGTCGTCCGTGGCAAAATAGATTGCATCTTCGTCCGAGAGCAGTTCGTACATTTCGGGAATGATGTCCTCATCGAACAGTCCGCCGTGTTCAGTCGAAAAGAAGGATGTTTCGAGCGATTCGAGTTCGATGAAAATCAGATTTCGCTTTTCTGTCGGTGTATTGATTCGCCCCGGGAGTTTCGGATCGACGTAATTCGTCTCGATGAATTCGGACGGTGACAGTCCCGAAATGAGATAGGAAAAAGTCCCGACCTGAGCCAGTCCGATACCGACAAGCAACAAAAATGCCACTGCCGTAAAGAGCCACTTCGGACGGATGGGCAAAAGGTGAACGGTATGCGTTTTTCCGCTTTTCTTTGAGGTGTGACTGACCGACACCGGCTTTTTGCGGAAGCCGTATTGGAGAATGAGCAGTCCTCCGCTGACAACAAGAATGGGGGCGACCAACACAGCGGCCGCCTTGCCGAATGTTTCTCCCCCACCCTGACCGATTCCGCCCGTCAGGTAAAAACTCAATTCTTCCAATTTTGCTGCCGGAAACAGCACGTGGATGTAAATGCCGACCGCACACGCCGTTACCGACAGAATTGTGATGAAAACGTGCAGTC
>CAVGAA010000029.1:14306-17586 GCA_963627065.1 bacterium | reverse complement strand
GCGTGCAGTCCGATTGCGATACGATGCAGAACCGGATGTTTCATAATTTATTTCAGAATGCGAACACGGACGACACCGGAAATGGCTTCGATATGCTCGGAAACGCTGTCCGTCGGTGCAGGAGATACGTCGAGAACCGTGTAAGCGTTGTCGCCCTTCGACTTATTGGTCATATTCTCGATGTTCAAGCCGTCGGATGCCAATACCGATGTGATACCGGACAGAACTGCCGGAACATTTGCGTGGAGAACGCAGATTCTCGCATCGCCCGTTCTTGCCTGTTCGAGGTTCGGGAAGTTGACGCTGTTGCGGATGTTTCCGTTTGCGAGATAATCGTCCAATTCTTTTGCAGCCATAACCGCACAGTTATTTTCGGATTCTTCGGTCGATGCACCGAGATGCGGAATGAGAATGGCATTCTTTGCATCTGCCATATCGTCGGTCGGGAAATCGGTGACATACTTTGCAATTTTTCCGGATTCGAGTGCCGTTTTCAGATCCGCAGGGACAACAAGGTCCGCACGGGCGAGGTTGATGAGTCTCACACCGTCCTTCATTTTTGCGATGCTCTCTGCCGAAATCATACCCTTTGTATCCTTGGTTGCGGGAACGTGGAGCGTGATATAATCGGACACTGCGAAAATTTCGTCGAATGTTGCCGCTCTCGTGACACGGTGATCGAGATTCCATGCACCGTCAACCGAGAGGAACGGATCGCAACCGATCACTTTCATACCGAGTGCCAATGCACTGTTCGCAATCAGACCGCCGATCGCTCCCAAGCCGATAACGCCGAGCGTTTTGCCCATAAGTTCGTTGCCTGCGAATGCGGATTTGCCTTTTTCGACCTGTTTTGCGATGTCGGGGGCTTGCAGTCCCTTTGCCCATTCGATACCGCCGACCACATCACGTGCGGAGAGCAGTAATGCACAGATTGCCAATTCCTTGACACCGTTGGCATTTGCCCCGGGAGTGTTGAAGACGACAATGCCCTCTGCCGAACATTTGTCAATCGGAATGTTATTCACGCCTGCACCTGCACGGGCAATCGCTTTGAGGTTCTTGCCGAAGGTCATATCGTGCATAACGGCGGAACGGACCAGAATGCCGTCCGGATTTTCAATTTCCGTCCCGTACTTGTAAGCATCGCCGAGTTGATCCAGTCCGACCGATGCGATTTTATTCAAAAGTTGAATGTTCATATTTTTCCTCACGCTTTCGGATTTGCTTCGGCGAACGCTTTCATAAACGCCACCAGTTTTTCGACACCTTCATAGGGCATTGCGTTATAAATCGATGCACGCATACCGCCGACCGAACGGTGTCCTTTGAGGTTCTTCAGTCCCTCTTTTGTCGCCTCGCTTGCAAATTTCTTGTCGAGGTCCGCATTGCCGGTCACGAATGTTACGTTCATCATCGAACGGCACTCTTTCTTGACGGGGGCGATATAGTAATTCTGCGAATCGAGATAATCGTAAAGCAGATTTGCCTTTGCGAGATTCTTTTTCTTCATGGCTTCGAGTCCGCCGTTTTCAAGCAACCACTGATAGACCAAACCTGCCATATAAATGGTGTAGCACGGAGGCGTGTTGTACATCGAGCCGTTTTCCGCCATAATCTTCCATTCGAGCATAGTGGGCATTTTTTCTTCGGCATAATTGAGCAGATCTTCACGGACGATGACAACCGTCACGCCTGCCGGAGCCATATTCTTTTGAGCCCCTGCGTAAATCACGCCGAATTTCGTCACGTCGACCGGCTCGGAGAGGATGCAGGAGGACATATCGGCAACCAACGGAATGTCGCCGGTGTCGGGAATGTAGTTGTATTTCGTGCCGTAAATGGTGTTGTTGAAGCAGATATGCACATAGGCGGCATCGGGGCGGATGTCTTCTTTTTTCACAACCGGAATGTGGTCGAAATTGTCGTCCTTTGTGGTAGCGACACAGCGGACGTCATAGCCCAGTTTTTGAGCCTCTTTGAATGCCTTTCCGGAGAACTGACCGGAAACGATGTAATCTGCCTTGCCGGTCCGCTTGATGAGGTTATACGGAACTGCGGCAAACTGCGTGGACGCACCGCCCTGCAGGAAAAGGACCTTGTAATTGTCGGGAATATTCATAAGCGTTCTGAGATCTGCCTCGGCACGTGCGATGATTGCTTCGTAATCTGCGGAGCGGTGGGACATTTCCATAACGGACATTCCGCTCTCACCGTAAGAGACCAGCTCTTTTGCGGCTTTCTCCAAAACCGGCAGTGGCAACATAGAAGGTCCTGCCGAAAAATTATAAACTCTGTCTGACATAATTGTTTCCTCCGAAATCGTGGGTTTGATATGTAGCCGATTGTTGCATATCATTTTTGATATAGTGATATATATTATATACTTTTTGCATGACGATGTCAAGTGTTTTTGCGTAATTTTATGCATTTATTTTTATTTTTTTACAAAACAAGCCAAAAAATGCAAGTTCAAAAGAGAGAAACTTGCATTTTTTGGCATCAGAAGACTGCAATTTGTTAATTGTCGGTTAAGGCATCTTTCACTTTCTGCACAGTGTTACCGTCCCAATCGACATAAAGGCTTTCAAGCGGAAACATTTCGCTATATATCGGATTTTGCTTGATGACGTCGTACAAATGACGGAGAATGCAGATATAATCGTCAAAATGATCCTTGACTTTGGATGCCACGATTTTCATCCAATCACGTTGAAACTCTTTTCCGTCATAAATACCGTTGAGCAGTCGACAGATATAGTTGACCGCTCCGCCGATTCCCGGGAGTTCCTGCTCATTCGCCTCTGCATTTCTCGGTTCTTCGGCAATTTTGACGTGTAACAAAAGGTGTTCGAGCATATTGCAATAGACAAGGCGGTCTTTCAGTTGATATGCAAACGGGTTGTTCGGGGCGTACTTATCATTGCTGAGCATAATGGCTTTGTCCTCGTCAATGTGGTGACAATAAAGCCCTTCCGATGTGCGGGAAATGTGTGGGTTATTGACGGTGCATTCCCGATCGAGAAAATAGTTTTGCTTGGCAGGACCGTATTTTTTCAAAAGCAGTTTCACCAATTCGTTATAGGACATATCAAGCATTTTTTCATAAAAAGATTTTGTATCTTTGGATTTCACAATGGATTCGATATAGGAGATTTCATCGGAAGTCAATCCAACAATTTCATACAACTGCGGATTCAGATTTTTTTGGAAATTGACCAAAGTATTTTGATCCGAATAATCCATAATATCCGGAACTTTTTTGCCAAGCGATGTCAGG
>CAVGAA010000029.1:13447-14296 GCA_963627065.1 bacterium | reverse complement strand
GTCAGGGCTTCATCGGTCATCAAGAACATGAAGCGAATAAGTGTGGTTTTACAGTAATTATAAAAATTGACCGCTTCTTTTTCTGTTTTGAATGAGCCGAGTGCTACTCTCGAACGCCCAAATGCAGAATGATTGTCAATGATTTCAATTTGATTGTCACGTTTTTGCCCTCCGGCATTTGCACTTGATACAACAACCTGCCATTCCGAAAGATATTCTTTTCCACTCTCGATGATAGATTTATCGGCAACATACCACTTGGTACGTCCGGCTTTTTTGGCTTTGTCATTCGCAAATAGTTTGATTTCATTTGGCTTTAAAATATAACCATCTGTTAACTCCGTCACTTTTAGCGGATTCTCTTCAACAAAGTTGCTTTCTATTCCATACAGAGTTCTCGGTAATACACGGTCAAACATAAATTGCAAATGTTTTTTATCCACGAAGCCGTTAACTTTGGAAATAATGCTGCCATCGTTGGGGTTCAAGGGCAACAATTGCTCACTGGGATAATCAATGTGTACTGCAATGGTTTCATTACCACGATGATATACATATTCAAATCCGTCACTGACTTTTGATTTATTTTTATACACAACGGTAATTCCATCGGCAATTGCAACATCTTTGAATATCTCATTTGCGTCCTGATAAAAATCAACGCGAACAAGTGTTTTATCATTTATTTGGCTCAATCCAAATTGTGCAAGCCCTTTACCGAATCGATGAATCCAACGGGCTCCCGGATATATTAGGGATATCGCACCGCATGACAATTCGTCAGATATCATTTGAAAATATTGAAACACATTGGTTCTCGGAGCTTGCCCGTTTGTGGTGGATTGTGCC
>CAVGAA010000029.1:0-13437 GCA_963627065.1 bacterium | reverse complement strand
ATACTATAGCGTTGTGATAGTTGTTCAGCCATTTCGTAAATGTATGGATATATTGCTCCAGCACGATTATTTACGGTTGAGGCATCCTGATACGGCGGATTGCCGACAACTGCATCGAATTTCATTTCTTTCGCCTCTTTTCCCCAGTAACTGCCTTTGAGGATCTTCTTTTTGAATTGTTCCGGTTTGCTCTTTAACATATTGACAAGGTCATCGAAACAGTGGGCGTTGACTTTTATCCCGTCACCGTAACCGATCAGTGTCCGCCTTGTAATAGATTTTGCCATCGGCGTTTTGCAAATGACGTAAACATTGTCCCGAATGACGTCTTCCCAAATGCTCCGCAATTCGTCCGGCTCCCAGTCCTCGTCGGTAGTGTCTTCCAGCCGTTGCCGATAAAAACTGTACGCAACATAAAGCGGATATAAACCGGATTTGGAGTTGATTTCAAGGACTTTTGCATCCTCACGGAAAACGTCCTCGGTTACCTGTCCCCGATTCACAAACCTCGGTTCTGCCAAACGGTGCTTTTCGTCCTGCGTGTCATCCTCAAACTTTTCGTTGAAAAAGCACCAACCGCCAAGCGTTTCGCTCATGTGCATATTGACTACCCGCCACGGCGTCAGGACGGTTTCCTTGTCGGGATTCTTAAAGTGACGGAAAATTTCCGCTATCATTTTAACTCGGTTCGTCGGTGTTTCACGGTCTGCCTCCGCCGACAATTTCCGAATGCGTTTGCCTGCCGATATGAAAACATCCCGATCGTAATATTTTGTGAATTCGGCAAACTGTTTTTTCGTTACGCCCTTCGGCATAAATTCCGTCCACGATGTATCGTCCACCAACTCAACAAAACGATCTATGTCAATGTCATCCTCAAACGGAACATCCGCCCCGTATATCATAAGTGGCATTCTGATAGAAATGCCTCTTAAAATGTCAATCGCCTTTTTGCGTGCGTTTTTCGCTTCCTTGATCTGCTGTTGCTTTGCCTCTTCCTCCGGTGTCAGAATCTTCTTCTCTTTCGGTTCACCGTCACTTGCATAGGAACGCTCAATTTCTTCATCCGTCAGCCCCTGCCCGTTGACAACAACGCTGTCTTTCTTCTTTTGGGCTTTGGATGCACCGATAATGTCTTTGAGTCTGTTGAATTTTTCGGCATCGAGATTGTCCAGTTTCAATAACTCGTCATTGTAAATGGATTCATCGTCAAATCCGCTGTTGACGGCTCTTTCCGCATAAACCTGCTTGATCTGCTCCATCATGGTATTTACGCTGTACGGTGCCATGCTTGAACCGTCAACCGCAATCACGGGACAGAAATTGATAAATTCGTCCATTGCTTCACGGCGTTTTTTCTGGTTACGCCCCGGTTTGCGTGACAAATGCACGGTTTCAACCAGAACTTTCAACGTTCGGTCCGGTGCAAAATCAAAGACATAGCAATCCGTTTTCTGCCTGCCGTTCACTTTTCCGGCAGACTGCACACGGAAAATGGTTTGCATATACTGGGCGGCGGATGTATTGTATGAACCGGAAAGCATTAATACGGCTGTCCACTCCGGAACGGTTACGCCGGTTGTCAGTTTTCCGCAGGAAAGCGTTATGGAATATTTATTGTCCCGAATGGTGTTTCGCACCAGTTCCAAGGCATCGCCGGAGTGATTTTCCTCGTAAGTGTCGCCCTCTCCCGCAACATTCGCAATGCCGAATTTGCTGAATACAGGGTGTTTGCGGAGCATTTCGCTCAGGGCTTTTGCCTCTTTGACTCCCGGGACCATCCATAAGGTGTGGCGGAACATTTGGCGGTATTCCTCGGTTGAAAACGGGTATACGCTATTTTCGTCCGTTTTGACCAGTAAATTGAGAAAAGACCTGATGTCGTCTTCATGCACAAAATTTCCCTCTATTGCATCTTTCGGAATTTCCCGTCTTCCGTGCGGTCCTCTCGTCCAGACACGGAAAAATTCGCTGAACCGAAACGCCTTTGTGCCGTACTCGTCCGATGCGTATTTTTGAAACACTTTGCTCAATTCATAGGTGTAAATGTGCATTTGCGGTAAATCTGCGTAAGGGTTATGGTCGCCGAAATGCGTTTCGTTCCAATCTTTTTTCGCCTTCTGCTCCATGACATAGTCCCATGTGTAGACATTTTCGTCATTGAATTTTTCCAAAAGATTAAACGGCGTTCCCGACAGAGCCAACACTTTTGTGTTCTCTTTCCGCAACAACTTGATAACATTATCGCCAAGTTCGGTTTGCGTACCTTCGTGTGCCTCATCAATGATAATCAAATCCCAGTCAAGGGCAAAAACGGCATTGTTCTTGTTGTATTTTCCGCCTACACGCTGTGATCCACGCAAATCCTGAATTGATGCGAAATAAAGAAAATAATTGTCTTCTTTATCAAGTTGCTTGATTTTATTATCGTTTTCAAGGTCGATTTTTTCATCGTATGTGTAGGAGGAATCTGCCGTTTTCCGCTCGTAGCGGTAATCGTGCTCGGAATGTCCGGCAAAAAAGATTTTTTCGAAATCGGTTTTCCAACCGTCATCGACAACGGGACGGTGCGTTACAATAATAACACGCCGAAATTGCATCCGTCTGACAACTTCAAGAGCCGTCAAGGTCTTGCCGAAACGCATTTTCGCATACCATAGCATTTCGTTTTCTTTTTTGAATGTCTTTACGGTTTGCTCGATTGCAGTCTTCTGTTCGTCACGGAATTCTATCTCATTTATTTTTTGTTGCAATGGGCTTTTTTCGCCTGCCGTAAGCGTGGTTTTTTTCTCTTTTACGGCTTTGATTGCGTTTTTTGCAATGTCAACCGTAGTTTTAAACCATTCTTCACCGGTTGCACCGTTCGGCTGTACCTTATGAATGCCGGAATTCATCAACACTTTATGCACATCTTTATCGCTAAACGGATGATCGTGACCGTCTTTTTGGTAGAGTGCCAATTCGGTATAAAGCAAATTGTATTTCATACTTGCGGTTGCCGTGAAATTGTCGATACGTCTTTTTGCGGACTGATTCAATTCCCGACAGTTCGGTGTAAGATATTCCGGTTTTGTTGCAGTGTTCAGCGTTGCCTCACCTATTTTCAACAGTCCCTTGTGCGTTTCATAAGGCATTTCGAAAACATATATGAGTTTGTATTTATAAGTACTGTCAAACTTTTCTACCATGTTTTACTCTCCTCATTGACAAGTCGATGAATCTTACCGAATGTTCATTTTTCCAGTCCATCACACGGCAATAAATTCCGCTGTGCAATCGGTTATCGCCCGTTTTGCACCCCGGGCAGGGTTCTGTGGTCACATCCTCTCCAAAAATGGAAAGTTGTTCCTTTTGCACCGGTTTGCAACTGTTCGGGACGACATATTTCAACCCGTCCATTTGCCACAGATTCCACGAGAGAACTCTTGCTATTTTCCGCATATATTTTTTTATCGGCGGTACGATAAAATGCTCGGTGTAGTGGTCAAAAAACGTAAGCAGTAAATTTTCACGTGCAATGAGCAAATTATCCCCCTGCCACTCAAAGCCGTAAACACTTTGCACCGCTTTTACTGCCCATTCGTACCACTCCGGCTCGTTCTCGGCATTTTCCGACACCACACGCAATTTTCTGTCGAGCAGTCCGATTCGGTCTTTCACGGGAATCACCTTTCCCGTGGTTGCGTCATAACGGCTTGCAAGATACGGTGCTTCTCCGCAGGTGATTTCCAAGCGATTCAGCAAAACATAGTCTTTCCAAGTTTTGCCCTCCGGAAATGTGATTTTCGCCTCGTTCGTAACCCACGATTTTTCGCTTTCCGTGTTGAAAACATCACGCCTGCCAAACCAGTCGGCATCGAGGAGATTGTTCATTTCGTTGCAAATCCATGACGGCGTGAAGACCTCCGCTTTGTTCCGGACTCGTGCGGTTTGTTTGTCTTTTGCCTTTTCCGTGCGTGGCTTGATGACCGATTCGTTCTCGCCCGTAATCGCCGTCACCTGAATTTCGTCTTCCGTGCCGTACCCCTCGCCGAGAGATTGGTAATCTTCGGTCGCCCAGATGATATTTTTACCCGTTGTTTTGTCTTTCAACAAGATGCCCAGCAGATCGTCGCCAATCAGTTTTACGCCGTTTTGAATGCCGACCGCTTCGGAAAAATCAATGCTCATGTTGTCCCCGTTCCCGATTTTGTAATTCGTTATTCCTATTATACCATAATTTTGTGCATTTTTCAAGTATTAAATTCGCTTTCAAGTGCTATTTTTCGATACAATTACAGAATTTATCCGCTTTCAGGCACAAAAAACGCCGGACGGGGGCGTTCGGCGGTTCTTGTTCGGTATTCATTTTTTTCGAAAAATATAAAGGAATCACACAATCGATTACAGAATCTCTTTATCTTCCGAAGTTGGTTTCGACAAATTCGCAATAGTCGACATATTTCATCGGTTTTGCGAAGTAATAACCTTGGATGACGTCACAACCGAGTGCTTCGAGGCGGTAGAGGTCTTCCCTCGTTTCCACGCCTTCCTGCGTGACTTTCATACCGAGTTTTTTCACCATTCCGATAATGCCGTCAAGCAGGACCTGATCCCGCTCTGCCGACAGACCTTTGCGGAGGAAGAATTTGTCCATTTTGATTTCGTCCATCGGAATATCTTTCAGAATGTTGTACGAGGAATAACCCGTTCCGAAGTCGTCTATGGAACAGAGAATTCCGTTATCGTGGAGCGTTTGCACCACCTCTTTGAGATATTCGTAGTTCTCGTATGCGAAACTTTCGGTAAACTCGACCGTTAAGAAATTGTCCTGAATGTCAAACTTTTTCTTGATACGGATGTAATAATCGAGGAAGTCCGACTGAATTGCCGTGACTCTCGACACGTTGACCGACACGGGATAGCAGGTCTTCCGCTCGGCACGTCTGGTTGCGATATTTTCGCAGGCTTTGTAGAAGACGAAACGGTCGACTTTCGAGATGAATCCGTTTTCCTCGAAGACCGGAATGAATTCATCCGGCACGTGGTATCCGCCGATGTCCGGATCGTACCAACGAATGAGAATTTCACTGCCGTCAATCGTCTTGCTACGCAGGTTATATTTCGGCTGGTAGAAAAGGTGGAATTCGCTGTTTTGCAGTGCGTGTTCCATTTTTCCTTCGATTTCGGCACGTTTGAAATAGTTTTCGTGCAGGACGTCTTCATAGAACTGAATATTGAACGAGCCTGCCCGAACCGCCGTCGTGGACTTGACGAAAGTCAGTTTTTTGAGCATATCCTTGACGGTCTGTTTCTGCTCTCTTTCGACCTCGTAGACCGAGAAGGACACATTCGTTTTGAAACCGTCCCCGATTCCGTTATAGGCACAGAGCCGCAGGTAGAAGGAGTTCAGGCGGTCGGTGAAAGCCTGCCGTTCCCGATAGTGAATGAGCAGTAAAAACTCGCCAGAACCGGCATAAGCGAAAGTTTCTTCGAGCAGGAGTGCGTGATGCACGGTATCGGCACAGTAACGTGCCAGATCGATTGCGGCATTGTCTCCGAGTTTTTCGGAAACGTAGCCGAAGTTGTTGATTTTAATCGACACGAACGCATAGCCCGCACCGGCGTTTTTCTTGATTAAATCTTCACACGTATGCTCAAATTTCTTCGGTGTGGGGCAATTGACGGTCGAATCGATCATCTCCATACGGAGCATTTTTTTGCGTGACGAGAGTCTGTCCGCTATCATCGAGCCTGCCAGAATTGCCATAATGACGGCAAGCCCCAGAAGCGATGACCAGATGCTTGTCATAAGCGTGTAGCCGTCGCCGTAAACGTTGCTGACTTTATAGACGCACACGAGCGAGAGATTGGCTCTCTCCTCACCGAACGCGGTCACGGTCAGGATATAATTTTCGGTATTTTGCATAAACAGGAATGTCTGCGTTCCCGTCCCTTGCAATGCGACGGTTGCGTTTTCGATCTCCTCATCGCTTGAAAGGAGATTGCGGAAAAGCCCTTTTGAAACGGTTTCGTCGTAACCGATTGTAAAATCTTCCGTATTGTTGACGATTCGGTCAAAGGCAATGCCGTCATGCTTGCAAAGGAGTACGAATTCCGAAAGTTTTACCGAGCGGATCAGGTCCTGCATAGAACCTTCCTCGTAGGCATAATCGCTGATTGACAGCACCGTACGGTCATAAATGACAACCACACGGGTAGCGTAGGAATCGGTGACCTCGGCGGTGCCTGCTATCGACATGACCTCGTTGTTGTACTGGAAAATGCCTGAAATTTTTGTGCCTTCGACGGTTTCGAGAGCCGTGAGTACGGGGTAATTTTTCAATTCATCCCTACCCGTCCAGCCAATTGTTTTGCCGTCCACAGTAAAGCAGAATGCCGCCAAGAACATCTGATCCGCTTTTCTTGCGGTGGCGTGGAGGTCGGTCAACCTTTCGGTCACGCTTGCCTGCGTGTCGCATTCCTGCAATTTCGTGGCGAAGAAAATTGCCTGCTCTTTGACGGCATCGCACTGTGCCTCGATATAGCGTGCCTGATCTTCGGCATAGAAAGATGCACGCTCCGCCGCCTGATTGTTGACACCGGAGGAATATTCCGAGCCGAGCGACAGGACGTGAACCAAGAAAAAGACACAGATCAATACGGCAACGCCGAACGCAAGTCCGCCTGCATTTTTAATACGAAGTTTCTTCACTTGTCGTCACCGCCTTTCGTATCGCTTTGCTTGTCATCCTGCAAACTGTTTTTGCCGTTTGCGAGCATTTTTTTGACTTCTTCCTGCACACGTCTGTCAATTTCCGCTTCTTTTGCCTCCTGCCGACTTTCGTCACTCTTCATGGCTTTGAGCAGGTCCGGCAGATAGAGGAACACGCAGGACCACAGGAAAATAACGGCAATGAGGAAGAGTCCGAGCGGTGACATATAGATTCTGCCGAAGAAGGTTAAAACCGGCAGATTTCTCGCCCCGACCGACACAACATCGTCCGGATGCACCGTCCAAGAATCGTCAATGGAATTGTTGTCGCCTTTGGTTTTATAAAAGCCGTCCGCCGTGACCTCTGCTATGCGGTGCGTCACGAGATAGCCGTATGCATCCGACGCGGTATCGGTGCAAAGGAAGGTGATAATGTCCCCCTCCGCAAGATTTTTGCCGTCGGATTTTTTCACGAGAATATAACTTTTTTCGTCAATGGTCGGTTCCATACTGCCGGTTTTTACCCACAGAATCGTACGCCCGAACAGAAAGGTCGGGGTATTGTACACCCGTGAGAGAATTGCATTTGCACCTGCCAGAATTACAAGCAGTGCCAATACGACCACCGATCCCACCGACAGAATTTTCCTGACTGTTTTGCGAAAACGGATCATTTCTTCTTGGAATCCTTTTTGTCCGACTTATTCTCTTCCGATTCCGCATCCTGAATAAATCCGGAGGTATCGTCCAAGCCGTATTCGGTCGGTTTGGAATAGTTGCCGGTCGGGCGGACAATGCTGTCGACAATTTTTGCAAGTTCCCGTCCCTGCTCGGTAACCGTCCGTTCCGCTCCGGATGTGCTTGCATCCGCCTTGACGTCGTCCGGAACAAAGCCCGATTCGGACACAGACAAATCTCCCACAAGTTCCGCATTTTTGACGGTTTCTTCTTTTTTCGTAGTTCCGATAGAGGGCAGTCCCCCGGGAACACCCTTGCCGGTATAGGTAATCCAGCCTTTTTCGATCATCTCTTCGACCGTTTCGGTCGGGTAGTCCTCCGCCTTTATCTCTGCCGACGGCTTATCGGTTTCGACAAGACCGTATTTTTCGGCAAGCATTGCAACGAGATCGCCGGCATATTTGCGACTTCTGTTGCTTCTCACACGCAGGCACGAGGGCGTTTCTTCGAATCTTGCACGGTCGGAGTTGTCTTCAATATTGTATTTTTCGGCGATTTCGGCGGGATTCAGTGCAAGGTACAAACGGAGCGTTTTTTCACTGACCGTTATTCTTGCCAGATTCTGCCTGCCTTTGCGGAAACTTGCCCACTGGCGACTTTCACGCATATTGATGCCCTTGTAATGCAAAAGGAGATTCGAAACTTCGGCATAAATTTCCTTTGTTTCGTCGGTTGCAAGTCGCAATCTCGCATAGAAACTTCTCGACCAGCGATCTTTTCCCTCGACTTCGGCATCTTCGTCGCCCGCCGGCGTCGGATTTTCGAGTACGGCATCCGTCATTAAGGCAACACGCAGGGCAAATGCAAATTCGTCCTCGTCGTCGGTCGGTACGGGTGCTTCTTCGGTGAATGTTTCGGTGTAAGGCTCGGATTCCGATGCCACCTCGACATTGTAATTCGGCTTGACGGTTGTCGTCACGCTCTCGGTATCTTCTTCGAATCCGTCTTCCATATGATGACGGAAAAGCAGGTACTGCATCGAGGCGTTTTCATACATTTCCTTGATATATGCCGAGGAAATTTCTCTCTGCTTTTCTTCGACCGTAATGCCGTAGCCGGCATCATCGTAACTTTCGATGAATTCCCAAAGAGCCAAGCATTCACGGAAATATTTGTTTTTGGCAATTGCGTTGGTACGCATAATCGGCGGACGGACGAAATTGCGGTCCATCTGCTTTGCGAAAGATGAATTGACGTATGCGGTGACAATGTCGTTCAACCGCTCGACTCTTGCCCAAAGTCCCGTACCGGTCAGGGCATTTTTGACGTCTTTGTTGAGATTATGCTCGGAATATTCAATGGTGATATGAATTCTCCCCTTGCCCTCGCCGTGGAAGAAACTGTTTTCAAACTCAAAACTTTCGGTTTTCTCGTCCGCACCGTACTCTTTTGCGACCTGATAACGTTTGCTGACAAAGAGGAACAGACGGTTGATAAGGGTGTTGAGGAATTTATTTTCGTAGGTTAAAAGCGAATCGTCACGGAAGACATTGAGCAGTTTGGTCGGCATAACCTCGCCGTCACGGTTTTCCGCCAGATAATCGGCATGGCGGGACAGGTGAATAATCGACCGACCGGTCACTTTTTTGGTCAGTTCGATCGGCAGAACCTCCTCGGTTTCGGCGATAAAGTGGTTCGGGTTACGGATGAGTTCGTCCATACTGTTGAGGCAATCCTCAACGGCACGCACCCAAATTTCATCGACCGAGCGGAGCATGAGGCGTTCGGTAAATCTCGTTTTGCCCTCGCCGTCCGAAAGTGCGGTCAGAATTTCGTTGTAAATGCCGTGACGGGACAAAAGCGAATCGGCGGATTCGACCGTGTCGGCATAAGCACCCGTGGGAATGTCACGGACAACCGGCTTTTCGGGAATCGGCATAACGGTAACGGTTTCGGGCGTACCGGCACTTTCCTCACCCTCGTCATTTCCGTCCTTGCGTTTGGTTTTGAGAACTCGGATAAGACCTCTTGTAATGAGGTTGTTGAAAGAATCGGTACGGAAGTGCGACGCCTTGACAGGTTCGACTTCCCCTTCTTTTCTGGCAAGCCCGTTTTTCTCGGCGACCTCGTCAATCAGGCGGATTGCGTAACGCTTACCGCCGTCCGAACGGATTTTGAGCATGGCAGGCGTTTTTTCGTGCTTTTTGACATCAGCGACGTCTTTGGCACGGTATTTGCCTTCCGTCAGGGTTGCCGGATCGAGTGCAAGGTAGAGGCAGAGCGTTTTACCGACAATTGCCATATCGGCAATTCTTGCCCGTCCTGCCGTAAAGGTCACACCGTTCCAACCGGTTCTCGAATGCATTTTTTCATACGAGAGGAGTGCGGTGGAAAGGTCGGCATAATATTCCTTGACTTTATCGTCCGAGAGAATGAGTTTTGCGGTGAATGAACGGTCAAAGCGGAATGACTGTGTCCAATCGGAAAAAGCGACGGGAGACGATTCTTCCGTCGCAGTTTTATCCTGTGTATTTTCTGCGGTTTCGCCGTTCACACCGACACCGTTTTCATCGCCGTCTTCGGTTTCGTCATCGAGTTCGGTTTCTTCGCTTTCATCGGTTTCTTCGCTTTCGTCATTTTCACCGAGTTCTTCGATTTCGTCGTCGTTATACATCTCCCGTCTCCTTTCCGAGAATAAGTCTAAATCTCATTTTAATTTTCGATCTTATTTTCGATTTGCCAAACAATTGCATAAAATGCGTAAGCAGTAAATAAAAAGTAAAATGTTGAAGTCACCGGCAATAAATGTGAGAAAACCGTATTTTTTACGATCAATACATCTTCTGGAGTCTTTGCAGGTAAGCGAAAGAATCCTTCATATTGCCTTTTCCGAAGAGTTGGGCCATAAAGTTGAGAAGCGGTCTGATTTCGTCACGAATCAAAGAAAGGTTCAGGGATTCGAATTTACGGAAGACCTTTGTTGCGAGGATATAGTCAACGCCTTCGATTTCGGTTCCTCCGCACGCAACATAGCAAGGCACGAACGCACGCAGTTGCTTCATAATACGGTTACCGAATGCAATACGGAATTTTTCGATGACGTAGTTGTCGAGTTTACCGATATTTTCAATGACCTCATCGCTGACGGGGTACTGTGCGATTGCTTTTTGATAAAGCGTATCGACATAACTGTAAGCCACACGTTTTGCAGGTGTTTTGGGTGCTTCGAACGGAACGCCCTTGGTATCGAGGTTGATGACGAATGCACGGTCGTAAACCTTATCGGAAACCGAGAAGGTCGAGTCGTCGTTGTTGATTGTACCGATATACCAAACGTTTCTCGGAATTTTCAGGCAACCGCTTTCGAGTTTGACGGGATCGTTCGGGAGCGTGGACGGAACGAGTTCCAGTTTCCACTCATTCGGATCGGGCATTTCAAGCACGGACAGCATTTCCGCAAAGTAATACTCGACACGTGCGATATTCATTTCATCGAGGATGATGATGTTCATATCGTCATTGTAACCGGCTTCGTAAATACGGCGAAGGACTTCGGTTTCGTTGAATTTCTTGGTAAATTCGTTGAAATAACCGAAAAGTTCGTTACGGTCACGCCATGACGGCTGAACCGATGCGATTGTGGCATCGTTCTGGAAGAATTTGCCCATCATATAAGGCAGGGACGTTTTACCGGTACCGGAAATACCTTGCAGGACCACGAGTTTGGTTGCGGCAAAGCCTGCGATAATCAGACGAATGGTGCGGATTTCATAGTACAGGTGGTTATTGGTACAAGCGAAGTTCCGGATGTCTTCGCAAAGGCTTTCGAGCGTAATGTTGTTGTCATATTCCGGCGGTTGGAAGTAAATATACTTCGCATCGACTGCGGAAAGACGCTGGAAACGGCTGTCGGATGCGACCGGCAGAGGATTGCCGTTTTCGTCCTTTTCGACAACCACGTTGTTGTTGATTGTCGGCGACAGTTGATCGGCTTCCGCTTTCGCCTCGTCGATTTTATCGTCGAGCATCTTTTTCATTTCTTCATAAGACAGACCAGCCTGCTGAACCTTCAACTCGACAATCTTGTCTTTTTCGGTGTTGAGTCGTAAAATGTCACGGTGGAGTTGTGCAATCTCCTCCAAGAGGTCCTCGTTGCTCACAACCAGACGGCGATAGCGGAAGAACTTGCGGATGCCGATGGCGAGCCAGTAGAAGAAGGCTACCCAGACCGCAAAGACCAGAATAAACGCAATGACCGAAAGAATCCAGTCGGCTACGCCGAAATCCGAACTTGACGCTTTCCAAAGTCTGTAATAATAAGGAAAATCAAAAATTTGAACAAATCCGTAGAAAATGCCCTTGAAGAAGGTCAGGATGCCTTCCAGCATATTGCCGAAAAACGTCTGAAACCAATTCAAAAATCCGTAAAGAAAACCCACGGTGCTTTAGTCCTTTCCTCTCACGAGAGAATTATTCATTCGGTGTATCGGACTTTTCATCGTCCGCCGTTTCCGTTTCTGCCGTATCCTGCGATGCTTCGTTCGGTGCATTCTGACCGTTCTGAGCATTCATCTGACGCAGATATTCTTCAATCGCACGCTGTTTGATGAGTTCCTCATCGGCGGCGGTAATGGTCTTTTTGCCTTCGTTTTTGAGAGAAAGCATGGTTTTGATGAACACAAACAGTTCATAACCGAAGAAGAGTGCCAAAGGCAGGACGATAAAGAGTCCGAATCCGCGGAACGAACTCAACTCGGAAAGAATTGAGCCGACAACGTGCAACTTCTTGCCGGTATAAACGGCAATGACACGGACGGGCGAGACGGTTTCCGTACCGCCATGGTTATATTCGGAGTTATCACCTTGCGTGATGTAGTAACCGTCTGCGGTGATTTCCTTAATTCTGTGCGTGTCGTATTCGCCGGATTCAAACTGTCCGTTGCCGTTGATATCATATTCAAATGTAATAATATCGCCGACTTCGAGTTGTGCCTTTGCCTCGTCATCCTCGGCAATGTAATGCCCGATAATCAAATCGCCCTTCTTGAATCCGGACGGCTTGTCGGCATTTACCCATTCGGGCTTTTCTGCGTTCATAGAGTCCGAAAGGACGCTGAGATAGCAATTTCCGCCCAGAGTCGGAACATTCTTCTTGTTGGCATTTGCGGAAACCGCTACGACGGTGATGACAACGGAAAAGATAACAAACGCCCACAGTACGACGTTGAGAGCAATTCCGCCTATTTTTTTGAGTTTTTCCTTAGTTTTCGTTTCCATTCCATTCCCTTTCAAACATTGGCAGTTTCGGCACGTTGACGGACAGAGAAGTCAAAAATCGGGCAGTGCGGTAGAACACGGATTTTTTTTGAAGGCAATCTTTTGAAAGATGTCGCAAAAATCCGCTACCCCTCCCTCTCGATGCGGAGAGAGCGGGGCAAAATAGGGCTATTTATGGCTTTTTGCAGATTACAAGGGCATTGCACGCAAAAAGAACGTACTTTCGCCTATAATCTCAAGATATTATACCCGATTTACGCAAAAAAGTCAAGAGTTAGGCTTAACAATTTACGAATTATTCAAAATATTGTTACATTTTAAATCGGCATTTCGGAGCGTTTCAGAGTATTTCGGAGCAAATATTGCTCTTGACGCAGTCATTTTCGCCGTGCGGACAGGTCATAAACGAGATTTCGGAATGATTGTCTTCGAGAATCAAATCACGGAAAACCTTGTTGCGGATACAGCCCGAGCCGACGCATTCGGGACAGAGCAAAAAGGATGAAAATCAAGCCGTTTTTCCGTCCTCACCGACACGAACGAAAAAATTTCGAAAAAAGCAAATATTTTTTTGAAAAACCCCTTGCAATTTGAAAAAGAATGTGATATAATATACCCGTTGCGAAAAAATCGGTCAAGATCTCAACCGAGAATGCCCGCAAGGACTGCAACATTCGGAGGCATAGCTCAGTTGGTTAGAGCGCATGCTTGACATGCATGAGGTCGTTGGTTCGAATCCATCTGTCTCCACCATATTTTGCAAACCACAATATTTTGTGTTTTTCGTT
>CAVGAA010000028.1:0-19485 GCA_963627065.1 bacterium | reverse complement strand
GTGCTCAACAGGTTAAATTTTTCTAAAATTTCTATTAAAAATCGTTTTAATACTAATAAGCTTTATGGAAAAGTTCTTCATTATTTTTATTTAAACAAAACATTGTCTTTCTTACAGGCAGAAGATATTGTGTTTTTTCAATATCCGATTATGCCACAAACATTTTTTAGCTTTTATAATATCAAAAAATTACGCAATAGACAAGTAAAAGTTGTGTTTATTGTGCATGATATAGAATGTTTACGGCATCCTATTAGAAATAGTTTCAATAGACATGATGATTTTGCAATTTTAAAATTGGCAACATGCGTTATTGTCCACAATTCTCAAATGAAGAAAGAGTTAGTTAAAAATGGGGTTGCAGAGTCGAATATAATAACCTTGGGGATATTTGATTATCTAACATCTACCAATTTTGTCGCAAGAAAAATGTTATCAGATAATATTGTTGTGGCCGGTAATCTATTAAGCGCAAAAGCTGGATATCTGTATAAAGTACCAAGTAATATAGATTTTAATGTCTATGGAATTAACTTTACCGATGTGGGAGCGAAAAATATAAAATACTTTGGCTCATTTAACCCAGATTCCTTGCCAGATATTTTAATAGGCCGTTTTGGACTTGTTTGGGATGGTTCATCTATAGAAACTTGTGAGGGTGATTATGGTAATTATCTTCGGACTAACACACCACACAAAGCTTCGCTTTACATTGCGGCAGGGTTGCCAATTATAACTTGGAATCAATCCGCTTTGGCTGAATTTGTAAAGAAAGAAAAATGTGGCATAGTCATTTCGAGTCTTGTTGATTTGAAAGGAGTAATAGATTCTATTTCAACAGAGAATTATGAGATGATGGTTTGTCGTGTTCATGCAATTGCTAAAAAAATTAGAAAAGGGTATTTTTCAGTACAGGCTATTAGAAAAGCTCTTGACGTATGTAAGATTAGATGAGAGATACCAAACGCGGTGATTGATAAAAATGTATTTTTGCAATATAAAGAATCAAGGGATGAAGAGATTGACTTATGGTAAACAATAAAACAATTTTAATTACCGGTGCAGCCGGATTTATCGGGGCAAATCTCGTTAAAGAATTGCTGAAAACCGTAGATGGCGCAACAATTGTCGGGTTAGATAATCTCAACGATTATTACGATGTTTCTATCAAAGAATACCGCTTGAAAGGAATCGAAAGGCTTGCCGAGAGTAGTTCTTCTAAATGGCATTTCGTGAAGGGCAATATTGCAGATAAACGGCTTATAGACGAGCTTTTTGCAGAATATAAGTTTGATATCGTAGTAAATCTTGCGGCGCAGGCGGGCGTTCGGTATTCGATAACAAATCCCGACGTATACATAGAAAGCAATATTATCGGTTTTTACAATATTCTCGAAGCCTGCCGCCATTCGTATGATAACGGAGCCAAGGGTGTCGAGCATTTGATATATGCTTCTTCGTCATCGGTGTATGGCAGCAACAAAAAAGTGCCGTATTCCACGGACGATAAGGTGGACAATCCAGTGTCGCTTTACGCCGCAACAAAAAAATCAAACGAGTTGCTTGCGCACGCATACAGTAAGCTATATAACATTCCGTCAACGGGTTTACGGCTTTTTATGGTGTATGGTCCTGCGGGCAGACCGGATATGGCGTATTTCGGTTTTACGAACAAGCTTATCAAAGGCGAAACGATTCAGATTTTCAATTACGGGAATTGCAAACGCGATTTTACGTATGTGGACGATATTGTGGAAGGCGTAAAGTGTGTCATGATGCACGCTCCCGAAAAGAAAAACGGCGAGGACGGACTGCCGATTCCGCCGTACAAGATTTACAATATCGGCAACAATCATCCCGAAAATCTGCTTGATTTTGTGCAAATTTTGCAGGAAGAATTAGTGCGTGCCGGAGTGCTTCCGAAAGAATATGATTTTGAAGCGCACAAAAAGTTTGTGCCTATGCAAGCGAGGGACGTTCCCGTAACGTATGCGGATACTTCTGCGCTTGAAAATGATTTCGGATTCAAACCAAACACAAGTTTGCGCGAAGGGTTACGCAAATTTGCAGAATGGTATAAAGAATTTTACTGCAAGGAGAATACGAAATGAAAATAGCTGTAGCGGGAACGGGATATGTAGGTTTATCGCTGGCGGTGCTTTTATCGCAACACAACGAAGTAACGGCGGTGGACGTGCTTCCCGAAAAGGTAGAGAAAATCAACAAGCGAATCAGTCCGATTCAGGACGAGTACATAGAGAAATATCTTGCCGAGAAAGAGCTGAATTTAGTAGCTACGTTAGACGGGGAAAAGGCGTATAAAAACGCCGAGCTTGTTATCATCGCCGCGCCTACGAATTACGATCCGAAGAAAAACTTTTTCGATACGAAATACGTGGAACAAGTGATTGAGCTTGTTTTATCGGTAAATAAGGAAGCCGTGATGGCGATAAAGTCGACGATTCCCGTAGGTTACACAAAAAGCGTGAGAGAAAAGTATCATACCGAAAATATTATTTTCAGCCCTGAATTTCTCCGCGAATCCAAGGCGTTGTATGATAATCTTTATCCGAGCCGGATTATCGTCGGTTGCCCGAAGGGAAACGAGAAAGTCGAAGCGATGGCGCATAAATTTGCCGAGTTGTTGCAAGAGGGCGCGATAAAGGAAAATATCGACACGCTGTTTATGGATACGACGGAAGCGGAAGCGGTAAAACTTTTTGCGAATACCTATCTTGCACTTCGGGTGGCGTATTTCAACGAGCTTTATACCTATGCGGAATCGAAAGGACTGAATACGAAGTCCATTATCGACGGCGTTTGTCTTGATCTGCGGATTGGTGCACATTACAATAATCCTTCGTTCGGATACGGCGGGTATTGTTTGCCGAAAGACACGAAGCAGCTTCGCGCGAATTTTGAAGACGTTCCCGAAAACTTGATTTCGGCGATTGTTGAATCGAACAGGACGAGAAAAGATTTTATTGCGGAAGAAGTGCTTGAAAAAGCTGGTTTTTACGGGAAGAACAGAGAATACGGGGAAAACGGAATTCCGGGGAAGAAGGTTGTTATCGGTATTTATCGGCTGACGATGAAGAGCAATTCGGATAATTTCCGGCAATCTTCGATACAAGGCGTAATGAAGAGAATGCGGGCAAAGGGCACGGAAATCGTTGTATATGAGCCGACTTTGCAAGAAGATTTATTTTTTGAAAGCAAAGTGATTCACGATTTCGGTAATTTCAAAAAAATGTGCGACGTGATTGTTGCAAACCGTTACGATTCTTGCTTGGATGACGTGCGAGAAAAAGTGTATACGAGAGATTTATATTTCAGAGATTAAGTTTTACTGCATTGATGTTTTAATGAATCTTTTCCTGGTTAATTGTAAGGCTTTGATAATATTTTATACAGTGCCAAAATTGAAAGTGGTGTAATTTGAGCTTTGCAAGAAGTGGACATTTTATGTGGAAGACAAAGAGAAAGATTTATGTGTTTTTAATATTGATGTTTATTGATTTTGTGAATGCATGATTACAAATGATTTCTTTATAAATCGTAAAAATGAAAACCAAAAGTATAAAAAAGAATTTTGCGTTTAATTTAGTATACCAGATATTGATTCTGGTCACACCGCTCATTGTAACACCGTATGTTTCCCGTGTACTCGGTGTGGACGGGGTTGGCAAATATAGCTATACAAAATCTATTGTATCGTATTTTGTATTGTTTGCTGTTTTAGGAACGACTACTTACGGGCAACGCGCCATCGGGTATACGCAAAAAGATAAAGAAGCGAGAAGTCGCGCGTTTTGGGAAATCTTTCTTTTCAGAACGATGACAAGTTTGCTCACACTTGTTGTGTATGCAGGATACCTTTTTCTGTTTGCTTCGGAATCGAGCCGGACGCTTTACGCGCTTCTGAGTCTTAATATTCTGAACGTCGTTTTTGACGTTTCATGGTTTATGCAAGGCATGGAAGAATTCGGGAAAACCGTAACGACGAGCATTTTATTTCGTATTCTGAATGTCTGTTTTGTATTTTTATTCGTTAAGTCGGCAAGCGATCTATGGAAATACGTCCTTATTTCTGTCGGATTTACCATACTTAGCAACATATGCATATGGGTGTTTTTGCCCGCAAATCTCTGCAGGGTTAAAAATATCAAACCGTTTCGTAACATCAAAGGCGTATTGCAACTATTTTTGCCGACGATTGCTACGCAGGTATATCTCGTTCTGGATAAATCGATGATTGGTTGGCTTTCGGACGGGTTTGCCGAGAACGGATACTACGAGCAAGCCGATAAAATCGTAAAAATGGTTCTGGCGATCGTAACCGCACTGGGAATCGTTATGATACCGCGCATAGCATGCGCTTACAAAGAGGGAAAAGACGAGCAGGTCAAATACTATATATACAAATCTTATCGATATGTATGGATGATGGCGATTCCGATAATGTTCGGATTGATAGCGATATCGAAAACGTTAGTGCCTGTATTTTTCGGCGCAGGTTATGAAAAATGCGAGGTTTTGTTACCTATGCTGAGCACTCTCGCGATTATTATAGGGCTAAGCGGTGTTACCGGTACGCAGTTTTTCGTTCCTACGGGCAGGCAGAACATTATGACGCTGACGGTAGTTATCGGTGCTGTGGTGAATGTTGCATTAAATGCGATTTTGATACCGATTTATGTGTCGATAGGCGCGGCGATCGCAACGATAATTGCGGAATTGTGTGTAACGATAGCCGGATTTATTTATGTGGGGCACAAGCGATTGTATGAATTAAAGCCGATTTTTACCTGCTCGTGGAAGTACTGGGGTGCAGGACTTGTAATGTTCGGTGTCCTTTTTGCAGTTAAGCCTTTTTTGCCGATCAGCGTTGGAGCGCTGTTGGTATTGATTGTTGCGGGCGCGATCATTTATTTTGTGACGTTATTGATTCTCCGCGATGAATTCGTGTTTGAAACTATTACAAAGTTTATATCCATAATTAAGGCGCGTTTGCGCCGTAACGATAATAAAGATAAAGGAAATCAATGATTTGAAAACCGGAGAAAAAATGATTTACGATTATTTAGTTGTGGGGGCAGGACTCTTCGGCGCGGTATTCGCGCATGAAGCGCGGGCGCAAGGGAAAAAAGTTCTTGTCGTGGATAAACGTCCGCATTCGGGCGGAAATGTTTATACCGAAGAAATCGAAGGGATAAACGTTCATAAATACGGAGCACATATTTTTCATACGAACAATAAAGAAGTGTGGGAATATGTAAACAAATTCGCGGAATTTAATCGTTACACGAATTCGCCTGTGGCAAACTATAAAGGCGAACTTTATTCGTTGCCGTTCAATATGTATACGTTTAATAAGATGTGGGACGTGATTACTCCTGCAGAAGCGGCTGAAAAAATCGAAGAACAGCGTAAAGCGGCAGGAATAGCCGATCCGAAAAACTTAGAAGAGCAAGCAATATCGCTTGTCGGAACAGATATTTACGAAAAGCTTATTAAAGGTTATACGCAAAAGCAATGGGGCAGACCGTGCACGGAATTGCCTGCATTTATTATAAAGAGATTACCTGTAAGACTTACTTTTGACAATAATTATTTTGACGCTCTGTATCAGGGAATTCCGATCGGCGGCTATACAAAAATAATCGAAAAGATGCTTGAAGGGGTGGAAGTACGACTGAATTGCGATTACCTTGATAATGCGACTGAATTAAATTCAATCACCGAAAAAATCGTATACACCGGAGCGATTGATGCTTTTTACGGATACCGTTTTGGCACGTTGGAATATCGTTCCGTGCGGTTCGAAACGGAGGTTTTGGATGTGCCGAATTTTCAGGGAAACGCCGTGGTGAATTATACGGATGCCGAAACGCCGTTTACGAGAATCATCGAACATAAATTTTTTGAATTCGGAAAACAGCCTAAAACCGTGATAAGTCGCGAATATAGCTCGGAATGGAAAAACGGAGACGAGCCGTATTATCCGGTTAACGACGAAAAAAACGGAGAACTTTATTTGAGATACAAAGAACTTGCCGCTCGGGAAAATCGAGTGATTTTCGGAGGAAGGCTTGGCGAGTATAAGTATTATGATATGGATAAGGTGATTGAAACGGCGCTTGTAACCGTACGTAGGGTCTTGTAAATCTAATAGAAGTATAATATTTAACAAGGACGCTGTGATAAAGGAAAATGCTGAGACAAGAGACTGGTTGAGTTGGATAATTTGGTTTGATGAAATGTCGGTGATGGGGTACAAAGCATAATGAACAGTATAGCACAAATTGCGTTTAACTGTATAAAGCTCGATATTTGCGAGCAAAACGAAAAAATCGTTTTGCCCCAAGCCTCCGCGCAACTTTTGATTCAATTGTATCAGCTTTCAAAAGCGCACGATGTGGTGCACCTTATTGGCGATGCGCTGAATAAAAGCGGCGTTTTCGAAAAACTGCCAGATGATATGCAAGAAAACGAACGGGCGGCAATTGTAAAAGTCAAAGAAAATTTCGACAAACAGATTTTTACGGCGGTGTATCGTTACGAGTCGATAAACTATGAATTGGAGCAGATTTGCCAAGCGCTTAAAAAAGCAAATATATCATTTATTCCATTGAAAGGTTCTGTTATTCGTAGATATTATCCCGAACCGTGGATGCGCACAAGTTGCGATATTGATATTTTGGTAAAAGAAACAGATTTGTCCCGTGCCGTAGACGTGCTTTCTGTGTCGTTGAAATATACAAGCGGAGAGAAAACATCACACGATATAAAAATGCATTCCGAAAATGGTGTACATCTTGAATTGCATGATTCCCTTATCGAAAGTGATGTTGTGGGAAAGGCGGATATTCCGCTTCAAAATGTGTGGAACTATGCACAACGGGTAGAACAGACAAGTCAATACACTTTAATTGACGAGATGTTTTATTATTATCATATAGCGCATATGGCAAAGCATTTTATTCACGGTGGGTGTGGAATAAGACCTTTTGTTGATTTGTTTTATTTATGATAACGCCGTTGCAACGATCAAGGTTGCACAACAGGCAAAATCGGAAGGGGAATTGATTGTGACCGGAACAAAAGGCTATATTTATGTTCCTGCACCATGGTGGAAAACAGACTATTTTGAGATTCGCTACGAAAATATAGGAGATAATAAACGATATTTTTATCCATTAGATGGAGAGGGCATACGCTATGAAATAGTCTCTTTCAGTAAGGCAATAGAAAGTGACAAAAACATGAGTTATATAAGTGAAAAAATTTCTGTTGCCATAGCAAAGATAATGGAAGAGTTTTATGCTGGTGATGTTGTGCTGATATAATCTCGTAAAGGGTAAAGGGAGAGCAAATGAATAATAACATAACGCAAACGATATTTAATTGCATAAAACACGGGATTTGCGGGCAAAACGAAAAAAATTCAACCGATTTAGAAATCGGATTCTCTTTATGTTCTCTGAAAAATAGGCGATCAAGTTCCCGAAAAAAAGACAACGGCAGAGGTGGCGACGCACAGGGAAAGCGTCCCTTCGCTACGCTTTCCCTGTGAATTTTACATTTACCTCAGATTTTTTCTACCCCAACTATTGACAAAGAGCCATAAAAAAATAAAGCACTTTAACCGCAAAAGGAGCAAAGTCTGAATGACCTCGCTCCTGCTTTTTGTTGTCTTCTAACAGTTTACCGTTTGGTTTATTTTTGATTGCATTTTTGCAATTATGCCGGACTGTGCGTATGGACTGCGACATCGGTCGGAGCATCGAACTGGCTGTTGTAGAGGTTGGCATAAAAACCGCCTTTTGCCAACAGTTCACGGTGGTTGCCCTGCTCGATGATATGTCCCGCTTTCATCACGAGAATGCAGTCGGCAGACTCGATTGTGGAAAGTCTGTGTGCCACGACAAAGCTGGTACGTCCTTTCATCAAAAGGGCGAACGCGTTCTGAATCTTCAACTCCATACGGGTATCGATTGAGGAGGTCGCCTCGTCCAGAATGAGCATCGGTGGAGGTGCCAACATAACTCTTGCAATGCAGAGCAACTGCTTTTGTCCCTGTGAAAGTTCGCCTCCGCCCTCGCCGAGAACCGTGTCATACCCCTGCGGTAGTCTGCGAATAAAGGAATCCGCATGGACGGCTTTTGCGGCGGATATAATTTCTTCGTCTGTTGCATCCGGTTTGCCGAACGCAAGGTTTTCCCTGACCGTACCGCCCCTGAGCCATGTTTCCTGCAAGACCATACCCCAACCGGCACGCAGACTCGAACGGGTGATGTCCCGAATGTCCGTACCGCTGACCGAAATCGAACCGGAATTGACATCATAGAACCGCATCAGAAGATTGATAACCGTTGTTTTTCCGCAACCGGTCGGACCGACAATCGCAATCCGTTCACCCGAGCGGACGGAAAGATTCAGATCTTTGATCAGTTCTTTCTCCGGTGTGTAAGAGAATGCAACGTCTTTCAATTCCACACGCCCGTCTGCCTGATCGAGTACCCGTGCATCTTCCGCATCCGGCGGAACGATGTCCTCGTCGAGCAGTTCAAACAGTCTTGACGCACAGGCAAGCGAATTCTGAAACTCGGTAAAAACGTCCGAAATTTCGTTGAACGGCTTTGTGTATTGGTTGGCATAGGAGAGGAACGATGTCAGGCGACCGATCGTAAAGGATGCCCCCAAAGACGGCAGGCAAAGCAATGCTCCGACCAGAGATACACCTGCGTATACCAAGTTGTTGACGAATCTTGTCGAGGGGTTTGCAAGTGACGAGAAGAATGTCGCACGGAGCGTGCATTTTCCGAGTCGGGAGTTGATCTCTTTGAATGCCTCGTCGCTTTCGTCCTCATAGCCGAATGCCGTGACGACTTTGTGATTCCCGATATACTCGTCGATCATAGCGGTTTGCTCGGCTCTCGTTTCGGACTGCAATTTGAACATGGAATAGGTTTTCGATGCGATGAAAGATGCGACAAAGAGCGAGAGCGGTGTGACAAAAATCACCACGAGAGCGACCAGAGGTTTGATGGTCAGCATAATCACAAGCGTGCCGACAATCGTAATGATACCGGTGAAAAATTGGTTGAAGCCCAAGAGAAGCCCATCTGTAAATTGGTCAACGTCATTGATCATACGGCTGAGCAGTCCACCGGTCGACTTGCTGTCAAGGTAGGAGAGGGGAAGATGTTGCAGTTTGTCGAATGCCTCTTTCCGCAGTCTGTAAACCAAGCGGAACGCCATGCGGTTGTTGAGAACGTTCATTATCCACTGTGCGAGAGCCGAAAGTCCTGCACTGCCGGCAATTGCAATACAATAAATGCCGACGGTTTTGAGATTGACCGCACCCGCACCGACCATTTCGTCAACGGCGTTACCGATGAGGAGCGGAATGACGAGTGTTAAGAGGGATGAAATCAAAGCACAGAAAAGCGATGCGATGAGGAGAGGACGGGAAGAGCGAATGAGCGTAAGCACCCGTTTTGCGGTCGGGATGTCGAAACCCTGCTTTTTCTTTTTGCCGAATATCATGCGTCTTCACCTTCTTTCTTGTACTGCGAATCGTAAATTTCACGGTAGACGGGGCAGTTTTCAAGCAGTTCCGAATGCGTCCCGAGACCAACCTGCCGACCGTCGTCAAGGACCAAGATTTTGTCGGCGTGAGCCAATGACGAAGTTCTCTGCGAGATCAGGAACACGGTCGGGTGATAATCCAAATTGCGAATGGCACGTCGCATGGCGGAATCGGTTGCGTAGTCGAGTGCCGAAGAACTGTCGTCCAGAATGAGAATGGACGGTTTGCGGACCAATGCACGTGCCACGGTCAGACGTTGTTTCTGTCCGCCGGAAAAGTTCTTGCCGTTTTGCGAAACCACGGCATCCAGACCGCCGTCTTTCTCCATAACGAATTCTTTCGCCTGCGAGGCTTCGAGTGCCTGCCACAATTCCTCGTCGGTCGCATCGCCTCTGCCCCAAAGCAGATTGGAACGGATCGTGCCACGGAACAGAACCGCTTTTTGCGGAACGATTCCGATTTTTTCACGGAGTTTTTCGGGATTTTGAGCCTTTACATTGCGACCGTCTATCGAAACCGTGCCGTCTGTCGCATCATAGAAACGGGCAATGAGATTGACCACGGACGTTTTACCCGAACCGGTCGAACCGATGATGCCGACCGTTTCGCCACGCCTGACCGTAAAGTTGATATCGGTAAGGGACGGATCTGCCCCCTCCGAATAGGTCAAGCCGACATGGTCGAATGTAACCGCAGTCCCCTCGGCACTGTCTGGCGTAGGGAGACTTTCGTCAACCGGCATCCCGACCGGTTCGTCAAGTACCGACTCGATTCTCGTGGCACTCGCAAGACCTTTGTTGATCATAATAATGGTATTCGCCAGTTTTACCAGTTCCACCAGAATCTGCGACATATAATTCGTCAGGGCGAAAACGTCGCCTTTTGTCATGCTACCGCCGTCTACACGGATTGCCCCCGAATAAAGCAAGGCAATGATGCCGGCATCGACGATGAGGAGCGTTAAGGGGTTCATGAGAGCCGCAATTCTTCCGACCGTGTTCTGCATATCGGTCTGCATTTTATTTGCACGGTCAAAACGTTCGGTTTCGTCCGCCTCCTTGCGGAAAGCACGGATGACACGCACACCGGTGAGATTTTCACGGGTTAACGACGTGACTTTGTCGAGTCCTTTTTGTACCTTTTTGTAAAGCGGAATTCCGCCGAGCATAATCGAGAAGACGACAATAGCCAGAAGCGGAATGACAATTACAAACGGAATTGCCCCCTCGGCGTTGACCGAAAAAGCGAAGACCGCCGCACCGATGACGATGATAGGGGAGCGGAGCAACAAACGGAGCGTTTTGTTTGCCGCATCCTGCACTTGGTTGACGTCCGCCGTAAGCCGTGTTATGAGCGTGGACGTGCCTGCCTTGTCGGTCTGCCCGTAAGAGTATTTTTGAATGTGGGAGAACAGATCCGCACGCAGATCGGTGGCAAAACCGGTCGATGCCTTTGCCGCAAAATACTGTGCCGTGACCGAACTTGCAAGTCCCACCAGAGCAAACAGTACGAGAACTCCGCAAAGTTTCAGAATTTCTGCGGAATCCTGTGCCGGAATCGCCTCGTCCATGATTTTGCGGACGACAAACGGCACCATGAGGTCAAAACCTGCCTCAATCAACTTAAAGAGGGGAGAGAGAAAACTCTCTTTTGTGTAAGGTTTGAAATAGCGTAATAATCTTTTCAAATCAAAACTCCTTTCGTAAAGAACGGCTCTGTGCGTGAAATAAAGTCGTAACCTTTATATTATATACCATTTTTTTCGAAAAGGCAAGAGGAAAAGCAAAAAAGTTGTGCGAATCAAATTTTTTTATTTTTTTCCATTCTAACAAAACGGCAACAATACGCAAAGATTTTTTCAACAATCGAGGTGTAAAATATAGGCACAAAAGCCGAGAGGCAAAAAACAAAACGAAAAAGAGGTAAAAAAACATGAACAGAAATGACGAACAGTTTCTCGCACAGAAAATCCGGACACAGTACACGGAAAAGAAGAACACCGAATTGGACACACTCCAAAAACTCGACAAAAAAGTGAAACGCCCCGCAAACGTATTCGCTTACGTATTCGGAGGACTTTCCGCTATCGTTATGGGAGTTGGTATGAGTATGATTATGACCGACTTCGGCTCGAAAATCGGGGTGGGACAGTCCTTTGCCCTCGGTATCATTATCGGCATCATCGGTATGGTTATGGCACTGGTCAACTTTCCGATCTACCGGAAAATGATGTCCTCGAGAAAAAAGGCATACGCACCGCAAATTCTTGCCGTAAGCGACAAAATCATCAATAACAAATAAAAAGAGTAAAGGAGCAAAATAATAAAGGGATGATTCCGTATCTGACTGCCCCACCAAAAAAAGTCACTCCTTGACAAAAAAACGGTGCGGATACCTGCGGAGCAACGGTTTTTTTGAACTGTTGCTCCGGTTTTTTCGAAAAAAGTGAAAACATAAACAAAACTTTAACATTTTTGTGGTATAATAAAAGGACTTGAGAACCGTGTTACTGTGGGAGGCTACGGAAGATGTTCAAAATTTTGGTTGTGGAAGACGACAGAGATCTCAATCGTTCGGTTTGCTCTTTTTTGAATCGCAACGGGTACCAAGCAATCGGTTGTCTCGGTGCGGAGGACGCTTACGACGAAATGTACAAAAACACATTCGATCTGATTATATCGGATATTATGATGCCGAATGTGGACGGCTTTGAATTTGCGAAAACCGTGCGTTCGCTCAACAGCGACATTCCGCTCCTTTTTATGACCGCTCGGGACGATTTTGCGTCCAAGCAGAGAGGATTCCGCATCGGTATTGACGACTATATGACAAAACCGGTCGACTTGGACGAACTCCTCCTGCGAATCGGTGCACTTCTGAGGCGATCCAAAATTGCATCGAGTCACCGCCTTGAAATCGGGAATTTTATAATGGATGCGGACGAGCGTTCCGCAACTTGGAACGGAAACGAAATTTCTCTTACGGCAAGGGAATTCGATCTGCTTTACAAACTTCTGTCCTATCCGAAAAAGACCTTTACGAGAATGCAACTGATGGACGAATTCTGGGATGTCGATACGCAGACAAGCACGAGAACCGTTGATGTTTATATGACCAAACTCCGTGCCAAACTGGCGGACTGCGACAGTTTTGAGATCCAGACGGTTCACGGACTCGGCTATAAGGCGGTGATCAAATGAAAAAAGAACCGAAAGCAGGAAAAATTCTTGCAGTCGTCAGCCGTTTCATTCCGTTTTTCCTTCTGATTGCATTTGTGATCGGTTGTTGCCTTGTTTTGTTCATTACGACCTTGCAACACACCATTGACCATTCTTTCACGCAGGAAGAAATTTCGAGTGCGGCAAAGGCAACAATGGCAAACGTAATTCTTATCAGTCTCGGTACGGCGTTTATCGATTTTCTGCGACGCAAATTTACGGTGGAACGTCCTGTTAAAAAAATCACCGAGGCGGCATCCAAAATGGCAAACGGAGATTTCAACGTTCGCATCGAACCGGTGTCGAAAATCGCAACGGACGAAAGTTTCAACGAGATCATTTCCTGCATCAACAAAATGGCGGAAGAATTGTCCGGTGTGGAAACCCTGCGGACCGACTTTATCGCAAATGTTTCTCACGAGATGAAAACACCGCTCGCCGTGATGCAGAATTACGGTACGCTTTTGCAAACACCCGACCTGCCCGAAGAAAAACGGTTGGAGTATGCCAAGGCAATTACGTATGCATCCCGACGACTTTCCGATATGATGACCAATATTCTCAAACTGAACCGGCTTGAAAATCAGCAGATCTATCCGAATCCCGTGCGGTATTGCCTGAGCGAGCAACTTTGCGAATGCTTTTTGCAATATGAAAACGTCTGGGAAAGCAAACGGATTGAGATTGATACCGAAATTGCGGAAAACGTTTGGATTTCTGCCGATGAAGAGTTGCTGTCGCTTGTCTGGAACAATCTTTTCTCCAATGCATTCAAATTCACCGAGAACGGCGGGAAAGTGTTTTTTTCCCTGACGACCGACGAGGGCTGTGCCGTTGTGAAGGTTCGGGACACGGGTTGCGGAATCTCGCCCGAGGTCGGCAAGCATATATTCGAAAAATTCTATCAGGGGGATACCTCGCACGCCACGCAGGGGAACGGCTTGGGACTGGCACTTGTAAAGCGGGTAATCGACATCACCGGAGGAGACATCGATGTGGAGAGCGTTGTAGGTGAGGGAACGACTTTTACCGTAAAAATCAGGAGAAATAGCGATGATGTGGAAGAAAATCGGTAAAGCACTCCTGTTTCCGCATATTGCGGTTTTGATTCTGTTGTTGCCGGTTTCAATCGTGGCGTTAATTGAATCCATGACGCATCCGGACGGCAATGTGATTTTTAATTACGCCACTTATGTTCTGTCGGCATATACGTTGACCGTCTGGTGCGTGCGAATTCCGGATGTTATAAAATATGCGAAAAAATTCCGTGCGGAGAACCGGTTTGCAAAGGTGTGGTTCGGTGACACAAGACTGCGTGTAAATGCCTCCCTCATTTTTTCAACGGTCTGGAATTCGGGATACGGAATTTTTCAGTTGGCACTCGGCATATACCACCGTTCCGCATGGTTTTATTCGCTTGCCGGATATTACATTTGTCTGGCGTTGATGCGTTTATTCCTTGCACGGCACTCGGTCAAAAACCAATCCGGCGAAAAAATGTATGCGGAACTCCGCAGATACCGTGCCTGCGGGTGGATCTTTTTCATAGTCAACCTGATATTGTCGGCTATGATGTTCTATATGCTTGCGGAGAACAGAGCCAAAAGCCATAACATCGTAACAACCATTGCCTTGGCGACGTATACGTTTTTCTCATTTACCATGGCGATTATCAATGTCGTGCGGTTCAGAAAGTACGAAAGCCCCGTTTTTTCTGCGGCAAAAGCAATTTCGCTTGCCTACGCATCCGTATCGATGCTGACATTGGAATCGACAATGCTGGCGACTTTCGGCGGGGGAGAGTTGTCGGATCGGTCAAGACTGCTGTTTATGGGAGGCACGGGAACGGCAATTTTCCTTTTCATTACCGCAATGGCAATTTATATGATCGTACAAAGCACAAAAAAACTGAAAGTTTTCAAAACAGAGGTACAAAATGAACAACGATAAAAAAGATTTTTCCTATTCCTATTCCGCAAAGGATCAGGCGGAGTTGAGGCAAATACGGGAAAAATATGCCCCCCCGACAGAGGAGGAAAATAAAATGGAGCGTCTGCGTCGTCTCGATGCAAGCGTGACAAAAAGTGCCATGACGGTGTCTCTCACCGTCGGCATTATAGGGGCACTTATTTTCGGGTTCGGTATGAGCCTATGTATGTCCGATCTTGCGGAAATGCTCGGAATTTCCCCGACCGCAGTCCTGCCAATCGGTATTTCGACGGGCATAGTCGGGTGTATATTGGCAGGCTTGGCATATCCGATTTACAATGCCGTCGTGAAGCGTAAGCGTGCCAAAATTGCCCCCGAAATCATCCGATTGACGGACGAATTGATGAAATGAGCCGATCGGAACATCGCTCCGAACGCCCTGCAATCCGAATGAAGAAAATCTTATGACGGAGACCGCAAAGTTTTGAGCAAAGTTCAGACCGCAAAACCGCCGTCGACACCTAAAATCTGTCCGGTGATAAAGTTTGCATCTTCCGATGCGAAAAACAGCACCGCATTTGCCACATCATCCGGTGTGCCGAATCTTGAAAGCGGTGTTTCGTCCGCAAGTTCTCGCCGTGTCACCTCGTCAAGGCATTTGTTCATATCGGTGTCGATTACCCCGGGTTCTATGCAGTTGACCGTAATTCCGGACGGTCCCAACTCTTTGGCGAGTGCCATTGTAAAGCCACGCAGGGCGGATTTTGTCGCCGAATATACAACTTCGCAGGATGCACCGACCTTTCCCCACATCGAGCCGATATTGACAATTGCACCGCTGTGCTGTTTCAGCATCTGCCGTGACGCACATTGCGAACAGAAGACAACGCCGTCAAGATTGGTTCGGCGGAGTGCGGTATAGTCCTCCTCGGTCATATCTTGGAACAGTCCGATTTTCGAGATTCCCGCATTGTTGACAAGCACGTCCAGCCGACCGCAGTCACGCAAAATACCGTCAATCGCAGACTGTACGGCAGAGAGATTCCCGACATCGACTTTGATTCCGCAAGCACCGGTTTCCGCCTCAATCAGCGACACCGTATCGACACTTGCGGTGTGATAAAAGAAATAAACTTTGTCGCCGTGTGCCGAAAATTTCCGCACGCAGGCAAGCCCGATTCCCCTTGAACCACCGGTTACCAAAACAATCATTTTGTCAATCCTTCTTTCCGCATTTAATCGTAATATCGCCGTCACTGCCCGTGATGCGAATGTCCGTGCAGACCTTCCGCATTCTTGCCAATGCCCTGCCGTCCGGAAAAGCATATCGATTTTCGTCGGCACAGGAAATCACAATTGTGTCGGGAGCGACCGTTTCCAGAAAAGCATCGGCGGACGAGGTATCCGAACCGTGATGACCGCAGAGTAAAATATCTGCTTTCAGTTTTTCACCGTACAGATCCGCCAATTCGGTTTCGATTTCCTGCTCGGCATCGCCCGTGATAAGCAATTTTGTGCCGAACAGATCGAAAAGCAGTACAAGACTGCCGTTGTTCTCACTTGTCGCCGTGTCGGCAGGGGAGAGAATTTCCACATTGATACCGAGAAGACAACAGGTGTCGCCACGTGACAAAGTCCGAATCGGTATATCCTTCGCCGAAAATAGCAGTGCATCGTAAGCACCCGATTCCGACGTCCTGCCGTTCGTATAAATTTCTTTGACCGAAAAATCCGTGAGAATGCCGTCACCGCCACCGATATGGTCACTGTCCGGATGCGTGAAAAATACCGCATCGAAAGAACGCACGCCGAGTTCGTGCAGTTTGTTGCAAAGACTTTCCTCGCTGTCATCCGAACCGGCATCGACCAAAATATTTCCGTTCTCCGTCCGGATGAGAACCGCGCTTGCGTTCCCGACGTCAAAGAAAACAACCTCGCACGGCGTTCTCTTTTTGACAACCCGACAGAGAATCGCCCCGACAAGAAGCAACAGGATAGCGATTCGGGAAAGCCAAATTTTACGCATACCGTTCTCCTCCGATGCAAGATTTCCTTATTATTATAGCAAATCGGGACGTTTTTTTCAAGTGCTTCCGACGATTTTTGCGGATTCGGTGAAAATAAATCGGTTTTCCTCTTGCATTTTTTGCTTTTTTGGGTTATAATATATGGGCTAAAATGATTTTTACATAGGAAGGACGTAAAAAATGGCAGAAGAATGTACACATAATTGCGACACGTGTTCGGCTAACTGTTCGTCACGTGGGGCATCGCAGGAAAGCCTGCTGATTCCGGCAAATCCGGCAAGTGAGGTCAAACATATCATCGGTGTGGTCAGCGGAAAAGGCGGTGTCGGCAAATCGCTCGTCACGTCTATGCTGGCGGTGCTTTTGAAAAGGGAAGGACTTCGTGTCGGTATTATGGATGCGGACATCACCGGACCTTCGATTCCGAAGGCATTCGGTGTGCATAACGTGCAGATTTACGGCGATGATAACGGTATGATTCCGCCGGCAACCACAACCGGAATCGATATGATTTCGGTCAATCTGCTCTTGGGTGAGGACGAAACCAAACCGGTTATCTGGAGAGGAGCAATGATTTCCGGAGTCGTGCAACAGTTCTGGAAAGACACCATCTGGAACGAAGACATTCTTCTTGTCGACTGCCCTCCCGGGACGGGTGACGTACCGCTCACGGTTTTCCAGTCCATGCCTCTTGACGGAATTATCATCGTTTCCAGTCCCCAAGACCTTGTTTCCATGATCGTCAGCAAAGCGGCGAATATGGCACAGATGATGAACATTCCCGTGTTAGGTCTGGTCGAAAATATGTCCTACGCAAAATGCCCCGACTGCGGAAAGGAAATCAAAGTCTTCGGCGACAGTCACATCGAGGAGATTGCCGAAAAATTCGGCTATGACCTGCTCGGCAGAATTCCGCTCGATCCGAAACTTTCGGCACTGGTCGACCACGGCATGATCGAATTGATGGAGAACAACTACCTCGACAATGCCCGTGACAAAATTCTCGACAAGTTCAATATCGCCCACTGAAAAAGCGAATAACGCATATATGTACGACAAAAAGGACTGCAACCGAACGGTTACAGCCCTTTTATTGTTCACTGCTAATTACTAATTGCTAATTGCTAATTGTCAATCAGACTACTCCGTAAGCGAGCATGGAATCGGCAACTTTCAGGAAGCCTGCGATATTCGCACCGGCAACCAAATTGCCTTCCTTGCCGTAATCCTTTGCGGCTTTCGATGCATTGTGATAAATGTTGACCATAATCTGTTTGAGTTTTGCATCGACTTCCTCGAACGTCCAACTGTAACGCATGGAGTTCTGGCTCATTTCGAGAGCGGAGGTTGCAACACCGCCGGCGTTGGATGCTTTAGCGGGAGCAAAGAGAACGCCTGCCGACTGGAATGCCTCAATTGCCTCGGGCGTGGAGGGCATATTCGCACCTTCCGCAACCGCCTTGACACCGTTTTCAATCAGAATCTTTGCGGAATCGGCATCCAATTCGTTCTGCGTTGCACACGGCAGAGCAATGTCGCACTTGACCGTCCAGATGGCACGGCAATTGTCGACGTAAACAGCCTTCGGATGCCCCGAAATATACTCTTTGATTCTTCCGCGACGAACTTCCTTGATTTCCTTGACGGCGTTGAGATCGATTCCGTTTGGATCGTAAACATAACCGTTCGAGTCGGACATTGCAACGACTTTTCCACCGAGCGTGGTTGCCTTTTCGCAAGCGTAGATTGCAACGTTACCCGAACCGGAAACGACAACCGTCTTGCCTTTGAAGGAAAGTCCTGCATCTGCCAGCATTGCCTCTGCGAAATAGCAAAGACCGTAACCGGTTGCCTCTTTTCTTGCAAGGCTACCGCCGTAGGTCAGGCCCTTGCCCGTGAGAACTCCGCTGAACTCGTCACGGAGTTTTTTGTACATACCGAACAGGTAGCCGATTTCCCGACCGCCGACACCGATGTCGCCTGCGGGAACGTCCGTATCCGGACCGATGTGACGGAAGAGTTCTGCCATAAAGCTCTGGCAGAAACGCATGACTTCTCCGTCAGACTTGCCCTTCGGATCGAAGTCCGAACCGCCTTTGCCACCGCCGATGGGGAGTCCCGTCAACGAGTTCTTGAAAATCTGCTCAAAGCCCAAGAATTTGATGATGCCTTCATATACGGAGGGGTGGAAACGCAGACCGCCCTTGTAAGGACCGATTGCACTGTTGAACTGAATGCGGTAACCGCGGTTGACCTGCACTTTTCCGTTGTCGTCTACCCACGGAACACGGAATTTGATGATGCGTTCCGGCTCGACCAACATATCGATGATGCCCTTTTCGGCATAAACGGGGTTTTTCTCCACAACCGGTTCCAAAGATTCGAGAACCTCACGCACCGCCTGATGAAATTCGGGTTCACCCGGGTTGCGTTTGACGACGTTTTCGTATACGCCTGCGAGATAAGCGTTTTGAATACTCATAATTGTTTCCTCCAAACAAGTGATTTTGCAAGTCCGACGAAAAATTATGCACAAAACCTCGTCTTTTTCGGTGCTTTGCGGTCGGTTCTTGTTCTAATGTGCAATATTATAAACCCAATCTTTCATTTTGTCAAGATATTTTGCAAAAAAAATCTGCATTTTTTTCGATTTTTTCACCTTTCGGCATACGAAATACAGGAATGTAAATCGGAATGCATACAAGAATGTAAAGAC
>CAVGAA010000027.1:0-19759 GCA_963627065.1 bacterium | reverse complement strand
CGGAACTGGCAGACGCGCACGTTTGAGGGGCGTGTGGTTCACACCATACGGGTTCAAGTCCCGTTTCCCGCACCACAAAAAAGGCAGACGGTAGCCCGTCTGCTTTTTTTGTGGTGAGAGATTTTTTTATATTACGCAGAACCCGATCCGCTGTAACGCATTTTTATTGGCGGCACTTTGTTTGCACTGTGTGAATTGAATTTAATTTTTTCATACAGCGGATGAATGGGCGGACGACCGACATATAAAAAGTTTGTAGCACTTGTCACCGCCCATTTAGGTTCGTAAGACCGTTTCCCGCACCAACTCATTTGCCCGTCTGCTTTTTTTGTGGTGAGAGATTTTTTTATATTACGCAGAACCCGATCCGCTGTAACGCATTTTTATTGGCGGCACTTTGTTTGCACTGTGTGAATTGAATTTAATTTTTTCATACAGCGGATGAATGGGCGGACGACCGACATATAAAAAGTTTGTAGCACTTGTCACCGCCCATTTAGGTTCGTAAGACCGTTTCCCCTAAAAAACAGAACATTATTTATAAAATTTTCGGAGCAGATTTGTTACAACCTGCTCTTTTTTATCTTTTCATCTCAAATGGGAAGGCTTGGTACAGACTTTTTATAGAGTGCGTTAAAGGACTTCGCAAAAAGTCCGCCGATTTTTTCTTTTTTTCACGGCTACGCAGTGCCAATCGTATCTTATCAAATGAGCGTAATCTGCTAGAAATCTGCTCCAAATATAACTTGCTTAAAATTTTTTTGAGAGGGTGAAGGTGCTACGCACCGGAAACAATTTTTACAAAAAATGTTTCCCACAAAATTATAGTTTCCATTTTTTTGGGGGGTGCAGGTGGCTATTTTACAAAAATGCCACCTGCATAATTTTAATCACCTAAACACCACCTTAAACCCGATGCGGGAGGGACCGGCACGGTAGGCGGAGATGTCCGATTTGTGAGCTTCTGCAGTCGCCCTTGCAATCGACAAACCAATCCCAAAACCGCTACCGGAGGTCCGTGCCTTGTCCGAACGATAGAAACGGTCAAAGAGGTTTTCGAGTTTGGTATCGTCAACCGATGCAAAGGTGTTTTCAACAGTCAGGACCGGATGCTTTTTGCCGGAAAGCGACACCGAAATACTACCGCCGGCATCACAGTATTTGACGGCATTGTCGAGTAAAATCGCCAAAAGCCTGCGAATCGCACCCTCGTCGCCATTGTAAAGATCGCCGTCCGCAACGTCGGAAATAAGTTCTTTCCCTTTCTCTACCGCCAACGGTTCGAATTCCGATACCGTGTCCCTGACCGTGTCAGTCAAGCTGAATTCACGCTTTTCGAGCGGTGGCTTTTCCTCGTCCATCCGACAGAGCGTTACCATTTTCCCAATCAACTCCGCCATTCGCTTGCCCTCCGCACGAATGTCGTCCAACCATTCATTCTGTCCGATTTCGGACTCGGCAATGTCGAGATTCGCCAAAATCAAGGTCAGGGGCGTTTTCAATTCGTGATTCGCATCGGTGATAAAACGCTTCTGCTTTTCGTAACTCTCCGCAGTCGGCTTCACGGCGATTTTCGACAAAAAGATGATGAGGAGCAGAACAATCGCAACACTCAAAACCAATATGCCCGCAGTGCCGAGAAGGAGCGTTCTCGTCTGCGTGCGGTTCATGCTCCCGTCTACAAATGCCACATTTGTGTCACCGTTTTCCTGCCAGACCTTGTAGCGGTAATTGCCGTACCAACCGCGTGACTTGCCGTCCTTGACCGATTCCGCATAAAGCACGGCAGTCGAAGCATCCACAGAATGAATCTGCTCGGTGTCGGTCATTACATCCCCGTTCGAGAGAAATTTCACCGTAAAATATCGGGTGCTGAATCTCGTTTCACTGCCGATAATTCCGTGCTTTTCAAAATCTTTGCCGAATGTGGCGTCTTTCGGAGGCGGAACGGACGAATCCAGAGTGGGATCTCCCTCCTGCCACTTGCCGGACGATACGGCATCCGTGAGCGTGTCCATTGTCCGATTGAGCGAGGTCAGACCGAATACGCAAATAAGCGTGTAGATGACCGCAAAAACGCAAAGCATCGACAGCGTGCTGATGAGAATGAATTTCCGACGCAGTTTCCAAATCATTTTGCACCCTCCAAAACATAGCCGGCACCGCGAATGAAACGAATCTTCCAAGGAGTCCCGATTGCCTCCAATTTTTTACGCAGGTTCGAAATGTGAACCCAGACAACGCTCGTGTCGACATCGGTTTCCCAACCCCAAATGTGCGTGATAATCTGCTCGGTCGTGAGGACCGCCCCCGAATGCTCCACCAACATCGACAGAATTTGAAATTCCTTTCCGCTGAGCAACTGCCGTGTATTGCCGAAACAAATCTCGCAGGTCGAACGGTTCAAGGTCGTTTCCCCTATCGTCACCACATCCGGACTGAATCTGTCACGCCGACGGAGCATCGCACGGACTCGTGCCAACAATTCCTGCACCGAAAATGGCTTCGGCAGATAATCGTCCGCTCCCGAATCCAAGCCCTCAACACGCTGTTCGACCTCCGTCCGTGCCGTGAGAAACAATGCAGGCGTCGTGATCCCCTCCTGCCGTATCGTCCGCAGAACAGTCAAGCCGTCCTTCCCGGGCATCATAATGTCAAAAACGAAACCGTCATATTCTCCCGAACGGGCATAATCGAGTGCATCGTTGCCGTTTGAAACGCCGTCGACCGAATATTTTTCGGATGTGAAAATATGTAAAAGAGATTTGAGCAAACGAGGATCGTCCTCGGCAATGAGCAAACGCATAAAAACCTCCGAGAAAATGCAAAATTTTCTTTTTTATATTGTACCATAGCCGACTAAAGATGACCTAAAGAAAAATAAAGATCAACCAAAAAAGCAGATACCATTATTATAGCAATTCGGGACGGCGTTATCTATATAAATACAGATACTTTTCCTTTGAGTTTGGACAACTGTAATCGCAAAAATGTTGATGTTCATATTTTTTTAACAATTTTAGAGCAAGAAGAATGAAAAAACAGGTTGACAAAACGAAAAAAAGGTGGTATAATATAGAGCGGTTTGGAGAGATGGCTGAGCTGGTCTAAGGCGCACGACTGGAAATCGTGTGTTCGGCTAATAACCGACCGAGGGTTCGAATCCCTCTCTCTCCGCCATCAAGACACACGCAAAAGGAGTGTACAGAACTCCGCTGCGTGTATCTTTTTCTATGCAAAGCAGAGGTAAGTTGCCGTTTTTTCGGCAGTTTACCCTTGTTTTGTTTTTCGCTTATCGCCGTGGGGACTTGTTTTTCACCCGCTTTTGAAAATCGCAAACCTTTAACGATTGCACAAAAAGGATTTTTGCACGATAAGGAGCGTATGATTCTCACAAGCTCAATGTATTTTAGTAAAAACGATATGATGATATTTAAACTTTCCCTATATCGTTTCTTTTTTTGCCCCAATAGCTTGAAAAACGAGCGGATTTGTGATAAAATTGATGCGGTATGTTTACGAACCGATGTCTGTCGGTGTTAACAACTTTTATCATACTGAATAAGTGGATTGACCTTCTAGGTCAAGGGAGGACTTTATGCAAAAGACAATTTGCGAGTTATTCGCAGGTGTCGGCGGATTCCGTCTGGGATTTGACCGACTGAACACAAATTGGGAGACAACGTGGTTTTCACAATGGGAACCGGGAGCAAAAACACAGTGGGCTCATGACTGCTATGTTCAACATTTCGGAGAGAGCGAAGACCTGCGAGGGGAACTCCATACCGGAGAAGACATAAGCACAATGGACAAGGAAATGATTCCAGACCATTCTTTGCTTGTAGGCGGTTTCCCTTGCCAAGATTATTCCGTTGCCCATGCCCTTGCATCGTCCAAAGGAATAGAGGGCAAAAAGGGTGTTTTGTGGTGGCAGATTAGAAATGTTCTCATTGCCAAGATCCCTCCGTTTTGTATGTTGGAGAATGTAGACAGACTTCTGAAATCTCCTGCAAAGCAACGAGGAAGAGATTTTGGTGTTATCCTTGCTTGCTTGTCTGAGTTAGGTTACAGTGCGGAATGGCGAGTAGTCAATGCAGCACAGTACGGTGCCGCTCAGAGAAGACGAAGAACATTTATCTTTGCTTATCGTAATGATACTGTTTATGGTTCCGGAATGGCAAAGGCAGAAGCCAAAAAAGTTATTCAAAACGATGGTTTTATGGTGAAAGCATTCCCCATTTCTGATGTGGGGGAAATCAGTCAAATTTCGATTGATGGCGATATTGTAGATGTCAGTGATTCGTTCCGATTTGCTTTTGAAAATGCCGGATATATGCACAAAGGTGTTATCTATACGGCAAAGATTACGGAACAAGAAGAACCTCCCATAACTTTGGGAGAAATTCTTCAAAGAAATGTTGATGATAGATTCTACATAACCGTTGAAAAGATGCCGAAGTGGACTTATCTCAAAGGGGCAAAGAAGGTTCCGAGGAAGTCCCCCGATGGTCATGAGTATGTGTTCAGCGAGGGACCAATCGCCTTTCCTGACCCGTGGGACCGACCAGGGCGAACGATGCTAACCAGTGAATCAACCCTTAATCGTTCCACTCATGTGGTCGCTGACCCCGGCACCGGAAGACTTCGGTTGCTTACTCCCGTAGAAGCAGAACGGTTACAGGGATTTGATGACGAATGGACAACAGGTATGCCCGACAGAATGAGATATTTCTGTATGGGAAATGCTTTGGTCGTTCCGATGATAACCCGAATGGGAAGAATTCTTGATACAATCATTGACCAAGAGAAGTAAAATAGCAAAACGGTTTTTCTGGGTCTTGTGATTTTACAAGACCTTAATTTTTAAGGAGGTGGTTTTGTGGAAGGGACAGCATATACAACCAAAGAAGCAATACTAAAAAGGGCATTGGAAATCAAGGGCATTCCCCTTCGTGATGTTGACACCACGGGCCGCCTTGCCACGGGAAAAGGTGCTATCGGAAATGTCATTGAAGAGAGTTGGTTCGGATATTCTGTAAATTCCGAATCTGAACCGGATTTTCCGGAAGCAGGTGTCGAACTGAAAGTCACACCATATGTCCGTAACCGTAACGGAATCCGTGCGAAAGAAAGGCTTGTCTGTAACATCATCAACTATATGGAAGAGTACGACAAGACTTTCAACACCAGTGCATTCTGGCAAAAATGCAATACCATGCTCTTGATGTCCTATGAGCATCTTGCAGGCAGACTCAAGGGCGATTTTCACATTGATGCGGCAATTCTTTTCAGTTTTCCCGAAGAAGACCTTATCATCATTGAACATGACTGGGAAACGATTATAAACAAGGTTCGAGCCGGCAAGGCACATGAAATCTCCGAAGGTGATACTCTGTACCTTGCGGCTTGTACCAAAGGTGCGAATGCAAGCAGTGTCAGACCCCAACCGTTTTCAAATATTCCTGCAAAGCAAAGGGCATATTCGCTGAAAGCATCCTATATGACCCAGATTCTCAACAAGTACATTTTCGGTGATGTCGAGAATCCGAGAATTATTCGCCATTGGAGTTTCTTACAGCACTGCACTTTTGAAGATTATATAATTCAAAAAGTCAGCCCATTCTACGGGAAGACCCAACATGAATTGAAGACCTTCTTTGGTGTAGAAAGCAATGCAAAAAGTCTGAATGAGATTTTGCTTGCCAAAATGCTGAATGTTTCCGGTCGTATCGCTTATACGGAGGAATTTCAGAAAGCCGGCATTATTCCGAAGACAATCAGAGTGCAACACAACGGTTTTATCAAAGAGAGTATGTCTTTCCCCACATTCGACTTCGTCGAATTGGCAAACGAAACCGAATGGGAAGAATCGGAACTGTACAACTATCTTGCACCCACAAAGTTTATGTTTGTGATATTTAAGCAGAGATTGGATGGTCAGTATGTTTTTGACCGTGTGATGTTTTGGAATATACCAAACGAAGATTTAGAGCAGGTTCGCCTTGTGTGGAAGAGAACGGTTCAAACAATTCGTGAAGGTGTTGAATTGATACCGACAAGCAGCGGTGTCAATAACAATCTTCCGAAGAAAAGCGAGAATCCCGTTGCCCATGTCAGACCTCATGGAAAAGACGGTTCCGACAAACTTCCGCTGCCCGATGGTCGTATGATGACCAAGCAATGTTTCTGGCTGAACAATACATACATCCAGAAGCAAATTGAAAAATCTGCAGTTTAGGCGATTTTCCAAATGTGTGGCTTTGCGAAATTTTCTCATAAACAAAAATAATCAAATATTTTTGGTATGTTTCATAGCAAGTATTCGTACGAATATCTATCTATGTTTAGAGTTCAAATCCCGTGGACGCCTGCCCCTTTTTCGGCTTAAAAAGACGCTCCTTTTTGTTGAAACTTACATAGTTCTGAACCCTCTCCGCTGTACTGCTTTTTTCGGTGCGTGCAACTCTGCTTGCACTTTTCGCAATGCGTGCCTACCTTTTCGACAGCGGAAATAACGGACGGTTACCGACATATAACAAGTTTGTACCGCTTGCCCGTCCGTTTGGGCTCAGAATCCCTCCCATAAAAATAGGTCGGATTTCCCGACCTGCTTTTATGGAACTTTTATCATTCTGCACCCACTCCGCCATAACGGAACATATATTTTTTCGCTTTGTTCGCACATCTTACGGTCGATATGGTTTTTATAAATGGCGGAACAATGGGCGGAAAAGCACAATTCGGCGGTTAAGCACTATTTACATCCGCCCAGTTAGGTTCAAGAATCCCTCGGGTAAAGGATGACCGAATCCCCCCTTTTCTTTCAATTTTCCCTCTCACGAATAAATCGGCAGGCATTCGTCCGGTTCAGTATATTAGCACCGACTGCCGAATAAGTACAGTGGCAAAAACGCCGATACCGCCAAGTTATATAAATTGTTGATTGAACGGATTACGGAAATTTTATAAGTTGCCCTTTCCTTTGTTTGCGTTTCGGGCAGATACATCTTAATTGCAATTATACAATCTCCCCCGAAGGATTTACGCCTTTCGGGGGAGTGTTTTATGTGTAGTGCTATGTAAATTTTGCTTATGTGCTATAATTTCCGTCGTGTTTTTGTCGTCAAAGCGGTGACGGATGTTTTATGCGTTGACAGTCCAACTCTTGGTTGCAGACTCGGACGAGATGATGTTCACTCCGTTGCCTTTTGCGTAAACTTCAACAACATAGGTGTGTCCAAATTCGAAACCGTCAATTTCATAAGTCGGTGCTGTTGTGTCGGTATCGACCAGTGGCAGACCGTCTTTCGTGACGATAATGTGGTAACCGGTTGCTCCCTTAATGGTCGTCCAAGTCAGTTCTCCGTCACGGCTGAGATTCATATCGCTCGGATTGGGAGACGCAAGCAGGTTGATTTCGTAACGGCTGTTACCGCCCTGCGACTGGCTGTCGAGGTAATAAATACCGTCACTGTCAAATGTTCCGCCGACCGCATAGACACGAATCTGGTATGTTCCGGCACTGCTCGGGCAATGTGCGTAACTCTTTTCGGTACTGAAATTCGTCGAGCCTGCAATTGTGTAGGAATAGCCGAGTGCGTTTGCACTTTCTTTTGTAACGGTCGCAACGATTTTGCCGTTGTTCTGATAACTTGCTTTATCATAGGAGAATGTGAAATCCGGTGTGGTCAGTTGTCTGGTTTCCTGCAAAATCGTGGTTGCATCCGAGCGGATTGTCGTATAGCCCTGATCGCCGATTGCGTAGAATTCGACATTGTAAGTCTTGATTTCGGTGAATTTCTTGGGAGTATAGGTATATAGCATAGTGCAAATGAAATGTCAATAGAAATACAAAAAAATCGGATGTCAAAATTTGTGCAATGTTACCGCAAGGCAAAAAGTACGGTTTTATAAAATAAGTTTTGTTCTTGTTCTATTTTTCTCTCAGAGTATAATTTTTTTCGAAAATTTGCAAGTTTTTTTTCGCTCGGATGCACCTTTTTTTGAAACCGCCGTGTCTTATTGGGCAAAGAGAAAAAATTTTCCGGAAATCGGCGGAAAAAGTCTTGCAAACAGTCTTGCATTTTTTGCCTGTTTGTGGTATAATTTAATTAGGTATTGCCTGTGGGAAAAGATTATTTTGATAATGTCCTTTACACACGGCAGGAAGGATGGTTTACTTATGAAAGTCGTCAAATCAATTGACAAAAAGGTTCTGATCGAAGCAGGTCTGCAATGCATGCATGCGACAGATGTGTATTACGAGGTTCTGAAAGAATTTCCCGATGCAAAGAAACTGATAGGACAGCGTCATGTCGATGCGAGAGATCTTATCAACATCGGTGCATTCCTGAGATTCAGAAAAAAATTCGACGGTACCGGTGACGTTCTCACCGACGAGGAACACGCCGAAGAATGCCGTCGCATGATACGGGCATTCGCCAACGATGACAGAGAAAAAATCTTTGAATATCTTGACGGTTGGTATCAGTTTGCACAGAATTACACCGCTCCCGAGCATATCGAAGCAGTTGACGATGCCATTAAGAATATCACCTATGTCACCTCCCAGCAGGGATTGGCTATCACAAAACTGAGAAATTATCCCGATTATGTTCTCAGCCGTTATCCCGATACCGACTCGCTTATGAAACTGCAGAGAATGGCAAGCGAGGTTACCATGCAGTCCGCACAGGAAATTCCGCTTTTCGTGCAACACGGCTTTTTCCTCTCAACCGAATCGTTCCGTCCCTATGCCTCGGGAAAAGAAATCCCGCAGGAGCATAATGACGCTTTGAAGGAGGCGTATGCTTCCACCAACGAATCGATTTTCAGAGAAGCATATTGCGGAGAATATCTCGTCAATTCGTTCGATCTCAATCAACCTGCCCCGAAGGATCAGGTCGCCCTGCGGAAAGCGACTCCGCCGGAAATTATCCGTGGGTTGCGTGGTGTCGATCACTCCTCCGAAGAATTCAAAGCGATGGCGGAAGCACTCTCCAATGCAGTGCGTACCTCAATCGGAACGGAAGTGACCGGTTTCGGACTCTTTTCCGATTTTGACAAAAAATATTCCGACAGACTCACCGATTTCCGCATGATTTTCATTGACGGCGTCAGCATTTACGATTCCCTGCCCGAGCCGAAAAACGTTGACGATGCAAGTGCCAAACTGCTTGACGCAATCTGCAACCAGACCGGTGTCGTAACCTTTGCACATATTACGCACATCAAAGGTCAGTTCGAATACCGCATGGATGTTCTCGACACCCGCACCGGTGAGGGCGACAACCCCGAGTATCTCCAAAAAATTGCGGCACTTGAGGAGAGCGAACAATACAGAAAAGCGGTCTTTTCCGGCTGTGCCGACAACCTTTCGAACCTGCTCGTTCCGGCTTATGAGAACTATATCAAAAACGGCTTTGCAAAAATCGGTCAGGAAGCAAAGAAAGAGATTGCAAAGGGTTTCCCTGCTTTCCATGACACGGCGGCAGATTCCACAACGGTGGATAACCGTAATGTCGGCGTTACCTTCTATATCATTGATGAAATCAGACGGGAATATCTGCATTTTGCAACACCGTACCTGAAACAGCATCCGGAAGTCGCACGCAGTTTTGAATCCAGAAACTTCGATCTCCGTGATTTTCAGGATTTGATTATCTTTACGAAACTGGCAAGAACGCTCGGTGTCGGCGATGCGGACCTGAGCGGTGATGAAATGGCGGTAGAAGTTCCGAAAATGCTCGACGCTTTCTATCGGCAGGATCACGAGGCAATCACACCGTACCTCGACAAGATGTACAACTTCCTCGCAGATTACAAACCCCCGAAGTCGATTTCAACGACCGACGAACTGTTGAAAGCCTGCCTCTACCTCCGTGTACAGCAGACCAGTGCCGTAAAATTGAAGGAATGCCCGTGGTATCTCGAAGAAAAGCACCCCGGTGCAATCGGTCAGGCTAAATTCGATGCGTTTGAGGCGGATTATTACATTACGTTTGACAACCTGCTCCGTACCGTCAAACGTTACACGCAACTCAGAATCGGTGCAGGTCAGCCTTTCATTGACATTCTCGAATTTTCGAGAAGAATGCGTGCTATGGAGGACGACAGAGCGGAAGACGAAATCGAATACGACAGAATGGTAGCCGATATCGACACGGAAACCTCCGTTTATTATCCTTCCGCACATCTTCTGGCATCCGAAAGACTGCGTCTGTTGGAAGAAACGAATACGCCGGACGGGGACTTTACCTTCAAACTGCAACTGCCGAACCGTGCTATGGCTTGCATCGGCGACAATGTCCTCCCCTCAAAGTTTTCGGATGAGGCTTCGGATTTTCATACCGAATTTATCGATTTCATTTACAATGCAAGTTACACCGAATCGAAAGTAATCAGAAATTACCGTTTCCCGAACACCGATGCCCAAGACACCATGCGTCTTATCTTCCTTGACGGAAAATCGGTTTACGACGTTGTAACGGCAAACGGACAGCGGTACAACGGCACCACCGCCAATAAAGCGATTCTCTCTGCCCTGATCAATCAGTCGGCTTTGGTACAGTTTGCACACGTCTCGCAGGGCGATGACGGGTTGCACGTAGAACTCGATACGCTGGATGTTTCCGGAAGAACCTGCAACAGAGCCGACTATCTGCAAAAGCTTGCCGACTTCGAAAGCAACCGTGCCGAACGCCATGCCGCAATCAAAGCTCATATCAACGAGGTCTTCGCAGAACACAAAAAAGCCGTTGAAGACAGAATCGCTTCGAATGAAAAGTACAAAGAAGAAGCAGTCGAACAGGAAGCCGGCATCCTCGGTATGGAAAATCTCTTTGATGCGGAAGAACCCCGCAAGAGAGAACCGCAGATCTCCGAAGAAGAGATTGACAGACGTCGCCGTAACGCCGAATATCGGCAGTATATCAGAAAAACAAAGCAGGAAATGGCTGAATCGCTTGCCTCGGCAGAGGTACTTGACCTTAGCACCTTCAAGGACGGCAGATACTCGGCATCTCCCCGTGCACCCCACTCCGCATACGCTTTGGCATCCATGAGCGAACTGCGTAATCTGGAAGTCTATTTCGGCGGAATGCGTACAGAAGAATATCCGAAAGATTATGTCGGACTTGCCGATGTGGAAGCCCCTGCTCAACCCAAAGATTATAACAGCGATTCCGAAACCTACGCAACGGTCAACGGTCTTAACATCAACAAAATGCAACTGCACAACGTGATGCAACAGTTCGTACAACAGAACCTCTCACCGGACGGAAAGAACGTCGACAAAACAATCTTCGAACGTCAATATATGATTCTCTTCGGTGATCTGTACATCCGGACACTTCATTCGCTCAACAGACGTGCCGTGGCAAACAATACGACAATTACCGCAAGCCAAATGGACAACTCTCTGAATATGCTTGACGAAATGATGCAGGACGTCGCCAAGGATGTCGGATATCCGGAAGCAATTTTCAGAGGCGGATTCACACCGGAAGGACTGAAAACTCTGCGTAGCAACTTCGTTGAAAAGTTTGTCCCGAAGACGATGTCCGAACTGGCACTCCGCCGTATGCAGGCAAACGAAAAGAATTATGATTTTGCCGATCCCGACTGGAAAAAGCATATCGGCTATACAGCTTTCCTCAATCTCATCAACACCGAAAAAGGAAAGCTCAACAGCCCCGATCTGAAGACACCGGAAGGAAAGCGTCTGGCGGTGCAGACGGTGCGTATGATGAACGACTACCACAACAGCCGTTCCCTTTGGTCAAGGTTCTGGAATTTCCGCAAGAGTGCAAAAGAACTCCGTGCAATTGATTCTTTCAAAACGCTCCTCCAAACCAACGCAGACCTCTGCAATGAAGATTTTGAAGATCTCTACGAAACAAGGGAACTTTCCGCAGTCGAAGAACTGCCGACCGATCTGCAAACACTCTACGGCAGAGACGTGGCAAGTGCAAAACTCGGCGAAATGGCTGTCGGCGATCCGGAGGATTTCGATGAAATAATGAATCACACGTTCGTTTCCGAAATCGGCATGGCAGAAAAGGACGAAAGTGTGCGGGATTTCTCGGAAGATTCCTTCAATATGAACGAAATAAAGTTCAGTGCAGAAAAATCCGAAAATTCCGTCGATGAGCAAAAGCCTCTGGTTGAGAAAATTACCGCTCCCGAAGCAAACGAAAAGGCAGACAAAAAGCCTGCCCGTGACCAAGCAAAAGAAAACGCCCGCAAAGACCTCGAAAACAAGATTACGAGGTTATAAGGACATATAATTATTTTGCAGGAAACATTTTTTGTAAAAATAATTTCCGGTGCGTTGCACCTTCACCTTCTCAAAAAAACTTGGAGCAAATAATAATAGGAGCAGATTTGTTACAGTCTGCTCCTGTTTTTGGTGATACGATAAGTACTGCGTAGCCGTAAAAGTATCTAACTTTTTCACTATTACTTATAACTTACTTGAGCGTACTTTTCACATAGTACGCTCATTTGTTGATATACGAAAAGTGGTTGCACAGCCGTGTAAGAATCTAACTTTTTCACTGTTCCTCGTCAAGGAAGACTTTTTTAATGGCATTCAGATAGCCGTAGCCGTAAAGATAATCCGGTTCGAGATAACTGGTTTCGGTCCATTCGTTCCAAGAATTGATTGTAATAAGCGGTGCTTGCATTTCGTGCGTGTCGACAAAGTGCTTGACCTTGCGTAACGCCTCCTCAAAGGTTTCCGGTGTATTGTTTTTCATCACATGAGGACGTAAACGGCGGTAACGGACGTTGTTATTCCAACCGACCGAAATATGCGGAAAATAGTGCCCGTTATAACGGTTGTAGAATTCTTCCCACATTTTTTCGACATCTTTTGTGATTTCCCGATAATCTCGGTTCACATCGGTAAAGTGGCAATACTGATAATTGGAGGCACTTGCAAAGCCCAAATACTGCGACAGTTCCGCCGTATCGACGCTCGAACCGCTCGCAATTGTGTCGACTCCGCTGAGGTTGTGACGAATATTGCCCCATTGCGTAATCTGCAAATGCACACCGGAAAGTCCCGCACGCACGCATTTTTCGTTGAAATCCGCAAGAGCCTCTTTCGTCTTTTCAACACCGCCCAGTCCCGTAACAAGATTGTTGATGTCGTAAATCATAAAGACGGGTTTGCCGTCAATGCGATAATAACTCGGATGCTTGAAATATTTTTCGATGATGCGATCGGTAATAATATCGAACTGCTCACGGTTTTGTGATCCTTGCCAGATGACCGTTTTTCCGTAATCTTCGGATGCATTGCGAACATCCCAGCAGTAATTGGCATCGTGATTTGCCCACATGAGGTAGAATTTCATGCGGTTGTTGTTTTTGGCACCGAGAAATCCCCAATTCAGACAATCTTCAAGAAACGGACGGTTATCGTACCAGTACCAATCGTAAATGAAAACATTCACACCGTGATCGACGGCACAATCGATTTGCATCTGCATGACGGCAGGATCTGCCTCGTTGACATAGCCCCATAGCGGTTGACGTTTTTCGCTATATTCGGGGTATTCACGCTTTTCATTTTTCACAGTCTGCCATTCGCCAAAGCCGTCCGGCCAAAAAATTCGTGTGCGAGGTTCATCGCCCGTGTACGCAGGCCAAATGTACGCCGCAATGTCGTATGTTTTCTTCATAAATGTCGCCTTTCGTATACGCTTTTTGTCAAAATAAAAACTGTCGGCAAACCGTTGAGGACTACGGAATTGTACTCATTATTGCCGAAAGTTCTTTGGGTTATTAGGGTTTTCTTCCAAGAAAGCCCTAATCAGTGTTTGGGACAGAGTCCCAAGGTCTTAAACGCCTTAAAAGCCTTAAAATCGTTAAAGCCCCAAATCGCTCAACATCTTTGCCGTAGCGTCGACGGTGGTTTTGTCGAGGGTGGCATTGACTTTCATCTCATGCATTGCCTTTTTCCCGCCGTCACGGAAAAGAATGCGAAACCAACGCCGGACCTGATTGAACGGGAGCAGGAGCGGACATTTTTTTGTTGAAGGGTAATAAACGCACATCGCAGGATAGGACAGGAAAATTCTTCCGAACAGATTTTTCACCTTTCCGCCTTTCTGTACCTGCGAGATTGCAACATCCTGCTCGAGATTGCCGTAAACGCCTCCCTGCAGAATGTAATCCTCAACCGATTGCGTGATTTCGGTATGCTCACTTCCGCAAAGCCAGACGTGCATAAGGGCGACCGAATGCTCGTAAAAGGCGTACAGATCGCTCTCTTTTAACAATTTTTCGGCTTTGGAGCAGTCAAGTTGCATCTTGTTTTCAATCACCCAAAGGTCGATAAACGGCTTGATTCCGCAACCGCCGTGCAGAAAATGCTTTGCCATGTGGTAAATGTGATAGAGCAGAAACAATTCGTTTGACATGGCATATTCGGCTTGACCAATCTGCAAAACTTCCCCGCTCTGCCAAACGTTTTCAAGAATTTTCCCGTTTTTGAATACAAGGTCTTGGAGTTTGAAATGGAGTTCGATATGTACCCCCGATTGTGAGTAAACGGACAGATCGTGTTGCCCCCTGACCTCGATTTTGTAACCATTTTCCGATAGGATTTTTTCGGCTCGGTCGAGGTCTTCCTCATGAATCAAAATGTCAATGTCGCAACTCGTCCGCATCCACGCTTGGGGATAATACGCACGGAGAACCGAACCTTTGAGCGGTATGAACGGGATTTCATCATCGGACAAAATCTTTTTGAGATTCGTCAGTTCGTAATTCAGCGATTCGCAACGAAAAACGGAGGTGTAGAGTTCTTTTTCGAAAGCGGACTTGATTTTTCCGTCCTGCAAAAGGTTGTTTTTCACGAGTGCATCGCCGACCAGATGTGCGGAATCGTGCTTTTTGGAAAGTTTGTACAACTCAATAAAATCTGCATCCGAAAAGTCCCGACAAGCCGAAAAAGCCTCGCCGTCCGTGCTTTTTCCGCAGACGTCAAAGGCGATGAGTTGCATCATGGCATTCGTAATGTTGTCCATAAGTCCCCTTTTCCGTGTTCAAGTGTTGTTTTTGAAGTAAATTGCATTCGTATGTTCTGAATTGCCAAGTTTATGTTATCAAAAAAATATGAATAATGCAAGCAAATCTTGTAAAATATTGTAACATTTTCGAAAGAACAAAATGCAGAGTGAAACGGCATACACAATTACGCAGTCTGTTATCTCTTAAAATGTTGCCACCGGCGACAACACTTTGCTTTGATATGTTGCTATTGGCAACATTTATACCGGATGTACAATTTATAATGGAAATATTTTATATTTTTAGCAACAAACCATTGACATTTTCGTACCGATGTGGTATACTGATACTGCTAATCGTAACAATGGGAGGCATTTTATGAAACATTTATCCGTATCTCTGCTTACCGAAACCGTCATCGGCAGAAGAAAAGCATTGAAACTCTCGCAATCGGAGGTCGCCAAATCAACCGGAATCAACCGTTCGATTTTGTCAAGACTGGAATCCGGTGACTATGTTCCGTCTGTCGACCAACTGCTCGCCCTTTCCGCAATTTTGGATTTTCCCCTTTCCGATATCATCGTGGAAGATGATGCGAAGGCTGTTGCAATCGACCGCAAAAAAATTGCCGTGGCGGGAACGGGTTATGTCGGTCTGTCGCTTGCGGTCCTGCTCGCACAGCACAATGAAGTAACGGCAGTTGACATTATACCCGAAAAAGTTGAAAAGCTGAACCGTCGGATCAGCCCGATTCAGGACGAATATATCGAGCGTTATCTCGCCGAATACGATGCACGGGGGCTTTCGCTCACCGCTACGACCGATGCGGAAAATGCCTATGCAGATGCCGATTTTATCATTGTCGCCGCCCCCACTAACTACGATCCGAAGACGAATTTCTTTGATTGCAGTGCCGTTGAAAACGTCCTCACGCTCATCAAAAAAACAACTGCCGACCGAGAAAATAAGCCGACAGTTGTCATCAAATCCACCATTCCGGTCGGTTATACCGTGCAGGTGCGTGAGAAACTCGGCATGGACAACATCATTTTCAGTCCCGAATTTTTGCGTGAATCGAAAGCACTTTACGACAATCTCTACCCGAGCCGAATTATTGTCGGCAGTGACACCGCCAATGCGGAAAAAGCACACGAGTTTGCAGCGCTTCTGGAGCAGGGTGCAATCAAATCAAATGTCCCCGTCCTCTTTACGGAAACGACCGAGGCAGAGGCAATTAAACTTTTTGTAAACACCTATCTCGCACTCCGTGTTTCCTATTTCAACGAACTCGACACTTACGCCGAAGTGAAAGGACTTCAAACCGCTCCGATTATCAAGGGCGTTTGTTTGGATCCCCGTGTCGGGGATTACTATAACAACCCGTCTTTCGGTTACGGCGGTTACTGCCTGCCCAAAGACACCAAACAACTGTTAGCCAATTACAAAGACGTTCCCGAAAATCTGATTCAAGCCATTGTAGAGAGCAATCGCACACGGAAAGATTTCATTGCGGACCGTGTCATGGAGATTGCCGGTATGTATACGCCCTCGTCCGATTTCTCCGCCACGCAGGAAGAACGGCAAAAAGAAATGATTGTCGGTGTTTACCGCCTGACCATGAAAAGCAACAGTGACAATTTCCGCCAAAGTTCCATTCAGGGCGTTATGAAACGGATCAAAGCCAAAGGAGCAACTGTGGTGATTTACGAACCGACTTTGGAGGACGGCAGTACCTTCTTCGGCAGTTTGGTTGTCGGCAATCTGGAAAAATTCAAGAAAATATGCGGGTGCATCATCGCCAACCGGTACGACACCGCACTCGACGATGTAAAAGAAAAGGTCTATACGAGAGATCTTTTCAGGAGAGATTAACTTGAAAAATTACGAAACCGTAAAAAGAGAGTACGGAGGAATTACGAAATGAAAAAAACAGCGATTGATCTGAATCAAAAAAATATCCTTGTCACCGGCTCTCCCGGGTTTATCGGGGCGAATCTTGTAATGCGACTCCTGAAAGAATTGAACGGCGGAACGGTGGTCAGTCTGGATAACCTCAACGATTATTACGATCCGAAGTTGAAAGAATATCGGTTGGGGCAGATTGAAAAAGTCGCCGAAACATCCCCCGTCAGACACATTTTCGTCAAAGGTTCTATCGCCGACAAAGCACTGGTGGATCGGCTCTTTTCGGAGTACCGTTTTGATGTTGTGGTGAATCTCGCCGCCCAAGCAGGCGTGCGTTATTCGATCGACCATCCGGATGTTTATATCGAGAGCAACATCATCGGCTTTTACAACATTCTGGAAGCCTGCCGACATTCCTATGACAACGGTGCGACGGGCGTGGAACATCTCGTGTATGCCTCCTCGTCCTCCGTCTACGGCGGAAATAAAAAAGTCCCCTTCTCTACGGACGATAAAGTCGACAATCCGGTCAGCCTCTACGCCGCAACCAAAAAGAGCAACGAGCTGCTGGCTCACGCATATTCCAAACTCTATAATATTCCGTCCACAGGTCTGCGTTTTTTCACGGTCTACGGTCCTGCCGGTCGCCCCGATATGTTCTATTTCAGTGCGACAAATACTCTGGCAAAAGGCGGAACAATCAAGATTTTCAACTACGGCGATATGCGGAGAGATTTCACCTATATCGACGACATCGTGGAGGGCGTGTACCGTGTAATGCAGGGAGCACCCGAAAAGAAAAACGGCGAGGACGGACTACCGCTCCCACCGTATGCCGTCTACAACATCGGAGGCGGACAACCGGAAAATCTGCTTGACTACATTCGCATCTTGCAGGAAGAATTGGTAAAAGCCCGCGTCCTGCCGGAAGACTACGATTTCGAGGGACACAGAGAACCGGTCGGAATGCAACGAGGCGACGTCCCCGTGACCTATGCCGATACCGAAGCACTCGAACGGGACTACGGCTTCACCCCCAAAATCGGCATCCGAGAAGGTCTGAGGAAATTTGCAGAGTGGTATAAGTGCTATATGGGTAGATGAAAGTATAAGAGAAAACAAGAACAAGATAAGATAAAAAGGTTCTATACTAAATGTTGGGGTAAGCCCATCGGATAGGCGAAAAAATAGCTAAGAAATAAAGAAAATAAAAAAGAATGGGCATATTCGATAAATATCTGATATCATGTAAGTAATCACACAATACATAATCAGAGGTGACGAATATGCCCGATTCTAATTATTTCGGAATTTTACTCGGATTGCAAGAGGTTTCGGTCAAAAAAAATCTGTGAATCGAAAGAAAATTTAGATGACACAAAGAAGAATCCTCGATTTGCTCGAGAAACTTCGGGAAGGTCGCTCCTACTCCTCCGTTGCGAGAGAACTTCGGCTATCTGTCTCGACCGTCATCCGATTTTTCCGGAATGTCCGGACAACAAGCCCGTTCAGCTTCCGGAGGTGATTGGAATCGATGAATTCAAGGGCAACAGCGGAGGAGAGAAATTTCACGGGATTCTGACCGATCTCGGCAAAAAACAGGTCATAGACATCCTGAAAATGCGTTATGAGCATGATTTATGCGATTATTTTCTGAAGCGGATCGCCAACGGCATCCGGAATTTCAATCGATTTCGGAATCGGATTCTCTTCATGTTCTCCGAAAAACAGGCGACCAAATTCCCGAAAAAAAGACAACGGCAGCGGCGATGACGCACAGGGAAAGCGTCTCGGAGCGTAGTGGAGGGACGCTTTCCCTGTGAATTTACAAAGTTTTTTACATTTACCTCAGATTTTTTCTACCCCAACTATTGACAAAGAGCCAAAACGCATCGCAAACATAACAGCCCCGTCTGAATGAGCAAAGATATCAAAGCAAAAGTCTTACGAACCTAAATGGACGGTGACAAGCGGTACAAACTTGTTACATATCGGTAGTCCGTCCATTATTCCGCTGTATAAAAAATCTATTCACGCACCAAAAAATAGTGTGAACATAGTACAACGCTCGAAAAAGCGTTACAGCGGAGAGGCTCGTCGTCACATAAGTCCATATCAAAGCAAAATAGGATGGGAAAATCCCATCCTATTTTGCTTGGTGCGGGCAAAAGTCTTACGAACCTAAATGGACGGTGACAAGCGGTACAAACTTGTTACATATCGGTAGTCCGTCCATTATTCCGCTGTATAAAAAATCTATTCACGCACCAAAAAATAGTGTGAACATAGTACAACGCTCGAAAAAGCGTTACAGCGGAGAGGCTCGTCGTCACATAAGTCCATATCAAAGCAAAATAGGATGGGAAAATCCCATCCTATTTTGCTTGGTGCGGGCAAAAGGACTTGAACCTTCATGAAATTGCTTTCACTAGAACCTGAATCTAGCGCGTCTGCCAATTCCGCCATGCCCGCATATTGAATTGTCTGTGCTTTCCATACCTGCGACCTCAATATTATACCACTTTCTTTTTGCATTGTCAAGAGGTTTTCGCAAAAAAAGATTTACAAAAAGCAAAAAGTTTTTTGAAAAAAGTATTGACAACCGAATTGTTTTGTGCTATAATATACGGGTACAAAAAAATAGACCTTTGCGGCGTTAGCTCAGCTGGATAGAGTGTTTGGCTACGAACCAAAAGGTCGGGGGTTCGAGTCCCTTACGCCGCACCAAACAAGACAGGACGGAATTTTTCCGTCCTGTCTTGTTTTGATATGGTTTTATATAACGATGAACCCCATCCGCCGTAGAACCACTTTCAGAGCGTGGTGCTATGTT
>CAVGAA010000026.1:0-20857 GCA_963627065.1 bacterium | reverse complement strand
ACATATATGTATACCTTCCTTTAGGAATAAATATTTCATTTTTTGTCACTTGTCTGCTTCGATGAGAATCGAGGAAACCTTGTGACATTGTCCCAAGCCCCACACAGCCCTTTTGGGCGAAGCCTGCGAGCCTAAAATTTCGCAATTTGGGCATCAATTTTGGGCAGTGGCACTCAATTTTATTTTTTCACGGATGCCCGAATTGCGAAAGTTCTTTGGGTTCATAGGGCTTTCTTCCAAGAAAGCCCTATGCAGGGTTTGGGACAGCGTCCCAAGGTCTTCTTCCCCGACTCCTCCAAAAAAACAGCACACCCCGACGACAAACCAATGTCGATACGGGGTGTGGAAGATTGATCCGCACGGTTCCACCCGATGCTTTCACTCATTAAAACAGATATGTAAAATAATCACAGAGGAGTGGTATTTTAACGGACCGTATCAAAACCTTTCAGCAGACGGTTTCTCTCTGGGGGTACAGAACCGAAAAAACATATCTCTTCCGTTTTGCCGTTAAACGGCTGAATCCGAATGACGACTGCCGAAAATGCTCGGCGGTTCAACGATTCGGAATTAAATGCTTTCAGAATTGCATATTTTAAGAATTACCTGAAGATCTCTTTTTGGGACTGCCGTTGTTTGGCTTCTTGTGAGTCTGATTGTAATTCGAATGCGGATTGACGATTTCACGCCAGTCCAAGTCGCCTCTGTCAAGAGCCATAATCAAAACCTCGGCAGTTGCAATATTGGTCGCAACCGGAATATTGTAAAGGTCGCACAGACGAAGAATTTCATTGCCGACCGCATCGTTTTCGACATCCGGTCTTGTATCCTTGAAATAAAGGAGCATATCGATTTCATTGTAAGCGATACGGGAAGCAATCTGTTGATCACCGCCCTGCGAACCGGAGAGCAAACGCTCGACCTCCAATCCGGTCGCCTCGGCTATATATTTAGCGGTTATGCTCGTTGCACAAAGGCTGTGCTTGCATAGTATACCGCAATAAGCAATACAAAACTGTGTCATCAGTTCTTTTTTCAAGTCATGAGCGATGAGGGCAATTTCCATGTTCCGATTCCATCCCTTTCACAAATTTTGTGGCAGGCGAGCCTGCCAAAGTCAAAAAATACACAAGATAGCACAATACTCTCTGTAATATTATACCATTGAAGCAAAAAGATGTCAAGGGCATACGCAAATTTTTTTGCACTTTTTCTGCCGTTTTGCAGGATTTTTTTGCGTTTTTGTCGATATGTAATGCCTAATTGACGATGCCCCGTATCAAGATTGATATTTTGCCCGTTCTCCGCCGATGTATTTCGGTCGGGTTCTTGCCGAGAGCAAAATTGCGTTTCCGATGTGATTGACCGAGAGTCTGACCGGCACTGCTACGTCACGCAAATGCATTCCGATGAGCGTTCCGCCGATGTCAAGTCCTGCATGAGCGTGGATATGCTCGACCGCTACGGGATCGTCAGCCCCCTGCCAAGTTGCAGTTGCAAAAGAACCGCCCGCTTTCGGTTGCGGTACAACGCAAACTTCCTCCAAGCCGTACTGCTCGGCACATTTCCGCTCGATAATCAACGCACGGTTGAGATGTTCGCAACATTGCGATGCCAGATAAATGCCGTGTTCGTCCAAAATCGGTTTGATTGCCGAATAGACTCTTTGTGCCGTTTCGAAACTCGATGCGTGACCGATCACACCGCCGACAATTTCGGAGGACGAGCAACCGATAACGAGAATCTGCCCTCGTTTGAGTCCTGCAACCGTGATGAGTTCTTCAACCGCTTTTTTTGCCTGCTCTTCGATATTTTCCAATGTTTCCATACCGTTTTTTCCTCTTTACCACCTGTCACTGCCGTCCGAGGGAATTACACGTTTGACCGCCTCAATCGCACATTCGATCATATCGTCGGTCGGTTCGAAAACCGTTACGTGCTGTAACCATACCCCGGGAGCGGAAATGATTTTCGTTAAGATATTGTCATGCCTGCCGGCAAGTTTGATGAGTTCGTACCCGACACCGACAATGAGCGGAATCAACGCCAATTTGACAACCGCACGCAGGGCAGTCGGCAGAACGTCACCGCCGATTGCAATGGAAATCGGATCGATGAAGAAGGAGGTGAAAATGCTGACAATGAGCATTAAAATCAGGAAAGACGTACCGCAACGGGGGTGAAATCTTCTCTGCTTGCGGACATTTTCGACCGTGAGAGGCAATCCCGCTTCGTAGCAGAAAATGGTTTTATGCTCTGCTCCGTGATACATAAACGTCCTGCGAATCTCTTTCATAAGCGAAATGAGAGCCATATACCCGACCAAAAGTGCAATTTTGAGAACGCCCTCGAATGCCGATTTAATGAGAGAATTGAGTGCTTTGTTTCCGGTTTCCCGTACGTTCTCGGGGAGGAGTTTGAAAAGAAGCATCGGCACGACGACGAAAATGCCTATCGCCAACGCCAGCGACAGTACAAAACTTGCAACCGTGAAAAGCGTCATCACCCAATGTGGCATCTTCTTTTCTTCCGAGTTGTCTTTTTTATCGTCATTTTGCCCGTCCGACTTGTCTTGCTTTTCGACTGCTTTCGGTTCTTCGGCTACGGCTTTGACAGATTCCGTATTTTCGGCGATTTCGCTTGTTTCGGCGGAATTTTCACCGTCAAGATCGACTCTCGTCCAACCGTCCGAGTAGTCCTCGCCCTCTTTCTTTTCGACGGCATCGTCGAGAGCCGTGAGTTCTGCCGACCGCATGAGGCATTTGTAGCCGACCACCATGGAATCGATATAGCCGAAAACACCGCGTATGAGCGGTAACCGGCAGATTTTCGGGCGGTTTACCCCTTTGGTTTCACGCTCCTCGATGATAATTTTTCCGTTCGGATCTCTTACCGCCATGGCAGTCATTTTCGGTCCACGCATCATAATGCCCTCCATGAGAGCCTGACCGCCGATCGAAGTTTTCAGAGCCGTTTGATTCTTCTTTTCTTTCAAAATTCTATCCTTCTTCCTATTCGGTTATGTCCTGTTTTCCGGTTCGGTCACGAATGCCGTGACACCGTCTTTTTGCAGTTTTTCGCAAAGTCTGTCGGCAGTGTTTTTATCTTCGTAAATACCGAAGACCGATGCACCGCTCCCGCTCATCAAGGAGAGCATTGCCCCCGACCGCATCATTTTTGCTTTGAGATCGGTGACGAAAGGTCGCAACGGTTCGACCGCCGATTCGAAAATGTTGTAGCAGTTTGCGGTGATCTTTTCGAGATTCTTCTCACGCAGTCCCGCAATGAGATTTTCCAATCTTCTTTGGCGGTTTTCAAGTCCTTCCGAAAAGTCCCCTACGGTCCTGTCGAGCATTCCGTAGCCCCACGGTGTCGGCACGCCCTCACCTGCGTTCGCAATCAAAATATAACAGTGCGGTAATGACGGCACAACCGATAATTTTTCGCCGATTCCCCCCGTCCGCATTGCCCCGTGCGGTGACAAAAGGCAAAAGGGAACATCCGCCCCGAGTTGCAGGGCAAGTACCGATAAATCGGTGTCCGACAAGGCTTTATCGCCTGCCAATTCGTTCAGCAATTTCAATACGCACGCACCGTCACTGCTCCCACCTGCCAAACCGCCCGCAGACGGAATGTTTTTGCGGAGTTCGATCCGCACGCCGAAGGATAAACCGCTCTTTTCGAGGAACAGTTCGGTCGCCCGCCAAACGAGATTGCGTCTGTCGCTCGGTACGTCCGGTGCATTCCGCACGCAAAGGGAAATGCCCTTTTCGTCGGTCCTCGTGACCTTGATTTCATCGCAGATCCCGACCGATTGCATCACGCCGTCAATGAGGTGGTAGCCGTCCGCACGTTTCCCGACAGCATCGAGAAAAAGGTTGATTTTTGCCCTTGCAAAGCCTGCCGATTCCGTCATGAATCCCCCTCCGAAATGCGTGAAAATGAAACTACCCTATTATTGTATCACACAAATGCGGATTTTGCAAGACAAAATTGCAATTTGATTGTAAATATCTTGTGAAATCTCTTGACGAAAGATAAAAAAAGAGGTATAATATATAGTGGTATAGTTTTGCCCGTGCGGAAAGGAAGTGATTTTATGACCGAAAATCAGAAGCCCGTAAACCGAAAATTGATAACCGGCGTTGTGATTTATGCCGTTCTGTTTTTCCTTGTCGTAGCTCTTGCAAATCTGTCGACGGTCAACTCTTTCCTTATGAAAATTCTCGATGTGATAGGTCCCGTTCTGGCAGGGCTTGCCATTGCATATCTGGTCAATCCGCTTTTCCGTGCATTCGAGCGGAAAGTCTTTGCAGGAATCCGCAGTGCCTCGCTCCGCCGTGGGTTGTCGCTCCTCCTCACCTACCTTGTCGTGCTGGCGGTCATTGCCGGTTTGCTCCTCCTTATCATTCCGCAACTTGCCGACAGCGTGAAAACCTTTGCGTCGAATTTCAACAGTCATCTCGACGATTTGGTGAGTCGGTTGAACACCGTTATCGCATGGCTCAATGAAAAATTGCCTGCGGAGGAGGACGGTTCGGACAAAATCGCCTCCATTGACCGCTCCGCAGTTCTGAAACAGTTCAATACCCTTTGGATTTCGTTTACCGAATGGGCAAAGAACAACCTGACGAGCGGAAACCTTTCGCAGATTTTCACCGTCATCGGGCAGACCGCATCCGCCGTCACCGACACCATTCTGGCAATCTTCATTTCGCTTTACATACTGGCGACCAAAGAGATGCGTTACGCTCAGGTCATCAAATTCCGCCTCGGTTGGTTCTCCGAGCGTGTCAACCGTGCCATAACGAGAGTCTGCACCATCGCGGACCGTTCTTTCGGCGGTTTTCTGCGTGGAAAACTGCTCGATTCAACCATTGTAGGTATTCTTGTTTACCTTTTCTGCGTGATTATCCGCATTCAGAATCCCCTGCTCATCGCCGTTGTGGTCGGTGTAACCGACATCGTCCCCGTAATAGGTCCTTTTATCGGCGTAGTTCCGACGGCACTTTTAATTCTTTTGACCGATCCCGTCAAAGTCATTTTTTACATTCTTGCGATTCTCATCATTCAACAGGTCGACGGCAATATCATTGCCCCGAAAATTCTGGGCGACAACACCGGCGTTTCGTCCCTCTGCGTTATGATTGCCATTATCGTCATGGGTTCGCTCTGGGGCTTGGTCGGAATGTTGGTCGGCGTTCCCCTCTTTGCAACGGTTCTGGAACTGCTGAAAATCTGGATCTCCCGCAGACTGTCCGAAAAAGGACTGCCCGACGAGGTGGAAAGTTACTACGACCGTGATTCGCTCGGAACAACGCCCGAATCGGCAAAAGGCATTCACCGCACGAACAGATTGGCAAAATTCTTTGCTCGGTCCGACAGTGACCGTGACGGCGGTACGGGTATGCTCTCGGAGAGGGAAAAACTTTCGCTCGATACCCTCTCGCTTGCCGTTGAACACGGCATTCTGGGAGGTGCTGCCGACACAACCGACACATTCGATGCGTTTCTCCTTGACGAACAAAAAATGCTCGAAAGCAAAAAACGGCAGGAAATTCCGGCTGATGAACCGCCGGTCGAGTCCGCTCCCGTGAGCGACAATTCCGAGGAAGGAGGGACTGCAGATGTCTAATTCACGTTCCTTCCGCAGAAAAGTCATCACCGCCGTTATCGTCTATGCAATTCTCTTTTTGGGACTGCTCATTGTCATCAACCGCACAAAACTCGGCGAATGGGTAGACAGTGTCATTCTCCTTTTCCGACCGATTATCATCGGTTTGGTACTGGCTTATCTGCTCAATCCGTTTTTCCGTTTCTTTGAGCGGAAACTGCTCTATCGGATGCACCCGATGGGGCTACGCCGTGCCGTTGCTCTCATCTTAACCTATCTCTCTCTCATTGTCATCGTTGCCCTGATTGTCCTTTTGATTCTGCCGTCGCTTTACGACAGTTTGACTCGCTTTGTCGGCAATTATGACAGTTACGTCACGTCTGCGGTGCATTCGTTCAACCGTTTTCTTGAAAACTTTGATCTGTTCCTCGACAAAATCGGCGTGGAGCAGAACTTTATCAAGTATCTTGACATTGAAAACGTCCGACATACGCTGTCAATCGCATTCTTCAATTATCAGTCTATCATCGACACCGTCGGCAAGTGGATCGGCAGTGGCTCGAAACTTTACAACACCTTCTCATCGGTTATCGGTGCGGTTGCGGATGTTTTCTTCGCATTCTTCATCTCGCTTTACCTGCTTTCCACCAAAGAGCAGAGATATGCACAGATCATGCGACTTCGCCGTGCTATGTTCAGTGACCGTGTCAATGCGTACATTTCGAAGGTCGTCCATGTCGCAGACCACTCTTTCGGCGGATTCCTTGAAGGAAAAATTCTCGATTCACTCATCATCGGCATTCTGACTTACATAGCGGTTCTCATTTTCCGCATTCCCTACCCCGCACTGATCGCAACCATTGTCGGTGTGACGAATATTCTGCCTTTCTTCGGGCCTATCATCGGTGCGATTCCGACAACCGTTATCGTCCTTTTGACCGAGCCGTCCAAAGCCATTACCCTGCTCATTCTCATTGTCATCATTCAGCAGATTGACGGCAATATCATAGGGCCGAAGATTTTGGGCGACAACACCGGTGTGTCCTCGCTCTGCGTCCTTGTTGCCATTACGACTATGGGGGCGATCGGCGGATTTATCGGAATGCTCCTCGGCGTTCCGCTGTTTGCCACGGTTCTGACTCTTACCGAAGAACGACTGACCGCACGTCTGCGTTCGAGAGGACTTTCCCCCGCAACCGAAAACTATTACCCTTCCGATTCGATGGTCGATCCGACGCAGGATATGCAAAGCCGTAGCGACAAAATCGTTCGCCGTCTTGAAATACGCTATCTGCGGATTTTGGTCAGGGAGAGGCGTGGGGAACTCCTCACCAAACGGGAACGTTTTTGGAAGAATGTCTATCTCGCCGGAAGAAAGGTGCATCTGTTGCCCGAACTTTCCGACTTGGTCCTTGTGCAATTCAGCGTTGACGAGGCATCGAGGGAAATTGCGAAAAAAGTGTCCTCCGCAGTGCCGGCGGACTCCCCCGACGTGCAAAACTAAAATCATAACGGAAGATATGTCCCCTATCGGATTTTATATATCTTTTTCTCTTATCGTGAGGTGAATTATCTATGGAAAACAACATGAAAAAAGGCGGAATATCGGTCGAAACCGAACACATATTCCCCGTCATCAAAAAATGGCTCTACTCGGAAAAAGACATTTTCCTGCGTGAAATCGTTTCAAACGCCTGCGACGCCGTCACAAAACTCCGTCGCCTGTCCTCACTCGGTCAGTATGACGGCGGTGACGAAACCTACCGCATTGACGTGGTACTCGACAAGGATGCCAAAACGTTGACCGTTTCCGATAACGGTATCGGTATGACGGCGGAGGAGGTTGACCGTTACATCTGCCAGATTGCACTTTCGGGTGCATTGGAATTTGTCCGGAAATATGAGGGCGACAATAAGAACAACGGCATTATCGGTCACTTCGGTCTGGGCTTCTACTCGGCATTTATGGTCAGCAGTTCGGTCGACGTCATTACGAAATCTTACACCGGTACACCTGCCGTCAAGTGGGTATGCACGGAGGACGGTCAATACGAAATGTCGGACGGCGAGAGAGATTCTCACGGCACGTCGGTTGTGATGCACATCTCGGACGAGGAAAGCGAATATCTCGAAAAGTTCAAAATCGAGGGCATCCTCGACCGTTACTGTGCCTTTATGCCGGTTGAAATTTATTTTACGGTTGAAGGCGAAGAAACCGAAAAAGCCGAAAAAGACAAGGACGGCAAGGAGAAAACGCCCGAACCGCCGAAGCCAGTCAACGATGTTCATCCGCTGTGGCTGAAAAATCCTTCGGAATGCACGGAGGAGGAATACAAAGAGTTCTATCGCAAGGTCTTCCACGATTACCGTGAACCGCTCTTCTGGATTCACATCAATGCCGATTATCCGCTCAATTTCCGCGGAATTCTCTATTTCCCGAAACTTTCCAATGAGTACGAATCGATTGAAGGTCAGGTCAAACTCTACTACAATCAGGTCTTTGTTGCCGACAACATCAAAGAGGTGATTCCGGAGTATCTGCTTATGCTCAAAGGTGTTCTCGACTGTCCCGAACTGCCCCTGAACGTTTCGAGAAGTTACCTGCAAAACAACACCTATGTTTCCAAAGTTTCGGCTCACATTGTCAAAAAAGTTGCCGACAAGTTGAACAGCCTTTGCAACACGTCCCGTGAGGAATACGAAAAAGTTTGGAGCGACATCCGCACCTTCGTGGAGTATGCTTGTATGCGTGACCGCAAATTCTGGGAACGTGTCAAGGATTCTCTCCTGCTCGAACTGACAAACGGCAAGACCGTCACCCTGCCGGAGTATCTCGAAAATGCCAAAGAAAAGCACGAAAACGTTGTTTACTATGCAACCGACCGTGCATCGCAGGCACAGTACATTTCGCTGTTTGAAGCCGAAGATTTGCAGGTTGCGGTTCTCGACAAGCAACTCGACACGCAATTCGTTTCGATGATTGAAACCTATGATGAAAATGTCAAGTACCGCCGGATCGATGCGGACGTGGCATCCTCGCTCAAAGGAGACGGCGACGTCACGGAGGACAAGTCTTTGGTCGATCTGTTCCGCAAGGTTGCAAAGGACGACAAACTGAAAGTGGAGTTTGCACCGCTCAAAGATGCAAATGTTCCGCTCCTGCTCACGCTCTCCGAAGAATCCCGCCGTATGGACGATATGATGCGGATGTACGGTATGTCCGGCGGAATGCCTGCCGACAACACGTTGGTTGTCAACACCTCGTCGCCTCTCGTTGCAAAATTGAAAGATATGGACGACGCAAAGAAAGAAACGACCGCAACCTACCTTTACCGTCTGGCACTGCTCTCTCAGAGAAAGTTGTCCGCCGATGAATTGAAACAGTTCTTGGCAGACAGTTACAACATTCTCGGAATGCTTTGATATGGACGAATTGCAGGCATACACACCTGAGGAAATCATTCTGTCCAACATTGCGGAGCTCGGTGACAGAGGTCGCTCCTACCGCTCACGGCTTTCGGCCCATCTGCGTGAGCTTGCGACCGAGTTATCCGACTCCATGCGTGACGGAAACGCCTTTCTCTCGTCCCTGTCGGACTACGGTACGGAACTGTCGGCACTCGCCCCCGAAAATCCCGACGAAGTGCGTGCGTTGTTTGCTCTTGAAATCTGTCGGTTTCTGCCCCCCGACGGGACTGTCTGGCAGGATTGGTTCTTCCGCACCGATATTTCGGTCGACAGCGATGCCCACAACCGCATTGCCTACCAACGCAACAGTTACACGGACGAGGCTTTCCGACAGTTTTCGGGAATTCTGCGTGATGCACGTGCCTTTTATCCGCATTCGTTCCGTGCGATCTGTGACGAAATCGTCGGCGGTCAGTGCGAGTACGGGATTCTCCCTCTCGAAAGTTCCGGTGAGGGAAAACTGCACGCTTTTTCCACGCTCATAGCGACTTACAATCTGAAAATCGCCTCGGTTTGCTCCGTTCCGCTCGGGGACGGTCGGGTGACCGAATATGCACTCCTGCGGAAGGATCTGGTGCTTCTGCGTTCCCGTGAGAACCGTTCACGGATGTTGGAAATCCGTGTTTCCGACTGCACCGAGTCACCGGTCGGCATTCTCGCAGGGGCGAATATTTGCGGTTTGTCCCCTCTCCGATTCGACTATTCCGGCGGTGTTCTGGATGCCGTCTTCTCGCCGAGCGGTAATCTGCCTGCTTTCCTGCTTTATCTTGCGATGTCCTGTCCGCATTTTGAAATTGTCGGTCTGTTCCGTCATATATAACGTCATATATAAAAATCTAAAAGTACAATTTTGTACACAAGGAGTTATTTATGCATACTTTTACTTACAAAACGCACGGCGTTTGCTCCCGTTCCATTGACATTACGCTCGATGACGACAACATTATAAAAGAAGTTGTTTATCACGGCGGTTGTGCCGGAAATACGCAGGGCGTTTCCGCTCTCATTGTGGGGATGTCCGCCGAGGAGGCTGCCCGCCGTCTGACCGGCATTCATTGCGGTCCGAAATCCACCTCCTGCCCCGACCAGTTGGCAAACGCCCTGAGAGAGTACCTCGACGGGAAAGTTCAGGGGTGAGAGTGGAAAGACCTTGAGGCTCTGCCTCAAACTCGCAAAAAGGGTACATCCGGAGGCAGAGAGTGCGACGAGGGGCGAGAAGATTTTCTGCCAGCCGAACGAAGCGACGCAGGGCGTAGCCACTGCTACGAGCAAGGAGTTTCGTGAAGGATGGCGGGAAAGATTCCGTTCATCGACACATTCGAGTCTTCGGATTTATCCTTGCCTTTCTTGGAAGAAAGCCCTATGAACCCAAAGAACTTTCGCATTTTGGGCATCCGTGAAAAAGCAAGAAACAGTGCCACTGTCCGAAATTGATGTCCAAATTGCGAAAGTTTAGGCTCGCAGGACTTCACCCAAAAGGGCTATGTGGTGTTGGGGCAATGCTCAAATCCTTTCCGCCCCACCTCCGGACTCCCGTGGGATACCCCTCGACTTTTGTCAATATTGTCAGAGTGTCAACTATAAGCGTATTTCATACTATGCTATTTTATATTATATAATAATGTTGTGATACGCAACAAAGATACGGCAAGGGGCGTTTTTGTCCCCTCTCTCCCTGTCGGAAATGCAAAGAAATATGCACAAGGGGCTTTGACAATATTGACAAAAGTCAGTTGACATACAATGATTGATAACAATTATTGAAAAAGTTTATGTGCAGACTTCTTGCATAGAGTGTTGCAACAATTACACCCTCATCCGCCGGCTATCGCCGTCACCTTCCCCCTCGAAGGGGAAGGCTTGTCGAAGATTTCTCTCACTATATTGTTGAACGATTGAAAGTACATAATTCAACAGTTGCAAATTGTATTTTTAAGAATGAAAAGTAATTTTCTATAGAGAAGATAACCAATTAAACCATACGGCTACGCACTTTTTAACAGGTAAGAAGTCTGTAAAATAGCCTTCCCCTTCGAGGGGGAAGGTGGCAACCGCAGGTTGACGGATGAGGGCGAAGTCCTTTAACGTACAATTTAAGGAGTCTGCACATAATCATTGACAATATTGACAAAAGTCAATTTTATGCAATAAGAAAAAGTACAAACAGTTTTTAGGAGATAACAAAATGGAAAAGTACCGTGAACTTTACGAAAAATGGTTACATTCTTCGGCTTTGAGCGATGAAGAAAAAGCCGAGTTACAAGGCATTGCAAATGACGAAAAAGAGATCAAAGAACGTTTTTCGAAAGGATTGACTTTCGGAACGGCGGGTTTACGCGGAATTATGAAGGTCGGTTTCAATGCGATGAACACGCACACGGTTGCACATGCAACGCAGGGACTTGCCAATCTGATTCTCTCGGTAAACCGTGCCGGTGACGGTGTTGCGGTAGCGTTCGACTGTCGGAACAATTCTGCCGAATTTGCAAGGACGTCCGCCCGTGTGCTTGCCGCAAACGGGATCAAAGTCTATATTTTCGATGCACTCCGTCCGACTCCGGAACTGTCATTCGCTCTGCGGGAACTGCACTGTGTAGCCGGCATCAACATTACGGCGTCGCACAATCCGAAACAGTACAACGGTTACAAGGCTTACTGGGAAGACGGGGCTCAACTGCCTCCGGAACATGCGGACATTGTTTCCGCCGAGATTGCAAAACTCGATATTTTTGCGGATGTGAAATTCTGCGACTTTGACGAGGCAGTCAAGTCGGGCTTGATTACGGTGATCGGCGAAACGATTGACGAAAAATATCTTTCTGCGGTCAAGGCTCAGGCGGTCAACCCGAAAGCAATTGAAGCGGTTGCGGACGATCTCAAAATCGTTTACACGCCTCTGCACGGCACGGGACATCGGTTAGTCCCCGAAATCATTCGCCGTTGCGGTTTGAAACATCTTTTGACGGTTGACGAGCAAATGGTGATAGACGGCAATTTCCCGACCGTTGTCAAACCGAATCCCGAATACCCCGATGTCTTTACACTCGGCATCAAACTTGCAAACAAGGAAGGTTCGGACCTCATCATTGCGACCGATCCGGATGCCGACCGTGTCGGTGTTATGGCACGGAACAAGGCGGGTGAGTTCGTAACAATTTCGGGCAACCAGATGGGTGCTTTGCTTTTGGATTACATCATTACGGCATACCGTGAAACAGGCACGATGCCGAAAAATCCTTATGCTGTCAAGAGCATTGTTTCGACCGAGCTTGTGGCAAAAATCTGTGCCGCCAACGGTGTGAAAATGCACAACGTTCTCACCGGATTCAAGTTTATCGGCGAAGTGATTAAAAAGTACGAGCAGACCGGTGACGGTTCCTTCCTCTTCGGTTTTGAGGAGAGTTACGGCTATCTCAAAGGCACGTATGCCCGTGACAAGGATGCCGTTGTAACCTCGATGCTGATTTGCGAAATGACCGCATATTACCGTGCAAAAGGCATGACGCTTTCGGATGCTTTGCAGGCACTCTTTGAGAAATACGGTTTCTATTACGAATCGACTGCCGAAGTTTACATGGAAGGGCTTGACGGTGCGGAAAGAATGTCGGCTCTTATGAATTCAATGCGTCACGATGTTCCCAAAACTTTCGGAGGTATCAAGGTTTCTCTGGTCGGCGATTATCTGGTCGGAACAATCACGGAAAACGGCAAGGTTACGCCTACGGGCTTGCCCTCGTCGAATGTGCTTTATTTCAAGCTCGAAAACGGTGACGTGATTGTGGTTCGCCCGTCCGGCACAGAGCCGAAAATCAAGTTCTATTACCTGCTCTCGGGCAAAGACCTTGCCGATACGCAGAAAAAGTGCGATGCCTACAAGAAAACCGTCGGAGCAATGCTCTGATTAAAACTGTTACCCCAAAAAATGATTGATTGAAGAAAGAGGTTTTTGTGCCTATTGATTGATAAAACCGCCCATTGGTTTTGGCATGGAAGGAGGAATTTTTATGTCGGAAGAATTGAACAGAGACGAAAAGTTTGCAGAATTGGAAGAATTATTCCGAAGTCGACAGTATTCCTCATTCATGCGTGCAATTGATGACATGAACCGCATTGATGCCGCCGAATTCTTAACGCAGTTGGACTCCCGTCAGCAGACCGTTGTTTTTCGGATGCTCAAAAAGGATGCCGCCGCCGAGATTTTTGCGGAACTCGAACCCGACATTCAGGAAAACATTGTCACAACGCTTTCCGACCGTGAAATCGGCGAAATTTTTGAAGAACTCTACACCGACGATGCCGTCGATATGTTGGAAGAGATGCCTGCGAATGTTGTCAAGCGGGTTCTGCGGAATGCAACCAAGGAAACACGTGCGGAGATCAACCGCTATCTTTCCTACCCCGAGGACAGTGCCGGCAGTGTTATGACGAGCGAGTTTATCGACCTCAAAGCCGGAATGACCTGCTCCGAGGCAATCGCCCACATTCGCAAAACCGGTATTGACAAAGAAACGGTTTACGTTGCCTACGTCACGGATTCCCAAAGAATTTTGAGCGGTGTCGTGCCTCTCAAACAATTACTTTTTGCATCACCGGATGATAAAATCGGTGACATTATGGACAAAAACGTGATTTTTGCCCACACGCACGATGACCGTGAAACGGTTGCGAATCAAATTTCGCACTACGATATGATCGCTCTCCCGATTGTCGATATGGAGGAGCGTTTGGTCGGTATCGTAACGGTCGACGATGCTTTGGACGTTCTGGAAGCCGAGGCGACCGAGGACATTGAAAAAATGGCGGCTATTCTGCCGAGTGACAAGTCCTATCTCAAAACCTCCGTCTTCGAAACTTGGAAAAAGCGTGTGCCTTGGCTACTGCTCCTTATGATTTCCGCCACGTTTACCAGTACAATTATTACGCACTATGAAACCGCAATCGGTGCTTATGCAATCTTAACCGCTTTCTTCCCGATGCTCATGGACACGGGCGGAAATGCCGGCGGACAGACCTCCGTTACAATCATTCGCGGTTTGTCTTTGGGCGAGATTCGCCTGCGTGACATTTTCCGTGTGCTTTGGAAAGAGATTCGTGTTTCGGTCCTTTGCGGTGGTACGCTCGCCGTTGCGACTTTCTTCAAGGTCTTTGCCGTCGATTTCCATTTTCACGCCTCGACAATGCTTGAAAGCGGAGTCCTGCAAAATAACCTCACGATTTGCCTCATCGTCTGCCTAACCGTCTTCTTTGCAATCGTCTTTGCGAATATCGTGGGAACACTCCTCCCGATCGGTGCAAAACGGCTCGGTTTCGATCCTGCCGTTATGGCAAGCCCCTTTATCACCACCATCGTCGATGCCGTCGTCCTGATGCTCTACTTCGCCATCGCCTCTATGATCTTACCGTTTTAGAGGATGCGAGGGATGCGAGAAATTATTATTTTTGCAGGGGGCATTTTTGTAAAATAGCCCCCTGCACCCCTAAAAAACTTGGAGCAAGTTATATTTGGAGCAGATTTGTTACATTCTGCTCCGATTTTTTATAATTCGATTGGCACTGCGTAGCCGTGAGAAATTGGCAATTAGCAATGAGCAATAAAAAAGAAAAAGCACTTGACAAAATCTGCCAAGTGTAGTATAATAGGAAATGCGAATGTACTTTTTAGTACTGAAACCTTGGATGCTTTGTGCGGTTCGATCCCTCTGTTGACTGTTTTCTGTTTCAGATTTCCGTCGGCGAGAGAGTGACAATTTCATTTTTGTTCCTCTGCTCGTACTCTGTACGAAAGGAGGAGATAGCAATGGGTATTTTCAATTCGATATTTTCAATTATCGGCACAATCAGCGGTGTTCTCACCCTGATTTACACAATGAAAACCTATTACGAAAACAAAAAGAAATAACCGCCCTCTATGCTCTGCCTGCGTGTAGGGCGGTTATTTAACCGGAGGGTGTCGATTCGCATCGGGCATCCTTGCTATATATAGTATATCACATTTTGCGGAAATGTCAAGCCTTTTTTGATATTTTCCGTATTTTTATTTTTAGCCGATTGCGGTGTGGGGGTAAGTCTTTGGGGCTTTGCCTCAAACTTTGGTCAGAGGTTTCCTGCAAGGGAGTTAAAAATCCGAGAATTTCGCATTGGGGGCATCCTCTGTAAAGAGCGGTCTTCTCTGTGAAAAGTCTGTCATTGCATACAAAAAGGGACACCCGATAAAAAATCCTATCGGATGCCCCTGATGCGAAAGTTCTTTGGGTTATCAGGGCTTTCTTCCAAGAAAGCCCTGATTGGAGTTTGAGGCAAAGCCTCAAGGTCTTCATCCCTCCATCACTCCCCCGCTTTTAGAGCTTCGACCATATTGATTTTTTTATTTTTGCGGGAAACGAACAGACTCACGGCAAGAGATGTACCGAGTGTCAAAACGATGCTGATAATAAAGGTTCTCGGATAGAGGACAACACGCATTTCATACTCCGACATCAACGCTTTGCAAAGGTAATTCAGCGTAACGATTCCAAACGGAATGCCGAGTGCGATACCGACAATCGAGGTTCTGAACGTTTGCCCCAAGAGAAGATTGCGTATCTTTTTGTCCTTGAATCCCAAAACTTTGAGCGTTGCAAGTTCCCGATAACGTTCCGTGTAACTCATCACACCGAGATTATAAAGCACCACGCCTGCCAGAACGAGAGATGCCGCCGCAAGCAGAACAATCATACTGTTCATAATCTCGGTAAAGGTCGAAAAACTGTCGAGAATTGCTTGTTTCGATTGGGTATTTTTGACAGCGGAACAACTTTCGACATCCGCCGTAGAAACCGCCGTATAAAGCGAATCTGGCTGTACCGTCAAGCCGAGTTCTTTCGCATACGTGCTTGATAAAATGACCGATTCACTGATGCTTTGCACCACTCCGCCGACCGTTACGGTATAATGCGTATCCGTTCCGAACAATGTTACGGTTAAGGTATCGCCGACCGAGAGATCACAACTTTCTGCAATCCGCTCGCAGACCACGGCGGAGTCGTCCGGCAAGGTGACAAAGCCTTTCTTTTCGGAAGTGAATTTCACATAATCGTGCGTAATGTCGTACACATCGAGCGACACCGTTTTGTCATTCACCTGAACAGACAACGTCATACTTGCATCGGCGTTGTATTTTTCTTTGAGAGCCTCACGTTCCTCCGCCGTTGCAGATTCACTGAAATAGATTCTCGTCGCATAATTCGTCGTTTTTTCGTAAAAGGTATCGAGGAAATAATCCATCATATCCTGCATACCGAATGAGCCGATGAGGAGCAACATACAACCGGCAATGCCGAGCAGACTCATAGCGGTTCTCGCCTTATGTCGCATGGTGTCACGAAGATTCCAACGTGTGCCGAAAGACAGTTTGTGGAAGAATTTCGTTTTTTCAATCAGGAGCGGTTTCATCTTTTTCGGCGTATAGGGACGGAGCGAATCGACCGCAGTCCCACGGAGAATTCCCCACACAGACAGCATTCCGACAAGCGTTAAGACAACCACAATGCCCACAAGAACCGCCACGCAGAAGGACGGCATATAGAGTTTCCATTCGGGCATATCGAAGTACGTCCCCATTGAACCGTTCGGGTTCATAATTCCCCAAGCTACAAGGTAACCGATGCCGATGCCGAGTGCCGTCCCGACCGTACCTACACCGAATGCGTAGGACGAATAATGCAAAAGAATCCGCCGATTTTTGAATCCCAATGCTTTGAGAATGCCGATTTGCGTTTTTTCCTTGACGGTCAGACGGTGCATTGTAGTAACCATTGTGAGAACGGCAATGAGGAGGAACAGTACCGGCAGAATCGAACCCATGATTCTCCCCTCATCCGCCTCGCTCTCGGCAGTCGAGTAAGAACTGCTTTCCTCTTTGGTAAGCACCATATAGGTCTTACCGAGTGCCTCGTCGCAAGCCTCGATAAAGTCGCTTTTTTCGAGATTGGACAACACATGAATTTGCGGATAATAAGCGTGTCCGCCCATGAGGGATGCATATTTTGCAGGGCTGATATAAGCGAAACCGTGCGTGGTATAATCGGGCATGAGTTGCGTTTCGTCACGCACGCAAACGAGATATTCACCGGCCCTGATAAGTCCCCTGACCGTTCCGGTGATTTTCATTCCGCTGTAAGAAAGCGATAGACTGTCGCCGACTTTAACCTGATTCGCCTCGGCATACCGCAGGGAAAGCCAGATGCCGTCCGTGTCGGAGTCGTCATATTCGCTCCCCTCCTCAACCAAAATTGAGGAAACGTCCTTGTTTTCGGTAACGTTCATGGCAAGACTGTCGCCGTTTGTGCCGTCAACCGATACATTGACCGAGAGATAACGAGAAACGGCATCGATACCGTCTATCTGTGCAATTTTATCGGCATCGTCCTGCGAAAAACCGCTCTCGCTTACCAATCTGTAATCGGCAAAATTCGTCCGATCGAGGAAGGAAAAAACATTTCCCTCCACGCTTTTCCACTCCACATTGAAGCCGACAAACATTCCGACGCCGAGAGCAATCATTACAAGCATGGAAATAAATTGAGCCAGATACAATCGCATGGTGCGATAATATTTTTTGAACAGCATAGGACACCTCTCACCAATCGATCTCGTCTGCCTGCATCGGTGCAGACTGCGTTTCCTGCGATACGATTTTTCCGTTGCGGACGTGAATGACCTCGTCTGCCATTTTTGCGATATTCTGGTTGTGCGTCACAATGACAATCGTTTTGCCGTACTCTCTTGCCATGCGGAGGAGCAATTTCAAGACCATCACGCCGGTTTCGGAATCGAGTGCACCGGTCGGCTCATCACAAAGCAATATTTTCGGATTTTTTGCCAACGCTCTTGCTATCGAAACACGCTGTTGCTCACCGCCGGACAGTTCGGACGGAAAATTTTTGATGTGGTCGGACAATCCCACTTCTTCGAGCATTTTTGTCGCAGACAAGGCATTCGGTGCAATCTCATTCACCAATTTTACATTCTCGTGGACGGTCAAAGTCGGGACTAAATTGTAAAATTGAAAGACAAAGCCGACCTTTTCCGCACGGTATTCGGCAAGTTCGTCCGCCGACAGTGTCGAGATGTCCCGACCGTCGACCGTAATTTTTCCGGTTGTCGGGCTGTCCAGACCACCCAGCAGATTGAGCAGTGTGCTTTTCCCTGCTCCGGACGGGCCTAAAATGACAACAAATTTCCCCTCGTCCAGTTTCATATTCACGCTGTCGAGTGCGTGCAATTCGTGATCACCGCTGTGATATACCCGACTGACATTTTCAAATTCAACCAATGCCATAATAACTCCTTCTCGGCAGTTAGTTGCGACTAACCACCGCTTCAAAATATCGGTTAGTTTTAACTAACCGATATTATCATACCACATAAAGGTAGATTTGTCAAGCCTTTTTTTCGAAAAAAATGCGTTTTTTGAGTTGGCAATATTTGTTCGTGGTTTGTTCGGTTCGTTCGCCTCACCTATTCACTGTTCATTCTCCCCTATTCACTCTACCTGCGATAGCGGTGAGCGGTAAGGGTTAAGCCTTTGGGTCTTTGGTCAGAGTCTCCTTGTGAGGAGCTTAAAAACTCAAGAATTTCGCATTGGGGGCATCCTCTGTAAAGAGCGATCGACTCTGCTCCGATTCTGTACTTTCATACAAAAAAGGACACCCGATAAAAATGCTATCGGATGCCCCTGATGCGAAAGTTCTTTGGGTTGTTAGGGCTTTCTTCCAAGAAAGCCCTAACCAGAGTTTGAGGCAGAGCCTCAAGGTCTTGATTTCTCTCAAACCGGTACGCTGATGCCGAGCGTGAGGGAGGTATAACTCTTCTTCATTGTGACAACAACATCATAGGATGTATTGTCTTCCAACGTTGTTCCGTCCGGCAAAAACCAGACGTAATACTTGTCTTGGAGCGTCAGCGAATAGGTCATTTCGCAAACTTTTGTTCCGTTTTTGTACACCACAACGCTTGAAATCAGCGTTTCCGCTTTGACGGTTACACCGCTTTGCAGGGGCTGCGTGTTGACTTGCAGAGCCGTTGTGCTTGCACTGTTGTTTACGAAATTGAAATAAACTTTATTATTCTGCGTCTTTGCAAAGGTCACATTGCCCGATTTACTCGTGATTGTCTTTGCAATGCTCGTTCCGCACTTTGTGCAAACTCCGGACGTGGTATTGTAATTGTGCGTGCATTCGGTGATTGTCAGTTTTCTGTAAGCCGACACCTCCTGCCATTCGACGGTTCCGGTCACTCGGACGGTAATCCAGTAAACGCCGACGTCCTTTGCGTTTTCGACTGCAACGGCAGTGTCATAGTCCTCGCCCATTTTATAGGTGATTTCGACCGTGCCGGCGGTTTCCGGAGCTGTTACATATTTGCCGGATTTCTCGGCGGAGATTGTGTACTTGCCGGTCATATCAAAGGGCTTGCCGTTGTAGACTACGGTAAACGCCGAATCATCGCCCCAAGTCAAAGTTCTGCCTTTGTTTTCATATAAGCAACTGCCGTTGCTACTAATAATATAGTGCGACTTTGCCTCGATATAAACCTCAACCGTATCGGAAGAATAATCGTTGAGCTCCACGGCAACATAATAGGTGGTATTGTCGACAAGCGTTGTTCCTTCCGGCAAAATCCAGTAGAAATATTCGCCGACGGAATCATACAGACGTACCAAATCGCAAATTTTTCCTGCGGTCGACGTGTAAACACCGACTTTCGAAATCAGTGCATCCGCAGTTTCCGCAACTCCGTTTTGCAAGGTTTCGACATCGATCCGCAAGCCGTTGCTTTCTGTATCGGCACTGCAGTATTCAAAGTCGAAATATGCCTTGTTGCCGTATACGGTCAAATCGTTTTGGGCATAGTTGTTGTCAAACGTGATCGCCGTTGCGATATTTTTTCCGCAACCCGAACACACACCGTTAAAGTTGTAACTGTGCGAAATTTTATTGTTTTCCTCATACTTTTCGCTCGTCACGGTTGCATTGTCCAAACCGAGGGCGGTTGCCTGCTCATCCGTGAATACAGCCGTCAACGTGTAGTACAGTCCGTGCGTGCAGGTTGCCGTTTCGACAACATTCTTTGTAACGTTTGTCGTTGTAACTGTCAGTGTGTGACCTTCGGTACTCTCACCGCAAACAGAGCATACTCTCGTTGCCGTGCAGGTGTTTTCCGCACCGTCGATATATTCGGCAGGATATGTGATTGTTGCCACGCCATACGTGTGTGCACCGTATCCGCCTTCGTTCCAATTCCATTGTTGTCCGGAAGAAACTTGGACTGCATTATCCAAACCAAGTTGTGTTTTTTGCTCTTCCGTAAATGTTGCAATCAATTCATAACTACCGTACTCTGCACAAGTCGGTTGTTCTACAATCTTTTTTGTTGCCTTAACTGTTATTTCTATTTTGTGTCCCGTGGTATTTTCGTCGCAATTTGAACATACCCTTGTTGCAACACAATCAGGATCGTGGTTAATCCACGCGTTATATTTCAGTGTTGTCTTTCCATAAGTGTGTCCCGTTGCGGGAATGGTCACATCTGCGAGTTCCTTGCCGTCCGCATCAAAGTTTTTGTCGCAAACCGAGCAGTGCTTGTATGCGACATTTCCGGCGGTCGTGCAGGTTGCATCGACCTTTGCGACATCTGCAAGGGTGTGTCCGGTTGCAGGAACAGTCACGTCTGCGAGTTCCTTGCCGTCCGCATCAAAGTTTTTGTCGCAAGCCGAGCAGTGCTTGTATGCGACAT
>CAVGAA010000025.1:0-23641 GCA_963627065.1 bacterium | reverse complement strand
TGTCTGGGACGGTGCATTCCTTGAATCCTACTTCCGTTCCGCTCCTTACTTCGATCTTGACATCGACGGTATCACGAGCCTTGTGAAAGACTGATTGAATTTTGCAAAACCGTCAGGGCGGAGATTTCTCCGCCCTTGCGGTGATTTTACAGACAGAGATCCGAGAACAAATCAAAACGAAAATCGGGAACAGAAACAGAAACGCAAAAACGGAAAAGCAAAAAGGGGAAACGGTTTCCGTTTTTATCTGTTTTCGGACAGAAGGAGGAAGAAATGAGTCAGGCAAATGCAATTGAATTGCGTGGCATCAGTAAACGGTTCGGCTCGATTCAGGCGAACAAAGATGTTTGCATGGATGCAAAACGCGGAGAGATTCTGGCAATCCTCGGCGAAAACGGCAGTGGCAAAACCACGCTGATGAATATGATTTCCGGCATTTATTTTCCGGACGAAGGGCAGATTTTCATTGACGGCAAAGAAGTGGTGATCAAGTCCCCGAAAGATGCTTTCGAGCATGGAATCGGTATGATTCACCAGCATTTCAAACTTGTTGACGTTTTTTCGGCGGCGGAAAACGTGGTCTTGGGACTCAAAGACGGCGGATGCTCACCCGACGAGGCGTATACTCAGGCAAAAGAACTTTGCCGGAAGAACGGTTATGAAATGATCTCCGGCGAAAAAGTTGAGATTATGCCGTCGGCAAAGAAAAACACGGTCGGGACTATCAATGTCAGAAACGGCGACAAAACCGTCCGCATGGTTTTTCCGCTCAAAGGCAAGGGCGGTTACAGCAAACGCTCGGCGGAAGCAAGCGTCAGAGCCATTTGCGAAAGATACGGTTTTGACCTCGATCCCGCAAAAAAGATTTACAATATGTCGGTTTCCGAAAAGCAGACGGTTGAAATCGTCAAAGTGCTTTATCGCGGAGCGGATATTCTGATTCTCGACGAACCGACGGCGGTCCTGACACCGCAGGAAACCGAAAAACTGTTCGACGTTTTACGCAGAATGCGTGACGACGGCAAAACCATTCTCATTATCACGCACAAAATGCACGAGGTGCTGTCCATCTCCGACAGAGTTGCGGTTCTCCGCAAAGGCGAACACATCGCAACCGTAAAAACATCCGAAACCGATGAGGCAAAACTCACCGAACTTATGGTCGGCAAAAAAGTCGTTCTGAACATCGAACGCACCGAACCCGAAAATCCGCAGGAAAGACTGATGATTTCGCACCTCAACTGTGTCAATCCGGAAGGCATCAAGGTTCTGGACGACATCAACTTTACCGCAAAAAGCGGAGAAATTCTCGGCATTGCGGGCATTGCGGGGAGCGGTCAGCGTGAACTTTTGGAGGCAATCGCAGGTCTGCAACCGGTCGAGGACGGCTCTATCACATACAACAATCCCAAAAACGGCGAAACCGTCAATCTGCGTGACAAAACGCCCCTGCAAATCCGTGAACTCGGCGTGCGGTTGTCCTTCGTTCCGGAGGACCGTCTCGGTATGGGCTTGGTCGCACACATGGACATCACCGACAATATGATGCTCCGCAGTTACAGAAAAGGCAAGTCGGTTTTCGTCAACCGCAAGAAACCGAAAACGTTGGCGGAACATATCATTGAACAGTTGGAAGTCGTCACCCCCGGGGTTACAACCGAGGTCGGAAAACTTTCCGGCGGTAACGTGCAGAAAGTGCTGGTCGGGCGTGAGATTGCGGCATCTCCCACGGTGCTTATGGCGGCATACCCCGTCAGAGGTCTTGACATCAACTCGTCCTACCTCATCTACAACCTGCTCAATCAACAGAAGCAGAAAGGCGTTGCGGTGATTTTCGTCGGCGAAGATCTGGACGTCCTCTTGGGACTTTGCGACAGAATTCTCGTCATCGGTTCGGGACGGGTAACCGGCATTGTGGACGGTAGAACGGCAACAAAAGAGCAGGTCGGTCTGCTCATGACAAAGGTCGAGGGGGTGAAGGAAAATGACAACTGAGAAAAACAAGGTGCGTGAACCGCTTTTCCACATCACCAAACGTGCAAACATTCCGTGGTGGAAAGCGTGGATGATCCGAGGCATTGCAATTCTGCTTGCAATGGTCGTATGCGGAATTTTAACGGTCCTCATCACCGACCTCAATCCGCTCGAAGTTTATAAGAGTATGTTCAAAGGGGCATTCGGCTCGGAGGCGAAAATGTGGGTAACCCTGCGTGGAGTCGCAATTCTGCTCTGCATCTCCTTGGCGGTTACGCCGGCATTCCGGATGCGGTTCTGGAACACCGGTGCGGAAGGTCAAGTCCTCGCCGGCTGTGTCGGTTGTGCGGCTTGCATGATTTACCTGACAAAGATTTTGCCGAATGCGGTCGTCATTCCGCTCATGCTCGTGGTATCGGTCGCAATGGGCGTCCTCTGGGCAGTCATTCCTGCAATCTTCCGTGCAAAATGGAACACGAACGAAACGCTCTTTACCCTGATGATGAACTACGTCGCCATGCAGTTGATTGCATTTCTGTCAACCAAATGGGAATCTCCGAAAGATTCGGGAACGATAGGCGTTATCAACCTCATGACCGAAAAAGGCTGGTTGCCCGCAATCGGCGGAAATACCGCAATTCTCCCCATTATTGTGGTCGGTCTTCTTACAATTCTGCTTTACGTTTATCTCCAATACAGCAAGCACGGCTATGAAATTTCGGTTGTCGGTGAGAGCGAAAACACCGCACGTTATATCGGAATCAACGTCAAAAAAGTTGTCATCCGCACCATGATTCTGTCGGGGGCTCTCTGCGGAATTGCAGGATTCCTCATTGTCGGCGGAATCAACCACACGGTGTCCTCCAATGCAGTCGACGGGCAAGGCTTTACGGCAATTATGGTTTCGTGGCTTGCAAAGTTCAACCCCATTGCAATGGTTTTCACCTCGCTTCTGATCATCTTCCTTGAAAGAGGAGCAGGAGAAATCACAACGGCGTACAAACTCAATTCGTCCTTCTCGGACATTCTCATCGGTGTCATTCTGTTCTTTATCATCGGTTGTGAGTTCTTTATCAACTACCGCCTGAACTTCCGTTCGGCGAAAAAGGAGGCAGGACAATGAACACATTTATTATGTTCTTCTGCGGAGCAATCAAGCAGGGCATTCCGCTTCTCTTGGGTTCGACCGGTGAAATCATCACCGAAAAAGGCGGTCACCTCAACTTGGGTATCCCGGGCATTATGTACGTCGGCGGAGTGAGCGGTGTCATCGGTGCATATTTTTACGAAAAAGCACTCGGTGACAATATGATTCCGATTCTGGCAGTCCTGATTCCCTTGCTCTGCTCGCTCGTCGGTTCGACTTTAATGGCTCTCATTTACAGTTTCCTGACCGTGACACTGCGTGCAAACCAGAACGTGACCGGTCTTGCACTGACAACTTTCGGTACGGGTATCGGAACCTTCCTCGGCGGATCGATTGTCAAACTTTCCGGAAGTAAGGAATCCTACCTGACCTTTACAAAAACAAGCAACTATTTCAGTGCAAGCCTCCCGTTTGCCGAAAAACTCGGATGGTTCGGGGAAATGTTCCTCTCTTACGGTTTCTTGGCTTATCTCGCAATCGTCATTGCTCTTGTTTCGGCATTCATCCTCAAACGGACGAAAGTCGGTCTGAATCTCCGTGCAGTCGGTGAAAGCCCCGCAACGGCAGATGCGGCAGGCATCAACGTGACGAAATACAAGTATGTGTCGACCTGCGTCGGCGGTGCCATTGCAGGCTTGGGCGGACTTTATTACATGGTCGACTATGCAAAAGTCTGGTCGAGTACCGGTTTCGGCGACAGAGGCTGGCTGGCGATTGCCCTTGTCATTTTCTCACTCTGGAATCCGGCAATGAGCATTCTCGGCTCGTTTGTTTTCGGCGGACTTTATATAGCCCCCAGTTACATCACGGGAATCGGAAGAAGCACAAGAACGCTCTTTGAAATGGTTCCCTATGTCGTGACGATTATCGTCCTGATTACCGTCAGCGTTCGCAAAAAGAGAGAAAATCAACCTCCGGCATCTCTCGGACGTTCCTATTTCCGAGAAGAACGGTAACATTTTCCGACAAAGCAAAAAAGTAAAAAAGCGAAAAAACGAAATAGCAAAAAACAACCTCCCCCGAAAAATCGGGGGAGGCTTTTTGTATATAATTTTGGAAAATCAGAACAGATAACTGCCGGCGGAGAGTTCCATAGGTTCTTTTCCGTCGAGCGTTACCGTAGCGGTAGCACCCTGCGGAATTTCGATTTCGTAAGCGACACGGTCGCCCTTGTAATACCAATGGACACGGACTTTTCCGAACTTCGTTTCGATCGATGCATCTGCAAAGCCCAAGCACTTATTCGGCTTCGGTGCAATGTCGATATGGCGGTAAGCGGGAGCGGAGTCGCAGGTCTTGATACCGCAGGCAACACCGAAGATCCAGTCAAACACCGCACCGTAAGCGTAGTGGTTGAAGGAGTTCATATCGGTACTCCAGAAACTGCCGTCTTCTTTGAGGCTGTTCCAGTGTTCCCACATAGTTGTCGCACCGTGGCAGACCGAATAGAGCCAAGAGGGGTTCTTTTCCTGCATGAGAAGCATATAAGCGATGTCTGTATAGCCGTTTTCGGAAAGGGCGTGGAGCAGGTAAGGCGTGCCGACAAATCCGGTTGTCATGCGGTCGCCGTTGGCGTGAATGAGTTCGACCAACTTTTCGGCGAGTGCCGGACGTTCGTCGTCATTGCAAAGGTCAAAGTGCAGAATCAGGACGATAGCCGTCTGCGTCATTCCTTTTCTGACCGTATCGACGGGAGCATGGCTTGCACGTCCGACCTCGGTGAAAGGAAATTCCTCTTTCGGCATACCGTTTTCCATAAAGTAGGAGCGGAAAGCATTGCGGACATTCTTGTAAAGTTCCCGATATTCGCTCATATCTTCGCCGACCGCCTCACCGGCTTTGATGAGGAGAGACGTGGAGTAAGCAAAGAATGCGGAGGCAATCAAGTCATTCGAGGTCGCACCGACATAGGAGTCTTCACCTGCATCCATTGCAAGCCAGTCACCGTAATGGAAACCGCCGAGCCAGAGATATTCCTGAGGACCTGCGTGGTGAATATATTCCACCCATTTTTTCATCATGGGCAGTTGCTTTTTGAGGTCGGCTTTGTTGCCGAATGCCTTGTAAATTTCCCACGGCACAATGCAGGCAACGTCGCCCCAAGCGGCGGAAACACGACACTTTCTGTCGAGCGGATCGGGTACAATGCCCTCCACACCGCCGTCCTCGTGCTGTTCGAGTGCAACATCCGCCAACCATTTGCGGAAGAATTTTTCGGTGTTGAAGTTGATAGCTCCCGTACGGCAGAAGACCTGCGTGTCACCCGTCCAGCCAAGACGCTCGTCCCGTTGCGGACAGTCGGTCGGAATATCGAGGTAGTTGCTCTTTTGCCCCCAGATGATGTTGTGATAAAGTTGATTGATTTTTTCGTTTCCGCAGAGGAAATAACCGGTGCGTTTCATATCCGAGTGGACCACAATTGCACGGAAATCGTCTGGATTGACCGTATCAAACGGGAATTCGTTCAGGCGGATGTAGCGGAAGCCTTGGAAGGTGTAAGAGGGCTTGAAAACATCTTCACCGCCACTGCAAACGTAAACGTTTTCGTTTCTTGCGGTACGGTAGTTGGCATTGTAGAAATTGCCGTCTTTGTCAAGCACTTCGGCGTGATTGAGGACCACACGACTGCCACGGGGGGCTTTGATTCTGACCTCGACATAACCGGTCATATTCTGACCGAAATCGATGACAAGTTCATTTTTCGGCGTGCGGAAGACCGCAACGGGAGCAATTCTTTCATGCTCGGTAATCCATTCGCCGACCTGCGGAATGAGTCTGGCTTTGACGGTATTGTCGGGAACAGCCTTTCCGACCTTTTCGACGGGAGCGGTTAAGTCGACCGTTTCGCCGTTATAAATATCGGTAGAAAGAACAGGTGTCGTGTAAACGTCCCAGTTTTTCGATGTGCCGATGATCTCCTGCTTTCCGTTTTCATAGGTGACGGTAAGTTCCGCAATCGCCGAAACGTGATCGCCGGCATAGTGGTTGCGGGTTCTGAAACCGATCGTGCCGACAGCCCAACCCTGACCGACTGCAATTGAGAGCGTATTGTCACCGTTCTGCAAAAGGTTTGTCACGTCATAGGTCTGCACCTGCAAACGGTTCTGGTAGGACGTCCACCCCGGGGCTAAAACGGCATTTCCGATGCGGGTACCGTTCATTTCGGCGGTATAAACACCCACGGCGGTTGCACGCAGAACCGCTTTTTTGACGGGCTTTGAAAGAGAGAATTCACGGCGATAGGAATAAACGGCAACGCCGGCATCCTTCGGGGACGTGATCCAAGAAGCATTTTTCAACATAAAAACTCCTTTTTCGCCATACTGGCTGTTGTGTTATAGAGCGTATGAAAAAACAGATTTTCATACACTATAATTATAACATAATTTTTGCCCATTTTCAAGCCCCATAATAGGGGGCAATCATTGAAATTTTCAGGGGCAAAAGTTATTTTGTTTCCAATACAGCCTGATAGACTGTATTTTTTGAAACGTCCCGTTCCTTTGCCACTTTTTTAATGGCTTCCATTTTCGATTTGCCCTGCAAGACATAGAAATTGACGTGCGTCGGGATGTCCCATTCGCTCCAGAATGCAGGCACTGCGACCTCTTTCGCACCCTCCAAGACCAGAACATATTCCCCGCACGGTTCGCACTCGTTGTAATGTTCAATTGCACCGGAAACTGTCGTGCGGAAAATGTCCTCGTGAATTTTCGTCAGTTCTCTGCAAAGCGAAATCCGTCTTTCCGGACCGAACGTATCGGCAAAATCCGCCAGCGTGTTACGCAGTTTGTGCGGTGCTTCGTGGAAAATCATCGTCCGGCGTTCCTGCTTCAATTCTTCCAGATGCTTTTTTCTTGCCGATTTGTTGCAGGAGAGAAAGCCCTCAAAGCAGAACCGACCGGTCGGAAGTCCCGAGAGAATCAAGGCATTGATGGATGCGACAGGTCCGGGGATTGACGTCACCGGAATATTTTTTTCGGCACAGAGAGCGACAAGGTCTTCCCCGGGATCGCTGATAGCCGGCGTTCCGGCATCGGTAACAAGGGCACAGGACTGCCCCGCCAGCAAGCGATTGACGATAATCTCCCCACGCTCACGCTTGTTATGCTCAAAATAGGAGATAAGCGGACGGTGAATCTGCAAGGCGGAAAGCAGGTTTGCGGTGTTTCTCGTATCCTCGGCGGCAATGAAATCGACATCGTTCAAAACACGGATTGCACGGGAGGACAGATCCGAAAGGTTTCCGATCGGAGTCGCTACCAAATAGAGTGTTCCCCCGACTATACGGTTTTTATCTTCTTCGTAAATCACACTTTTTTCCGAACTCATGAAAGACTCCTCGAAATTTTCTCTGACTTACAACAATTATACCACATTTCCCGTGAAAATGCAACCGAAAAAGTAGAAATAACGCAAAAAGTCTTGCAATTTACACGATTCTGTGATATAATGATATGAAAAATATTTTACACGTCCGCAAAGGAGAATAAAGTTATGCCGATAGTTGATATGCCCCTCGAACAACTGAAAGTTTATCAGGGGATCAATCCGAAACCTGCCGATTTTGACGAATTCTGGGATCGCTCGCTCGAAGAATTGAAGGGAATCGATCCCAAAGCCGAGTTCATTCCGCATCCGTTCGCATCGAAATTTGCCGATATGTACGACCTGTGGTTCACCTCGACAAAAGGAGCAAGAATTCACGGTTGTGTCGCAGTTCCGAAGAACGTAAAGGGAAAAATTCCCGCCGTTCTGAATTTTCACGGACTCTCCGGACGGGGAGCGGGGTGGAGAGGTCTGCTCTCTTTCGCGTCGCAGGGCTATGTTTCCGCAAGTATTGATACGAGAGGGCAGGGCGGACTTTCCGAGGACGTCGGCGGAGTCGCAGGCACAACCTACACAACGCCGTTTATGCGTGGCATCGAGGGAAAGCCCGAAGATCTGCTCGGTCGTGACATTTTCCTCGACACCGCACAGTTTGCACGTATCATTATGGGTATGGACATCGTCGACGAAACGAGAGTCGGCGTGACGGGAGGCTCGCAGGGCGGAGCCTTGACCGTTGCGTGTGCATCGCTTGTACCCGAAATCAAACTCTGTGCCCCGATTTACCCCTATATGAGCGACTACCTCCGTGTCTGGAAAATGGACTTGGCAAAAGGGGCATACGAAGGCATCCGCTATTGGTTTCGTTGGTTCGATCCCACGCACGAAAGGGAAGAAGAAATTTTCACCAAACTCGGCTATATCGACATTCAGTATTTAGCCCCCAGAATCAAAGCCGAAGTGATGATGACGACCGGACTCATGGACACGACCTGCCCCGCATCGACGCAGTTTGCAATGTATAACAAAATCACGTCGAAAAAGTCGGTCCTGATTTACCCCGACTACGGACACGAGGGTATGGTCGGAAATGACGATAAAGTCTTCGAATTCCTTGCAAATCTGTAAACCGATTAACAAAAAGCAAAGCAGTCACCCGAAATGATGACTGCTTTTTGCTCGCCTGCTTTTTTGCAAAATACCTTCCAAACACCCGTATCCTCGAAAAAGTGTATCGCCGTAACACTTTTATGTTCGAAAAAGTGTGCCTATAACACACTTTTCCTGACGAATGCGAAAAAAACTATTGACTTTTTTATTTTTTCGGTGTATAATAGGGGTATCAAAATTGCGGAGGGATTGCAATGAAACGGCTGATTACAGAAAAACTTGTTGATTGGAAAAATTCGCCGAACAGAAAACCGCTCTTACTCAAAGGAGCAAGGCAGGTCGGAAAAACTTATGTTTTGCTGGAATTCGGAAAGCAATATTATGACAATATCGTTTATCTGCATTTTGAGGGAAACGCCGATGTTCTGAACCGTATTTTTTCGGTTGATCTGAACCCGAAACGCATCATTGAAGAACTTTCCGCCTATTCAAGACAGTCGATTTTTCCCGAGAAAACCTTGCTGATTTTTGATGAAATTCAGGCGTGCGAGCAGGCATTGACTTCGTTGAAATATTTTGCGGAGGAAGCACCCGAATATCACATCGCCGCGGCAGGTAGCCTCTTGGGACTTGCAATTAACAGAGGAAAATATTCTTTTCCGGTCGGCAAAGTCGATATGATGACCATGTATCCGCTCTCGTTCGAAGAATTTCTTCTCGCAACCGACAATGACGGTTTGATTGCAAAAATACGGGAATCTTTCAAGACTTTTTCGCCTATGCCGGAGGTTTATCACCAAAAAGCATTGGATTTATACCGCAAATATCTTGTGGTAGGCGGTTATCCTGCCGTTGTGAAGACCTGTCTCGAAAGCGAAAATTACGATTTCGTGCGATCCGTGCAGGCAGATATTTCGGACTCCTACATTGCCGATATGACCAAATACGCAACGCCGAATGAAACGGTTCGGAGCATTGCGATTTTCAACACGCTCCCGTCGCAGTTGGCAAAGGAAAATACAAAATTTCAGTATGCGGTGGTCAAAAGCAATGCCCGTGCGAACGAATATGAACTGTCGCTTGCGTGGCTGAAAGCATCGGGCGTGGTGCTGGAAAATATCAAACTCACGGAGGGGAGAATTCCGCTCGGCGTGTATGAGCAATTGGATTCTTTCAAAATTTACTATTCGGATGTCGGCTTGCTTTGCTTAAAATCCGGACTTTTACCGCAGGATATTTTTACGCTCGGGACTGCATCGGACAGAGCGAGGGGAATTCTCGCCGAAAATTACGTTGCGGAGCAGTTGACGGCAAGCGGGTATCGCTTGAATTATTGGGAGTCCGGCGGAACTGCAGAGGTTGATTTTGTCATTCGCAGAGACGATTCCGCCATTCCGGTTGAGGTAAAATCTGCGGAACACGTCAGGGCAAAAAGCCTGAAAGTTTACATTGATAAATACGCACCGACTTATTCCGTACGACTTTCGACAAAAAACTTCGGTTGTGAGAACGGCATCAAGTCCGTTCCGCTTTACGCAGTCTTCTGTCTTTGAAAATCTTGCAATATAAAACGCAAAAGCAGTCACCCTTTCGGGCGACTGCTTTTTTGTTATGACACACACCGTGTTGCAGGGCGTGCGTCTGTATTCGGTTTGTAAGTCCGATTACTTTCTCGGATTCTTGATGTTTGCCTGAGCGGCTGCCAGACGTGCAATCGGAACACGGTAAGGCGAGCAGGAGACGTAGTCAAGACCGATCGAATGGCAGAACTCAACGGATGTCGGATCACCGCCGTGCTCACCGCAGATACCACAGGAGAGTTCCGGACGGGAGGAACGACCGAGTTCGACAGCCATCTTCATCAGTTTGCCGACACCGACTTGGTCGAGTTTTGCAAACGGATCGTTTTCGTAAATCTTCTTGTCGTAGTAAGCGGAGAGGAACTTGCCCGCATCGTCACGGCTGAAACCGAAGGTCATCTGCGTGAGGTCGTTTGTACCGAAGCAGAAGAATTCAGCCTCTTTTGCGATGTCGTCTGCGGTCAGAGCGGCTCTCGGAATTTCAATCATCGTACCGACTTCGTACTTGAGATCGCTCTTAGCGTTTGCGATTTCTTCATCGGCAACTTTGACGACGACGTTCTTGACGTACTTCAATTCCTTGACTTCGCCGACAAGCGGAATCATAATTTCCGGAACGACATTCCAATCCGGATGTGCCTTCTTGACGTTGATAGCGGCACGGATAACGGCTCTGGTCTGCATTGCGGCGATTTCGGGGTAGGTGACTGCCAGACGGCATCCACGGTGTCCCATCATCGGGTTGAACTCATGGAGAGATGCGATAATGTTCTTGATCTTTTCCACGGTCTTGCCCTGCGTTTTAGCGAGGAGTGCGATTTCCTCTTCGGTGTTCGGAACGAACTCATGAAGCGGAGGATCGAGGAAACGAATGACAACCGGATAGCCCTCGAGTGCATCGTAGAGTTGCTCGAAGTCTTTCTGTTGCATCGGGAGAATCTTAGCGAGAGCGGTTTCTCTTTCTTCAACGGTGTCGGAGCAGATCATCTCACGGAATGCGGCGATTCTGTCTGCATCGAAGAACATATGCTCGGTACGGCACAGACCGATACCTTCTGCACCCAACTCACGAGCCTTTTTAGCGTCACGGGGTGTATCTGCATTGGTGCGGACTTTCATAGCACGGTACTTATCAGCCCAAGCCATGATTCTGCCGAAGTAACCGGAAACGGTTGCGTCAACGGTCGGAATTGCTTCGCCGTAGATGTTACCGGTTGTACCGTCGATCGAGATGACGTCGCCTTCGTGAATGGTCTTGCCTGCCAAGGTGAACTTCTTGTTCTCCTCGTCCATTGCGATGTCACCGCAACCGGAAACGCAACAAGTACCCATACCGCGTGCAACGACTGCTGCGTGGGAGGTCATACCGCCACGAACGGTCAGGATACCCTGAGCGGCTTTCATACCGGTAATGTCTTCCGGAGAGGTTTCCAGACGAACGAGGACAACCTTCTTGCCGGCTGCTTTCCAAGCCATAGCGTCTTCTGCGGTGAAGACAACCTGTCCGCAAGCGGCTCCGGGGGATGCACCCAAGCCTCTGCCGAGCGGTTTTGCGGCTTTGAGAGCCTTTGTATCGAACTGCGGGTGAAGCAGAGTGTCAAGGTTGCGGGGATCGATCATCAGAACGGCTTCTTCCTCGGTTCTCTTGCCTTCGTCTACGAGGTCGCAGGCGATGCGGAGAGCTGCCTGAGCGGTACGCTTGCCGTTACGTGTCTGGAGCATATAAAGTTTGCCGTGCTCAACGGTGAATTCCATATCCTGCATATCTCTGTAATGGTCTTCGAGAATCTTGCAGACGTTCTGGAACTGTGCGAATGCTTCGGGGAATTTCTCTGCCATCTGAGCGATCGGCATAGGCGTACGGACACCTGCAACGACGTCCTCGCCCTGTGCGTTGGTCAGGAACTCGCCCATGAGTTTCTTTTCGCCGGTAGCGGGATCACGGGTAAATGCAACACCGGTTCCGCAATCGTCACCCATGTTACCGAATGCCATCATCTGCACGTTGACTGCAGTTCCCCAGCTGTACGGAATGTCGTTGTCACGACGGTAGACGTTTGCACGGGGGTTGTCCCAAGAACGGAACACGGCTTTGATAGCACCGACAAGTTGTTCCTTCGGATCGGTCGGGAAATCGACACCGATCTTGGACTTGTACTCTGCTTTGAACTGGTTAGCCAGTTCTTTGAGGTCGTTGGCATCGAGTTCGACGTCATAAGTAACGCCTTTCTCTGCCTTCATCTTGTCGATGAGTTGCTCGAAATACTTCTTGCCGACTTCCATAACGACGTCGGAGTACATCTGAATAAATCTGCGGTAGCAGTCCCAAGCCCATCTCGGGTTGTTGGATTTCTTAGCGATGACATTGACGACTTCTTCATTCAGACCGAGGTTCAGAATGGTGTCCATCATACCCGGCATGGATGCACGGGCACCGGAACGGACGGAAACGAGCAGAGGGTTCTCGTGGTCACCGAATTTCTTACCGGTGATTTTCTCCATTTTGGAGATATACTCCATAATCTCTGCCATAATGCCGTCATTGATCTGTCTGCCGTCCTCATAGTACTGGGTGCAGGCTTCGGTCGTAATGGTGAAGCCCTGCGGAACGGGAAGTCCGATGTTGGTCATTTCGGCAAGGTTCGCACCTTTACCGCCGAGCAGTTCACGCATGTTTGCGTTGCCCTCGGTAAAGAGGTAGCAATACTTTTGTGCCATAAATGTTGATCCTCCATATATGAAATAATTTTTTGACATCTGGATGCGGTTTTTCTCCCTTTTGCACGGAAAAAAGCCGTTTCACCGCATAGGGTGATCACAGTACCTAAATATTATACCATATTTTCCGCTCAATTTCCACACCCAAAACCACATAAACCGCCCGAATATTGTAAACATTTTGTGAACAAGGCAAAAAACGGCGATTTTCCTTTGACAAAACGGCTTTTTTATAGTATAATATGGGGTGGTAATCAATTTATAGGTTGAAAAAATTCAAAATCATCGGCGGCGGACAGAGACGTTTCCTTTGTCGGTCGCTTTTAGGTGTTACGGCACGGAGAGAAAGTTATGGCAGACATTTTTGATTTATTTAAGCAGATTGCGGGAGAAAAGAAGGACACGAAACCGATTTCGTGGATCATCGTGGGACTCGGCAACATCGGGGACGAATATAAATCGACACGGCACAACGCCGGCTTTATGGCAATCGATGAACTCGCAATGCGATACGGTGCAAAAATCGACCGTGCAAAGTTTCACGCACTGACGGGGGACGTGACGATAGGTGACGAGCGGGTGCTTCTGATGAAGCCGACGACACTTATGAATTCGTCGGGCATTGCGGTCGGCGAGGCAGTTAAGTTTTATAAAGTACCGCCGGAACACGTGCTGGTCATTTCGGACGATATTACGCTCTCGGTCGGTCGGTTGCGTGTGCGGGCAAAAGGCAGTGCCGGCGGTCACAACGGTTTGAAAAGCATCATTGAACATCTCGGGAGCGAGAATTTCCCCCGAATCCGCATGGGCATCGGCGAGAAACCGCACAGGGAAATGGACTTGGCTGACTGGGTACTTTCGAATTTTACCGACTCGGACAAGGTGGCAATGCATGAGGCATCGCAGTGTGCCGAAGACGGCATCAGACTGATTCTGTCGGGCAAGTTTGACGAGGCGGTGCAACTCTGCAATTCGCACAGACCGTCCGGAAATTGAGAAAGAAGACAAGCAGGTATGAGTAATATTTTAACATCTGCGGTTAGGAGCGATCCGGAATATGACCAACTTTTGCGGACGGTCCGGCAGGATTTCCGGACAAACCCGTTGCCGATTCTCGTCAGCGGTCTTTGTGAGGGAGCAACGGATGCACTCCTCGTGTCGCTCCTCGAAGATACGGCAAAAGAACGTTCCGGCACGGCTCTCATCGTCTGCCCCGAAGAAAAAGACTGCGTGCGTTTGCAGGCACTCCTCGAACGGTTCGGTCTGCGGAGCGGATTCTATATGGCGAGAGACCTCACCTTTTACAACATTACGGCATCGCACGAATATGAGCATGAGCGGATCAAGGTTCTGTCGGGACTCCTTTGCGGTGCATACGATGCGGTCTTAACGACACCCGATGCATCAATAGGCTATACCATTCCGCCGGAAATTCTGAAAAAATACACGATTTCGATTCAGGATGACAAACCCGTCGATCTGCCGACACTGGCAAGAGAATTGACCGAGGCAGGCTATGCAAGGGTGGAAATGGTGGACGGCGTGGGGCAGTTTGCCCTGCGTGGCGGAATTGTCGACATTTATCCGCCGTTCGGAACATTCCTCGATTCGGACGGGGACTGCAAAAGCGGAGCGTATGCCCTCCGTGTGGAACTTTTCGGCGACGAAATTGACCGTATGGGACTGTTCGAGCCGGACACGCAACGCATGACGCAGTCGGTTGTATCGGCGGAAATTCAACCGGCAAGGGAACTCATCTGCGACAAAAGCAGATTGGAGCAACTCAAAAAAATCATCTCGGCACAGTTCAAAATCTCAAAAAACGAATCCGCCCTTGAAGAACTGGTCAAGGAATCGAGTGCAATTACATCGGCTCTCGACGGAAACGGGGAGGTTTCCTTCCTCGACAAATACATCACGGTCGTATACGGGAAAAAGACCTGCCTGCTCGACTATTTCACGGGGAAAAGGCTTGTTATCGAACGTTCGACAAACGCAATCAAAGACCGCCTGAAAGCCTACGATTGGCATACGAATCAGACTCTGCTCGAACTGGCGGAGGGCGGAACGGTGGCTGGAAAATATGCGGAATATAACCGCCCGATTTCCTATTTTGACGATTTCTCCGACCGGAACGTCACGGTGCATCTCGATTCGTTCGGGTACAGCGTTCCCGACAAACGTCTGGCGGGACTGTTCGGCTTCCGCACACGGCAGACTGTGTCTTACGTTGAAAACGACGACCTGTTTTTCGAAGATCTGAAACGCTTTTCCGAGGGCAGTTACCGCTCGGTGATTCTGGCGGAGAACGAACTCCAAGCCGTGCAACTCAAAGAGAAATTGCGGGAAGACGGCTATGAGGTCATCGAGGATCTGCACGACCTCTCGCAGATGCCGGGGGGGAGCGTTATGGTGCTGTGGCGTGAACTGCTCCCGGGGTTCGAACTGATTGTTCCGCACATCGTCATTCTCTCGAAAAACTCGGATGCACGGATCGGCGGACTGACACTCGCCGGCAAATCGGTTTTGCGGAAGAAAAAAGCGAAAAGCACATCCAAGAGCATTCTGTCCTACGCCGATCTGCAAGTCGGCAACTATGTTGTACACGAAACCTACGGTATCGGTCTTTATACCGGTATCGAAACAAAGGTCTGTGACGGTGTGTCGAGGGACTATATCGGCATTCTTTACGCAGGGAACGACAAACTGTTCCTGCCGGTCGAAAAACTCGATAAGGTGTCGAAATACATCGGTGCCGGCAGTGACGACGGAACGGTCAGACTCTCCAAAATGGGGGGCGATGCGTGGAAACGCTCCAAAGCCAAAGCGACCGCAGCCGTCAAGGAAATGGCGAAAGAACTTATCAGGCTTTATGCCGAGCGGATGCGACTCCCGGGACACGCATTCCCTGCCGATGACAAATACCAGAAAGCCTTTGAAGACGCATTCGAATATGACGAAACCGACAGCCAACTGACCACGGCGGAGGAAATCAAAAAGGATATGACACGTGCCGTCCCGATGGACAGACTCCTTTGCGGTGACGTCGGGTACGGGAAAACCGAGGTCGCAATGCGGGCGGCATACAAAGCGGTGCTGGGCGGTTATCAGGTGGCGGTTTTGGTCCCCACAACGCTTCTGGCACTCCAACATTACCAAACATTTTTGACCCGTATGCGGGCTTTTGCGGTCAACGTCGATATGATTTCCCGATTCCGCACACAAAAACAGCAGTCGGCGACACTGCGTAGTCTTGCAAGAGGCGAGGTCGATATTTTAATCGGTACGCACAGACTGTTGGCGGAGGACGTGAAATTTCACAATTTGGGGCTTATCATCGTGGACGAGGAACAGCGGTTCGGCGTGGCACAGAAAGAGAAACTCAAACAGAGATCCAGAGGCGTGGACGTTCTCTCGCTCTCGGCAACTCCGATTCCGAGAACGCTCAATATGGCAATGGGCGGAATCCGTGATATTTCCATTCTCGATGACGCACCGGTCGACAGACTGCCGGTACAGACTTATGTACTGGAAGAAGATCCTCTCATTCTCGAGGAGGCAATGCGGAGGGAGTTACGCCGTGGCGGTCAGGTCTTCTATATGCACAACAATGTCGAAACCATTTTCAGCGTGGCATCCGAAATTGCGAAATCCATTCCCGAGGCGAGAATTACCGTCGCACACGGCAGAATGGAGAAAGAAGAACTCGAAAAAATATGGGAGAAAATGTTGCAGGGGGAGATTGATATTCTCGTCTGCACCACCATTATTGAAACCGGTGTCGACATCCCGAACGCAAATACGTTAATCGTATCGAATGCCGACCGACTGGGGCTTTCGCAACTCCACCAGATCAGAGGCCGTGTGGGGCGTTCCGCACGCCGTGCCTATGCATATTTCACCTACCAAAGGGGAAAAGCACTCTCCGAGATCGCAACGAAACGGCTCGAAGCCATTCGGGAATATGCCGAATTCGGAGCGGGTTTCAAAGTCGCCCTGCGTGATATGGAAATTAGAGGAGCGGGCAACATTCTGGGAGCGGAACAGCACGGACATCTCGATGCCGTCGGTTACGATCTCTATATCAAACTGCTCAATCAGGCGGTTCTCGACGAAAAAGGCGAGGGAAAGAAGAAAGAAACCGATTGCACGGTATCGCTCCGATATAACGCGTCCCTCCCCGAAAAATACGTGCCTTACCCTGCACAGCGTATGGCACTGTACAAAAAAATCGCCCTCATTGCGAACGATGAGGATCTGACGGACGTCACCGACGAACTGGTCGACCGCTACGGCGAACCACCGCAGGAAACGGTCAACCTCCTCGAAATCGCCCTCATTCACTCGGTTGCAAGTGCCTGCGGAATTACAAAACTTTTGCAGGACGCGAGCGGTATCCACATTTATCCCGAAAAGTTCGATTTCGACTGCTGGGCAACCGTATCGAGAGCAACACCGCAATTGCGTGCGGTTCTCTCGGGTGATGCACATCTTTGCTTAAAACTGCAAAAAGGCGATGACGGATTGGAAAAACTGAAAAATGTTCTCACGCTCTATCGGTCGGAAGAACCGGAGGAAAGGAAATAAAAATATGCGGAAATTCAACAAAGCGAAGTTTGCCGGAAGGGTTTTACTGCTCCTGCTCGCACTTGCAATGCTCGTGCCGTCTGCATCCTGTGCAAACAAGAAAGGGAAAACGCTCCTGACGCTTGAAAAAGACAGTGTGAAGGCGACATTTTCGGTCAACCTTTACGAGTTGATGCTGTCGAGAATCAAGGGTGCATTGGTCGGGAACGGCGTGACGAGCGGTGGCTATTCGGCAAACGAGGCAAGCTTTTGGAACACCGTCGGCATTTACGGGGACAGCGACAAAAAGCAGACACTGTCGGAGTTTTACGGCGAAATGATTCTCGAAAACTGCAAAACTTACGTTGTCGCCGACTGGCTCTTCAGAAAAGAGGGCTTGACACTCTCGGATACCGCCACGGCGGAAGTCGAACAGCAACTCGACGATCTCGTGAACGGTTACGGCACGAAAACAAAACTCAATGCGGTGCTGTCCGACTACGGTGTCAATTACAATATGCTGAAAGAAGCCTACCTGCTCGAAAAAAAGGTCACCGCCCTGCAGGATTATTATTACGGTTCGGATGCGGGCTTGGTCGACAACAGCATCAAAGACGTATATCTTTCGGAGCATTACGTGCGGTTCAGGCAGATTAACATTCCGCTTTACAAATTCGTCTACGTGACCGATGCAAACGGCGACGATATTTATTACGTCAAGGATTCCGACACAAGCAAAATCGCTTATGACACGAAAAACGGCTATAAAAAAGCCGACGAAAAACACCCCGACGATTACGTCCGTGACGACAATGACGAAATTGTGTATTACAAGGACCAAACCTATTCGAGAATTGCTTACGATACCGTGAACGGCGTGCGGAGTTACGTTCTTGACAGTAGCGGAACGGCAAAAACCGCCGAGATGACCGAGTCGGAAAAAGCAAGTCAGGTTGAATTGGCGGAAACGGTACTTACCGCTATGACGGGAGCGGATGCCGGCACATTCGAGGCAAAAATGGAGCAACTCAACGAGTACGGTGCGGGGGAAGATGCCTACACGGACGGTTACTATCTGTCGGTCGATACCGACTACGCAAGTGCCGGCGATTCCTTTGCGTACCTCTCGGAAATCACCGAAAAACTGAAAAGTGCGAATGTGGGCGACGTGGTAAAAATCGAATCCTCCGATGCGATTCACATCGTCCGCAAATACGAGGTGACGTCGGGGGCGTACGACCTTGACGTCAACGAACCGTGGTTCGAGGGCTTCGGCGATGCTCTGATTGAGGAGTTGTTCCTCGAAAAATGTGAGGAATATTTTGGCGACATTACGGTTGACGGAAAAATTCTCGCATCGGCGACCGACATCCGCAAAATCGGCACGAATCTGTATCTGTATTGAGGTTTGAAATGGGACTTTTCCGCAAATTGTTCTCCGCACGGAAACAGATTTTTCGGGCAATGGAGGAACAGGAAAAACGGTTGGAGGCATTGAATGCTCTCCCGCCAGAAGAAATGAAAAAACTGGACGATTCCGCCCTGCGTGAGGCAATGTCCTACCGCAACGACAAAAAAGTGACGGCTCTTTACGGCGAACCGCACAAGCGGAAAAAGAGCCTTGCCGACTGCTATGCAGGTCTTGACGAACCGTCAAGGACTTATGCCATGGCAGACCTTTTCGCACTCGGTATGGAGGTCGGCGGACTGTGTGAAAATCTCACGGGCGACCTGCGGAATTATGCCGATGAACTGCCGGAAATTCTCCTGTCGGTCGGGGCGGGGGAAATTGCGGAACTTTTGGAAAAGTTCTACACCGACAACAACATCGATCCGAAAAATATGGCAGACTTCGAAATCAAAAATACGCTTGAATCCGATTATCCGGCACAGGAAGCAAAATACCCTTATGCCGAATTCAACCGCCGGTATGCGGAACTGCCACCGTTGGCGGATGCTATGGCAAACTACGCAAGACGGCATATCGAAAGTTTATAATGAGACCAAAACATACCAAAACGGCGGAAACGAGCAGAAATACGCAAAAACTTTCGGCAAATTTTATGCTTGACATTTCACCGATAATATGGTATAATAGTGCAAAATTTGAGAGAACCGGTTGAAAGGAGTTCTGACCGTATGAATCTTTGGAAAAAACTATCTCACAGATATTTTATCGATGCTATGGGGGCTATGGCATTCGGTCTGTTCGCATCGCTCTTAATCGGTACAATTTTCAACGCACTCGGTATGATCCCGGGGCTGTCCGTACTCGGTAAAATCGGGGCGGACGCAGGAAAGGTCGCAGGACCTGCTATGGCGGTGTCGATTGCGGTATCGCTCAAATGTGCCCCCCTCGTGATTTATTCGTCGGCACTGGTCGGCTGGCTTGCAAACTCTTACGGCGGAGCGGGCGGACCTCTGGCGGTTCTCCTCATCACGATTATAGCGGATGAGGTCGGTATGCTGGTGTCGAAAAAGACGAAAGTCGACATTCTTGTCACGCCGTTCGTCACCATTCTCGTCGGCGGTCTGATTTCGATTTACGGAGCCCCCTACATCGGCAAAGCGGTCGGTGTGGTGAGTGCCGGCATTTCCTTTGCCATGACCTGCCAACCGTTCGTAATGGGCATTATCGTGTCGGCTCTCGTGGGAATTGCACTCACGCTCCCCATCAGCAGTGCGGCTATCTGTGCGGCATTGGGACTTTCCGGTATGGCGACGGGCGATGCAGGTCTGGCACTGGCAGGCGGAGCGGCTGTTGCGGGTTGCTGTGCCCAGATGGTCGGGTTTGCCGTGATGAGTTTCCCCGAAAACCGTTGGGGAGGACTTGTGTCGCAGGGTATCGGAACGAGTATGCTCCAGATGCCGAATATTATCAAGAACCCACGCATCTGGATTCCGCCGACACTCGCATCCATGATTACGGGACCGCTTGCAAGTTGCGTGTTCCACCTGCGGATGTACGGTGCGGCAATCAATTCGGGTATGGGAACATGCGGAATGTTAGGTCCTATCGGCATCATTCTCGGCTGGCTCGATAAAGATTTGTACCCTTATGAGGTCACGGCATTCGATTGGATAGGGCTTGTCCTGATCTGTTTCGTTCTTCCCGCCGTTCTCTCACTCCTCTTTTGTACCCTGCTCCGTAAAATCGGCTGGATCAAAGACGGCGATATGAAACTGCCGGAATAAGAGCCAAACGCTTTGCATAAAATGCACAAAAAAGTCGCCCCGACAGAACAAAAACGGGACGGCTTTTTGTAACCTTTGACGAAAATTCCGTCAAAAATGACAAACCGCAGAAAATTCGGAAAATGCACTTGATTTTTTCGGCGGAATAAAGTATAATATTTATGCATTGTTTTATGGATGTTTCAAATTTCGGAAAGGGGGCAGAACGATGAACACGGACGGCAAACTCGATGCAAGAATTTTGGAAAGTCCGCTGTTTGACGGCATCACCGAAGACGAGGCACGGGAGATTCTCAACTGCGTTTCCGCAAGACCGGTCAAAGTCGAAAAAGGCGGTACGGTCGAACTGCGGAATCAGGACGGCGTGATGCTCGGCATTCTGCTCTCGGGCAACCTTTCCATGACAAGATATGACGCATACGGAAACAGAATTCTTTTGGTGCGTGCCGAAGAAGGGGAAGTTTTCGGCTTGACTCTGGCACTCAACCGTTCCGCTCCGGACGATTTCTTTCTCACCGCCGGAAGCCCCTGCGAACTGCTCCTTATGCGTGCCGAAAGACTGTTCTATGCCTGCGAAAAGGACTGCAAATGCCACAGAAAACTGTATATCAATATCATGCGACTGCTGGCAAAGAAAAATATGGCACTGGTCCGCAAGCAATACCACATGGCACAGCGGTCACTGCGGAGAAAACTTTCGTCCTACCTCACCGAGGAATCCGAAATGGCAAAATCCAAACGTTTTTCGGTCAGAATGGACAGGCAGGAACTTGCCGATTATTTAGGCGTTGACCGTTCCGCCCTCTGTGCCGAACTCTCACGGATGCGGAAAGAAGGACTTATCGACTACTACCGCCACGATTTTTACATCAAATGCCCCTTGATGGAGGAGTAAAAACGGACGGAAAATAAAACGGACGGAAAAAATTTGCGGGCAATTCCCGAAAATGTACCCCCCGAAAACGCAAATCCCCGAAAGTTCACCCCCGAAAACGCAAATCCCCCCAAAAAATAAGAAGATTGAAAAGCATCGATTTTTCGGTGCTTTTTTCGTCTGTTTTCTTCACTCGTTCCGAAAAGTGGCATACTATGCACAAAAGTGGAACGACTTTTTGGCAAAAAGGCTTGATTTTTGCCGTTTCCAGTATTTTTGTATTTGTATTTTGATTGCCTGTTCCGATATTTTTTCGGCAATGCACTTGAAAAAAGTCGCATTATTTGATATAATATAATAGTATGATTGCATTGCAAAATGAATTATGAGAAGATTTATAAAGAAGGTATCGTCTTATGAGCGAAAAACTGTCCACACAGCCCTACAAAGGCACAAGAGATTTTTATCCGCAGGAAATGCGTTTGCGGAACTGGTTCTTCGGCGTGATGAAAAAAACGCTGGAACTTTCCGCATTCGAAGAATATAACGGTCCGATGCTCGAATCGCTCGAACTCTATGCCGCAAAAAGCGGTGAGGAGATTGCAACGAAACAGACCTATAACTTTGTCGACAGAGGCGAACGCAGATTGGCAATCCGCCCCGAAATGACACCGACCGTTGCAAGAATGGTCGCAGGAAAAATGAACGATCTCGTTTTCCCGCTCAAGTGGTTTTCCATTCCCAATATGTACCGCTACGAAGCACCGCAAAGAGGCAGACTCCGTGAATTCTGGCAGTTGAACGTCGATATTTTCGGTTGCGATACCTACGAGGCGGACTTGGATTGTATTTCGAGTGCCATTGACATTATGCGTGCTTTCGGTGCGGACGAAAAAATGTTCACGGTCCATATCAACAACCGCAGATTCTTCAACGACGTCATCGGAGCAATCGCAGGCAAAGACGGGGACGGTGCAAAAGCCGTGTCAAAGGTCATCGACCGCAAAAACAAAGTCCCGAGAGACGTTTACGAAAAGGATCTGACCGAACTCGGACTGAACCGTGAGCAGATTGAAAAAATAGACTCCCTTTACAACATCGGAGTCGGGGAGGCAACAAAACTTTGCCCCGATTCGACCGGCTCTCACGAACTGTTGAGTCTGTTCGATATGCTCGGAAAAGCAGGGCTTGACAAATATTGCACCTTCGATTTCGGCATTGTGAGAGGGCTTGACTACTACACCGGAACGGTCTTTGAAGTCTTCGACAACGCACCCGAAAACAACCGTGCAATGTTCGGCGGAGGCAGATACGATAACCTCGTGGGACTGTTCGTCAAGAACGCAAAAGTGTCGGGCGTCGGCTACGGAATGGGCGACGTCACACTCGAAAATTTCCTGACCACGCATAACCTCGTTCCGAATTTCGACGATCATAAAACGAAAGTCCTCGTCACGAGATTCGACGACGTCCCGTATGAAGCCTATATGGCACTGACCGAAGAACTGCACAAAGCAGGCATTCCGGCAACACTCTACCTCGGGGCGAAAAAATTCGGCAAGCAACTCGAATATGCCGTCAAGGGCGGTTTTACGCACGTCGTGACAATGGGCGGTAGCGAACTCGAAAAAAATGTCGTCCGCCTGAAAAATCTTGCAACGAGAGAAGAAATCGAAATCGGGAATACGGCAGAGGAAATCGCAAAACACCTTTAATTGCTTCCAAACGGCGGTCAGTCAGATAATTTTCCGCCGAAAATGCGTAGCCATATAGGTTTTTATATTTGATAGCCGTAAAGAATAGCACTCACAATCATTCAGCAGTAAAGCGAGAGGGATTTTCGACAAGCCTTCCCCTTCGAGGTGGGAAGAAATTGCTCCGCAATGCCACCGACTGTGTCGGTGTCCGGATGAGGGCGAAGTCCTTTAACGTAGTATATAGGGAGTCTGCACAAAGATTTTTTATAATTGGGACGAGGGCGTTAACTGTTGTAACGCACTCTGTAAAAAAATCCGTATTATGCCGATTTGCCAATGAATTGCCTGCCGAGCGGGGACGCGTGAGTAAATCCTGCGACTTTGCCCCAACCCCACATAGCCCTTTTGGGCGAAGCACTGCGAGCCTAAAATTTCGCAACTTGGGCATCAT
>CAVGAA010000024.1:14713-24376 GCA_963627065.1 bacterium | reverse complement strand
TAAGAAATCTGTTTTTCAAGCACCGACAAGAAGAAATAACCGCCCTCTATAACTCTTTGCCCAAAGCGAGAGGACGGTTATTAACCGACAGAGGGTGTCGATTCGCATCGGGCATCCCTGCTACATATGGAATACCACATTTTGCGGAAATGTCAAGCCTTTTTCGATATTCTCCGCATTTTTTCTTTTTTGGTAGTGGTCAATCTCGTTTTAGCACTCCGAAAGAGTAAATTATAACATATTTTGTTAATATTATGTGAACAATGCCTAAAAGGGCTTGATTTTTTCAAAAAATCGGGTAAAATATAGGCATAAGGTTGGCACTCGAAGGTTTGGAGTGCTAAATCACAATGCAAAATATGCAAGGAGGAATATAGATTATGAATATCAAACCTTTGGAAGATCGAGTGGTCGTCAAAACGGTCGAAGCGGAGGAAAAAACCAAAGCAGGTATTTTCTTAACGGCATCGGCTCAGGAGAAACCGCAGGTGGCTGAGGTCATTGCAGTAGGTCCCGGGGCTCACAGCGATGACGGCAAACTGCTCCCGATGAATGTCAAGGTCGGCGACAAGGTCATCACCTCGAAATATTCGGGTACAGAAATCAAAATGGACGGTGTGGAGTACAGCATCGTCAAACAGAGCGACATTCTCGCTATTGTTGAATAAGTTTGGAGGGATTTACTATGGCAAAGGATATTTTCTACGGAATGGACGCACGCAACGCATTGGTTCGTGGCGTTGACAAATTGGCAGACACGGTTAAGATTACGTTAGGTCCGAAAGGCAGAAACGTCGTTCTTGACAAAAAATACGGTTCTCCCCTCATCACGAATGACGGTGTGACCATTGCAAAAGAGATTGAACTCGAAGACGAAGCAGAAAATATGGGTGCTCAACTCGTCAAGGAAGTTGCAACCAAGACAAACGATGCAGCCGGTGACGGTACGACAACCGCAACTCTGCTCGCTCAGGCTTTCGTCCGTGAGGGTATGAAGAACGTGACCGCAGGTGCAAACCCGATGGTCGTCCGCAAGGGTATGAAGAAAGCAGTCGATGCGGCAGTTTCCGCATTGGTTTCGCACTCCCAGAAGGTCAACGGCTCGGCAGACATTGCCCGTGTCGGTACAATTTCGGCAGGTGACGAGGTCATCGGTCAGTTGATTGCAGATGCTATGGAAAAGGTCACCGCAGACGGCGTTATCACGATTGAGGAATCCAAATCGGCTGACACCTACTCCGAAGTGGTGGAAGGTATGCAATTCGACCGTGGTTACCTCTCGCCCTATATGGCAACCGATATGGACAAAATGGAAGCCGTTCTCGACGATGCTCTCCTGCTCATCACCGATAAGAAGATTTCCAACATTCAGGACATTCTTCCCCTGCTCGAACAAATCGTTCAGTCGGGCAAGAAGTTGCTCATCATTGCAGAGGATGTCGAGGGCGAGGCTCTCACCACTCTGGTCCTCAACAAACTGCGTGGCGTCTTCAACTGCGTAGCCGTCAAAGCCCCAGGCTTCGGTGACAGACGGAAAGAGATGCTCCAAGACATCGCTATTCTGACCGGCGGTCAGGTTGTTTCCTCTGAGGTCGGTCTGGAACTCAAAGATGCAACCCTTGATATGCTCGGACACGCACGTCAGGTCAAGGTCAACAAGGAACACACCATCATTGTCGGCGGTGCAGGAAACAGCGAGGACATCAAGGCTCGTGTTGCTCAGATCCGTACCGCAATCGAAACCACGACATCCGATTTCGACCGTGAGAAATTGCAGGAAAGACTTGCAAAACTCGCCGGCGGTGTTGCCGTTATCAAGGTCGGTGCCGCTACCGAGGCAGAGATGAAAGAGAAGAAACTCCGCATTGAAGACGCTCTCAACGCAACCAAAGCGGCTGTCGAGGAAGGCATTGTCGCAGGTGGCGGAACGGCATACCTCAATGTCATTCCGGAAGTTGCAAAACTGATTGACACCGTTGAGGGTGACGAAAAGACCGGTGTCCGCATCGTTGTCAAAGCCCTTGAAGAGCCTGTCCGTCAGATTGCCACAAACGCAGGATTCGACGGCGGTGTTGTGGTCGACAAGATCATGAACAGCGGTAAGATCGGCTACGGTTTTGATGCTTACAACGAAGTCTACTGCGATATGGTATCGAACGGCATCGTCGATCCGACCAAGGTCACGAGATGTGCTTTGCAGAATGCAGCCTCCATTGCATCGGTTGTTCTGACGACCGAAGCGGTTGTCGCAAACCAGAAAGAACCCGAACCCGCACCGGCTCAGCAGGCAGGCGGAGGAATGGGCGGAATGTATTGATCCGCTCCCCTATCGGCTAATCAAATACCATTTGCATCCGAGTGTCGAAAGGCACTCGGGTGCTTTTTGTGACATCACCCTTCAACCGACTTTACATTTTTCTTTCCTGAACTTTACATAAACTTTACATAAAGCCTTGACAAAATCTTTTCCTTGTGGTATACTATTACAATCATCGGTAAGATTTACTATTATATATACAAGAGATCTGCTTTGAAAGGAGATTTTTATGCTTTCCGGACTGCACAACCTGCTGGAAGAGGCATCACCGGTTGCTTCCATCATCATTTCGGTCGCATTTATGCTTTTATTCGGCTTTGCGATGACGAGAATTACAAAATTATTAAAACTGCCGAGCGTAACGGCTTATATTTTAACGGGCATTCTGTTAGGTCCTTACTGTCTTGACATCGTTCCGCAATCGGTCATTGACGGAATGGACTTCCTCTCGGATATTTCACTGGCACTCGTTGCGTTCGGAACGGGACAGTTCTTCCACTTTTCGGTTCTGCGGCGGAACGGTGTGAAATCGGTCGTCATTACGCTTTTCGAGGCACTTTTTGCATCGATTGCGGTCTTCCTTGTCAGTTTTTTCATTCTGCGATTGGAACTGCCTTTCGCCATTGTCATTTCCGCACTTGCGGCGGCAACCGCCCCGACCTCGACCATGATGACCATTCGGCAGACCGGTTCGAAAGGCGATTTTGTTGATACGCTTTTGCAGGTTGTGGCACTTGACAATATTTTGAGTCTTATCGCATACAGCGTGGCTCTGTCGATTGCCGCAACGGTTCTGTCGGGTGGCGGAGCATTCAACGGCGGTGACATCGTCATGCCGATTCTCAAAAACTTGGGGGCTTTACTGCTCGGCGGACTGTTCGGTCTGTTTATGAAACTCTTAATGCCCCAAAAACGCTCCAACGATAACCGTCTGATTATTTCGATTGCACTGCTCTTCGGCTTTTGCGGTATCTGTGCCTTGCTCGATATTTCTCCCCTGCTCGGCTGTATGTCTATGGGGACGATTTATTTCAATGTCACGGGTGACGACAAACTGTTCAAGCAACTCAATTATTTCAGCCCTCCGATTCTCCTGCTTTTCTTCGTCCGTTCGGGACTCAATTTCCAACTGGGAGAGTTGGGCGGATCGGTCGGCAGTATCGGTTCGACCTCGCTTCTTGTCATCGGCATTCTCTATTTCGTCGTGCGTTTGGTCGCAAAATACGGCGGAGCATATCTCGGTTGCAAGATTGCCGGAAAAAATGTCAAAATCCAACAGTTTTTAGGGCTTGCCTTAATTCCGCAGGCAGGCGTTGCGATCGGTCTTGCGGCACTCGGTGCAAGAACTTTGGGAGGAGATGCCGGTATGGCACTCAATACGGTCATCGTATCCTCGTCCATTCTCTATGAATTAGTCGGCCCGCCGTGTGCGAAACTGGCACTCTACTGCACCGGTTCATACAGCACGAAGCTCGAAGACTTGGCACCGGTCGAAGCCGTCAAGCCGGACGGCACGCAGAAAAACACCGTTGACCTGCTCATTGAACGCATCAAAAAGATTCAGGAAACCATACCGCCTCACGAAATGAAAAACAGCGAGGATGAGGCGGCATTCACGGAGGCGGCGGAACAGTACGCATCCGAATTTGCCAATCCCCGCAACCGCCGAATGGCGAAAAAATAACGCCCCTACTCTAAATTACTCCCCTGTCAAAGAAAGGATTTTATTATGACGATTGTAGATCCCATTGCAAAACTGCTCGGCGAATGGTCCTGCGACTTAACGCTCGGCTCTATCCTGCTCCGCATTGCCCTCTCGATTCTCCTCTCTGCCGTGATCGGTTGTGAACGTTCCAGCAAGCGACACGCCGCCGGTCTGCGAACCTTTATTCTCGTATCACTCGCCACGACCTGCTCCATGCTCCTTGACGTTTTTCTGAACGAGCAGTTCGGCGTGACTTTTCAGTTGATTTCCGCCGGTTCGGTCGTCGGCATTGCCATTATCACGGTCAACTCCATTCTGTACAGTTCCCGTAACCAGATCAAAGGTCTGACGACGTCTGTCGGCCTGTGGGCTTGTGCCATTTTGGGCTTGACGGTCGGTGCGGGCTTCTACACGGTCACGGCGGTGATGTTTGTCGCCCTGCTCTGCTCGCTTTCTCTCTTCCCGAAATTCGAGGTTTACCTGAAAAACCGTTCCAACCACTTTGAAGTGCATCTCGAACTCAAAGACATCTCCTACCTGCAAAATTTTGTCACGACCATTCGGGAACTCGGTATGAAGATTGACGACATCGAATCCAACCCCGCTTATCTGCATTCGGGTTTGAGCGTTTATTCGATTTCCATTTCCATTTCGAGTGAGGAACTCAAGAAGTACAAAACGCACACCGAAATTATCGAGGCTTTGCGTTCGCTCGATTACATTTACCACATCGAGGAAATGCGTTAAGCCCGACAAAACAAAACAAAAAAACGGAGGGAATCTTGCGACTCTCTCCGCTTTTCTTTTATCTGTAACCGTTAATTACTTCAGTTCTGCGAAGTACTTAATGGTACGAACCATCTGGCTGGTGTAGGAGTTTTCGTTGTCGTACCAAGCAACAACCTGAACCTGATAGGTATCGTCGTCGATCTTGGTGACCATAGTCTGGGTTGCATCGAAGATAGAACCGTGGGTTTCGCCGATGATATCGGAAGAAACGATCTGGTCTTCATTGTAGCCGAAGGATTCGGAAGCCTGAGCCTTCATTGCTGCGTTGATGCCCTCTTTGGAGATATCCTGTCCCTTAACGACTGCCACGAGAATGGTGGTGGATCCCGTCGGAACCGGTACACGCTGTGCCGAACCGATGAGTTTGCCGTTCAGTTCCGGAATAACAAGTCCGATTGCCTTTGCGGCACCGGTGGAGTTCGGAACGATGTTGACTGCTGCTGCACGTGCACGGCGGAGGTCGCCTTTTCTGTGCGGTCCGTCAAGAACCATCTGGTCGCCGGTGAATGCGTGAACGGTGGTCATGATACCCGAAAGAATCGGTGCATAGTCGTTCAGAGCCTTAGCCATAGGAGCGAGGCAGTTGGTGGTGCAGGATGCTGCGGAAATGATCTGGTCGTCGGGTGTCAAGGTCTTTTCGTTGACGCTGTAAACAATGGTTTTGAGGTCATTGCCTGCGGGAGCGGAAATAACGACTTTCTTAGCACCTGCCTGAATGTGAGCCATGGACTTCTCTTTGGAAGTGTAGAAACCGGTGCATTCGAGAACGACGTCAACTCTCAGTTTCTTCCACGGGCAGTTCTTTGCTTCTTTTTCAGAGTAAATTTTGATGGTCTTGCCGTCGACGGTCAGTGTGCCTGCCTCGTCGTCTGCCGAAACCTGATGATTGTACTTGCCCTGTGCCGAGTCATACTTCAGCAGGTGAGCGAGCATTGAGGGCTTTGTGAGGTCGTTGATAGCCACAACAGAGTAGCCCTTTGCACCGAACATCTGACGGAATGCCAGACGGCCGATACGTCCGAAACCGTTAATCGCAACTTTTACGTTTGCCATTGGAATAAATCCTCCGTTATAAATTTTGAATTCGGACGCCTCCGTCCTGCGGAATTGTCCTTTCCATACAGATAATATTTTACCTCATTTTTGCCTAACTTGCAAGACCTTTGACTAAAAAATATCAATTTCGTATAAATGATGAAATTTTGCCCGTTTTTTGTGCCTTTTTGTGTGCATTTTTTCACCGCTTTTTTCTGCATATTCCGCTATTTTTTCGAAAATTCGGCAAATTACAGATTTTTTAAGCCGAAACGCCCGAAAACACTTGACTTTTTTTGTTTTTTGATATATAATGATAAGAAGATATGCTTGATTCATTTCGAAAGGATTCTGTCATGGGAAAAAATAATGCAAAAATGGTGGAGCAAATCACGTCGATGGACGTCGATTTTGCACAGTGGTACACCGATGTCGTCAAGAAAGCCGAACTGGTCGATTACTCCGGCGTGAAAGGGTGCATGATCATCCGTCCTTACGGCTATGCGATTTGGGAAAATATTCAACATGACCTCGATGCCCGTTTCAAGGCTTTGGGGCATGAGAACGTCTATATGCCGATGTTCATTCCGGAAAGTCTGCTCCAAAGAGAGAAAGACCACGTTGAGGGCTTTGCCCCCGAATGTGCGTGGGTGACCGTCGGCGGTACGAATCAACTCACGGAGCGTCTTTGTGTCCGTCCGACCTCCGAAACGCTTTTCTGCGAGCATTACAAGAACATCATTCAGTCCTACCGTGATCTGCCGAAACTTTACAACCAGTGGTGCAATGTGGTACGTTGGGAGAAGACCACCCGTCCGTTCCTGAGAACCTCCGAATTCCTCTGGCAGGAAGGTCACACCATGCACGAAACGCCCGAGGAGGCTCGTGAAGAAACGATGCGGATGCTGAAGGTATACGAAGACTTCTATGCCGAAGCACTCGCCATTCCCGCTTATACCGGTCGCAAAACCGAAAAGGAAAAGTTCGCCGGTGCGGAGGAAACCTACACGATCGAACCGATGATGCACAACGGTGTGGCTCTGCAAGGCGGTACGTCGCACTATTTCGGAGACGGTTTTGCCAAGGCGTTCGACATCACCTTTACCGCCCGTGACAACACGCAACGCCACCCGTTCCAGACCTCTTGGGGGTTATCGACCCGCTCGATCGGCGCTATCATTATGACGCACGGTGACGACAACGGTTTGATTCTGCCTCCCCGTGTTGCTCCGATTCAGGTTGTGATTATTCCGGTTGCTCAGCACAAAGAGGGCGTTCTCGAAAAGGCAAACGAACTGAAAACCGAGTTGTCGAAGGCATTCCGTGTGAAACTCGACGACAGTGAGAACTCGACCGGTTGGAAATTCAGTCAATATGAGATGAAAGGTGTACCGCTCCGTCTGGAAATCGGTCCCCGTGACATTGAGAGCAACACTTGCGTGCTTGTGAGCCGTGTTACACGTGAGAAGACGGTTGTAAGTCTTGACAATCTCGTGTCCGCCGTCACCGAGGCTTTGCAAAAGGTACACGACGAACTTTACGCCCGTGCTTTGGAGAACCGCAACAACCGGACTTACGATGCTCACGATTTCGACGAGTTTATGGACATTGCAACGAACAAGTCCGGCTACATTCGTGCGATGTGGTGTGGGGAAACCGCCTGCGAGGAGAAACTGAAAGATGTGACCGGCGGTGTCAAGTCCCGTTGCATTCCGTTTGTGGAAGATCATCTCTCGGATGTTTGTGTCTGCTGTGGCAAGCCCGCCAAGCACATGGTCATCTGGGGCAGGCAATATTAAGGGTGAAGGAAGATCTTGGGACTCTGTCCCGAGATTTTATCGCACTACACCGTAACGGTATTTCCAAACGGTAAGGCTGACAAAACTGTAAAAATCTTTGTGCAGATTTCTTACAAAGAGTGTTGCAACAGTTAACACCATCATCCGGATGCCGACGCAGTCGGTGTACGGATGAGGGCGAAGTCCTTTAACGCGGTATATAAAAAGTCTGCACGACCGCTCGTATTTTTTCTGTCAGGGGCAGTTTGTCGAAAATCCGTACGAGCAATAACAATTTATTAAAGTTTTTGGTGTTTGGGGGCTTTTTCCCAAAAAAGTCCCCATATCGTCCTTCCTTATATCGTTATATCACCTTCCCTTATGGAGGTTTCCGTGGCAGAAGTATGGGAAAAAGTCAAGGCATACGTCAGATACGCCGTCAAGTGTGTTGATCCGGTGCTTTTTTTCTGTGTCATGGGGTTGAGTTTACTCAGCATAGTCACGATCTTCGGGGCGGTTGACAACTTCGGAATGTCGAAATTGAAGATGCAGGTAGCGATGTTTATTGTTGGGACGGTAGCAACGGTTGTGATAGCGACGCTCGATTTTCGGGTGTTGATTGACAAGTTATGCGTTCCGTTTTTTATCGGTTCGGTTTTGCTTTTGGGCATTACGCTCATTTTCGGAAAGAGCGGTGTCAGTATGGAAACCGGCAACAAGAGTTGGCTCACGATTCCGATTATCGGGATTATGATTCAGCCCTCCGAGTTTGTGAAGTTTGCGTTTGTCTGCTCCTTTTCCAAGCATTTATTTTTGGTGCGTGACCGCATCAACCACCCGAAAAGTGTTTTGTTTTTGGCTCTTCATGCGGGTGCGATTGTCGGCTTGATTCTCAAATCGGGCGATCTCGGCGTGGCACTTGTATACCTTGCAATCATTGCGATGATGCTTTTCTGTGCCGGACTGCACCTCGGTTATTTCGGCGGTGGGACGGTTGCTCTGGTGCTTTTGTCGCCTTACATCTGGGAGCATCTGGCATTTTACCAGCAGAGGCGGATTATTGTGGGATTCAACCCGAATCTCGATCCGCAGGGCAAGGGGTATCAGCCTTTGCTCAGCCGTCGGGCAATTGCACACGGGGGATTTTTCGGTCAGGGGTTGATGTCCGGCGGATATTACGAATATCTGGACGCCTCGCACACGGATTTCATCTTTGCGACGATCTGTGAAAAATTCGGTTTTGTCGGCGGATTTCTCGTGATAGTGACCTTCTGCGTGATTTTGGTACGCATATTCAAAATTGCGAAAACCGCCGATCTTTCCGACTGTGGGGGCTTGATCTGTGCCGGTGTCGGAGCGATGTTTGTGGCACAGATTCTTGAAAATCTCGGTATGGCTCTTGCGATGCTACCGGTTGTGGGAATTACTCTCCCCTTCCTTTCCTGCGGTGGTTCTTCGATGCTTGCGACCTATCTTATGGTCGGTTTGGTGCATAGCGTTTATTCGCATTCCAACGCCGTCCGCTCCTCGATTGCTCTGCGTGGGGTGTAAGAGGGAGAGAGTAAGACCTTGGGACTCTGTCCCAAACCCTGCTTAAAACTTTCTTGGAAGAAAGTTTTAAGCATTCAAAGAACTTTCGCATCAGGGGCATCCGATAACACATTTTATCGGGTGTCCCTTTTTGTATAGTGCAATAAACTTTTACAGTGAAGACCGCTCTTTACGCAGGATGCCCCAATGCGAAATTCTTGAATTTTTAATCTCTTACAAGGAGGCTCTGATCAAAGTCGGGGCAGAACCCCAAATTCTTATCCCTTACCGCTAACGCGTTGCAAGTAAATAGTGGAGAATGAACAGTAAATAGTGAAAGTGAATAAGTTAAGTTCTTTTTCGGATACGCCGTAGCAATCGGATTATAAAAAAACAGGAGCAGATTTGTTACAGTCTGCTCCAAATATGACTTGCTTCAAGTTTTTTTGAGAGGGTAATAGTAAAAGTAAAAGGGAAAGAGAAAACTCCTTACATCGTAGAATCTTGAA
>CAVGAA010000024.1:0-14503 GCA_963627065.1 bacterium | reverse complement strand
TGAACTGAAATGGGCGGTTTTAGTACTGCAAACTTGTTACACAAGTACTATTCGCCCATTCTTCACGCCGTATCAAGAAACAGTCACGCAGTGGAAAAAGTGCAAACATAGTAGCACGAATCGGGCGTGGTACTACGGCGTGGCAGTTCAGTTCTTTGGAGAGAGATTATCAACAAAAATGGGTAGGATTTTATCCTACCCATTTTTGTTGGTGACCCGTAGCAGAATCGAACTGCTGTTACTGCCGTGAAAGGGCGGTGTCTTAGCCTCTTGACCAACGGGCCGTCTTGGTAGCGGAGAATGGACTTGAACCCTTGACCTATCGGGTATGAACCGATTGCTCTAGCCAACTGAGCTACTCCGCCGTATTTTTCGTGACCTGTATATTATAGCACATTCTTTTTCGTTTGTCAAGTCTTTTTTCAAAAAAAATAAAGAATATTTTGCGTTACAATAGATGTGTCACAAAATGTGTATTTTGCCGTTCAGACGGGATAAAATTTAATCATTTGTAGAGGAAACGGGAACTTCTTTGTGTGAACTGACTTCATATCGTGCTACGAGAGAGGGCTTGCAAGCACTCAATGCAAGCCCAAACGTTTTACCTCATTGCAAACTGCGATGAACTTTTCGTACAATTCGGAATAATTCACCGAATCTTTCGTTGTAAAATAATAAACCGCCGTCAGAATTTTTTTGTTTTTACATTTTTACGCCGTAGGTTTTTTCGTACATTTCCCGACAGAGTCTTTCATTTTCCTTTACGAGGTTCTCCTCGTTATCACGCAAGGATTTATTTTCGTCCGGATAGATCGGGGGCATGATATGCACGGTATATGCCTGCTTTGGGTAGCCTGCCTCGTCAAATCTGCCCTCTTGGTCCTCCATTGTCACAAAAAGGGGCAGAATCGGCACGTTGTTTTTTGTTGCGTAGAATCCCGCTCCCTCACGGTGCGGTCGGGGCTTGCGGTAATTCCACCACATCGCCTGCTCGGGATAGATGAGGACCGCTCCGCCGTCCGAGAGAATTTTGCTCACGGCATCACGGAAAAGCCTTGTCGTTTGCAGATTGGTACTGAGCGGGAGCGTGTCGCAATGTTTCATAAAAAATCCGATGATACCGCATATGAAAACGTTATTCCCCTTGATGACTCGCCAAAAGCGGTGATGCCCTTTGATTTTTTTCGCCACTTTCATAACGCAAAGGTTTTCGAACTTGGAAAAGTGGTTGGACGTGATGATAACGCCACGATTTTTGTCGAGTTTTTCGAGGTTTTCCGTGCCTTCGAGTTTGATTTTCAGGTCACGGGAAAAATGAAGCAGTGCCACATCCGCCAGTCTGCGGGCAAAAAAGGATTTGATTTTGTTTCCCGTCTTTTTTTGCAGGTAATCGACCTCGTCGGGTGCGAGCGGATGCCCCTCGGGATCGGGCTCGACATCGATAAAATAATGCTGTCCGCCGAGTTTTTCATACTCCGCAATTTTGGCAAGCACTTCTTCCCGCTCTTTGCGTGCCTTTGCGAGTTTTTCCTGCTTTTTTTCAGAATTCATAAGCCATTTCCGCTTTCTCGACCTGCGGTTCTTCTACCGTTTCGGGATGCAGGACCGTTCGGAAGTTCTCCACCGCCTGAGCGATTCTTCTTGCGTTGCGGTGCAATGCCTTATTGCCGGACAGTTGCGACAGGCGGTTTTTGATGCCGAAAGAGGCTCTGATTTTGCAGATATCTTCGTAATATGCGGTCTTTTTTGCGTACTCCCAGAAAATCTCGCCGTACGCAATGTCGTCATACTGCCACGGTTTGAAGAACATATTGTAGTGAATGAGCGACGGCATACCGATATAATTACGGTCAATTGACATTTTATTCCAGCCGTTGTCGAGGTAAAGCACCTGACCGTAGCAAAGTTCGTTGAGGTAGTCCTGATCGGGGCAGACCGTTTCGAAGCGGTAGGTTTCGAGGAGATAGGTAAAGCGTTCCTTAATGCCTTGCAGGCGGAATTGGTCGAGATTCATTACCAGCACGCCGGAGTTGAAATAACGGTAGTACGGAATGCCGAGTCCGCCCTCTGCGTAAAATCTGAAATCTTCGTGGCTTGCGATAATGGCATCCGATACCGCACCGACCAGTCTTTCACCGAGCGGAATGTTGTAAAGTTTTGTAATATCGCCGGTCACCGCAATATCGGCATCGAGGTAAATTGCACGGCTGTACTGCGGAAAAAGTGTCGGAATGAAAAGTCTGTAATAAATGGACGGCGTGTAATAGTCACGCAGATTCAGTTTTTCGAGCAAAGGTTCTATCAAGGGGCGAACGTCCACAAACTCGATTTTCACGGCTTCGGTCTGCATTGCCGTCAAACGTACTTTCCCCTCCTCGCACAGACCGTCATTGAGGATATGGACACGGCAGTGGGTTTCGGGATTCAGATTATCGATCATCGACCGCAAAGCGACCGACAAAAACGGCAAATAGTTGTTGTCCGTGGAAAAAAATACCGGAATGACTTCGTTTTTGTTCATTTCTGCTTTCGTTCTCATTTGCTTTCCTCCGTTTCGCTGTTCGGCAATCCTGCTTGTTTCAATGTCTGCCAGTTTTCCAGAATATCGTCCATTTCGTGCATTTTCAAGACATTATGCACCTGTTCAACGTTCCAAGGCTTGATGTTGCGTGTTTTGATTTTCGGGAACCAACCGACAATTGCCATAGAAAAGTGGCGGATGACGGTGTCTTTTTTCTGTTTGTGCTGTTCATTGTACTTGCGTGGCAATATTTTTTTGCCTTTCGCCAAGCGGTTGACTGCAGTCTGGTCCGCTAAAAAAATTTTCTTGCGTTTGCAAAGATCCAGTGCTTTCCGGAACAGTCCCGTTTCCCTGATGCGTGGGAGATTTAAGAGCAGAACGCCGGTATTGACATAGTTGATTCCGAAGAAATGACAGCCGTAATAATCCCGCACTGCTCCGTATTCGCACCGACCGAGATTTTCTTCCCACAGTTTGCCAATGTCGTCAAAGAGGACCGTGTCGGTGTCGAGATAGATGAGTTTCGGGGGCATTTCCGGCACTCTGTCGGCAAAAAGGCGTAAAAAGGTATACGGGGTATATTGTGTATTTTGATTTTCGGCATTCGTGAGCGTTTCGAGATAGTACGGTTTGCAGTCGACAAGTTTGACTTTGCTTTGCGGATTGACATTTGTAAGAATCTTCCGCAGGATTTCGCAATGTGCAAATGTTATCGGTTTGTATGCTTCGTTTTGCTCGGTGAGATCCATTGTAAAAACGAAAAGATCGATCGGTGACTTGCTGTATTTGACGATTGACAGTGCATTGATGACCATTCCGTCAAAAACTTTTTCGTTTCCGCAGAGCAGAACCGCAATGTGTGTCATTCGGTTTTGTCCTCCTTTTGCTCGGTTTCCTGTTTGATGTATCGGTATTTGTCGTAATTTGCTTTTTTGGCGTGTTCGGTCATTGCCGAATAGATGCGGTCACGCAGGTCTTTTGCCTGCTCTTTATCAGGCAAACCCGAATCGGCATAAAACGGACCGTCGATATAGACCGTGACATTCGGGTACTTGCGACCGCTCTTTTTGCAAACGGTTGTCACGGCGTAGGACGGCATTCCGAACCGGACGGGGTAACGGAAGGAGTCTGCCGAAAAACTGCGTATGAAATCGCAGTAGGGCCAGAGGTGTGCCTCGGGGTAAATCATAACGGCTCGCCCCATGAGTGTATGCTTTTCGAGTGCGTTGAGAAAATGTCTTGTGCCGGACCATTCGGTCGGTACGGGGACTGCTCCGCAAAGTTCGATCCACGTTTTCGTGATCGGCACGGAAAGGTTGTCGGCGTTCACAACGACTTTTGCCTGCTTCGGAAAGGTTGCCAAGGAGGGCAGGAACGCATCGCCGTCCATTAAGGTGTGGTTACCGTAAAGAAAGTAGCCGAAGCGACCGCAACTGCGTAATTTTTCACGCCCGACTATCTTCGCACGGTAGCGGATTTTGCACCACAGAAATGCGACCGGTGTCATAATGACTCGGTAAACGAGGAACTCTGCAATCTTCCAAAAGGGATTTTTGTGCAGGTATTTATACTTGCCGTCGATTGTAATTGTCTTTCGTTCGATGCCCGAAAACTCGTCTTTCGTTTCGTCCCGATAATAGCGAATCTCGGGTTCGGCAGATACTCGCATTGCGTTTTTGCTCCTTTCCGCTTGATTTCGACCATATTATAACAAATTATATGCAGTAGAGCAACCCATTCGGACGGTAGTAGACTCTACACTTTCGAAAAGTGCTTTCTACCGGCGGTAGAATTGCACTCTACTGAGAGTAGAATTGCCGTTTTTTCGGCTTTTTGGGGACAAAGACATGTCTTTTTCTCCTCTGCCCATGTGACCTTTCGCATTCCCGAAAAGTTTTTTTGAAAAAATATTTTTTTTCTTCTTTTTGTTGTTGACAAAAGCATTTGAATGTGGTACAATTATATTATATATCGAAACTTTATTTTGCGTCTGACTTAAAATTGCTTAAACCGGCAGATATAAACTTCGCTCGAAAGGAAAGAATCATGAAAAAGAAAAACACACTGAAAAAGACAGTCGCTCTTGCAATCTTGGCGGCAGTTCTCTCCGCAAACCTTGCATCCTGCGTTTCCACGAAAGATCCCAAACCCGACACCTCAACCGTTTATGTTGACACATCCGAGAAGCAGACACTCCCGATCAACCCGAGCGATAAACCGAGTGAGGTTACATTTGAAAGCATCAGCAAAACGGTTTACGTCACGAGAAAATCGACTTTGGATCCTGTTGATACGACCGGCGAGAAGGTTACGGTGGAAGCTCCCACAAAGCTCACCTGCACCGCACAAAGCACCAACTGGTACAAGGTCCTTTACAACGGCATCAGCTATTACATTGCACGTGCCCGTACAACCGATGACGACATCGATGCCGTGACCTTTGCATCCTGCAGCAAGACGATGTATATCAATACAGATATTCTCAACGTTCGGAAATACCCCTCCGCAGAGGACTTTTCAACGGTTCTCTGCACGGTTGAGCAGAACGCATCGGTTTCCGTCGTTGCGGAAAGTTCTTCCAAAGGTTGGAGCAAAATCTCCTTCAAAGACAAGGACGGAAAAGACACCTACGGTTATGTGAAAACGAAATTTCTGTCGACAAGTTCGACCAGCCAAAGCGACTGGGAAAAGAACTTTACGGCATTCGATTCTCCGAAGACCGTTTATGTAATCGCCGAGAGCCTGCTCAGCCTGCGTGAGAAGCCCTTCCTGCCCGATGAAGACGGTGAAGGCGGAGGCACGATTGTCGGCGGTAAAGGCGTTGCACGCGGAACAGAATTGACCGCAGTTGCCGAAGGAACGGTAAACGACGTTGTCTGGTACAAAGTCAAATATCAGCCGAGTCCCGCAGATCCGGTTGTCACCTGCTACGGTGTCAAGAAATATCTCTCCGACACAAAGCCCGCCGATGCATCCGATCCCGACACTTTGATCAAACAGTATAGTTTCACGAAATTCGATACCGAATTTGAAGTCTATGCGGCAGTCGCAAAGAGCCTGCACATCAGAAGTATGCCGTCAGCAGATGGCAGTCTGGTCGACACGGTTGAAAACACCGTCAAGATGACCGCCGTCGCATATGGAAAATCTTCCGCCGGAACGCTCTGGTGCTTGCTCCGCCTCAGTAGCGGAAAGTACGGCTTTGCAAACTATGAGAACCTCTCTCTCCTTTCCGGCAACAAAAAGAGTCCCATTCCGCTTTCTCTCGAAAGTATCATTGCAACTTACAGCCTGACCGCCGTCACCGAATCCAAGACCAACAATAACTACGAGGTCAAACTGTACAGCACACCGACATCGACCGGCAGTGACAGTGTCATTCAGACCAAAGCCAAAGGCACGACTTTTGAAGTCGTTGCGAAAGGCACGGTCGGCGACAACAATTGGTATCTCGTTAAGGTTGAAAGTGCTTACTATTTCGCTTTGCAGTCCGCTTTTAACTGACATTTTCGAATATTTGACAAAAAAGTATTGACAAAATGCCGTTTATGCGGTATAATGATATAAAGGTAGTATTTTGATAGTTTGTTAGTCTGAAAGGAGCCTTAGCCTTATGAAAGAAAATGCAGTCCTCGATACAGCAAAGAAAGCCGGAACTTTTGTCGGAAAGGCAATTGTCTGTTTTGCCGCCGGACTGATGTTGGTGGCGGACACCGCAGTCAAAAGAAACTATGTTACCGGCAATATCAATGTCAATATCAACAACGGGAACAATCTGACCGGCGATACCCCCGTCGCTCCTGCCGATGAGGCAACCGAGGAAATTGCAACCGCCGGCAAGAAGAACCGTTTTGCCTGCCGTATGTGCGGTGCACCGGTTGATGTCAAGTCCTTCCGCCCTGCTCACGGTTATGTGCTTGGCAAAGGATTTTACTGCGAAGACTGTTACAGAAAGAAATTCGTCGGCTCGAAGAAATTCTATGACGATGAAACCGATGAGGCAGTCGCCACCTGTGCGGATTGCGGAAAAGAGGTTCGTGCCGAGTCTTTCGGCAAGTTGAAGAAATACCGCATCGGCAAGAACTATTACTGCCGTGAATGTTTTCTCAATCACGATGAGGATTAAATCCCCTGCTTAACAAAAAACAAAATCTCCAAGGCTATCTTGCTTTGGAGATTTTTTCAAAATCACGAATAAATGATTCAATCAAAGAGAGGATATACCCAAATGACCGAAAGCGAAATTTACCGTGAACTGCAAAACCTATCGGCGATTCTCGATGCCGAAACTTTTCCGAAACTGCACGACTATCTCGACAGTATCATAGTCAAAGATGACGAAAAGTTGAAAGTTTCCCCCTACGTCATTGCAAACAAGATTTTGGACTGCGACCGTCCGCAGGTCTTTCCGCAGACTGTAATCGACACGATCACACTCCTTTTCAAAGAGGCCTTCCGTGCAGGCGAGGCAGATGCGATGAATGATCTCGGGGCACAGTATTACACCGGTGCCAGAGGCTTTGAGCAAAGTTTTGCCAAAGCGGTTCAGTGCTACGAATTCGCCTCCCAAAGCGGTAGCCGTCAGGCTCAGGAAAATCTCGGCTATTGCTATTACTACGGCAGAAATATGCCGGTCAACTATGAAAAAGCCTTCCATTACTTTGCCCTCGGTGCGTTTGACGGGCATCTTATCTCGCTCTACAAAATCGGCGATATGTACGCAAACGGCTATTACGTTCAGAAAAACGAGGTTGAGGCTTTCCAGATCTATAACCATTGCCTCGATGCCATGACCGATGAGTACGCCAAAAAAGTAGCAGGTCCGGTCTTCCTCCGCTTGGGAAAAGCCTACCTCTACGGGAATGGAACAAAGCCGAATGCCCACCATGCCCTCGTCTGTTTCCAGAAAGCCGAAGTCTTCCTCTACGATATGGTCAAAGACGGCGACGAAATGTACCGCAAAAGCCTCCAATCCTCCATCGACGGTCAGGCACAAGCCCGCGTAAAGTTAAGAGAAGAGATTAAAGGATAATTATTATGCGGAGGACGGCTTTTGTAAAAGCCGTCCTCCGCCCTCTGCAAAAAGATGAAACCTGTGATTATGCAGGGGTACTTTTTCAGGAATAAAAGATACCCCCTGCACACCCCCGAAAAATCGCCGAAAATAAAATTATTGGCAGACTTTGAGCAAAGTACGCTCATATAATAACTTGCTCCAAGTTTTTTTGAAAGGGTGAAGGTGCTACGCACCGGAAACAATTTTTACAAAAAATGTTTCCCGCATAATTATTTATTTCTCGTTTCCTTTTGCTCTCCGTTTCAGCAGTGCTTTGGCACAGTGGAGGAGGGACGGGAAATTGGTGGCGACGAGGGCGAGGAAGAGGAGTGCGGTTGCGTAAAGCGACCAATCCTTTCCCATTGTCATGGTGACGGCGGAGGCAATAAGAAGAAGAATACTCACGAACTGGCGGGGAAGATACAGTCTGAATCTTATCAGGCGTGGGGCATCTATCATACGGAGGAGATAAACCGATGCGTAACCGATAAAGGTTGCAATCGCCGCACCGAGAGCTCCGCCGAGTTCACCGTCTTTCGGAATGAAGAGAAAGTTCAGAATGAGGTTGAGCGTTGTGCCGACCATTGCGGTGAGAAACGAGTGCATTGTCTTCTTTTTGACCATATAAACGCTTGCGAGGAAAGCGACAATCGCTTCGAGTGCAACGGCACAAAGGAGTGTCGGCATATACCGCCATGCATCCGCATACGCCTCATCAAGCAGGAGTCCGCAGAGAAAGGGCGAGAGCAGAATCAAGCCTCCGCTGACAATGAAAATCACCGAGAGAAAGCCCCTGAAAACCTGCGAATAGAATTTCTCGCAGGTATCGCCGTCCGCAGACTGCACCACGGCGGAAAACTGCCATGCCTGCATAAACACGCCCGAAACAAGATTGACGGCGGTCGGAATTTTGTATGCGGCGGAGTAGACGCCGTTCATTGCCTCCCCGCAATAATAGGTCACGAGATAGCGGTCGGACAGATCGGTGATAAGCCAGCAGACCGTCGTCGGTACCATAGGCATACTGAAGCGGAACAATTCACGCATCGTCTCCCGTGTCACTTTTTGCGGTGTGAAAACCGTCCAAAGTTTTGCAGAAACAATCAAAAATACCGTTGTGAGGAAATTCCCGACAACCGTTGCAAGCACATACCCCGTCACGCCGAGATGAAAGACCATGAGGAAGAGCAGGTTGCTCCCGACCGTGAGGAGCGTGTTGAGAATCCCCTGCCATGCGAAAAGTTTGGTGCGGTCAATCGCCCTGACATATTGGGCACAGACCGCCTGAAAATCCGCCATTAACACATAAACGACAATGAGCAGAATTTCGTAACGCCAAGCACCGCAGAAAAGATATGCGAACGCCCCTATCACCGTAGTGATACCGAGTCCGATTCCGAGCAGGGCAACGCTTGACGAAAAAATTCCGTCTCGGTCTCTGCCGTTCTCCGCCGCAAAGCGAAAAATACCGTTCGTAATGCCGACACAAGCAAAGGGCATGACAAGACTTGCCGTTCCGGTAATCAGTTCCGCCGTGCCGTACTCCGCAGGCGACAGCAGGGACGTGTAGAGGGGCATTAAGAGGAAAATCAACAGTTTTGAGCCGAATGTTCCAAGCCCCAAAATTGCCGTGTCGGAAAAGAGTTTTCCGAATTTGCTTTTGCGTATCTTACTCATAGGGAGTGCCTCTTTTTTTCGACAAGCGGAAGGGCGGACTCGGCGACAAGCCCCGCAAGACTTTCTCCGTTTTCCAACCGCCGGCGGACTTCGGTCGAACTGATGTTTTTGTCGACATCGTCCGCACGTAAAAGCACGGTTTCAAACTCCGGCAGATGTGCTTTGTTCCACTCTGCCATTTTTTGTTCGTAAGCGAAATCCGTGTCGTTGCGGTAACCTTTTACGACCGCATCCGCACCGAGTTTTTTGTATAAATCGATAAGCAAACCGCCGTCGAAAAGGACCTCGACGGTTTTGTGATTTTCCAACGTCCGTCCGGCGATCTCAACTCGCTCCTCCGGCGTGAAAAGTGTCTGTTTTTCGGGGTTGACCATAACGGCGACAACGAGATGTTCATACATCCGCTCGGCTTTTTCGACAATCGCCAAATGCCCCAATGTCATGGGATCGTAACTCCCCGGCAGTATTGCAAGTTTTTTCATTCGTTCTCTCCGATATAATCGAGCAGTGTGACGAAAGCGACACCATATTTTGCCTCTTTCCGTACGGCAAACAGTCGGGGAAGCTCAACAGAGTCGCCGAAAACGTCTTCTTTCCCCGCCGATTCGCAAACAACCGTTGCATTCGGGTACAGACAGCGGTATTTGACGAGCAGTTCCAAGGCATCCGGTATCAGTTTTTTCGCATAAGGGGGATCTAAAAAGACCAAGTCATATTTGCGTTTGCCGTGACTGCCACGCAAAAAGTCGGCATAATCGGCACAAAAAACTTCGCAATCGGGGGCGAGTTTCGTTTTGAGCGTATTTTTCTTAATAATTTCGACAGCCGTTTTGTCACGGTCGACAAGGACGGTATGTTCTGCTCCCCTGCTCAATGCTTCCAACCCCAACTGTCCCGAGCCTGCAAACAAATCGAGGACTTTGCGGCTTTCCAATTCAAATTGCAGAATGGAAAAAATCGCCTCTTTCGCCCGTTCCGACGTCGGTCTGGTAGTTTCTCCTTCGGGTGTCTGCAAACCGACACCCCTTGCCCGTCCGGTTATGATTCGCATAAATTTATCCTTCCGATTTCTCTTTGTGATAGTGACGGTACACCGCCTCGGCATCCTTTTGCGTGATGCCGTCCACCTCCGACAGTTGCTCAACGCTTGCGTTTTTGATGCTGTCGAAACTGTCGAATGCAAGCAGAATTTTTTTGGCTTTCTTCTCACCGATGCCTGCAATGTCCGTGAGTGTCGAGGACGTCAAGGTCCGCATTTTTGCCTGTTCCATGCAACGCACGGTGTAACGGTGCACTTCTTCCTGAATTTTATAAATGAGCGTGAAAAGTCCCCTGTCCTTTGCGATACTGATTTCCTCGGTATCGGTGCATAAGGCTCTCGTTTTGTGGTAGTCATCCTTGACCATACCGAAAACGGGAATGGCGATATTTTTCTCACGCAGGAGTTCCCTTACAACCGACACGTGACCTTTACCGCCGTCGAGCAGAATCAGGTCCGGCATTTGCGAAAAAGAGCCGTTTTCGTCCGAGAGGTGCGACAACCGTCTGTCGAGGGCTTCCCGCATGGAGGCGTAATCGTCCGTCCCCGTGACCGTTCGGATTTTGAAACTTCTGTAATCGGCTTTGCGGAAAACGCCGTCAATCGACACAATCATGCCTGCCGTGAGATGCTCTTTGCCGAAGTTTGAAATATCGTAAGCCTCAATTCGGCTCGGCAGGACTTCCAGTCCCAATTTGTTCGAGAGTTCGACGAGAATGCTTTCTTTCTGCCCGGTTTCGGCTTCGTACTGTCTTGCTTTTTCCGCCGCATTTTTTGCGACCAGTTCGCATAGCGTGTGTTTTGTCCCCTTTTCGGGCGTTTTGACGGCAATTTTCCGTCCTGCCAATGCGGAAAGACTTTCGCCGAGCAGGGTGCATTCCTCCTCCGGCATTTCAAAACCTATCAGAATTTCGGGCGGAATGTTCGACCGCAGACGGTAAAAATCGGTTAAGAATGCGGTCATATCTTCGGGTTCGGGAATGCCGTCCGAACCGCAAATGAGTTCCTGCGTGTCGTGGAGAATTCCGCCACGGATGATAAAAACCGATACGCAGGTGCAAAGATCGTCACTGTAAAGGGCGATGACGTCCTGCTCGGTGTCGGGCGATGCAACCACTTTCTGCTTTTCCTTGATTGCCTGCAAGGCTCGCAGGGTGTCACGGCATTTGGCGGCGGATTCGTATTTTTCTTCTTCGGCATAAGCGGTCATTTCGGCTTCGAGTCTGCGTTTGACCTCTCCGTTTTTGCCGTCCAGCACCTCGCCTGCATTCTTCACGGCTTCCCGATATTCGTCCGCCGAGATTCGCCCCGTGCAGACACCCATACACTGCCCCATCTGGTAGTAAATGCAAGGTCTTTCCTTGCCGATGTCACGTGGAAAAGAGCGGTTGCAGGTCGGCAGTTTGAATGCTTTGTTGACAAGGTCAATGAGAGCATACGCCGTACCCGAACCGGAATACGGTCCGAAATATTTGGCACGGTCGCCTGCTCTGTGCCTCGTGAAAGTCAATTTCGGGTAGTCTCCTGCCGGAATTTTGATATACGGGTAGGATTTTGCATCTTTGAGGCGAATGTTATATTTCGGGGTGTACTGCTTGATGAGCGTATTTTCAAGCGACAGTGCCTCCATTTCGTTGTCGCAGAGGTAATAATCGAAACTCCGCACCGATGCGACCATACGCTCGGTTTTGCGGTTCTTTTCGCCGTTCTGAAAATATTGCGACACACGGTTGCGGAGCTTGCGGGATTTCCCGACGTAAATGACCTTTCCGTCGCTCCCCCGCATGATATAAACTCCCGGGCAGAGAGGCAGACCGTTTGCCTTTTCGAGCAGTTTTTCCCGTATTGTCAACCCGTCTGACATGGTAGCCTCCTATAAAAATCGGCGTGCCTGAAAAATAGCACGCCGTTTTGTCTGTTTGTCGGATTGTTCGATGATAAGACGGTCTTATAAATCAAAGGTGGTCTTCGGCGAATCCGCTGTCGATGAGGTCGCACAAACCGTTGAGTGCCGATTCCTCACCCTGCCCGTCTGCCAGAAGCGTTACGGACATTCCCTTTGCAATGCCGAGCGACAAAACACCCAAAAGGCTTTTTGCGTTGACACGGCGTTCGTCCTTTTCAACCCAAATGGAGCAAGGATAAGAGTTCGCCTTCTGAATAAAGAAGGTAGCCGGTCTTGCATGCAGACCGCTGTTATTATTGATGACGACTTCACGTGAAATCATACTGTTTCGCTCCCTGTTTTTCTTAAATGTGAAAGAAATTTTCCGTCTGAATCGGACACTTCTTCACCATACAATAGTATAACAAAAAAATCAAAAAAAATCAATAGTTAATGTGACCAATTTTTCGGCATTGAAAAATATTTTTCGTGCATTTTGGACAATTTCACCAAAAAATCGGGTTTCGAAGGTCAAAAATCAACCTTGAAAATGTTCACTTTAACCAAATTGCGACCTTATCGCCGATTTTTCTCCAACAGATCCGGTCGGCGTTCACCAGTGATTTTCTCGGACTGCTCGGTCCGCCATTTTTCAATGTTTTCGTGATGTCCCGACAAAAGAACGTCCGGCACGGTCATACCGTGATAATCGTACGGTCTTGTGTATTGCGGATATTCGAGCATCCCCGACGAAATGCTCTCTTTTTCGTAACATTCGGCATCCGAGAGGACGCCTTTGACGAGTCTTGCGACACAGTCGGTCAGGATACAGGCAGGAATCTCACCGCCGGTCAGAACGAAATCGCCTATGGAAATCTCCTCGTCGACAATCTCCTCAACGATGCGGTGATCGACGCCCTCATAATGACCGCAAAGCAAAATCAGGTTGTTGTAATCGTTTGCGAATCGCTCCGCATGGGACTGTTTGAGGACCTCGCCGGCAGGGGAAAGATAAATCACACGGCGGTGCAAGTCTTCAAGCCCTTCCGCCGACTGCTCGTCCAGAATATGCCGGTAGCATCTCCAGATAGGCGGTGCCATCATAAGCATTCCTTTTCCACCACCGTAGGGCGTATCGTCCACACGGTTGTGCTTGTCCTCGGCAAAGTCACGGATGTTGTACACGTGGACCGAAATAGCCCCGTTTTTCTGGGCTCTGCCGATGATGCTCTCATTCAGAACCGTCCGCACCAAGTCGGGAAAAAGCGTCATAATGTCAAACCGCATCATTGTCCGCATCCTCCCCCAAAAGCCCCGGGATTGTGTGAATTTTCACCGCCTCGTCCGGATTGACCTCAACGACAAACGCAGGCACTGCCGGAATGAGAACCTCTTTTCCGCTTTCGAGTTTCACGGTGTAAAGATCCGAACCGACACCGGTCGTGACATCCGTGAGTACTCCGATTTTTTCGCCCGTACCGGCATTGACGACGGGTGTTCCGATGAGTTCCGCAATGAAAAACGAACCGCTCGGCAGGGGCAGATCTTCCCTTTTTGCGTAGGTTGTGACGCCTCGCAGGCGATTTGCCGAATCCTCGTCCGCAATGCCTTCAAGTTCTGCAATGACGAACTGCCGAAAGACCGATGCAGTCTTCACTTTGCGTGAAAAAAATCCGCCGTGACCGTCCGAAAAATAAAGTGCCGGAAGCCCTGCCAGTATATTCGGCGAGTCGCAGTAGGATTCCAACTTGACAGCCCCACGGAAGCCGTGAATATTGATGATTTTTCCGCATTCCAGATAAGGTTTTCTCATTTGCTTTCCCTCGTTTCCGCCGATAGTATACCACAAAAAAGCCCGAATTGCAAGATTTTTGCAAGATTTTTCGCCAAAGCACAGAAAAAATTGCAAAACTTTCGAAAATTTACAAAAAATACATTGTATTTTCCGAACGAATGTAGTATAATATGAGAAATGTTATTTTCGGAGGAACAGATATGTTTACATTTGCATTGGCGGAATCAACGACATCGGGCGGAGCAAGTTCGCTGATTATGATCGGCGTTTTGGTTCTGATGCTTGCGGTTTTCTATTTTGTCGGCATCCGTCCGCAGAAAAAGCAGGAAAAGCAGAACAACGAAATGCGGAACGCACTCACGGTCGGGGACGAAGTCACGACGATTGGCGGAATTATCGGAAAGGTTGTCAGCATCAAGGACGAAACCTGCGTGATTGCAACCTCGCACGACAATACGAAAATCCGCATTCTCAAATCGGCAATCAGCCGTGTGGACGTCAAAGCCGAAGACTCAGTCGACTGATTTCAC
>CAVGAA010000023.1:0-25146 GCA_963627065.1 bacterium | reverse complement strand
ATCCCCTACCGTCCGCCGATGACACCGGCAGAACAGTTGCAGATTTTTGAGGACAAAACGGACGATGCGGAATAATCCCGACAAGAGAAAAGAAGCAGAGATTTTTTAGGTCTCTGCTTCTTTTGTGCTTTGTGCTTTATGCTTTTGTTATGTTCAATTGTTGGTTCTTGATTACCGGTTATTCTCCTTTTTGGAGAAGACCTGAGAGGATGTTTTTGGCGTTAATACCGAACAGTTCCCGAACGGTTTTGATGAAAATCTTGCGGACTTCCGGATCGAGTTTCAGGCTTTGCAAAAGCCATTTGTTTTTCGGCGACATCAAATCCGTAAGGGTTCTTGCGTTGTCCGAAGACAAAATCTGATAGAATGCAACGCTGAATTGCTCTCTCTGCTCCGGTGTCATGCCACCAATCCATTCACGCAGAGTTTTATCGTTGCGGACTCCTTCGGTCGAAACGCCCTCCTCGTGTACGAATTTGCTCCCCATAACTTCCCATGTCATGCCGTTATGTTGCAGGACGCCGTTCTGGCGACTTTTGACAACGATGCAGTTTTTGTCGTGGTCGAGGAGCATTCCGACAAAGGACGAATGCGGAATGACTCTCGTGATGCGTGGCATCATATCGAGATAGGCTTCGGATTCGGTAAGTCCGTTTGAAAATCCCGGTCCGTCATTGCTCCAAACCCGTACGATGCGTTTTTTGACGTTTTCGTCACAGCAGACGCCTGCGTAAATCGAAAGGTTTCCGCCTTTGCTGTGTCCCGTGACGTGAATCGGTCCTTCCGAATATTTCGCCGCTTGGTGGAGATACAGCACCGATGCTTTCTGTGACGGGACAATCTCCATAAAACTGAGGTTGAAGTCCTCTTTCCAACCGACAATGGTATCGTCCGTGCCACGGTATGCGACAACGATTTCGCCGGTCGGCAGGACGTATGTGATCGCCGAGAACTGCATTTCTTTTTTCAGGTCGATGAGATTCGTGTAGGCTTTGAGGCGTACCGAGCGGTATCTGCGACAGTCACGGACGGTATAAAAAAGTTTGACGATCTCTTTCGGGATGATGAGTCCCAGTGAGATTTTGCGGTAGTCGGTATTTTTTGCGAAAAACGCATTGGCGGCAGATTGCAAGGTCACGGGATCGGCGGAATGTTTCGGCGATACGATGCCTTCGAAATCAATATAGGAAATCAGTGAGAAAATCAGATTGTCGACTTCGTTTACGGGATCTGCCTCGAAAGGCAAGTCCCCTCGCCATTTGATATAATCAAAGAGAGTCCCCATATATTTTTTACCTCTTAACCGTTAATTGTTGTGGAAAAGCCGTTTGCTTTCGTATGCAGGCTCGCAGGTCAGGTTGATGCCGAGTTTTTTCAGGGTGTGGACATCGGTTTGCGAGAGGATGACCGACGAGTGCATTTCGCAATGGCGGAGATTTTTGAGTTGTGCCATAGCCTGAGCGGCAATGGGATCGTTTTCGGCACAGACTGCCAGTGCGATGAGCAGTTCGTTGGTGTGGAGTCTGGGGTTTTTACTGCCGAGTCCATGCACTTTCAGATCGGTGATCGGGGCGAGGATTTCGGGAGAAATCAGGTCGATACGGTCGTCGATGCCTGCCATAACTTTGAGGGCATTCAGGAGCGATGCCGATGCTGCTCCCAAAAGGCGTGATGTTTTGCCGGTGACGATTCTGCCGTCCGGCAATTCGATTGCGGTTGCAGGCTTGCCGGTGTCGGATGCTTTCTTGTTTGCCGTGACTGCGACTTTGCGGTAGGTCGTGTCAAGTCCGGCATTCTGCATAATCAGTTTGAGTTTTTCGACCTCGTGCGATGCGACGCTCTCGCCGTTTTTACGGTTTTCGCAAAGGGCGTTATAGTACCTGCGAATAATTTCGTTATTTGCGGCTGTCCGCACGGCTTCGTCGTCGTAAATGCAGTTGCCTGCCATATTGACACCCATATCGGTCGGCGATTTATAGGGCGATGTGTCTGCAATTTTGGTCAGAATTGCGTTGAGAACGGGGAAAATTTCGATGTCACGGTTATAGTTGACGGCGGTTTTTCCGTATGCCTCCAAATGGAAGTGGTCTATCATATTGAGATCGTTGAGGTCAGCCGTGGCAGCCTCGTATGCAAGGTTGACGGGGTGACTGAGGGGCAGATTCCAAATCGGGAAGGTTTCGAATTTGGCATAGCCGGCACGGATTCCACGTTTGTGATCGTGGTAAAGTTGGCTGAGGCAGGTTGCCATTTTTCCGCTCCCCGGTCCCGGGGCAGTGACGACAACGAGAGAACGTTCGGTTTCGATGTAATCGTTTTTGCCGAAGCCCTCGTCACTGACGATTTTGGAAATGTCGGACGGGTAGCCTGCGATTGTATAGTGCTTATACACTTTGACACCGAGAGATTCGAGTCTGCGACGGAATTTTTCTGCCGCAGGTTGGTCCTGCCAGCGTGTTAAGACGACGCTCCCGACGTAAAGTCCGAAACTGCGGAATGCATCGATAAGACGTAAGACGTCCAGATCGTAGGTGATACCGAGGTCGCCTCTGACTTTGTTTTTCTCGATGTCGTTTGCATTGATGACGATGACGATTTCCGCTTGATCTTTGAGTTGAATGAGCATACGGATTTTACTGTCCGGTTCAAAGCCCGGGAGGACTCGTGACGCGTGAAAATCGTCGAAAAGTTTTCCGCCGAATTCAAGATACAGTTTTCCGCCGAACTGCCCGATGCGTTCACGGATGTGTTGCGATTGCGTTGAAATATAGAGATCGTTGTCAAATCCCTGCTTATACATAGTGGTTTCCTTCCCTTTCAGTCAGCCGTTTTGTTTGAATATTTTTTGATAAAATGCCATGTCAGCCCTATGACAAGTCCCAAGCCGGCAGGACACAACCACGCAAGTCCGTAGGACGAGAGCGGAAGTACTTTTCCGACCACCTCGAGGGCTTTGTCAAGTGACAGTGCAGAACGGACGTTATCGGGCAGTGAACGCAGTAAATCGTAAATTGCTCCGATGAGTGTCAATCCCGTAACCCAGAGGTAAACGATACGGTCATTGTCAAACAATTTTCCGGCAAGTGCCAAGAAAATCAGGGTGATGGCAAGCGGGTAAAGGAACATCAGGACCGGAAGCGACCAAGCGATGATGCGGTCAAGTCCCAAGTTCGCAAAGAGGAAGGAAACACCGCTGAAAATGATTGCCCAAATACGGTATTTCGGACCTTTCGGGAAAAGTCCCGTAAAGGTTTCGGCACAACTGGTGACCAGTCCGACCGACGTTTTGAGGCAGGCGAAAGTCACGGTGCAGGCTAAAATGATAAGTCCCGTTTTGCCGAGATGATATTCGGCGATCTGTGCGAGAGCAATACCGCCGTTTTCAGCTGTTGAGAAATTCCCACGGCTGACCGTACCTACAAGCGACACGGCGATATAAATGAGAGCCATGAAAAGGCAACTGAATATACCTGCACGGACGGTTGATCCTGCGACGGCGTTGGAATCGTTCACACCAAGTCCGCGAATAACGTTTACAATCACGATGCCGAATGCCAGACAAGCCAAAGCATCCATTGTGTTATATCCTTCGAGGAATCCCGTGACGAAAGATTTGGAAGCATAGGCACCCTCGGGAGCAACGTCACCGATTCCGACATTCGCCGAGGTCAAAGCGACAATGACAAGTATTGCCAAGAAAAAGAGGAAAATAGGATTGAGAAGTTTGCCTACCCATGTGAGAATTTTCCCGGGGAAGAGGGAGAATGCCAGTACCGCACCGAAGAAAATTGCCGAGAAGAGCAAGAGCCACAATGTTGTATTTGCACCTTCTGGGAGCATAGATTCGATACCGACCGTGAAAGATGTTGTGGCACAACGGGGAATGGCGAAGAACGGACCGATCGTCAGATACAAAAGGCAGGTGAAAAACATGGCATATCTGCGGTCGATTTTGCTTGACAGATCGTAAAGCCCGTTACTGCGACTGATGCCGAGTGCGGCAACACCGAGAAGCGGAATACCGACACCGGTAATCAAAAATCCTAAAATCGCTCCCCAGACGTTAGAGCCTGCCATTTGCCCCATTTTGACGGGGAAAATGAGGTTTCCTGCTCCGAAGAACATTCCGAAGAGCATAGATGCGATATAAACATACTGTTTTGCGGTTAATTTTTTTGCAGTTTGCTGATTCATGAGTCGGACCTCCCGATATGCCAGATACCGTCACCGGTAGATTGAAATTTGATACCGTAAAATTCCGTCATTGCACGGACAAGATATTCGCAGTCTTTTACTCCTGCCGTTTCGTATGACGAATGCATTGCGAGTTGTGCCATACCGATGTCAACCGTGAGGAGCGGTACGGTACGGTCGGAAATACTGCCGAGTGTCGATCCGCCTGCCTGATCGCTACGGTTTGCGAATTGCTGGACGGGGACGTTTGCATCCCGACAGATTTTTGTAAAGAGCGTTGCCGACGGTGCGTCGGTTGCGTAATGTTGAGCGGCGTTCGTTTTGATAACCACTCCCCCACCGAGTTTCGGTGCGTTCTGACCGTCGCTGAGTTCGGGGTGATTGGGATGCCGTGCGTGACCGTTGTCGGCAGACACCATAAAACCATTGGCGAGGAGCATTCGTTTGTCCCAATCAAAATTTTCGCAGATGCGATCGAGCGTGTCCGAGAGCAGAACCGAACCTGCCCCCTGCTTTGTACCGCTACCGGTTTCCTCGTTGTCGGCACTGAACCAAAGATTCAGAGAATTTTTCTGCTGTTTTGCGGTAAGAAATCCGCCGAGCGTTCCGTACAGACACATGAGGTTATCGATGCGGGGGGCGGAGAAAAATTCGTTGGTTGCTCCCCAAGTACTCCCCGACATCCGGTTATAGACGAAAGCATCGAGATCTGCAATGTCTTCCTTATTGCAATGCAATTTTTCGGCAACAAGGTCGGTGAGTTTCGGACTGTCGTCTGCACAGGAAAAGAGCGGTAACATATCGACAGCCGGATTGAATGCATAGCCCGAGTTGATATTGCGGTTCATGTGAATGGCAACATTCGGAATGAGGAGCAAATCACGGTCGATATTGAAAAGTTCCGCACGGTAGCCGTCCGCCGTTTTTACCATGGCACGCCCTGCCACCGAGAGCGGTCTGTCGAGCCATGACGACAGAATTGTTCCGCCGTAAACTTCGGTATTGAAACGGACATAAGTGCCGAATGCAGGCGATTCATATTCGTTTTTCAGTTTGAACATCGGCGAATCGGTGTGACTTGCCGATAGGAGCAACTGTTCGGCACGATCGGTCGGTACGGAAAAAGCCAAAACCGTGGATTGGTTTCTCGTCAAATAATATTTTCCGCCTGCGACAAGATGCCATTCGTCCCCTTCGTGCAGTCTTTGATAGCCGGCACTTTCCAAGATATCTGCAGAGGCTTTGACTGCGTGAAAAGCCGTCGGACTTTCCCCGATAAAATGTAAAAGTCCTTCTACCGTTTCCTGAAATTCTACGCTCATTGTTCCGTCCCTTTCTTAAAAATCCGTAAAAAAATAATTATTACTATTTTACCACATTTTTGCTCATTTTTCAATCCCTTGTCGAAAAGTTTTTTTGTTTTTTTGCAATTTTCAAAATCGGAACTTGCAAATCGGAAATAATTTGCCTGTTTCGGCGGATTTTACAAAAGTTTTACATACATTTTTCACAAAGATTACTTTCAATATGCTATAATATAAGCGAAGAAAATATTTGAGGTGAAAGAATGTCTTTATCAACGTTTTGGGGACAACTGTGGCAGAATCCGATGTTGTTGGTTGCATCGGTCTTAACGCTCGGCGTGATTTTGGTCAACGGTTGGACAGATGCACCGAATGCGATTGCGACTTGCGTGTCGACTCGCTCTATAGGAGTCCGGAAAGCCATTATTATGGCGGCAATCTGCAACTTTTTCGGCGTTTTGGTCATGACTGCGGTCAACTCGTCGGTTGCAATGACCATTTGCAATATGGTTGACTTCGGCAACAATGCACACGAGGCTTTGATTGCACTCTGTGCGGCAATGGCGGGTATCGTCATCTGGGCGACCGTCGCTTGGTATTTCGGAATTCCGACAAGTGAAAGTCACGCCCTGATTGCAGGCTTGACGGGGGCGGCTGTTGCAATTCACGGCAGTTTTGAAGGCGTCAACTGGTCGGAGTGGTGCAAGGTTCTGTGGGGACTGTTGCTCTCGACGATTTTGGGTTTCGGGCTTGGGTTCGGGCTTTCCAAACTGGTGACGGCGATTTTCAGCGGACGAAACCGTGTGAAATGCGACAGTTTCTTTACGAAATCGCAGGTGGTCGGCGGTGCGACAATGGCATTCATGCACGGTGCTCAGGACGGGCAGAAATTTATGGCGGTTTTCCTTTTGGGTTCGGCACTCGCCGGCGGACAGACAACCGTCACGGAGTTTTCCGTTCCGCTGTGGTTGATGATTCTCTGCTCGGTCGTCATGAGTTTGGGAACGTCGATCGGCGGTTACCGCATTATCAAATCGGTCGGTATGGATATGGTCAAACTGAAACCGTATCAGGGATTTACCGCCGACTTGGCAGGTGCTGTCTGTCTTCTGCTCTCGTCCTTAACCGGAATTCCCGTCAGTACCACGCACACGAAAACAACCGCCATTATGGGTGTCGGTGCATCCAAACGCCTGCGGAACGTCAATTGGTCGCTCGTAAAAGACCTGATTCTGACGTGGGTATGCACTTTCCCCGGGTGTGGTGTGTTGGGCTTTCTTATGGCAAAATTATTCCTTTGGATTTTCGTATAACTAATGAATGGAGAAAATGAAAATGGCTAAAAATCGCAACGATTATTTCAAATTGATTGAAGAACAACTTTCTTACAGTGTGCAAGCATCTGAACTGTTGGGAGAAATTCTCTCGGAGGTCACGCCCGACAACATTCACGATTACAAGGACAAAATGCACGCAATCGAGCATCAGGGAGATGACATTCACCATTCGATTCTCTCGGGACTTTCGGCAGAGTTCATTACCCCTATCGACCAAGAAGATATTCTGCAACTGGTACAGATTATTGACGACATCACCGATGCCGTTGACGAGGTGGTGTTGGAACTTTATATGTTCGACATCAAAAAAGTGCCGGATGTCGCACCGATGCTCGGCGGAAAAGTGGACGAATGTGTCAAGGCTTTATATGCGGCAGGTGCGGAATTGCGGAATTTCAAAAAGCCGAATTTGCTCCGTCAGCATTTGATTGACGTCAATACACACGAGGGCGAGGCGGATGAGATTTACACCGAGGCGATTCACAAACTGTTCGTGACCGAATCGGATTTCAAGGTTCTGCTCGGTGCAAGGGGCATTTACAATTCGCTCGAAGCCTGCTGTGACCTTTGCGAGGATGCGGCGGACATCATTGAGCAGATTATCATCAAAAACACCTGATGCGAGGACTGCGTATTTAGCACAGACAAAAAAGCACGACACAAAAACAAGTGTAAAATAACAAAAAATCCGTAGTTTTTTCCTTTCAGAGGTGAAAATCCTACGGATTTTGCCGATTTTAGTGCTTTTTTGTATCTAACAGCGACTGTTTTTTTAGTTTTATTTTCGGTACAGTTCGCCGGTTTGTATCAGATATTCCCGTGCCATTTGTACCCAGTCGGTTTGAATGAGGTCAAAACCTTGTCTTGCAAGCCATCCCCAACCGTCTGCCGGATTTTCCGTTAAAGAACGGTCATCGGAATGCCCTGCCGAGAGTTGCTCCCGATAGTTGTAAATAATGGCATTTGCCCAGACCAGTTTTCCGTCACGGTGCATCATATCGATAAATTCTTTCGATGCGACCTCGACATCCTCGCTACGGAACAGGACTTCCGCACCGACATACCGAATCTTTTTCTTCATCAGTTCTTTGTGGAGCGGATGCGTATCACGGACAATCGGCATAAACGGAATATCCGGTGCGACTTCTTCCAAAACCGATAAGACTTTTTCCGACGGTGAGGACTTTACGACGACTTTGTCAAGCAGACCGTACCGTTTGATTGTCTCGTAAATTTCCTTCGGATGTCCCCAGAATTTATCGACATTGATAAAGCAACGGTTGCCGAAACGCTCCAAGACTTCGTCAAGCGTTGCCACACCGAATTGTGTCGGTGTGCGGTCAAAATTGACATAGCGTAAATGCGAGATTTCTTCCGCCGTCAGATGTGGGAGTCTTTCCGGACACCACAGATGCACCGATTCCATCCCGGGGTGAAAAATGAACAGTTTTCCGTCGGCACTCATTTCCACATCGATTTCAATCATATCCGCTCCCTGCCTCAAAGCAATTTCGTATGCCGTCAAGGTATTGCACGGAATATTTCCGCCGGACACGCCACGGTGTGCCACCAGAATGCAACGTTCTTTTGCAAGTTCCGATAAAGTTTTCATTATCTGTTCTCCTTGTTATCGCCGAAATATTTGAAATACTGGTAGAGATTACACGGAATCATACCGTTGTATAGTTTGCGGATTTTGTCGGCTTTGTGTCCGAACAGTTTTTCGAATTGCGGATTGGACGTGATGATATAAAGATGCCACGGGGCGAATTGCCACAGATGTTCGCCCATTTCACGGTAGAGTGCCGATGCCGTTTCGGGCGTCATGAGGCGTTCACCGTATGGGGGATTGCAGACGATTGTTCCCCTTCTGTCCGGCTTTTCGATCGTTCGGACGTCTGCATTGAAGATTCGCATTTTATCTTCCACGCCTGCACGGAGGGCGTTTTCATAGGTTACGTCAAGAATTTCTTCGTCAATGTCGGATGCCCAAACTTCGTAATCGACATCATTGCGGATTGCCGATTCGGCTTTTTCTCTCTCCTCAGCCCAGACCGATTTTGCGATTTGCGGAAAATCTTCGCCTGCGAAAGTTCTGCCGAGTCCCGGGGCATGATTGGAAAGAATCATTGCCGCTTCGATTGCGATTGTCCCCGATCCGCACATAGGATCCCAAAAGAGAATGTCCGGTTTCGGTCTTGCGGTGAGAGCCAATGCCGCCGCCAGCGTTTCACGCAGTGGGGCTTCACCGGCATCGGGACGGTAACCACGTTTGTGGAGCGTTGTACCGGATGTGTCAATCATGAGGTATGCCGTGTCTTTGAAAATGAAAAATTCGATTTGGTATTTCTTTCCGACCTCGGAAAACCATTTTTGACCGTAAGCACCGGAGAGTCGGTCGACAACCGCTTTTTTGACGATTTTCTGACAGTCCGGAACAGATGTCAGTTTGCTTTTGATTGTATGCCCTTTGACCGGAAATGCATCGTTGCGGGCAATCCAATTCTCCCACGGCAGGGCTTTTGTCCCCTCGAAAAGATTGTCGAATGTGTCGGCACGGAACTGTCCCAAAAGGATTAAGACACGTTCCGCACAACGCAGGGAGATATTTGCTCTCGCCATACTGTGTTCGTCTCCCTCAAAGAAGACTCTGCCGTCCATGGTTTCCGTGCGTTTGACGCCGATTGCATCGAGTTCCTCCCCGAGCAATTTTTCCAGCCCGAACAGGCAGGTTGCGACATACCGAATTTTCATATTGTCCTCCGATTCTGAATGTTGCGGTTAAGATTCTTGCAAAATCAAGATATTTTTTGCGTTATTTTGGGATTTTTCGAAGAAAAGTGCAAATAGGGCTTGCATTTTCCGCAAAAATAGTGTATAATATAATCTGTATTTTTATTTTTAGATTTATGGCAGGTTTTTTTACTATGCAAAAGAAAAAAGTCGGTATCATCGGTGCGACCGGTATGGTCGGGCAACGCTTTTTAACACTCCTTGACGGGCATCCGTATTTTGAAGTCGTCGCTCTTGCGGCATCGGCACGCTCCGCAGGACAAACCTATGAAAGTGCAGTCGGCGACCGTTGGAAAATGACAACGGCGATTCCGGATGCGTTCCGCAAAATGGTAGTCAAGGATGCCTCGGACATTCCGTCAATGGCAAAGGATTGCGATTTTGTCTTCTGTGCGGTCAATCTGAAAAAGGACGAAACGAAAGCACTTGAGGAGGCTTACGCCCGTGCGGAAATTCCGGTGGTTTCGAACAACTCCGCAAACCGTTGGACTCCTGATGTTCCGATGGTGATTCCGGAAATCAACGATTCGCATCTTGCGATTATCGAATCGCAGAAGAAACGGCTTGGCACGAAACGGGGATTTATCGCCGTAAAGCCGAACTGCTCGATTCAATCCTATGTACCGGCTCTCACGCCCCTTCTGCCCTTTGGCATTGAGCAGGTTGTGGCAACGACCTATCAGGCAATTTCGGGAGCGGGCAAAACCTTCCGTGAGTGGCCCGAAATGATCGACAACGTCATTCCCTATATCGGCGGTGAAGAGGAAAAGAGCGAGCAAGAGCCTTTGAAAGTTTGGGGACATATTGAGGGCGGTGAAATCGTAAAAGCGGACAAACCGCTCATTACGACACAGTGCATTCGTGTTCCCGTTTCGGACGGTCACACGGCGGCGGTCTTTGTGAAATTCCGTGAAAAGCCCACGAAAGAGCAGATTTTGACGGCTTGGAAGAATTATTCCGGCAAACCGCAAGCATTGGAACTTCCGCACGCTCCGAAACGGTTCATTACCTATTTTGAGGACGATTCCCGTCCGCAGGCAAAACTGGACCGTGACCTTGAAGGCGGTATGGGCATTTCGGTCGGCAGACTCCGTGAAGATACGCTTTTCGATTACAAGTTTGTAGGACTGTCACACAACACTTTGCGTGGTGCGGCAGGCGGTGCGGTTCTCATTGCGGAATTGCTTTACAGAGAAGGGTATTTCGACTAAAAAGAAACTAAATATACCGACATTTGGGGAATCCGTTACGGATTCCCCTATTTTTATTTTCTACGTACGAGATGTTCAAGTTCTTCGCCGAGTGCCACTGCAAGTGCATCGACATCCGACAAGGTGTTATATTCGGAAAAACTGATGCGGATTGAGCATTCGACCTCATCCGGAGTCAAACCGAATGCCAAGAGCGATTCGGACAAATGCCGATTGTGCGAGGAGCAAGCCGAACCGTTCGACACGCAGATGCCTTTGGCAGAGAGGGCGTGTACCATGGTTTCGCTTTTGATATTCGGGAGCGTATAATTGAGAATGTGCGGTGCAAATTTGCCGTTCGGAATGTTGGCACGAATAGGCAGTGACGACAACTTTTTGAGTGTCAATTCACGCAGACTGGACAGTTTTCCGAGATTGTCTTCGAGTTTTGCATACCCTTCCGCCGATGCCTGACCGAAGCCCGCAATGCCGATAAGGTTTTCCGTACCCGAACGGAATCCGCTTTCCTGACCGCCTCCCATGAGGAGCGGAATCAGGTCACGGCGACGGAGGCAATCTTTTGAGACATAGAGAGCCCCGACACCTTTCGGACCGTGAATTTTATGAGCACTGACGGTCAGGAGGTCTGCTTTGAGCGATTTCGGCGTGAGATGCGTTTTGAGATAGCCTTGCACGGCATCGGTATGCGTAACGATGTCCGGATTGCGATTTTTTGCCATTGTAAATGCCCGTTTGACATCGTACATTGCTCCGGTTTCGTTGTTGACGAGCATCATGGTAACAAGGAATGTTTTATCGTTCAGTGACGATGCGTAACGGTCAAAATCGAGTTCTCCGCCTTTGGTTGGAATCCGCACGATATCAAATCCCTGCCCTTCGAGATAACGCAGGGCGTTAGCAACTCCGGGGTGCTCGGAATCGGTTGTGATGATGCGACCGCCACGTCTGCGTGGCTTGGCGAGTGCCGTGCCGATAATGGCTAAATTGTCCGCCTCGCTACCGCAGGATGTGAAAATCAACTCCCCCGGTTCGGGACGGGTAACGCCGATTGACATTGCAACCTGACGGCGTGCGATGTCGAGAACTTCCGCCGACCGATTGCCGATGAGATGGAGTGAGGACGGGTTGCCGTAAATCTCCATAACTTCGGTCATTCTCTTTTTGACACCGTCCGAAAGTGCCGTTGTCGCACTGTTGTCCAAATAAATTTCTTTCATAATTTTTCCTTTAACGGAATTCAAATGCCGATACCATGCGTTCGACATCGGTGAGGTGTTCGTCAAAATGCTCCTCAAGTGCACAGTAAGTGAGACTGTAAATCATACTGCGGTAAGCGGAAATATATTGCCGATAGCGATAGGTTTTCCCGCCAATTTTGCAGGTATACTCGTAGACGGTTGCCTCTCTCGAACCGAGATTTTCTTTGTGCGTTTTGTCATCATAAACCGTCATGGCGGAGTCGCCGAGCAGTTTGACGGTTTCATCACAAACCATTTGCCAATATTCCGCAACGCTGAGATGCTCGACCGTCGGCATATAAGGAACAACGCTGACGGAGGAATAATCTGATTTGAGGTAAGCCGAATAAATGGATGTATCGAGGTCGATTTCCCATTCGGTCGGGACGTAGAATTTATATGCGACATCCGCACCGTAGCAGGCTTTCATCCCCTTCGGAGCATCTCCGCTTGCATCGAGTTTTTTTGCATAATCCGGATAGTACGGTTCGTCCGAAAAACAAAATGCATTGAGAATTTTTTCAACGTCCGAGAGGTACTGTTCGTACATCTCCTCGGTTGCCGTGAAAGTGAAGACATAAAACGCATTGTTTTTCTCGGCAATGAGTTGCTTATAACGATAGGTTGTACCACTCACAAGTGCCGTATAGCACCACCTGCCGGCATCGACCTTGTCGAGCATATCTGCTCCGCTGTTTGCTTCGTCGATTGTCACTTTTCCGTCAAGAGCCGTTTCCTTTACCGGTCGGAGGCATTCGTTTTCGAAAAACCATGTGAGTCTCGGATTGATTCCGGAAATACCGGTATTTTCCCCTGATTCGCTCTCTGCCGTGTCGGTCGAAACGGTTGTGGCTGTTTCAAGCAGGTCGAGTTGCGTACGGCGGTCGTCCGTGATTGCGTATTTGACGAGGCTGACGGTCGATTGGCGTGAGAGGTCACGGTAGGCACATGAAATGCCGTATGCGGTGTTGACTACCCATGTGGTCGGAACATAGAAATAAAAGTCCGATCCGGCGGACGATGCAATCTGCATACCGTCCGGTGCATTTTCATCACCACTGCCGATTTGGACGCAGGAGCAAAGTCCTGCCAAAGTTGCAAGGCAGAGTGCCAAGCAACACAAACGGATGATTTTTTTCATTCGGTATCCCCTTGTTATTCTTTTTTACTGCCGACGCTTTCCGCCGCACACATAATGCCGAAACGTCCACTCTCGTAGGTAAGTCCACCTTGGAAGAATGCCGTATACGGCTCACGCAAAGGACCGTCTGCCGAAAGTTCTATCGATGACCCCTGCGTAAATCCGCCTGCCGCCATGACGACACGGTCACTGTACCCCGGCATCTGCCACGGTTCGGGAGTGACGAATGCATCGACGGGAGAACCTTGTTGAATTCCACGACAGAAAGCACAAAGCCCTTCGGCACTGCCGGTGATGACGGTCTGAATGATGTCATGCCGTTTTTCGTTCCAACGAGGTTCGACGGCATAGCCGAGTTTTTCAAAAAGATATGCCGCCAGATGTGCGGTTTTGAGTGCCTGAGCCACGGTATGCGGAGCATAGAAAAGCCCTTTATAGAGCGACTTGTTCTGCCCCATGGTCGCTCCCTGCTCCGTTCCGATTCCGACAGAGGTCAAACGGTAACTTGCAAGTTCGACCGCACGTTTCGTGCCTGCGATATATCCGCCGGTTTCTGCCATTCCGCCCCCCGGGTTTTTGATAAGCGAGCCGATAATCATATCCGCTCCGACATCGGTCGGTTCTTTGTCTTCCACAAATTCGCCGTAGCAGTTATCGACCACGACATAGACATCGGAACGAACCGCTTTGACGGCTTTGATCGCCTCTCCGATTTCGTCCACGCTCAATGTTTTGCGGTTGAGGTACCCTTTGGAACGCTGAATGAAAACAACCTTGATATTCGGGTGCTTTTGGAGATTTTCGGTGATTTCGGCAAATTTGAATGTGCCGTCGGCATTGAGGTCGGTTTGGAGATAATCCACGCCAAAATCTTTGAGTGAGCCGTTTCCAGCCTCGCCCGACAGTCCGATGACTTCTTCGAGTGTGTCGTACGGCTTGCCTGCAATGGTATAGAGAATGTCGTTCGGGCGTAAAAGTCCGTACAGACCGATTGCCAGTGCGTGCGTTCCGCTGACAATGCCGATGCGGACAAATGCCGATTCCGCTCCCATAACGTCTGCCCAGATTTCGTCGAGAACTTCACGCCCCCTATCGTTATTGCCGTATCCGGAAGAAATTCCGAACATGGAATCGGACACACGGTGACGGCGGAATGCATCCATAATTTTTTCGGTGTTGCGGAAAGAGATGCCGTCGATGTCTTCGAAAATCGGGGCTAATTTTTTCTCCGCTTCGGCGGTTAAGTCAAGAATTTGTTTCGAAAATTGCATAATGAGCCTTCTGATTTATTAAAAAATTGATAATTAAAGTTCGTTTACGATTTGGTGGAAGCGTTCGCCACGCTCCTCGAAATTTTTGAATGCATCAAAACTGGTGCAAGCCGGTGAGAGCAAAACGGTATCGCCCTCTGTCGCCAAAGTTGCGGAAAGTTTTACGGCTTTGTCGAAGTCCGATTCGTGATAAACCGGCACGGTTGCTCCGACTCGCACGAGGGCATCGGAAATGAGTTTTTCCGCCTCACCCGTTAAGACAACGGCTTTCGCACGGCTATCGAGGACTTTTGCGAGTTCGTCAAACGGCACGTGCTTGTCCCGTCCTCCGCAGATGATGACAGGTTTTCCTTTCAACGCCGAGAGTGCCGCCATTGTCCTTGTGGGGCTGGAATCGATGGAACTGTTGATATAAGTTACTCCGGCTTTGACTGCGACCTGTTCAAGTCTGTGTGGAACACCGTGAAAGGTCTTTGCGACCTGCAAAATTGCCTCTTTCGAAACAAGTCCTGCCGTAAGGGCAATTGCGGTCATATAGTTTTCGACGTTATGCCTGCCCGGGAGAAGAATTTCGGAGATTGGGAGCATCGGTTCACGATCGAGGTAAACGGTATTCTCTTTGGCGTAAACCATACCGTTTGCGAGGAGCGGAAATTCTTCCGCGTCGGTTTTGGCGGACGAAAAGAGCGTAACGGGAACTTGGCTTTCCGCCGACAGTCGCAGGCAGTCGCCGTTTTCCGCATTGGTAACCAGCAGTGCATTGCCGATTCCTCGGAAAATATTGGCTTTCGCCTCGATATATTCGTTCATATCGGTATGCCAGTTGAGGTGATTCGGAGAAAGATTCGTTATGGCGGATCGCCACGGGCTGATTTTCATATCGGAGAGTTGAAAACTTGAAAGTTCCACGACGGCATAATCGTCCGCGGTCATTTCTTCGACGCGGGGCAAGAGCGGTTCGCCGATATTTCCGCCGACATAGATGTTCCCTGCGGTATTGTGCAGTTCTTTTTCGGCTTTGAGAAAAAGATAGGTCAAAGTCGTTGTGGTGGTTTTTCCGTCACTGCCGGTAATGCCGAGAATTTTTGCAGGTGTCATTTCGAAGAACAATTCCATCTCTGACGTGAGAATTGCTCCGTGTCGGACGGCATCGGCGATTTCTGCGGTATCCGGTCGGAGTCCGGGGGACCGGAAAATGACGGGTTCGTCAAGGTTTTCGAGATAGCCGTCGCCCAAGAAAAGTTCCACGCCTTTTTCTTCCAGTTTTTCGGCAGTGCCACCAAGTTCTTCCCGTGTTTTTTTATCCCTTGCGTGTACCTTTGCACCGTGTTTCAATAAAAAGTCAATGAGCGGTAAATTGGAGATGCCGAGCCCGACAACCGCAAACGGTCCTGGGAGCAACTCCGTAATACTTCGGGGTAAATCCAAGTTTTTTCCCTGCCTTTCAAATTATCACCCTATATTATACCTTTTTTTCTGTCAACTTGCAATAGAAAGATGTAAATTTTTCTGTTTTTTCTCAAAAAAAACGAAAATCCCCTTTTCAAATCGGCTTTTTTCTGTTATAATATAAAATGAATAGTTGTATATTAGATTTATATCGTGAAATCGTAGAATTTTGAAAGGATAGCACAATGTCGGTCAAGAAGCCTCAACAATACGATAACCAAAGCATCAAATCCCTCAAAGGTGCGGACAGAGTCAGAAAACGCCCTGCGGTCATTTTCGGTTCGGACGGTCTGGAAGGATGCGAGCATTCTTTTTTTGAAATCCTTTCCAATGCGGTGGACGAAGCGAGAGAAGGTCACGGTTCGGAAATCCGTACAACCATTTACCGTGACAACAGTCTGTCGGTCGAAGACTTCGGGCGTGGCGTTCCGCTCGGTTGGAACGAAGCCGAAGGGCGTTGGAACTGGGACTTGATTTACTGTGAACTTTATGCCGGCGGTAAATATGACAACAACTCCGAATCCTCCGCTTATGAATATTCGTTAGGTCTTAACGGTCTCGGTGCGTGTGCAACGCAGTACAGTTCCGAATATATGGAGGTACATTCCTATGACGGGACAACCGAACGAACCATTCGTTTCCGTAAGGGTGAGGTTGACGGTGAACTGGAAGAACGACCGCTGACACGGAAAGAATCCGGCAGGACCGGTACAATCGTTCACTGGAAACCCGATTTGGAAGTCTTTACCGATATTCACATTCCGGTGGAGTTTTTGGAAGATCTCCTTCGCCGTCAATCGGTTGTCAACGCAGGCATTTCCTTTGTTTTGCGTGCCGAGCAGGAAGACGGCAGTTTTACCGAAAGCACCTATTGTTACGCAAACGGCATTACCGATTACCTTTCCGAACTGGTCGGCGATAAGAGTTTAACGCTCCCCGTCTCGTGGCACTTTGAGGGAAAAGGGCGTGACCGTGAGGACAAGCCGGAATATAAACTCAAAGCGGACATAACATTCTGCTTTTCCAATACGGTCAATCTGTTGGAATATTACCACAATTCCAGTTTTCTCGAACACGGCGGTTCCCCCGATAAAGCCGTGCGTGTGGCATTTCTTTATGCGATTGACAAATATCTCAAATCGAACAACCTTTACACGAAAAACGAAAATAAAATCACTTTCAACGACATTTCGGATTGCTTGGCACTCGTCATCAACAGTTTTTCCACGATGACGTCTTACGAAAACCAGACCAAAAAGGCAATCAACAACGCCTATATTTACGATGCACTCAATGCGTTCTTGCGGAAGCAGTTAGAGATTTACTTCATTGAAAATCCGAAAGATGCCGAGCAGATTGCAAAGCAGGTTCTTGTCAACAAACGCAGTCGGGAATCCGCCGAAAAAGCAAGGGGCGATTTCAAGAAGAAGCTTTCCGGTTCAATCGATGTTGCGAACCGTGTGGAAAAGTTCGTCAACTGCCGTTCGAAAGATCCGAACGTTGCGGAACTCTATATCGTGGAAGGCGATTCTGCTCTTACATCCTGTAAATTAGGTCGGAATGCGGAATTTCAGGCGATCATTCCGGTAAGAGGAAAAACGCTCAACTGTCTGAAAAGCGATTATGACCGCATTTTCAAGAGCGATATTATCGTCGATCTCCTGCGTGTCATCGGTTGCGGTGTTGAGGTCAAAACCAAATCGAAATCCGACATCAACGCATTCGATCTCGGCAGTCTGCGTTGGTCGAAAATCATTATCTGCACCGATGCGGACGAAGACGGTTTCCAAATCCGGACATTGCTTTTGACGATTTTCTATCGGCTTTTGCCGACTTTGCTCGCCGAACACCGTGTTTTCATTGCGGAATCTCCCCTGTTTGAAATCACCACGAAAGACCAAACGCTTTTTGCCTACGATGAGTTTGAAAAAGCCGAGATTCTCAAAAAACTCGGTAACAAAAAATATACTCTGCAACGCTCCAAAGGTTTGGGCGAAAACGAGCCTGACATGATGTGGCAGACAACCATGAACCCCGAAACAAGACGTCTTATTTCGGTGTCCCCTGCCGATGCACAGAAAACCGACGAAATTTTCGACACTCTGCTCGGTGAAAATCTTGTGGCACGGAAACAGTTCATTACCGACCACGGCAGTGAATATATGAAAGACATTGATGTTTAAGGCGATGCCCCACAACGCATAAGCAAGAGAACCGCTCCCGATGGGAGCGGTTCTCTTTATTGTTTGTGCGATTGATTATTCGTACAGATGGCTCATCTTGATGAGTCTCTGATACTTTGCCTTTGCATTGGCATCTGCTTTTGCAAACAGGTCTGCGGCACGCTCCGGGAAGGACTGTGCCAGACGTGCGTATCTCGTCTCGCTCTTGATGAATTCCACATAGTCGGTCGTCGGCTCTTTGGAGTCGATTGTCAACTTGTTATTCTCAAGTGTCGGGTTATAACGGAACATCTGCCAGTAACCTGCATCGACTGCCTTCTTCATTTCGAACTGGCAGTTCTGCATACCGCCCTTCAAACCGTGCATTTCGCAAGGTGCGTAGCCGATGATAAGGGACGGTCCGTGGTATGCCTCAGCCTCTTTGAGTGCTTTGAGCAGTTGGTTCATATCTGCACCCATTGCGACCTGTGCGACATAGACATAACCGTAGGACATTGCGATTTCAGCCAAGTTCTTCTTGCCGATTGCTTTACCTGCCGCTGCGAACTGTGCGACCTGACCAATCTGCGATGCCTTGGATGCCTGTCCACCGGTGTTGGAGTAAACTTCGGTATCGAAGACGAAGACGTTCACATCCTCGCCGGATGCCAGAACGTGGTCCAAACCGCCGAAACCGATGTCATAAGCCCAACCGTCACCGCCGAAGATCCATACGGACTTCTTGGAGAGGTAATCTTTTTCTGCCAAAATCTTCTTTGCGTCGTCACATCCGCACGCTTCGAGCATTGCAACGAGTTTATCGGTTGCAACGGTGTTCTTTTCGCCGTCGTCAACGGTGTCGAGGTATTCATCGATGATTGCAAGTTTTGCATCGTCTGTGACCTTCTCACGAAGAGTCTTAACGTAGCCGATGAGCTTCTGACGAATGGTCTTCTGACCGAGTGCCAGACCGAGACCGTGTTCTGCGTTGTCTTCGAACAGAGAGTTAGCCCATGCCGGACCTTTTCCGCTCTCTTTGTTGACCGTGTAAGGTGTTGCCGGTGCAGAACCACCCCAAATGGAAGAACATCCGGTTGCGTTGGAGATGTACATTCTCTCACCGAAAAGCTGTGTGACAAGTCTTGCGTAAGAGGTTTCGGCACATCCTGCACAAGATCCGGAGAATTCAAGCAGAGGCTGTTTGAACTGGCTTCCCTTGACAGTGCCTGCGATGAGTTCTTTCTTCTCGGAAACATTTGCAACCGCATAGTCGAATGCCGACTGCTGATCGAGCTGACTTTCCTGAGAGGTCATGGTAATGGCAGCCTTTTCGGGTGTGTTGTCCTTGATTGCCTTTGCGGTTACGGGGCAAGCCTTGACGCAGAGGGTACAACCCATACAGTCGAGCGGGCTGATTGCCATTGTAAATTTGTAATTGGTTTTGAGAACCGGCTTTGCCGTGAACTTGGTGGATGCCGGTGCGTTGGAGGCTTCCTCCTCGGTCATAGCGAACGGACGGATTGCGGCGTGCGGGCAAACGAATGCACAGTTGTTACACTGGATACAGTTTTCCGGATGCCATACGGGAACGTCGACTGCGACGCCTCTCTTTTCATAAGCGGCCGCACCTTGCGGAAGCGTACCGTCTGCATACTTTTCGAATGCGGAAACCGGCAGGCTGTCGCCGTTCATCTGCGAAACGGGACGGACGATCTTGTTGACATAGTCGACAAGTTCAGGTCTTGTTCCGGTTGCGAGTGCTTCGGGTGCTTCATCTGCGAGATCTGCCCAAGATGCGGGAACGTCAATCTTGACGATTGCATCGACACCGGCATCGATTGCCTTATAGTTCATTTCGACAACGGCTTCGCCCTTCTTGAGGTAGGACTTTTTAGCCATATACTTCATGTACTCGACGGCTTTGTCGATCGGCATAATGTTTGCAAGTGCGAAGAAAGCGGATTGGAGAATGGTGTTGGTACGTTTGCCCATACCGATTTCTCTTGCTTTATCGATTGCGTTGACCGTGTAGAACTGAATGTTGTTCTTTGCGATGTATTTTTTGACCGAGTTCGGCAGGTGATGTTCGAGTTCTTCTCTGTTCCACTGGCAGTTCAAAAGGAAGATACCGCCCGGTTTGACGTCCTGAACGATCTTATAGCCTTTGAGAATGTATGCCGGAACATGGCAGGCAACGAAGTTTGCCTTTGTGATGTAGTAAGGAGATTTGATAGCTTTGTCGCCGAAACGCAAGTGCGAAATGGTGACACCGCCCGTCTTCTTGGAGTCATACTGGAAATATGCCTGAATGAACTTGTCTGTGTGGTCGCCGATAATCTTAATGGAGTTCTTATTTGCTCCGACCGTACCGTCACCGCCCAAGCCCCAGAACTTGCAGGAGATTGTTCCGGCAGGTGCCGTATCGGGCGCGACTTTCTCCTCGAGAGAATGACCGGTCAGGTCATCAACAATGCCGATTGTGAAACCGTTCTTCGGCTTCTTTGCATCGAGGTTTGCATAAACCGCAAAAATGGATGCCGGCGTTGTGTCTTTCGAACCGAGTCCGTATCTGCCTCCGACAACTGTTGCTTTGACACCGGTTTGTGCCAGTGCGGCAACGACATCGAGGTAAAGCGGATCGCCGAGAGCACCGGGCTCTTTCGTTCTGTCGAGGACTGCAATCTTCTTAACGGTTTTCGGGAGAACTTCTGCCAGTTTTTCTGCAACAAACGGACGGTACAGACGGACTTTGACAAGACCGACTTTTTCGCCCATAGCGAGCATATAATCGATGACTTCTTCCGCAACGTCGCAGACAGAACCCATGGCGATGATGACCTTTTCGGCATCCTCTGCACCGTAGTAGTTGAAGAGTTTGTAGTTCGTGCCGATTTTGGCATTGACCTGATTCATGTAATCTTCAACGATTGCCGGCAGTTTTTCGTAGTACTCGTTGCAAGCTTCTCTGTGCTGGAAGAAGATATCGCCGTTCTCGGCAGAACCGCGGAGAACCGGATGCTCCGGATTGATGGAACGTGCACGGAATGCGGCAACGGCATCCATATCGACCATATCTGCGAGATCTTTGTAGTTCCAGACTTCAATCTTCTGAATTTCGTGAGAGGTACGGAAGCCGTCAAAGAAGTTGATAAACGGCACTCTGCCCTTGATTGTGGAGAGGTGTGCGACTGCACCCAAATCCATGATTTCCTGCTGGTTGGACTCTGCCAACATTGCAAAACCGGTCTGACGGCAGGCATAAACGTCGGAATGGTCACCGAAAATGTTCAGTGCATGAGATGCGACGCAACGTGCGGAAACGTGGATAACGCAAGGAAGCAATTCACCTGCGATTTTGTACATATTCGGAATCATCAAAAGAAGTCCCTGAGATGCGGTGTAAGTGGTGGTTAAAGCACCTGCCGCCAACGATCCGTGTACGGCACCTGCCGCACCTGCCTCGGACTGCATCTCCATGACTTTGACTTTCTCGCCGAAAATGTTTCTTGCCGGCTCGCCTAAAATGTTTTTGTCGGTTGCCGACCACGTGTCGGTCACCTCTGCCATCGGGGACGACGGCGTGATTGGGTAGATGGCAGCCACTTCGGTGAATGCATAAGATACATGTGCCGCAGCGGTATTACCATCCATGGACAATTTTGTTCTTTCGATTGCCATTTTGTGTAATCAACCTCCTGAGTTTTTTACAGTAGATATTGGTATCAATTATATCCACCCTATATTTTACCACAATCGGGCGAAAAAGTAAAGGTCTTTTCTGAAAAAAACGCAGAAAATAAGCGAAAAGTTTTCAACGAATGGCAAAAAGCGGAAACCGGCAGGCTTTCGGACCGGTTTCCGCTTGTATTGTAATTTTTGATTTTTTTATTTTTCGCCTATCCGATGGTTGTCCCGACATTTAGCATAGAACCGAACCGTGCAGAGCCGAATTTTTCCAGTTAATCGGTGTCTTTCGGCAGTCTTCCCAAAAGTTTCAGCATCGGGAGCGGATCATTGGCGGTAATGAGAGCACATTCGGGGTGAGATAAGCAAAACTTGACATCCTCCTCCGTATCGGCACAGTACAAATGAACAGGAATTCCTTTGTTGAAGAAAATCGGTGCGACTTCCGAATGTGCAATCGCCATATCCAAGCCGATTGCATCATAATATTTGTAACCGTCTTCGTAGTCAAACCGCTTCATTTTGAAATCGGGATAACCCATTGTGAAGGCATTGTATTTCGTTTTCAGGTATTTAATGGTCGGGGCATCGAAGGCATAGAAACGAGCACGGTCGAACAGACCGTATTTTTTAAGAATCGGGACTGAGAGATCGACCGTTTCCTCGGTGTACTCTTTGATTTCCACGCCGAGTGCCATATCCGGTCGCTTGCGGTGAACGAGTTCGCAGAGTTCCTCCAAAGTCGGGACCTGCACGCCCTGCCCCATAAATTTCTCACCGAATTTATCACGGTATCCGGCATCGAGCGTCTTGATTTCTTCCAAAGTCATATCCCGCAGATGCTTTTGCACACCGCAAGTACGGTAGGCAACGCCGTCGTGCATCAGTACCGGAACTTTGTCACGGGAAAGCCAAATGTCAAATTCAAAACCGTCAAGTCCCAAATCAATGGCAGACTCATAAGAAATCAGGGTATTTTCCGGATATTTTGCACAGTACCCTCTGTGTCCCTCCGCAAAAACGTTTTGCAAAATGCTTTACTCCTTTGGATGATTGTATATCAATCTATCAATCAGAAATTATTTGACAACACCGCTCTTGTCTTTTTGAATGACGTCATGAGCACCGCCCTCGACGATGCTGGTCGCCGACACGAGCGTGAGGACCGCTTTCTTTTGCAGTTCCGGAATGGTCAACGCTCCGCAGTTGCACATGGTCGAACGGACTTTTGCCAGCGACATTGCGACGTTGTCTTTCAACGTTCCGGCGTACGGGACGTAGGAGTCGACACCTTCCTCGAAGGACAGTTTCTTATCACCGCCGAGGTCGTATCTCTGCCAGTTTCTCGCTCTGGCAGATCCTTCACCCCAATATTCTTTATAATATGTTCCTCCGATACTGACTTTGTTGGACGGGCTTTCGTCGAATCTTGCGAAATATCTGCCGAGCATAACGAAATCCGCTCCCATTGCAAGAGCCAACGTGATATGGTGGTCATAGACGATTCCACCGTCCGAACAGACCGGAACATAAATGCCGGTTTCTTCAAAATAGCGGTCACGTTCACGGCAGACGTCAATCAAGGCACTTGCCTGTCCACGTCCGATGCCCTTGGTTTCTCTCGTGATGCAGATAGAACCTCCGCCGATGCCGACTTTGACGAAGTCCGCACCGCAGTCTGCCAAAAAGCGGAAGCCTTTGCCATCCACAACGTTGCCTGCACCGACTTTTACCGATTCGCCGTAATTCTCACGAATCCAGTCGATTGTGCGTTTCTGCCATTCGGAGAAGCCCTCCGAAGAATCGATACAGAGGACATCGACACCTGCCTCGACCAGTGCCGGAACTCTTTCGGCGTAGTCACGGGTATTGATACCTGCACCGACCACATACCGTTTGGAGAGATCGAGCAGTTCGTTGGGGTTGTTTTTATGCGTTTCGTAGTCCTTGCGGAAGACCATATAGCAGAGGTTGCCCTCGTCACTCAAAATCGGCAGGGAGTTGAGTTTGTTGTCCCAGATAATATCGTTCGCCTCTTTGAGCGTTGTCCCCTCTTTTGCCCAAATGAGTTTGGAAAACGGCGTCATAAAATCGGTGACTTTTGTCGAGATGTCCATTCTGCTGACACGGTAGTCACGGCTGGTGACAATGCCGAGCAGTTTGCCGGACGATGTGCCGTCCTCGGTGACCGCAACGGTCGAGTGACCGGTCTTTTCTTTCAGAGCAATGATGTCCGCCAAGGTTGCATCCGGCTTGATGTTGGAATCGCTGATGACGAATCCCGCCTTGTGATTTTTAGCACGGCGAACCATTGCTGCCTCGTTCTCAATCGACTGCGAACCGTAAATGAACGAAACGCCCCCCTCCATTGCGAGAGCGACCGCAAGTCTGTCGCCCGATACCGACTGCATAATAGCCGACACCATGGGAATATTCATTGTAATGGCGGATTCTTCGCCCCTGCGATAGCGGACAAGCGGTGTTTTCAAACTGACGTTTGACGGGATGCACTCACTCGATGAGTACCCCGGGATAAGAAGATATTCGCTGAAAGTGTGGGATGGTTCGTTCAAAAAAGTTGCCATATATTGCTCCTTGCCGATTGGGATTTGATTATTTGGAATATTATAGCACGACAATATCGAATTGTCAAGATTTTTTCTTAAATTTTATATGATTTTTTGAGATTTCCGTCCATATCGTACCAAAGGAAAGTGCGGTTTTCGTAAATCATATAACCGTGCCATGAATTTTCTTTCGGTATGGAAACGGATCCGGAATTCATATAGATGTATGTTTCGTGTTCGGTGCATTTCGGGACGTGGGTATGACCGTTCAAGAGGATATCGCCCGTATGCAGGGGCGGAAGATTGCTTTCATTATAAATATGTCCGTGCGTTGCGAAAATCATGCGATCGCCCGAATCAAGAAGTGCATAGTCGGCAAGGACGGGAAATTCCAAGACCATCTGGTCGACTTCCGCCTCGCAGTTGCCTCGCACGCAAAGAATATCGTTTTTCAGCCCGTTCAGCATAGCAATGACCTGTTTCGGATTGTAGCCGTCCGGCAGATCGTTGCGTGGTCCGTGATAGAGCAGGTCGCCGAGCAGGAGCATACGATTGGCTTTTTCAGTTTCATAGCGTTCGAGCAGTTTTTGACACCAAAACGCCGAGCCGTGAATATCGGATGCGATAAGCCATTTCATTTGGTTCTGCCCTCCCCGAAAACTTCCCTTTTGGTTCTGCAAAGTTCGTCGATAAAAGCGTTATCGAGCGGTGACAAGCGATAATTTTTACGGTGTACGAGAAGGTCTTTATACATCTTTTTGTTGAATTCGCAGTTGCGTTCGACAAGACCGTAGC
>CAVGAA010000022.1:18953-25771 GCA_963627065.1 bacterium | reverse complement strand
ATCGGCAATCAGCCGTGTGGACGTCAAAGCCGAAGACTCAGTCGACTGATTTCACACAAAAGACCGTCACATCAAAACGAAACGCCTCTCACACCGAACAAGTGTGGGAGGCGTTTTCTACGCTTAACGGTTTTATGCTTGATATTTTATGCTTGATATTTTTTGCTTGATATTTTTTATGCTCGATGATTTATGCTTGATATTTTTTATGCTTGATGATTTCGAACAATATTTCAGGCAATGTTTCAGGCAATGTTTCGGGCAATGTTTCGGGCAATGTTTCGGGCAATGTTTCGGGGTTCTTTTACTGTTTCTCGACTTTCATTTTGACGGCACAGTATTTGGAATCCTTTTGGGGATCGCCCGAGCAAGCACCGATCCAGTCTTTGCCGAGCAGGTCATAAAAGTCGCCCGATATGGTCAACTCCGGCAGTCTGCCGACGGGTTTGCCGTCCTGCATCAAAAATGCACACTGCACCGGCGTTGCGAAATGTCCTTGCGGTGTGGTGTCTCCGCCCGATGCGTACACAACGAGAATCGATTTGCCCTTCACGAGTTCCGCAAGATTTTTTGCGGTCGGTTTCACCCGAATTGCGGGAATTGCTACGCTCGGGACTCCGTCATAAGCAGATCCTGCCGTTCCTGCGGAATGCAGTCCGTACTGTGCAGCGGTCTGTTTGGTGGCAAGCAGGTTTGCTAGCACGCCCTCACGGATAAGCGGGACTCTTTCGTCCTCTGCGACCTGTCCTTCGGCATCGAAGAAAGGCACATCGAGTGCGGTTTCGGGGTTGCGGTCGATTTCAAACGTCAGATTTTCCGAAAAACACCTTTCGCCAAGTTTTCCGCTGACGAGCGATGCACCCGACACGTAGAATTCCCCTGCAAAGTTCCGCAGGAATGTTCCGAAAAGGTTATAGGGATCGAGTACGACCGGCAACTCCCCTGCCTCGTCAAGTTCCACCGGATTGAAGAACGCATCGTGGAAACGGCGACAGCCCTCGACTGCCTCGTCGGGATCGAAATCACGTCCGCTGTATTCATAGAAACCGTCCATAAGATTTCCTGCCGTGCGGTCTTGGAAAACCAGTCCCATGCTCACGGCACTGTCCGACCATTTGAGTTTTCTGCCGTTCGAGTTGGTATATTCTTTCTCGTCTGTCGTAAGCGTGATTTTGTTTGAAACCGCAAATTTCGGGCAGGCTTCACAGATACGGTCAAGCGTTTTCTGCATCACGGGAATGAGATCTTTTTCGGCAATGATCTCTTTGGCGTTGTCTTCTGTCTTAACGAGTTCGCCGTCCAAATTTTCGACATAAGGAATGCCGAATTCGAGAGCCTTTTCTGCCTTTTCGGTCAATTCTTTTTCATTCGGTTCACCGAGCATACCGGCGATTCCGACTTTCCCGTCCCGATAGACTCTGACCGTTCCGGTCGTTTCTTCCTGCTTGCGGAAACTGTCGATTTTTCCTGCCGTGACGTTGAGCGTGACGGAGGATGAGCGATTGACGATATATTCTTTTTTCATGGCAATTCCCTCACTGTACATTCATTTCGGAAACTCTGACGCACGGTCCGCCAAAGCCGACGGGAAGTCCGGATTGCTCCATTTTTCCGCATCCGCCGGTCACGAAAGAAAGCATTTCGACGTCTTTTGTAAGTCCGTCAATAAGTCCCAGTGTCTTGAAGACGTTACCGGTAATAACGCTGATCTGCACGGGGCGACCTAACTTGCCGTCCTTGATCTCATAAGCCAGTGTCGGAGCGATTGTAAAGGTACTCATACCGCTCCCGTGACTGATTTTTTTGATATAATAACCCTTTTTGATCGGGGCTATCAGTTCGTCGAAAGTGAGATCACCGCCCTCGATATAGGTGTTCGTCATACGGACAATCGGTTCGAAAGTACAGTCAATCGCACGGGCGTTTCCGGTGAGGTTTTCGCCGAGTACCGTTGCAGTCACGGTGTTGTGCAGTCTGCCTGCCAGAATGCCGTTTTTGATGAGGTAGTTTTTGCGTGCTTTTGTTCCCTCATCATCGTAAGGAACATAACCGCAACCGAGATATTCACCGCATTCGGCAATCGAGAGGATAGGAGAACCGACCGTCATGCCGAGTTGCCATTCTTCACGCATACTTTCGTTGGAAAGCATGAAATCCGATTCGGATTTGTGTCCGAAAGATTCGTGAGCGAAAACGCCTGCCGCCTCGGGTGACAGTACCACGGGATAAACGCCTGCCTCGACCGGTACGGAATTCCGCATAAAGGTTGCGTGTTCCTGCATGGATGCACGGAGTTCCCCTTCAACGCCCGTGAGGTCGCCGAACTCGGTTGCCCCTTTCTGCCAATGTGCCGACAATTTCTTTTCCCCTTCGACCATACTGCACCCGAAGGACATTCCGCAGGTCTGGTAGGTATAGGAAATGTCCGCTCCCCTCGACGATTCGAAAGTGAAAACACTATTGCGGTCAAGGTACATACCGTAGGGCATGGTCACGCAGGCATCTTCCGAGAGGATCGGCAGAAGTCCGCAGAGCAGTTCGTTTTTCTTCTCTGTGGGAATATTTCGCACCGAGCAATCGGCGAATTTGTCTTCTTTCGCACGGTTGACCTCGAATTTGCGGACAATGGGATCATTCAGAATCTCTTTATTCGGCGTTGCGGCATCATAAAGTCCGTCCAGTGTTTTTTGCAGGTGGGCAACATCGGTCACTGACGCATAGTACCACATTTTTCCGTCATAAACCCGCAAAAAAGCACGTGCTTCCTGCCGTACACGGTACTCTTGGAGCATTCCTGCACGGTATGTGATTATCGTGCGAAAACGGTCTTCCGTACGCACATCGGCATAAAAGCCGTCACGAAATTGAATCATTTTCTTTTCTCCTTGTGTAAGCAATCAACCGGATTTACAGCCCGATTCCGAACAGAACCTTTTCGAAAAGTTCTTTCGTTTTCTCCTCACCGAGTTTTTCTTTGACGGGATCTGTCGCAGGACCGCCGTTTTTGAGGAGATTCTGCACGTAATATTCGGTTTTTCTGCGTTTTTCCTCCCGATTTCCGGTATTGTTTTCGGTACGCAGATATGCCTCGATATATTCGCTTTCGAGGTTGTCGAACTCGGCGGTGTGCTTTGCCTCTTTTGCAAAACTTTGGGGCAGACGGATGTTATCATACCAATGCACGCCCGTATCATGGTCCGGAATGCCCGAATAGCGTCCTTTGACGGCATCCAGTTCTCCCCCGTCGTAAGCACCCGACAGTGTGTCATAAAGTTCGGCAATCAGAATGTCTTTTTTCATTACCCGAATGCGTTCGCAGGAGAAAAGCGGTAACTCCTTTTCTGTCGGTACGATGATGAGCGAATCCATTTTCATCAACCCGAAAAAGCCTCTTGCCTGCATTACCGACACGTGACCAAACCCTTCGGCACGGTATGCGGAAACATCGAAATGCATTCCGGAAATTTTCATTTTCGCAAATTCGCCGGCATCAAGACTTTGGAGCGGATACTTGGACTTTACGAGTTCAAGGATTTTGTCAATCATGCCGTTTCCCCTCCGTGCAGGCGAAGCCCTTCAAATCCGTTTTTGTGCAGGAGAATTGCACCTGCCAACAAAGCCCCCTGCCCCACGGTGTTGACACCTTCGGCAATCCAGTTCATCGATGCCTCGGCGAAATCTCTTGACGAAAGGTAACCCATTCCGAGTGAGCAGACGAAAGACGTGACAAACAGAATGATGAGAACCGGCTTTTTGACCTTTGCGGACATCACGCAGAGTCCTGCATTCATAAGTCCCAGTCCTGCGACCATCAGTCCGACAAACACGAATGTTCCGCTGAAAAGTGCAGGTGCGACGGCATTTGCGGTACCGGCACTCTGTTTGTGGCAGAGCAGTGCCAACATTCCCACACCCGCCAGCATAAATCCGAGCGACTGCATCGGGAAGAACGCATCGCTGAGAGCCTCGAAATCACAGATTTTCAATGCGTAAAGCAGTTTATAGGTCGCTTTGAGAAAGCCTGCACAAATGACGTCCACCGTGCCTGCCGCAAAGAGTGCAAACGCCCCTTTGCTCATTTTGTTGTATAAATCTCTTATCAGAATGACAGATGCCACCGCAAAGAGAATCACGGGAATATAATCGACAAGGGACATTCCGACCGAATAGTCTTTCATAACGGTTTCCTCCGTCCTTTATTTCTTCTCGGTTTTGTTCAGGTGGTAGAGCGGAACGAGGGGCAGAATAATCGGCGTTTTGTTTGCGTAGGTGTGATACTCCTCGTTGTCGCCGTAACGCTTCATCTGGCGTTTTTCCAGACGTTGAGCCCCGTTGAACATAATGAACACGATGCAGATATAAGCGACGATTGCGGTAATCCACTGACCGACACCGGTGTATGCGGAGATACCGCCAACGAGAACGCCCGTCCAGAAGATAATCTCACCGAGATAGTTGGGGCAACGCACCATTCTGTAAAGTCCCTTTGTTGCGACCATATCGGGACGAACCTTCTTCTGAGCCGACTTTTGAGCATCTGCACAGGATTCGAGTACGATTCCGAGAACCGAAATTGCCATACCGACAAGCGGGAAAACGATGTCCTCCGACTCGTTCACCACTCTGAACAGCATGGGGCTTGTCTGTGCGACGTAAAGAACCGACACGCAGAGCCAGATCGTAATCATAACGAAGATCGGCATTTTCTTTTCTCCGTTTTTGGCGAGCGTATTTTTCGCCACATCCGTTTTACGGAAAGAGGCGTTTTTCAGTTCTCTGACAAGCAGAAATCCCGAAAGGCGTACGCCGTATGCGATAAAGAGCAACAGTTGCAGAATGACGATCCAAACCGGTGTTGCGGTCGGGTTTACGAGATACATCACGAAAATCGCAATCCCTCCGCCCGCAATTGCAAAACCGTAACCGATTGAAAGAAAATAAACAAACTTATAAAATCCGACCGCACACATGACGGCACAGACGGCAAACAAAATGCCGAGTAATTTCCAAGGCATCATAATCAGTTATTCCCCTTTCCGAAATAGTTTTTGATATATTCGGCAAAACTTGCGTCTCCCGTCTCTGTGTCGCCGACCAGATCATGGCTGAGTGTCCACTTGGAGAACAGAATAATATCGTGCTTGCCCGCTTTCTTGATCTTCGGCAGGTTTGCGAGGACTCCGAACAACCAGATCGGTGCCCACTTGATTTTCAGCGGTTTGTCTACCGCATCGAAGCACATTTTTGCCATTTCTTCGTAGGAATAGGTTTCTTTTCCGCCGACATTGTAGGTAACGTTCGTGTCGTTCATGTGTGCGACGATAAAGTCGGCAAAATCGGGGCAGTCCACAACATTTGCACGAACCTTGCCGTAGCCTTTGAGCAGTTGCATCTCGCCCTTGTCCACATAGGGCTTGAAGACCTTTGCAATGTCATAAAAATATCCGGTCGGACGGTAGATGACGTAGTCCATCGGTTGCTTTTTGATTTCTTCTTCAACGAGGTATTTTGCGTGAAGCATGGGGACTTTTTCCGCACCCTTTTCATCGCAGGAAATGACCGAAATGTAATTGAATTTCTTGACGTTCGCTTTTTTCGCCTCGTTGTAGAGGTTCATATTGCCCTGATAGTCGATGTCGTAGGATGTGAATTTTGTGGATGCACCGGTCAAACCCATTGTGGTAATGACGACGTCCGCACCGTCACAAAGTCCCGACAGCGTTTCGGGTTTGGTTGCATCAATCGCAACGAACTTGTATTTTCCCTCCGTTCCCTCGACTGCTCTTTCCTTCATGTCTGCGGCGACAACCTCATGCCCCTCACGGCAGAGAGATTTCAGAATCTCCGCTCCGAGATTGCCGAATGCACCTGCAAGTACAACTTTCATTTCTTTGCTCTCCGTTTCATTTATTTTTTTGATGTCGGTATATTGAAAAAAATATACTACAATACTATTATATCACAAACCGCAAAAATGTCAAGATACCCACAAAAGATTTTCCACTTTTGCACGTGCGGAATGCACCGTTTTTTCCTCCGAACCGTTAAAAATCGATTGGCAGATAGGCAAAGAGAATTGCCAAGAGGACCGCCGGCAACATATTCGCAACACGCAGTTTTTTGCCGAAAGTGAGGTTGATACCGATGCAGAAAATCAATATCGATCCGATCACGGAAAGGTATGCAATCGCAAGATTGGTTAAGACCGGTGAGAGAAGTTTTGCCAAAGCCGTGAGAATGCCCTCAAAAACAAAAACCGGAATTGCCGAGAAAATTGCACCTTTGCCCATTGTCGATGCCATAACGGCAATGAGAATCGCGTCGATGACCGCTTTGACCGCAAGCGTGGAAAAGTCACCCGTCAGTCCGTCCTGTATCGCCCCGACAATTGCCATAGCACCGATTGAAACCGTGAGAGATGCCGTGACAAACGCATTGACGAAACCGCCGTCATCCTTTCCGCCGACCTTCTTTTTCAGCCATTCGCCGAACTTTTCAAAGCCACGCTCAATGCCGATCAGTTCCCCTATCAACGTTCCGAGAGCCAAGCACAGCACAACGAGCATTGATTTTCCGCTACTCAACTGCGACTCCGCCACCGTGAGCATCCCTTCCATTGCCCCTGCAATACCGATAAAAATCACCGCAACACCGCAGGCACGTTCCAATGCCTCCTGCTGTTCGGGCTTAAAAAGTTTACCGGCAAACGTTCCGAGCAGTCCTCCCGCCACGATTCCGGCACTGTTGATGATTGTTCCGAGTCCTATCATAAAAACCTGCTTCCGCCAAATCGGATTTTTGCATAACGATTGTTCAGG
>CAVGAA010000022.1:0-18920 GCA_963627065.1 bacterium | reverse complement strand
TGTTCGGTCTGTCTGTTAAAATCCGTTTTTCAAGGCTGTTTGTTCAGTCTGTTTTCAAGGTTCTATTATATCACATTCCGGCAGACTTGTCAATACTTTTTCCGTGTGCAAATGACTTTTCCGTGCCGTGTTGCTTTCGAATTCCAATCAACCGCTCGGAAGTCCCCACCGCTTGCCCATATCGGAAACTTGCAAAAAACGTGAAAAAGTTTTCAAAAGAGTGGCAAAATGGAGAAAATCAAAGATATATCAATTATTTTTTCATAAAACGCTTGACAAACAAATAAAAATGCGGTATAATGGTGTTGTTAGAAGTTAGCGAACAAACGAACTTATGAGGTATGATATGAACAGTCAAAATTTATTCGGAGAATTTGTCAGAGAAAAGCGTTTGCAGGCAGGCGTTAACCTGCGGAAACTTGCCGAAATACTGGACATTGCACCGGCATATATGAGCGATATTGAAAACGGTCACCGCTACCCTCCGGAAAAAGAAAAACTGTATACGATTGCCGACACCCTGCATTTGAGCAAGGAAGACACCGACAAACTTTTTGATCTTGCCGGCGGAACGAAAAAGAACAACGTTTCGCCCGATATTGCCGATTACATTATGGAGCAGAACAATTCCCGCATTGCACTGCGTATCGCAAGGGACAAAAACTTCGGCGAGAAGGAGTGGGAAAAAGTTATTCAATTGCTGGAAAAAGAAAGTAATGACGGAGAGAAAAAAAGTTGAGTTATATCAGTTATTCATCTTCCCAAATTGCATTTCTTGCAAACAGTTTGAACAGACGTTACAACAAGGAAAGGCTTCGAACACCGATGCCCGCCGATGTTTACGATGTTATCGATCTACTCGGGGCTCGTATTGCGGTTGATTATCTTACGCCGGACAGATCTATATTAGGAATGACACTATTTAAGCCAAAGACTTTATGGGTATGGCCGGACGGCAATTATATCAAAGGAATGCTACCGATAAAAAGGACATATAACGAAAATACGATTCTGCTCGACAGAAGTCTTGGTGAAAGCGGGATTGAGGAGGACCGCTATATTGAAAATTTTACCGCCATGCATGAAGCCTTCCATTTCTGCCGACACAAAGCATTTTTCTGCGATGCAAAATCTGATTCAACTGTATACACCAATTTAGAAAAAAGCAATTCGAAAATGCAAAAATTAAAATGGATTGAAGGGCAAGCAGATTACGCAGCAGCGGCATTCTTAATGCCGAGAGAAGCAATTTTCAATGCTGCAAGGGAGTATTTGGACTATGACGGACGACACATTTTGAAATTCGGGTATCGCACAAAGGAAAAAATCAAGCAAATCAGACATTTGTTCGGTGTCAACTACTCACCTCTTGTTTATCGGTTGCAAAAACTCGGAATTCTGGAGCGTTACTTCGATTCAAATTACTAACGGGAATAGGTTGTTGCTTATTCCCATTAAAAGTACCCTCACGTTAGAAATCAGCGAATTTGTAACGGCAATAATAGCAAATAAACAAATTACGGAAAAATATTGATTTTATGAAGGAGGTATGATATAATATGAGTAGAGATAATATGCGTAAAGTCAGAACCGGTTGCAAAGATACTTTTCATGCGTCGATGGTAAAAGATGCAACTTTTGCCGAGCATGATATTCCCTACTGCCCGACAACCGCAACGAATCTTCCTGCAATCTTGTTGACTTATGATGAGGCAAAAGCAATTTACAATCGACAAATCAAAAGAGGAAACAAAAATTTTCTTCATATTGCTTTCGTCTGCTTCTATATGGATGATTACAAATTCGACGGTAAAAATGGCATTTGGCAGAATTATCGATTGGCTTTGAATGTCCTTAACCATTTTTCAGGTGTCATCACTCCGGACTTTTCCACCTATCAGGATTTTCCAAAGCCTTTAAAGCTTTACAACACCTACCGCATGCGTGCTTTCGGCTATTGGCTCGGAAAAATGCGGACTTGCCGTAATCAATAATGTGCGTTGGGGAACATCCGAAAGTTACGATTATTGTTTCACCGGCATTCCAAAAGACAGTGTCGTTGCAATCGGAACAGTCGGCGGAAGTCCTCGCAAAATTGCCGACAGACAACGATTCGAAAATGGGCTGTCTGAAATGGTCAAACGGTTATCACCGCATACGATTCTCGTTTACGGATCTGCAAATTACCCTTGCCTGCAAGCCTTGAAAAAACAAGACATCGAAATTATCGATTTTCCTTCCAAAACAGCAAATGCGTTTGAAAGGAGAAAATGCAATGAGTAAGTCAAATTCTCATCAATTCAGTGGAACATCGGTGAAAAGATCGAGAAATGATTCGTTTCGGAAAATCAGGAAAAGCAAGTTATTGCATAGGCAAAAGAAGTTATATCCCGTATGGGTGAAAATGTGTCCGGTAGAAAAAGAGAAAAATTTAACACGGCTTGTGTTGCTTTTGATGAGACAACAGGAAAATTATATTTCGGTCGCAACGGTGGCATTGACAAATTTGAAACCGAATTGCATTCCACAATAAAAGCACTTTTACCGCCTGAAAAATTATAAAAAATTAAAAATGCAACAGTTATAATGCCTTCTCAAAGTATAAATTGTCCCCCCGTATGAAAAGGAGTTTTGTTATGTCGACATCCGAACCGAAAAAATTCGCATCCCTTCGCATTCTCGAAATTCTGAAAAAACACAGTGACGAAAACCACCCCCTGACGCAGGCACAGATCTCCGATTATCTCGCAAAGGATTACGGAATCGATCTCGAACGCAAAGCCATTGCAAACTGCATTGACGTCCTTGCCGACGCAGATTATGACATTCGGAAAGCGGAGAGCAAAAAAGGCGTTTATCTCGGCGAGCGGGATTTCGAAGACAGTGAGCTCCTGCTTCTCATCGATGCAGTCCGGAGCAGTCGGCATATCTGCCCCGCACATTCCCAACAATTGATTGAAAAAATCTGCGGACTTTCAAACGATTACTTTTCGGGGAAAAAGCGGTATGACGTCCCCTACCTGACAAACGAGTTCAACAAAACCGAAAGCGGTGATGTTTTCCTCAACCTTGAATATATTTACGAAGGCATCGAAACGAACAAAAAAATTTATTGCGACTACTGCAAGTACGGAATCGACAAAAAAATGACGGCATCCGGCAAAGGTCACGTCATCAGTCCCTATCGGACGATCCTGCACAACCAGCGGTATTATGTGGTCTGCTATGACGAAAAGCACGCAGATATTTCCTGCCTCCGCATCGACAAAATGAAAAATGTCAAGGTGCTGGACGAAACTGCCATACCGATTCGGTCGGTCAAGGGGTGCGAAAACGGCATTTCCGACAAGGATCTTTCCTGTGCTATGCCTTATATGTATTTCGGGAAGTCCGAAATGATTGTCCTGCTTGCCGAAGTCTGTGTCGTGGATCAGATTATCGACTGGTTCGGCACGGATCTGACGATTTCCAAATCCGACAGAGAGGACCATGTGCAGATCAGTCTGCGTGGTGTTCCGGAAGCCATGGTCTATTGGGGAGTGCAGTATGCCGACAATGTGGAAATTCTCTCGCCCCTCTCCTTGCGTGAAAAAATCAAAGAAAAACTGGAACGGGGAATGCAAAGATACAGTCGGTCGCTCCCGTAAAGTTCCCATAACATACATATCATTATAAAGGTCACCTCAAAATTTACGGGGTGACCTGAATTTTTTCCCGATTTTACCGAAAATCTCTTTCAATTCCTTTGTTGTGTCCCATTTTTGACACACACAGCGTGATATACTGTATACGCAACAAAAAAACAACCTTAAAATTTTGGAGGTCAGGCAATGCGTGCATTTGACAAAGTAATCGGTTATGAGAACATCAAAAACGAACTGTTTCAGGTCTGCGATATGGTTCGCAATCCAGACATTTACAAGAAACTCGGGGCAACCATGACGCACGGCGTTCTCCTGCACGGTGAACCGGGGGTGGGCAAAACTTTGATGGCAAATTGTTTCATTGAGGAATGCGGACTGCCGGCTTACAGGATTCGCAGAAGTCTTGGCGGGGACTCCTTTATCGGCGAGATGACCGAAACCTTCCGCACAGCAAAGGAAAACGCCCCTTCCATCGTTTTTCTCGACGATCTCGACAAGTTTTCAAACGCAGATTTCAGGCAAAAGGACACAGAAGAATATGTTGCCGTGCAGGCAGGCATTGACGAGGTTTCGGGGTGTGACGTGTTGGTTATCGCAACCGCCAACGAAATTCGCAAACTGCCCGATTCGTTGGTTCGCCCGGGACGGTTCGACAAGGTCATTGAGGTATCGAGTGCCGATGACAATGATGTGGAGGCAATCATCCGCCACTACCTCGCCGACAAGAAGGTTTCGGACGATGTGAACATCGAAGACCTTGCAAAAATGATGCACTTTGAATCCTGTGCAAAACTTGAAACCATTCTCAACGAGGCGGCTGTCACGGCGGCATTCCGCAGGAAAGACAAGGTCGAAATGCAGGATTTCGTCGAAACGGCTCTCAAAATGGAATATCGGACTGCCGAATCGCAGATTTCTGTCGGCGGTGAGGAACTCCGCAAAACTGCCCTGCACGAAGCCGGACATCTGGTCATTGCGGAAGCGTTGATACCCGACAGCGTCGGTCTTGCATCGATTCGGTCATCGGAAATGGTCTCGGAACTCGGCGGTTTCATTCACCGGTGTAAGAAATCGGACAAGCGGCATCAACAGATTATGATTTGTCTCGGCGGAAAAGTGGCGGTGGAACTTTACTACTCCGAAAACTGTGCCAGCGGTTGCCCGAGTGATCTCAGAAATGCGACAAAAAGCATTCGAAGCGGTATCGCCGACAACGGAACACACGGGGTTGAATTTCTCGATGTCTATGCCTTCGGATCCGACGGAATGACAAGCCAATCTTCTTACCCTATCGAAGTCGCCACCCGCTCCGCATTGGAACGCTACCTTTTCAAAGTGCGGAATATTCTCATCCAAAACCGTGCGTTTCTCGAAAAGGTCACCGACGCCCTCGTGGAAAAGAAAACACTCCTCTATTCCGATATTCAGGCAATCAAAAAGACCGTCCCCGTTAAACAATTCTACCCCGAATGCCCGATTTGAGAGTGAACTATTATTATGCAGGAGGCATTTTTGTAAAATGCCTCCTGCATAGTTTTAACTCTTCATTTCTCGTCTTAATTCTTCGTTTCTCGTCTTAATTCTTCGTTTCTTTTTTCTTTAACGTTTCGTACAGTATTTTGTACGTGTTATGCCGTGAGGGGGGGAGGGTGTCGGATTTGACGGCTTGCACGATGGCACAGTCCTCCTCTTTGGTGTGGGTACAGTTACGGTATCGGCACTTGCCGATATAGGGGACAAATTCGGGGAATGTTTCCGGCAGGTCGGCGAGAGTGAAAAAGTCGAAATGCTCGAAATCGAGCATGGTAAAGCCTGCCGTGTCCGCCAAAAAGCCGTTCTCCACGGGGTAAAGTTTCGTCAGTCTCGTAGTGTTTTTTCCTCTGGATATCCGCTCGCTGAGGTCGCCCGTTTCGAGATTCAAGTCCGGAAAAAGTCGATTGAGGAGTGTTGATTTTCCGACACCGGACGCACCCGAAAACGCAGAAATTCTGCCGTTCAGGTTACCGTTTATCCAGTTTTTGACAGCATCCACGCCGTCCCCTGTTTTGTTGTCGACTTCAAAGACGGTATAGCCTGCCTTGCGGTAGATGTTTGCAAGTTTTTTTGCATTTTCAAGGCTTTTGTCGGTTTTGGTGATGACGATTTTCGCCTCGATACTGTGGTGTTCGGCGATACACAACAGTTTGTCGGTTGTGAGCAGATCGGGGTTCGGTTCGGCAACCGCCAGTGTTACAAAGAGGACGCCGAGATTCGCCATAGGCGGTCTTATCAGTGCCGACGTGCGAGGAAGAATTTCTTCGACCATAGCATCTCCGCCGTCACCGCTCGGTGCTTTTTCGGCTTGGTAGGTCACACGCACTTTGTCGCCGACCAAGAGCGAACCTTTTTTTCGCAGGTTTCCCCTCGCCCTCGCACCGATTTCGCTTTTTTCGTTGCCGTTTTCGTCCTCTGTGAGATAGACCGTAAACAGTCCGCCGTTGCTCCCCGTTACAATTCCCGTCGCTTGGCAGATTTTCATACCGTTTCGCTCTCTTTTACGGTTTCTTCGGCTTTTTCGCTTTTTTCGTTCTGCACGGCATAATGCACCGCTTTGCACTTGTACATCATTTCGTCTGCCTTTTCAATCACCTTTTGCAGGTCATCCCGACCGTGAATATAATTCGCGTAACCGGCGGAAACGCAGAATTTTTCGCCGTTCGTTTCGATATTCGCAATGCCATTATCGATGTTTTTGAGAATCTCCCCGACATTTTCGAGGGGCTTTTTTGAGATTGCGACCATTTCGTCACCGCCGGAGCGGTAGCAGTCGGCTTTTCCGGAAAATTCGTGCTTGATGACCTCCGCTATCTTTTCGAGGCAGTAGTCCCCGTAGGTATGCCCGTAGGTATCGTTGATTTTCTTGAAACTGTCAACATCGAAAATGACAACCGTTGCGGAACTGTTGATTTTCTTTGTCGAATAGTCAAAACTCTTGCGGTTGAGGAGTCTTGTGAGAGAATCGGTTTGCAGGAGCAGTTGTACCATATAGACATAGAACAGAACGGATGTCACGGAAATGATTGCCCAGTCGAGTTTGAGTTTCGGCATAAAAGCAGACATTGCCGTGGCACTGAAACAGGAGAGCATAATCAGTATGAGAAAGATGAGATTCTTGTGCTGATATTTTTTTGAAAAGCCGATGCAGACGACAAACATGATGACAGCCGGAACGACGAAAGTCGCCAAATAAAGCGGATAGGTTGCCGACAGTCGGACGTAGTCGTTGTTCGTCTTGTCGATATAGTAAATGAAAGGTGTGAACAGGGCGACTATCTGCAATATGATGTTGATTACGCAGGGCAGAAAAATGATTTTTTTCGGCTTGCCGAAGATATAAAGTGCCAGAATCGGCAGGCAGGGCGTCAAAGCAAACTCGCAGAATCTGACAGCATAATGGAGCGGTACAAACTCCGGATTTCCTGCCGTGCGGAACATAACCGATGCCCATTCGAGCCAGTTGAGGAGAATCAAATCGAGGAAAAGCATATGAAAACAGTGCAGTTTTCGGCGTGAAACAAGGTAGTTGTTCATTGTGCCGAAAATCAACACGGCAAGCATAACGCTGTCAATGGTCACCAATGCGGTGTAATATTGAAAATTCAGGTCCATTAAGTTCCTTTCCCGTCGTCAAGAGGCGTATAAATAATATACAATACGTAAGAGCGACCGGTTTTGCTTGCCATAAGGTTGCCTTTGAAATGCCGATATGCACCGCCCGTTCCGTATTTGATACGCAAGTCGAGATTTCCCGACCGATTTTCCGCAATCGAGGCATCGACTTCACGTATATTTTTCTCGATGTCGTCCGGATGCACGACATCGACTGCAAGGTCTGCCGTGGAAAGATCAATATCCCGACCGACCGCTTTTTTATATGCGTTGTTAAGATAAAGCGTTGTAATGCGACCATCCTGATACTCGTACTTACCCATAGGGAAAGGCAGATTTTCCCACAGACTGATATCGGCTTTCTCCCGCTCGATTTCTTCGGAAACGTCGGTGTAATAGGTCGAGAGATACTCCGTTCCGTTCGGCATTTTGATATATCTGCCGGAGAGGAGAATCCAGAAATATCCGTCTTGTCCGTTTTTGATGCGGAAACGCAGGGAATGAATCTCGCCGTCCTGCTCCATTTTCGCAACGGTACTTTTTGCAATCGGAATATCTTCGGGGCAGACTCCGCAAAAAACATCATGCCCATAGGCATTCAACACCTGAACGGCATCCATATTGACACGCTTTTTCAGGCTCTCGGAAGTATAATCGACCGCATACGATCCTGCACTCGTCTTCCGCAGGCGGACAAATCCGCCGGGGAGCGATGCAACAAAGGTGTTGAAACGGTCTTCTTCGTTACGGATGTTGCCGAGCAGGTTTCGGCGGTTGAGAAGAACCGCAATATAGTCGGAAATAGCCCCGAGGTTGGAAATGTGCGTGAGGTGATTGCGAGGGTTGTCGAGTGCGATAAAACCGATGAGTTTTCCTTTGATCCAAAGGGAGGATGCAAGGACTGTCCGAATCCCCTTCCCGTCTATCAGTTTTCGCAATTTACTGTCCTTGTCGCCGATGTCACCCGCCGATGTCACCGTAACCGTTTTTTGATTCTTCAAAAGCATGAACCAAGGCTTGACCAATTCGAATGGCACGACACGGTGCTTTTCATCCAAGCCTCTGACGCCGTCCGCACAATATTCGTATGTCGTCGTGACGTTCGCCTGCCCGTAATTTGCCTCGATGATATAGGTTCTGTCGGCATTGAAATAATTATTGAGTTTCTCGATTGTATGATTGATTGCCTCCTCGCAATCGGAAAATTCCAGAATTTCGTGTGCCGTTGCGTTGAGGAAGTGCAACTGCTCTTCCTGCTCCATTTCCTCGGTGATGTCAACCGCAATGCCGAGTGCAATATTTTCGCCGATATTTTCGAGTGTCATTGCAACGGCGGTAAATCTCACCAACATCCGAGTGCCGTCCCGTTTTCTGCAATGCAGGTTGGCAGTCCGGTTTTCACGGGTTTTGACAGATTCGTGCATCAGATCGAGACATTCCTGCCGTTCGCCCTCCTCGACAAGTTCGGAGGGGGATTGCTTTCGGTCGAGTTCCTCTTTCGTATAGCCGAACATTTCGTAAAACATTGCGTTTTTATAAATGACTTTTTCCTCACCGCCCTCAAAGGACGTGACCGTGATGCCGGCATAGATGTTCGCAAGAACCGTGTTCAACTGCGTTGCCAGAACCCGCTCGTTGATTTCCGCCGTTCTCTGCTCGGTACGGTTGACAACAGATGCGTAAAAAAGCATTCGTTCGTCGGTTTTTGCAAGCAAACGAATCGTGACATCTACATATTCGGTGTTCCTGCCGTTCGAGAGTATCAGGGGGCAGAACTGTTCCGTTCCGGTGTCTGCCGAACGGTGTATTGCCGAACGCAATTCGTGACGGTCGTTCTCGGTTAAAAAGTCACGGATGCCGATCAAAGTCAAGGGTGTTCCCTCATTCACCAGTTTGCCGAGTTGGGCACGGTACTGCTCGTTGGCACGAATGATTTCGATCTTGTGACGATAATATTCAAAAATGCACGCACCGCCGACATAACTGTTGAAAATAAGCGTATCGAGCGATTCGGGCGACCAAAAATTGAAAGAATCGTAGGTCTTGATGCGGTTGGCTCTCGACAGCGTCGACTCACGACCTTTGCCCCGCATATTCATTTCGAAAATCTGTCTCGGCACAGGTCTTGCGTAATAATACCCCTGAATGTAATAACAACCGATGCTTTTGAGAAAATCCGCCTGCTCAATCCTTTCCACGCCTTCGGCAATGACAGCCATATCGAGCCATTTCGCCATACGGACAACGCTCTCGATGATAGAGCCGGCACGGATGTTGTTTTCGGTGTTCTCGAAGAACCGCATATCGAGTTTTAAGACTTTCGCCGGAATGTCTTTCAGGGTAATGAGCGAAGAATAGCCCGTTCCGAAGTCGTCGATTTCTACGGTGAAGCCCAATTTGGCGAATTCCTTGACCTTTTCGATCATCTCGGTCGACTTTTCAGAGAATGCCGATTCGGTGATTTCCAAACGCAGAAAGTCAATCGGAATTTCGTATTTGTGGAGCAGTTGCGTTAAAAACGTCACAATGTTGTCGTGCAGAAGGTCTTTTCTCGATATGTTGACCGAGAGCGGAATCGGCGTATGCCCTTTTTCAATCCACGCATGCATATATTTGCAAGCCTGCTCCCAGACGTAACAGTCCATTTTGTAAATAAAACCGTTCTGCTCGAAGATAGGCACGAATTTTGCCGGTGATATATATTCGCCGTTTTTGTTCCAACGCACCAACACTTCCGCACCGATGACGTCTCCCGTTGCGTGGTTATACTGTGCCTGAAACCAAGGTTCAAACTGACCGAGTTCCAACGCCTGCTCCATATCGGAAATGATCTGCTGGCGTGCGACTAATTCTTTGTGCATATCCTCGGTGTAATATTCAACACTTTTTTCGTAATTTCCGCGAATAGAGTCCGCCGCAAGTTTTGCAAGCCCGTACATATTTTCAACGGGTACGGACTTGTCATTCACGACATAACGTCCGATGCGAAGACGGATTTTGCCCCTGATGTGGTCGGACGACATAATCTGCCCGTGCAGGACCGGAAGGTCCTCGGTTTCGACCATTGTGGCGGGGAAAAGCATGACAAATATATCGCCCGTAATGCGACCGGAAATACCGCCGGCATAGTCGGTGAACTTTTTCAGTACCCGAGCGACTTCACGCAGGACATCATCACCGGTCCTCGTGCCGTAACTGTCATTGATGTACTTGAAGTTCTCGATGTCGACATTCGAGAGAATAAAGTACCCACGCTCATGCCGATCGATGAGTTCTTTCGCCTTGCCGAAAAACATTTCTCTCCCATATAAGCCCGTCAGGACGTCTCTGCCGTTTATGAGATCGGTTATCATGCCAGCCTCCCACGCTTTTTCCCAAACGACGGAACGGTACTTTTCCTCAAAAATTGTACGGTTTTCCGTTCAGTTTGGGTATACTTATTTACATTATATCATATATTTGCCAACTTGTCAACCCCAATTTTTGAAGATGTGGGAATAAAGTTCTGCAATAAATAACGTGAGAACACAACGGAAAAGTGAAAAGCAGTATATTTTATAACGGTTCTAATTCTTTTTCTAATTATTTCCTCTTTTCAATCTCTTCAATGCCGTCTTTTTGGGCGTTCTCGTGGCTATTTTTGTTTTTCGGTTGTATTTTCCGTTTGCCGTGCAGAATCGGGGAGAGCGGTTTATAGATGAAAAAGACAATTGCTGTATCGACAAGCCCTTTGAGGAGCGTGAACGGCAGATTGAAAATCAGGAGACATTGAAAGAGTCCGTCGACATTCGGCAGGAGTTGTTGATACATTCCGACAATCGTTTCGAGGGGTAAAAACTTGGTGTAAATCGGGTATGTGACGTAATAATTGAGTGGAAGACTGCAAAGTGCCATGACAAGCGAACCGCCGATCGAACCGAAAAGTGCCGATTTGCGATTTTTACGGACTTTGTAGAGAATGCCTGCCGGCAGGACAAGGCAAATGCCTAACAGAAAATTGCACAACTCCCCTACCCCTCCGGTCTGCGTGAGCGGTAAATGGATGAGATTTTTTACAAGGCAGACAAGCACGCCGGAGGTCGGACCGATAGCAAAAGTCGCAAGCAGTGCAGGTAACTCCGAAAAATCGAACTTGACGAAACTCGGCATAAACGGGACGGAAAATTCGAGCATCATCAGGACTGCCGAAAGAGCAGAAAGGACGCCCGTGGTTGCAATCATCCGCAGATTTTGTTTTCTTGAATTCATAATAAGTTCTCCCTATGTCAAAAAAGTTGAAAAGGAGAAAAGACGCCCCACTGACAGAATGTCAATGGGGCGTGCTGTTGCTATAAATTACTATTGCAATAGTTTTATCTTTTCTCATCCGGACTGAAAATTCGTGACAACAGCCACGCAATTTATAACCGTCGGTTCGGGAGTTACACCCGATCGGCTTGACACCGTCAAGTTCGCAGACTGAAAATTTTCGTTTGCTTGCTTTCTGCAATTCTTACGAAAATCTATCACTGCCGGTATGGAATTTCACCATCCCCAAAGATATTTAAATGTTTTTATTTTTAATAAGAATAATTCTTATTTAATATTCGTACTTTGAATTGACTAAAAACGTCGATTTTGGACTAAAAAAGTAATTTTATGACCGAAAAATCAATTATTTTGCCGACGGGACGCTCTTCCAGTCATCGAGGAATCTCCGGATTCCGTTATCGGTCAGCGGATGCTTGACCATTTGATGCAGGACTTTATACGGAACGGTTGCGATATGAGCTCCGCATTTTGCGGCATCGACAACGTCCTGAGGACCTCTGATGCTTGCGGCAATGATTTCGGATTGGATGCCGTAATTCCGGAAAATCGTTGCAATGTCCGAAATGAGCGACATACCGTTTTCGGCAATGTCATTGAGTCTTCCGACAAACGGGCTGACGTAGGTTGCACCTGCTTTTGCGGCGAGGAGAGCCTGCGCGGCACTGAAAATCAATGTGACATTGGTCTTGATATCCTCACTTGCGAGCGTATGAACTGCTTTGAGTCCTTCTTCGGTGATCGGAATCTTGATGACGATATTCTTGTGGATTTTTGCCAGTTCTCTTGCTTCTTTCACCATACCGTCCGCATCGAGTGAAATGACCTCGGCACTGATCGGTCCGTCAACAATTGCAACAATCTCGTTGATGACATCCTTGAAAACTCTGCCCTCTTTAGCAATCAGGGACGGGTTTGTGGTAACACCGCTGAGAATGCCCCACTCGTTGATTTCACGGATTTCGTCAATATTGGCTGTATCGATAAATAATTTCATAGTTTTACTCCGATAGGAACAGAGGGATAGCCGTAGCCACCCCTCTGCAAAATGTTACTTAAGCGAGAATCTTGGAAACGACGCCCGATCCGACTGTTCTACCACCCTCACGGATAGCGAAACGGAGTCCCTCTTCACAAGCAATAGGAGTGATGAGGTCAACGGTCATATCGACGTTGTCGCCGGGACGGCACATCTCAACGCCTTCGGGAAGCTCGATTGTACCGGTAACGTCGGTGGTTCTGAAGTAGAACTGCGGACGATAGCCAGCGAAGAACGGCTTTTTACGACCGCCTTCTTTTTCGGTCAGGACGTAAACGTGACCGACGAACTTGTTGTGCGGATGAACAGTACCCGGTTTAGCAAGGACCTGTCCTCTTTCGATTTCGTCTTTTGCGATACCACGGAGCAATGCACCGATGTTGTCACCTGCTTCAGCCTGCGGAAGGAGCTTGTGGAACATTTCGACACCGGTAACGGTGGTGGACTTCTTCTCATCGGACAAACCGACGATTTCGACGACATCGGAAACCTTAACGGTACCTCTCTCAACACGACCGGTAGCAACGGTACCACGACCGGAGATTGAGAAGACGTCCTCGACGGGCATCAGGAACGGAAGGTCTGCCTGACGTTCGGGAGTCGGGATGTAAGAGTCAACTGCATCCATAAGTTCGAAAATGCACTTGTACTCGGGAGCATTGATGTCTTTGCTTGTGGATTCAAGAGCATCACGAGCAGAACCGCGGATGATCGGAATATCGTCACCCGGGAAGTCGTAAGAAGAGAGCAGGTCACGAACTTCCATCTCAACGAGGTCGAGAAGTTCGGGATCGTCTACGAGGTCTGTCTTGTTCATGAAGACAACGATTGCGGGAACGCCGACCTGACGAGCGAGCAGGACGTGTTCACGAGTCTGCTGCAGAGGTCCGTCGGTACCTGCGACGACAAGGATTGCACCGTCCATCTGAGCGGCACCGGTGATCATGTTCTTGACATAGTCAGCGTGGCCGGGGCAGTCGACGTGAGCATAGTGACGATTTTCGGTTTCGTACTCAACGTGTCTTGTGTTAATTGTGATACCTCTTGCCTTCTCTTCCGGTGCGTTGTCGATCTGGTCATAAGCCAAGAACTCGACGTTGCCGTTCTTGAGAGAGAGGACCTTGGTGATTGCTGCGGTCAGAGTGGTCTTGCCGTGGTCAACGTGTCCGATAGTACCAATGTTGACGTGGGGCTTTGTACGTTCAAATGTAGCCTTTGCCATTGTAATTTTCCTCCGTTAAATAAGGTTTTAATTTTTTTATTTTGGTAAAACACATCAAGGGGAGTGCAATCAGTTCTTTGCACGTTCCTTGATAATGGTTTCCTGAATGGACTTCGGAACCTCAGCGAAGTGGCTGGGCTCCATGGAGTAAAGACCTCTGCCCTGCGTCTTGGAACGCAAGTCGGTTGCATAACCGAACATATTAGACAGCGGGACGTAAGCCTGAACTTCCTGCACGCCCGTACCGGTTGCTTCCATAGAGAGAATCTGTCCGCGACGGCTGTTGAAGTCGCCGATAACCTCTCCCATATAGTCGTCCGGAACGATCGTGGTGACCTTCATCATAGGCTCGGTAAGGACCGGATCGGCCTTTCTCATAGCTTCCTTGAAAGCCATAGATCCGCAGATCTTGAATGCCATTTCAGAAGAGTCGACTTCGTGATAAGAACCGTCATAAAGTGTGACTTTGACGTCAACGACGTTGTAACCTGCCAGAACACCGCACTGCATAGCACCTTGGATACCGGCATCGACCGCAGGAATGAATTCCTTCGGGATTGCACCGCCCGTGACGGCATTGATGAACTCGTAACCCTTGCCGGCTTCGTTAGGCTCGATTGTCATCTTGACATGAGCGTACTGACCGGAACCGCCGGACTGCTTCTTGTACTTGCACTCGTGATCAACCTTCTTGCGAATGGTTTCCTTATATGCAACCTGAGGCTTACCGATGTTTGCTTCGATCTTGAATTCACGAAGCAGACGGTCAACGATGATTTCGAGGTGCAATTCGCCCATACCGGCGATAATGGTCTGACCGGTTTCTTCATCGGTGTAGGTACGGAAGGTCGGATCTTCTTCGGCAAGTTTTGCCAGAGCGATGCCCATTTTTTCCTGACCTGCACGAGTCTTCGGCTCGATTGCAACACGAATAACGGGTTCGGGGAATTCCATGGATTCGAGAATGACCGGATGCTTTTCGTCGCAGAAAGTATCGCCCGTTGTGGTGTTCTTCACACCGATTGCGGCGGCAATATCGCCGGCATAGCAACAGTCAATGTCTTTCCGTTCGTTTGCGTGCATCTGCAGAATTCTTCCCAGACGCTCGGTCTTCTTCTTGGTGGAGTTATAAACGGTATCACCCGCATGAACCACACCCGAATATACACGGAAATAGCAGAGTTTTCCGACAAACGGATCGGTCATAATCTTGAATGCCAAAGCCGAGAAAGGCTCGGTATCCGAAGAGTGACGGTCTTCTTCCTCGCCCGCGGGGTTCGTACCTCTGATAGCGGGAATGTCTGTCGGGCAGGGCATAAAGTCGATGATTGCATCGAGCAGTTTCTGCACGCCCTTGTTTCTGTAAGATGTACCGCAGACAACCGGAACGAGTTCGTTGGAGATACAAGCCTTTCTGAGTGCGGCTTTCAGTTCGGGAACCGAAATTTCCTCACCTTCAAGGTATTTCTCCATAAGTTCGTCATCGGTCGATGCAATGGCTTCCACCATTTTCTCACGGTATTCCTTTGCCTGTTCAAGCATATCCGCAGGAACGGGTTCCACACGCATATCCTTTCCGAGGTCATCATAGTAAATATCGGCTTCCATGTTCATAAGGTCCACGATTCCGCGGAAGGTCATATCGTGACCGACCGGCAACTGAATCGGAACTGCGTTTGCATGGAGTCTTGTGTGAATCATATTGACCACACGGTAGAAATCCGCACCGGTGATGTCCATCTTGTTGACGTACACCATTCTCGGCACTTTGTATTTGTCCGCCTGTCTCCAAACGGTTTCGGACTGCGGTTCGACACCGCCTTTCGCACACAGAACGGTGACTGCACCGTCCAAGACACGCAGGGAACGCTCGACCTCGACCGTAAAGTCAACGTGGCCGGGGGTGTCGATGATGTTGATTCTGTTCCCTTTCCAGAAACAAGTGGTTGCGGCGGAAGTGATGGTGATACCTCTCTCCTGCTCCTGAACCATCCAGTCCATGGTAGCACCGCCGTCGTGAACCTCGCCCAACTTGTGCGTTTTACCCGTGTAGAACAGGATACGCTCGGTGGTTGTGGTTTTACCTGCGTCGATGTGAGCCATGATACCGATATTTCTGGTGTTTTCAAGTGAGTATTCTCTCGGCATAACTCTCTCTCCTTACGAAATCAGGCACAGATCAATATCTGTAATGTGCAAACGCTTTGTTTGCTTCTGCCATACGATGCGTTTCTTCTTTCTTTTTGAAAGCACCTCCGGCACTTGCTTTGGCATCCATAATTTCGCCTGCAAGTTTTTCGGACATGTTCTTTTCATTCCGTTTTCTTGCAAACGCAATCAGCCAACGAAGACCTAAAGTCTGACGTCTGTCCGCTCTGACTTCCATAGGAACTTGGTAGGTAGAACCGCCAACACGGCGAGCCTTAACCTCCAAAACGGGCATTACGTTTTCAAGAGCCTGCTGGAAGACTTCCAGCGGATCCTGTCCCAGTTTTTCCTCTACGATTTTGAATGCATCGTAAACAATGGTCTGGGCGACACCTTTTTTGCCGTCATACATCACGTTGTTGATGAGCTTTGTGACAAGCTTCGAACCATACAGCGGATCCGGCAATACATCTCTTTTGGTAATACGACCTCTTCTCGGCACTGTACTTCCCTCCTTCATTAAAAATATGAAATCATTGGTACTCAAAAAACATACTTCTGTTTGTGCCTGTCGTCGGTAAATCTATATAAACATTCAATCTACAAAGACGGGCTAAGTGTGCTTTTTCGGTTTTGCGTTAAGACTGCGAAGAATTACTTCTTTTTCTTAGCGACTTTTGCTCCGTACTTGGAGCGAGCCTGTTTGCGGTTCGCAACGCCCTGTGCATCGAGCGTTCCGCGGATGATGTGGTAACGCACACCGGGCAGGTCTCTTACACGTCCGCCACGAATCAAAACGACGGAGTGCTCCTGCAAGTTGTGTCCGATACCGGGGATGTAGACGGTTGCTTCCATTCCGTTGGTCAGACGGACTCTTGCGATTTTTCTCATTGCAGAGTTCGGCTTCTTCGGGCTGGTGGTGGATACCTTTGTGCAAACGCCTCTCTTTTGCGGTGCAGACTGGTCAACGGCTGCGTTCTTCAAAGAGTTGAAACCCTTTTGCAGAACAGGTGCTTTGGACTTGTAGTCCTTTTCACCACGGCCTTGTCTGACGAGCTGGTTAAAGGTTGGCATGACATTTTCCTCCTTCTTATAGAATTGATGTTTATACAGACACCGACGGCATAAGCCACGGCAAATCTGTCAAAAGTTACATTTGCACGCAGAGCATAGTACACGCATACCGCGTACAAATACAGTTTATTATATCACACAACCCCCGTTTTGTCAAGATACAATAAAAAATCGTGAAAATTTCTCCGTTTTGCACAAAAAGCAACATATGTTATGCAATTATCTTGTCAAAATTCGCCTCGCCAAAATTTTGCCTTTCGCAAATTGTAAACTTTTTTCTTTTGCCTTCCATTTTGGGGCAAAATATGTTATAATATAGGCAGTGTATATTTATACATTTTGTTACATTTTTCGGAGGACTTGAAAATGGCTATTAAAATGAGAATTCTTTACGCATCCGGCAAGAAGAAAATTCACAATCTCGCAAACGAGATCAAGGATCACTATTCGCTGGCGTTCAACGCAGTGGACGTCATTCCGCCGGCTTACTCCTGCGACAAGGAACGCATTGTTCTGCTTGCGATCTCGGCAAAAAAGGACGTGAGCGATACCGTCCGCCTTTTCTGCGGTGAGTTGACTCGTGCGAGAGCCCAGAACGTTGCCCTCATCATCGACGGCGACGAAACCGTCGCAAACAAGCTCAAAGAGATTCTCAAAGAGGCGGGAACGAATGTCATTGACGAGGTCCTTTACGTGGACGGCGGTTTCCCGATTTTCGGTGCGAAGCTCAAAGAGGAAGAAAAGACTTCGGCTTTCGAATGGGTTGACCGTGTCATTGCAAATCTGAACTGATTTTCCAAATAAATCTTATTACCCCGAACAGATTTTTCCGTTCGGGGCATTTTTATATTGTATATAGTTTATATTCAGTCAAACATTGCTCGGTCGACTTCGGCAAGCGAGGGATAGATAAAGTCCGGACGGTCCTTTTCTTCGGCTTTTTCGACATCGTCCGTTGTGGTTTCGCCCGTGAGGACAAGGATAGCCGTCACGCCGTGCCGTTTGCCGATTGCAATATCGGTGTAAAGTCGGTCGCCAAAGATGCACATTTCGTTTTTGCCGAATCCCGTTGCCTCGCAAATCATATCGACGGTTTCCTTGTATGGCTTTCCGAAATAGGTCGGCACTTTTCCGGTCGATGCCGTAACGAATGCCGAAATCGCACCGCTGTCGGGAATGAATCCCGTTTCGGTCGGACAGTTGAAATCGGGGTGCGTGGAGAGATATTCCGCTCCGCCTCTTACAAGTCGGCAGGCGTTGTCGAGTTTTTCGTAAGTCAAGGTCGTGTCGAAACTGGTAATGACGATGTCGGCTTTCTCCTCGTGACCGGTCAGAAGGTTGATGCCCGCTTTCCGGAAACTGTTTTCAAGATCCGGCGTGCCGACAAGATAAACGCTTTTGCCTGCTCTGTGACGGTGCAGAAATTCGATTGTCACATCGCCAGACGTCATAATTTCGTCCGCTGTCGGTTCAAAACCGAGTCTCGTCAGCTTTTCAAGGTAAAAAGACGGCGAGTGCGATGCGTTATTCGTGAAGAAAAGCACTTTTTTGCCGTGTTTGCGTAGGTTCTTGATAAATGCGATTGCAAAAGGAAAAACCTGCGAGCCGAGATAAATCGTGCCGTCCATATCGAAGATATAAAGGCTTTTTTCTCTTAAAATTGCTTTGTCCGGATTTTGAAAATTCATAGTTTGCCCTCAACGATTCTGCGAATCTGCTATAATAGATTATGCAACAATACATTACGATATATTATGATAGCATATTTTTGTGAGATTGTCAAGTACCGCCACCAAAAATGACGATTTAAGAGTGTTGTGTTACAATAGATGTGTCA
>CAVGAA010000021.1:0-27300 GCA_963627065.1 bacterium | reverse complement strand
AACTGTAATACAGTAAACCTATCACCGAATTGTGTTACTGCAAAAGCCAAAAAAAACAAACCAAAAAATAGAACGACTACAAAAGAATTCAAGTCAATCCCTTGTTTTTGATACTTATATTCATTATTTTTGTACAAACACTGATTCATTTTGTTGTCCTATTCACACATTAATTCAATATATTCTTTCACCATACTCCGTTTATTAACAGGGGCAAAGTATGGCGAATATTTAAAACTTTTATCAAGCAAAATCCTATAATTTCCCATTTCAACCACATTTTCACTCGGAATTGATTCCGGACTACCTCCGGTCGGATACGTTATTACGGGAGTTCCGCAGGCTTGGGCTTCCAAATTCACGGTTGGATAATTGTCCTCGTAAGTCGGATTGAAAAACACATCCGCTGTGGTGTATATCTCCGCAAGTTCTTTTGCATTGTTCGTTCTTTCAATCGCCAGAATGTTTGCCGGAAGCAATTTCCTTTGCTTTTTTGTAATCCCGACCAGAACGATTTTTGTATCGGCGTCAACTTCATTTGCCAATTTGATAAAATCATTCAATCCTTTTCTTGCATCCCAAACGCTCGCTACGCCTAAAATAATTTTCTTTCCGACCAAGCCGTGTTTCTCTCGGAAATTGCTCTCGGTCGGTTTGAAAACATTCAGGTCGATGCCGTTGTTGATTACTTTGACCGGATAATCTTTCAGAAAGGATTCCTTTACCAAGCCTGCCAGCCACTTCGACGGGGTTACAATTGTCATATTCGGCACACCGGTAAACAGTGTCCTCTTGCGTTCAAAGTTTTTTGACGCTCGGTCGCAAAAAGCCTTTGGATATGCACGCGACTGCATGCAGTACGAACAATGCGTTTTCCATTGTTCGCACTTTACTATAGTAAAGTACGAACAATGGCCGGTAAACGACCAACAATCGTGAAGTGTCCAAATAACCTTTTTCCCACTTGTTTTCAGGTAGGAAAACAGGAGATCCAGATTGATATAATAGCCGTGCAGATTGTGCAGATGAATGACATCCGGATCGTATTCTTTTACCCATTCAATGAACTTTTTTGTCGCAGATTTTGCGTTGAAGCCCTCATTGTCGAGCAGGCGTGCTTTTAGTGCATTGACTCTTACGCCGAATTCGTTTCCGATACGAACCGATATGTTTTTATACTTTTCCGGAACATTGTCCCTGCCGTATGCGATTTTGCATTCGTGACCGCTTTTTATCAGGGCATCGGCAATATCGGTGCAAATCCTGCCCGTGCTTCCGATTCCGCAGACAGAGTTAATCATTAAGACTTTCATTTTGCAATATTCTTTCCATTTCGTCCATCAACTTATTTCGCATAAAGTGTTCTTCATAGTACTTGCGGATTTTATGTTTCACTTTTTCCATTCTCAACCGATAAACAAGTCCATTTCATCCATAAGTTTCTTCTTATCGAAATGGGTTTCAAAATATTTTCGTGCATTCGATCCGAGCGTTTTAACATCAACCCCGAGTATTTCTTTGATTCCCTCAGCTAATGCCATTGCATTTCCCGTTTCACAACACACTCCGCATTTTGCCTCGTTGATAATCCTTTTGGTTTCACCGTCTGCAGATGCTATAATAGCTTTTCCACATGCCATGTAAGATTGAAGTTTTGCAGGAATCGTCTTCTCCCAAAGCGGTGTTTTATTAAAACCGATAAATCCGGCATCGCACGCACTCAAAATTTCAGGGACTTGCTCCGCGGGAACACGCTGAATCCAAATAAATTTATCTTGTACTCCTCTGTCTTCAATTTGCTTTTCAAGCTCGACACGGTAACGCCCATCGCCTACAATAACAAACTTTATATTTTCATTTTTCAGAAGTGTAGCAACTTTTGGCAAAATGTCTAAGCCTTGTGCAGTGCCGATATTTCCGGTAAAAGCGATCTTAAAACTTCCGTCTGTATCATCTATTGATGCAAAGTTTTTTCTTTCTAACGGTCTGTAAAATTCCTCCGCATATTGAGGCCAATAATGTACTTTTGCCCTATCAACCGCATTTTTTCTGCTGATGATAGCCTCAACGAAACTCGGACTCGTTGTAAAAATCACATCTGTCTTGCGATAAATTTTATCGACCATTTTATCGATTGGTCGGATAATCAATCGATTTCGAATACCTGTTACGGTTTCAACATTTTCAGGCCAAAGATCCTGAACATAAAGATATGTCGGAACATTGTATTTTTTAGCATATGAAATTCCAATCAACGCCTGCGTCATCGGACTAACTTCAAAGGTAAAAACGAGATCGGCTTTGAGATCTTCGGCTTCTTTACTTTTTACCCATTTTTTTCCGGATCGGACGAAAGATAAATAGTTTGCTACCATTCCGATTGCATTCAGAAATTTACTACGACTGTTGCCTCGTGGAATCAATGGAATTCTGATAATTTGAACACCGTTCCAGACTTCTCGAGTTCTGTGTTTCCTATCATATCCTTCAAAAAAATTCCCCATCGGGTAATTCGGAATTCCGGTAAGAACGGTAACCTTATAGCCACGCTTCACCCATTCACAAGCCATATCATTTACCCTGAAAGTTTCAGGATAGAAATATTGAGAAATCAGTAAAATATGCTTGCTCATTATTTTTCCGTTGCCTCTATACTCGACTCAAGGCTTTGCAAACAATACTGCTGTTTGTACTCACTCAAACTTGATTCATATATCATATTTCCAAATGCTTTATTAACAAGCTTTGTAAATAATCCGAGAAATTTCAATGTCCATGTAAAACCTTTTACAAGGTAAATCTTGCGTCCGTGTGCATTGGCAATCATTTTTACCATTTCGCTTGTATTCGTGTACTCGGTATTTTGCGGAAAAAATATCCCGTGTTCTTCATTATCAATCATCAACCGGACAAACTCACACAGATTTTCAATATACAACATTGAACGCTCATTTTTTACATAGGGAAACAACTTTAGTTTTAAGGCTAATTTTGCAAGAGTCGGATAATTCCCTTTGCTCCCCTTCCCGTAAATCATCGGTGGACGAAGAATTACGACATTAAAATTATCGCTTTGCAAAGACTTTATGCCGTTTTCAGCCTGCACCTTGCTGTCACCGTAACTGTTTTCCGGTGATACCATTGTTTCTTTTGTAATAATTTTTTTCTTTCCGATTGGTGCACTGTTACCGTATACAATCGCACTACTCATAAAGATAAATTGTTTTACACCGTCTGCTTTTGACTTTTTCGCCACCGAAATAGTCAAATCTCTGTTTACGTGATAGTACAATTCGGCTTTTTCTTTTGAGATTTTACCGCTATCGGAATGTGCAATTCCTGCGACATGATACAAGACATCGTACCCCGAAAAACTTTTCTCCTTCCAACTACCGTCGATCATATCAATGGTATCAACAAAATATTTGTCGCCGAATTGTTTCAAATATTTTTCAAACGATGTGCCGATGTAACTGTTCGCACCGGTAATCAAGATTCTTTTCATTTGCTTTCCTCAATATCTGTTTTAGAGGTTTCAAGTCCGCCTTTACGCATCTCCCCCGTCCCGCCTTCGACAACGCCGTCGTGGTGCAGGACCGATTTTACCGTTCCGAAGAAACATTTACAATCCATGCAAAAACCTTTTCCGTGTCCCCTGTTCAGTGCGGTAACATAGTCTCCGTCCAGTTTCGCTTTTACGGGAATTTCCAGTTCGTCCCGCCCGTTGATCTGTGCCCATCCGGTCAGCCCCGGTTTGACATCGTTCGCTCCGTATTTGTCACGCTCCGCAATCAGGTCGTCCTGATTCCAAAGTGCCGGTCGAGGTCCGATAATACTCATCTGCGATACAAAAATATTGAATACCTGCGGAAGTTCGTCAAGACTTGTCTTCCTCAGTATTTTGCCGATTTTGGTAATGTACTGCTCCGGATTTTCGAGCATATGCGTGGGCATATCGTGCGGTGTGGACGTTTTCATCGTTCTGAATTTCAGAATCCTGAAAAGTTTTTTGCCCCTTCCGACTCTCTTTTGTGTAAAGAATATCGGTCCGGGATCGGTTGCAAATATTGCAATCGACAAAATCAACCACAGAGGAATCAATATGACAATTGCAAGGGTTGACAGAACCAAATCAATCAACCTTTTGAAAAACTGTTTATACATCGCAAGCCTCAACTATGTATTTTTTGTCTTCGAAGACTTCACGGTAGCAAAGTCTTGTCTTTTTCGGCACGGTCATATTTGACGGGACAATACTTCCGCATTGGAGCGTACATCCGTCGCCGACTTTGGAATCGTGATTGACGATTGCACTCAAGCATAGGAATGTCCCACGTCCTATATGCGAATGTGCATTGACTGCCGAAAACGCCTCGATAATGCAACCGTCTTCAATCGTTGCGGACGGCGAAAGATATGCGTTTGAGCTGACGAGTGTCGCCAAGTTGTACCCTGCCGATTCGAGCTTTTTGAGATATGCGAGTCGAAGGTCCGGATTACCGATTGCAACAACCGCATACTTGTACTGCCCTACAAGATTTATACAGTCATCCAAGCGACCGACGGCAAGTTGAGCGGAATCGTCCAAAAAGTCGATTTTCCGAAAGATGCCCATTTGCTCGGCAATTTCTCGGGCGACCTGACCGTACTGTCCTGCACCCAAGATCAAAAGATTTTTGTTGTCGTTCATACTCGCTCCGGATGTGCGTTATTTTTGTTTCGGTTTATTACGTGCGGTCTGCTTTATTTGTAACTGTTTCCCATGCAGGTATACCCGATGAATATGTTTAACAGTTGTGAAAATGCATCATAAGATGTTACTGAACAAGGATAGTATTCACTTGTATATATTATTGCTTTGAAATGCTCTCCAACCGTCTTTCAAAGGCTTGAATTGGCATTTTTGAACTTATCGGATGTGGATAGAAAAGTCGATTTAATATAGGTATTTTTTATTCCCTATAAGTTTACCACATTTTTTACTATAAATCAAGGGGTTAGGTCATTTATAGCCTATAAACCTATAATTATTTTCAAATTATACACATTTTGGAAATAGAAAATTGCACTTATGCGGTGATTTTAGCAATTCAGGTGTTGTTTCTCGCACTCCCCTACTCAACTATTCTTCTATTTTTTCATACTTTCCATTTTACCACAATTATTTTGTTATGCCACCTACTGACTGCTAATTGCTATTTCCGGACAATTACGAAAAGACCGCCAATTTTACAAATGGCGGTCTGCGGATGTGCGATGACAGATTCAATTTTCTGCGATTACTTTAATTACTTCCACATACTCTATATTGCTCACTCTACAACGCATTTTTGGGGCAGGATTTGACGCACTCCATACAGAAAATGCACTCCGTGCCGTTCTTCCTTTTGCGGGAGTTATCGGTCACATCGATGTCCATCGGGCAGACTTTTTTGCACTTTCCGCAATTGATACATTTGCTCTTGTCGCATTTGACTCGCCAGAGGGCAAAGTAGCTCATCGGTTTGAGAAAGACGGTCACGGGGCAAATGTATTTGCAAAAGGCTCGGTTATCACGGAAGACGAACGCCAGTATAATGCCGACTGCGTAATAAAGGAGGTTGCCTGCGATGAATGCCCAGAACATAATCCGCTCGATATTTCCGACTTTCGAGAGAAAGAGAGCCGACACGAAAACGAGCGACACGGCGAAGGTGACATAGCGAATCCAACCGATCTTTTTTCTCGGTTTTTGCGGCACTTTATAGGGCAAAAAGTCCAAGACCATTGCCGTCCAGCACGCATAACCGCACCAACCTCTGCCGAAAATCAGTGGTCCGAAAATCTTTGCGACGGCATAATGAATGGTCGCCGCCTCGAACGTTCCCGTGAAAAGGTAGTACCAAAAGCCTTCGATTTGCATATTTTCGCCACAGATCAGTCCCAAGTAGACCAACATATAGAGTCCGACCAGCAGTTGCACGATGCGTCTTGCGTATTTGTTTTGTCTGCCGAGCAGGAAAAGTCCGAGGGAGAGCGATATGCCGATATAACTGAAATTGAAAAGATAAAAAATATTGTCTTTTGTCCGCCAGAGTATGACGGCGACCGCCTCGAAGATTGCAAGCATCAGGATCGGAATGAGAACGGATTTCTTTTTCATTTTGAGCCTTTAAGCAGTCTGTTTGGTTTTGATATATTCGTCGATGTCATCAATCACGTAATTCATGCCCATTGTATGCAATGACTCGTAAAAAGATCGGAGATAATCGAACACGGCATATCGGTTGAACAGTTCCACGACCTCGTTTCCTTCAAGCCCTTTTCGGTTCTTATATTCTTCGATGCACAGTATGATAAACGGCAGTTCTTTGCTCATACTCATTTTTCCCTTTTCTCATCCGACAGGCGATTGAATTTCTCGATCACGGCGATTTCTTGCGGATCGTAGGGACGCAGGTTCGGGCGGAAAAGGTCATGTTGCCATTTGGTAAAGTCATATCCGTGATCCTCGCCTCTGTCCCACTGCTCCCACATCGTGTCCCAAGGCTCATTCGTCTGTGTTTTTCCGACGACAAGTCCCCAGCAATAGCCCGAAACGTTCGTAATGTACAAAAGCGGATAAATTTCCTGCACGTTGTTGTGATTGATGCGGTGCAACCATTCGGTCATGAAGATCGGTCGGTCAAACTGTCGCAAAAAGTCGATTTCCGCCACCACTTTTGCATATGAACCGTAACTGTGGAAACTGATGACGTCGGAAAGTTCAAAAGCGACTTGTTCGGACAGGGTTGCGATTTTTTCTCCTTTTATTATGCCACGCCAGATATCGGCACAAAGCGGTTGATCGGGATCCTCCGCACGGACAGCATCGAACAACTCGTGCAACAGTCCTACGGTGCGATCACCGAGGTTTGCCCCCGGTTCGTTCATTACGTTCCAACAGAAAATGCGGTTATCATGGGCATATCGGCGAACCGTCCGGCGAACCATCTCCAAATAGCGATCGTGCAGTTCGGGATATTCCATATAGTGACGCTGTTCTTTTGCCTTTTCCTCGTCGGAGAGAGGAAATCTCCCCTGATGATAGCCGAGTGCGTACGCCTGCTCGCCCATTTTTTTCGGAATGTAGACGTCCCCACGGGGTAAATCTTCCTCGTGTGCCAGAACGACCATGACTTTGATGCCGTATTTTCCGCAAAGATCGATGTAACGGTCAAAAATTTCCATATAGGAGTCCGGTTCGGCATCGTACACGTCAAAGTTTGCCCAGATGCGGACCGAGTTGAAACCGATCTTTTTGCAAAGTGCCAGTTCACGCTCTGCCGTTTTTAACTTTTCCTCGCTCCCGTATTTTTGGAACATATCCAGTCGGTTGGCACAGTCGCTACCGATAAAGTTGCAACCACGCATCCACCCCAACTTCCGATACCATTCGTTTGCCTGTTCTTTCGTCCATTGCGTTTTCATTTTTCGGTTTCCCTTTTAATTGTCTTTTCTTTTTCTCACAAACCAAAGTGCAAGGGCAGGCAGGAGCAATGTTCCGAGCATGGAGGTAACGTTTGCCTTGCATCCGGACTTCTTTTTGCCGGTCGTTTCTTCGGTTTCGGTACTGTCGGACGGTTGCCCACCGTTGTCGTTATCTGTATCCGATTCGGTTTCGGTCTTTTGGAGTTTTGCGATTGTAAGATCGGTCAGTTCATTGCCGTTCCCGTCAAAGTGCTTTCCGCAGGCGGTGCAATCTTTGTGGGCTTTCGTCCCCTCTTTTTCCACGCTTGCCGGAATTTCGTCCACCCATTCGCCGTAGGTATGTTCGACTGTGGGAATGCCTTCAATTTCAAGCACTGCACCGCAGGTCATGCAGGCTTTGTGCATTGCTCCGACGGTCGTGCAGGTCGGTTCGGTGTCGATAACCCATTCGCCAGCGGTGTGTCCTATGGTGACGGTGACGGTTGTCACGTGTCCGAGCAAGTCGGTGACGGTTAAAGTCTGCGTATCGCTCGCAGGTGTGAGTGTCAATGTTCCGTCTCCATCGAGCGTGACACTGTTTCCGTTCAACATAACGGAGGCAAGGTTCGGTTCTGTGACCGTGACTTTTGTCGTCTCGCAATATTTCTCACCATCTGCAATACCGTTGAGGACGGGTGCGGTCTTATCGACGACGATTCGGCAGGTGGATACGATTGTTTGCAAGCCCTCCTCGTCCTCAATCAGTACATACACATAATACGTGCCGTCTCTTTCCATTGTAAAATTAAGACTGTCAAAACACCAGATGCCGGAAAGCTCCTCCGCCGTCATAACTTTGTTTGCAATGTAATAGTTATACTTTGCAATCGAATGACTGTTGTCTTCGCCGGTGAACGAACCGCTCACAGACGTATTGAAATAAAGGACTTCGTCAAGGCTGTCGGACAGCGTTGTCCATTCACGGTCGCCTATCGTAATTTTGGCTTCCGGCGGTTCGATATCTCTGTAAGACGGTTTAATTATCAACGATATGTTTATGTCGTTCGTGTCATCAATGTCGCCGAGCGTATCGGTAGCGGAAATCAATCCGCGAAAAGTCATGCTGTTGCAACGCCAACCGACAAACTCCCAACCTTCCGAAGTCGGATTCGTAACATCGGTTAAGACAACGTAATCGCCCGAAAGTCCTGTTTTTGTTTCATTTGTCACCGAATTTTTCAGCGTGTAAACTTTTGCGGTCCATTTGGCTTTGTAATACTTTGCAACATCGGTACTGTTCGCTTCGTCGAATTCCCAACCGACAAAGGCGTAGCCGGATTTTTTGATATTCTTTACTGTCGGCAGGGCGGGCGTTGAGCCGTCTTTGTACCCCGTGGGGAGCGTGTAGCCGGTTCTGCATTCACCGCCGTCAAGATCAAAGTAGAGCAAAATGTCGCCGTCTTGGCAGTAGATGCATTCGCCGTTGGCGTTTTTCGTGTGAGCTTGTCCGGAGAAACTGCCGAATTGCTTATATGCACCGCAACCGTCCACCGTGCATTTCTGTACATGATAAGTTTTGTCATTATAGGTCGGATCGGACCAGATGTGCGTGTGCAAATGCGTAAAATCGAGCGTTTCGTAGTTGACCGAGCCTGCGACATTCGTCATACGGAAGATATAAACCCCGGGCGTTTTCACCGCAAACGAATAAATTTTATATTCGCCGTCATTGCTCCCCTCATGGCTGATTCCTTTTCTCGCAAAGGAAATAATAATCGAAGCAGGACTTTTGGCGTAATAGTCTAATGAGTAGCCGTCAGAGGTATTTGCAATGGAAATTTCGGTCCACGTCAAACCGTTGTCGGTACTGTATTCCCATTTGGTGAGGTTCACGGCCTCGATATAAATGTTGTCGACTTCGAGGTGATAGGTCAGGGCGTGGTCATAGTCGAGAATCTGGACCGCCACATCGTATTTGACGGTCAGGGTTGCCGACTCGTACGAGGTGATTGTTCGACTGTCCCCCGTTGTCTTGTTGGTTTTGACTACCTTGCAATAAATTTTTGCATCGGTAGAGCCTTGTGACAGAAGTCTCGGCACACTGCAATCGAATTTTGCAACAAGATTTCCGGCACTGTCCGGTGTAACGGTGACCGGTGTATAGTTGAGTTGGATATCACCGCTCTTACCGTCCGTAGATGCAATATACCAAGTGAACGAGTAGGTAAAGTCGGAAACGCTTGCGATACACATTCTTCCGTAATCGCTGATGCCGAAAATGGAGGACGTGTCGGGATAATCCGCATACAGATTTGCATAAAGCATCAATTTTGTACTGGTGTTATAGGTCTGACCGCTTGTATAATAATCCCCGCCGTCGTATTGGTAGTAAATGTAGAAATAGTTGTCCGGCACTTCGGTTGACGGTTTAACGGTAGCGGTCAATTGGAAGGATTTTTCGCCACTCGTGGCACCGGTTGCGGGGTGCTTGACCGTATAGGTACATTTGTAAGTGATTTTCGTTTCTTCGGTCACGCACGGCAGGTAAAGCCCCGCTAACGTGCTTGTCGTTTCACCCGTTCCGGAACTGCCGAGATCTTGGAACGTGTCACTGTCACCGACTTTGATAAACCATTTCGCAGAGGCAATCCGATAGCCCGAAGCGAAGCCGTCAACGTCTCTTACATAAAATTCGTTTTCCCACTCGTTATAGGTATAAATCGTGATAAAATCGTACCCTTGCGAGTCTTTTGCGGTTGTGGAAAGAGTGAGGTCGAACGGCGTATACATATTTGCCGAGAGGGAGGACGCATATTTTGAGGAGTCATTGGTCACGAAATAGCCGTATCCGGACGACGTAACCGGCACGGCGGTCTTTTCTAGTTCCAGCTTGATCGTAATGTCGTGATTGGGCATTTCAAAGCAGATGCACTCCGCTCCGTTTGAAAGCGTTTTGGTTTCGTAACTGAATTTTTTCAGGTATGTTCCTTCGGAATCGTACGGCAGAACAAAACTGATTGAATAGTTATAACCCGATTGATTTTTGGACGGTACTGCCATGCTTACCCAGTTGCCGGACGAAACGAGCGTTCCGCTCTTGACGTCAGTTTCGGAGGCATAAATCGAATAAGAACTCAATGTACCGGTCCGCACCTGCAGACTGTCGCCGGTCGCCAATCCCATCACGCTGTAATTCAGTTTGAATTGACGGTTTGCGTAAAAAGTCTTGCCGGTGTACTTTTCAACCGCCAAGGTTGCTCCCCCGTTATAACTTGTGGGGACTGCCGTTGATTTATGCTTGTCCAGATAGGCTAAATAACTGTCATTGGTGCCGAAATCGTAGGTATAATCCTCAAATTCACGGGTATAGTTGGCAAGTCTGTCCCTCTGCCATGTGAGGAGCGTTCCGGATGCCGAACTTGTGGGGAGTGCAACCGATGAGCCGTTTTTCGTTACAATGTTGTAAGTTTTGTCGCCGTCAACCAGTCGGAAAGCATCATACTGCGGATCGCCTTTGATCATGGAAAGATTGCCGAAAAGGACAAGCGTATTCATGCAGTACGGGTAAACGGTCGATCCGTCACCGTCCGAGCCTTCCGCCACAAACAGTTCGTCACGGTCGGTAGATCCTGCGGATCTGGCAATCAGTCTCCTTGCGGTTTGATTACCGCCGGCATCGACGGCGTAGTCAAAATCGAGATACATATATCCGTTATTGATTGTCGTGACCTTGCCGGAGTCTTCAACATAGTAAACCTTGTCTTTCCGCGTGTAAATCCAGTATTCGCCGGTTTCGTCGTCCTTCAATTCCATGTGCCAAAGTGTTTCTTCTCTATCGGTTCTGTTCTCTACTTGTTCCCAATAGAGCGAGTTAACAACCGTTTCGCTGTCGTTTTTCCGAGAAGAATTGGATACGAGAGCAAACCAGTAAGTAGTTCCGTTATAGGTGCATTTTGAAAGAATTTCAAAGCCTTCGTCCAGATTGTCGGAGTACGGTTGAAAATAGATCGATGACTGTGCGAGCAATTCCTGCGAGAGAGCGGAGGAGGACAGAACACCGGTTGCAAAAGCCTCTTTTGCCGTTCCGCTGTCAAACTCGGAAACGGTTGTCACGCCTATTGTGTCGGTGCCGGACTTGTATGTCGTACCGTCACCGTACTCGGCAGAGTAAGCGGTAAAGCCCAAACCGTCGATGTAAGTAAAGGTTTCGTTGTCCGCCGTTTCCGTCACTGTCGTATAGGCATATAAATTAGATTTTTTAACATCAGAATTCATCAGCGGAGTTTCCAAAACGGCAATTTTGTATCTGGTATAAGTTGCACCGATGTCTACGTAATACTCCCTTGAACCGATGAGGTAAGGCATTGAGGAACCATAAGCACCCATGCTTTTGTTATTGAAATTGTTTGCATTGGTGGAAATCGTTACCGGAAAGCAACCGCCCTTTTCCGTGGACGAGGACACTCCGGTTTTTGCGGTGGCAGTCGTTCCGGCGAGGTTTGCAACACCGAATACCGTTGCAACGCAGATCAAAAGTCCCACCAACAATTTTGTCAATCGATTCGCAGATTTTTTCATTTTTCTTTTCTCCGTTTCTGTTTTTTTTAGCAGTCAACAGGTAGAAATGTCGTGACAAAAAGTAAAACTTACCCTTTCATGTAAAGTATAACACAAAAAATGCAATTTGTCAAGCCTTGCACGGCATTATCGCGGTGCGAAAGAATAAAATTTACATCTTTTTATCACTCTAATTTATGAAAACCGAAGAAAATGCGACTAATCTAAAGTGGCGGTTTAGATTGGTCGCAAGATTCAAAATAATATTTACTGTATTCAGGGCTTTTGAAATGACCTTTACACATATTCAATCGGCAGGACGACGACATCGTCACGCAACCAAAGTTTTTGGTCATAACGGCAGAGTATCACGCCCGTTCCACGCTTTTTATCGGGGATGCTGTCGAGGACATCGAACGACTTTGCCATTGAAAGTGTGGGATTTGCACTTTTTTTGATTTCAATCGGGTAAAGGATTCCGTTTTCCTCAATGATGAGGTCGATTTCGTTCTCTTTTTCGGTCAAATCACCGTCCGTAAGACTCCGCAATTTGTCTTTTCCACGATAGTAAAAAAGATTGAAGTCATATTCCGTACCTTCGTTCGTAAAAGACTTGATGATTTCGGAAACAACGAATGTTTCAAAAATATTTCCGGCAACCGCACTGCTTTCCAAGGCTTCGGGGCTGTTCCATCTCGACAGATAGCAGGCAAGTCCCGTGTCACGAAAATAGAGTTTCGGCGTTTTGATTGCTCTTGTAAGATGGCTCGAATAATACGGTTGCAGAATGTAAATCAAACCGCTTCGCTGTAAAACCGAAATCCAACTTTTGACCGTGACCTGCGATACACCGACCTCCTCGGCGATATTCGCATAATTCAGCAACTGCCCCGTCCGTGCGGCACAAGCGGTTAAAAATCGCATAAAGGCAATTTCGTCTTTGATTTCAATTTCGTCACGGATGTCCCTTTCAAGATAGGTTTTGACATAGGAGGAGTAAAAATCTACCCATTCCCGATTGGTAACATAAAGTTCCGGATAAGAGCCTCTGTGAATATTCCGCCAAAGATTTTCGTACGGCTTGAGATGCTTTTCTCGTTCCGCAAGGTATGCATCGGTCGGGACAAACCGACGGTTGAAAGATACGCCGTTGATTTCTCTTTGCGACAGTCCCTGTAATTCCAAAATACTCACACGCCCCGCAAGCGATTCTTTCGCTTTTTGCATCAGTTTCAACTGCTGTGATCCTATTAAGAAATATTTCCCGTATCGGCTATCGGCATCGCACTCGATTTTGATATATGGAAACAGATCGGATGCGTACTGCACCTCATCCAAAATCGACGGTATCGGGACGTTTTTGAGAAACAGTTTCGGATCTCCCACTGCGGTCGAAAGTAACAGTTTATCGTCAAATGTATAGTATTTCGTATTTTTGTATATTTCTTTCAGGAGCGTTGATTTTCCAACCTGTCTCGGTCCCGTCAGAAGAAGACATTTGCTGTTTTTGGCTCGTCTTTTCAATACATCCGAAATGCTTCTTTTGATATACATTTTTGTTTTTTCCCCCACTCCGACATCATTTTTACAGACACATTTTGCGACGAATCTAAAGTTGCATTTTAGTTTAGTCGCAACTTTATTGTAATCGATTTCAGGGAAAAAGTCAACCGTTTTTGTGACGGTTTAACAAATTATTTACATTTTCGGAAAGTTTTAACGCAGTTAAGGGATGCGACTTTGCCTTGCGTGTCCTAGATATGTGCAAAAAGTTCATTTTCACTTTGCGATTTTATGCAATGCACAAAATTGCAAAGTTTTCAGGTGGAAAATTTTTATTTGCAAACGGCTGCAACAGATTGCAAACATCTGCACGGCTTATCCGCAAACATCTGCCACGGCACGGTACAGTTTTGCGTAAAACTCCTTCGGGGGTAGGGTGCGGAAAGTGATTTTCTCCCCTGCGAGCGTTTCGAGCAGTTGCTCGGTGTAGGCTCTGCCGTGCTTTCTCTCGCAAAGTGTCAAAAGTTTATAATCTTCGACTGCCTCCCGCATGGCGTTGAGTCTTGTCGATTCGAGGGCGTGACCGTCGGCATCGGGGTAAACGAGCATCGTATCGCCGGACGGGACGAAATAGTCGCCGTCTGTCCGCAAGTATGGATTGACGTTGTCATAGGAATTTTGCGTGTTCCAGAAATTATAACCCCAATGGAGGAAACCCTCGATTTTGAACTGCCACATCTGGAAGCCGATAGCACGGGTATCGCAGAGACGTTGGGCAATCATACGCCCCGTTGTATGACTTTTTCCGGTCGTGCTACCGCAGTAATATGCCCAAAGATTCGGCACTTGATGTTCAAGAAACGGATCGATATGTTTAATCCCCGGGACGGGCTTTTTGATAGCACCCGTTTCGTAGAAAGCATAATCGGAAAGGGCATCGATAATCGGCAGGTCGCCGAGATATTTTTCTATCATTTTTTTGCACGCCGTGTAATGTTCGAGGTGGTCGAGGTGCGGTTCGTCCGATACATGGAAATAGGTTTTGCCGAGGACGTTTTTCGCTTTGAGTACCTCCAACAGTGCCGGCAGGAATTGCGACAGAAAATTATCGTATTCCTTCCCTAACGAGTCGGTTTCCCAACCGAAAATTTTCTTTTCTTCTCCGTCGACGTCCGCCACAAATTTCGGCGTCGCATTTGCCCCCCATTGCGAAAAGAGGTGCGGAATTTCAAAATATTGCACACCGAGCGATTTACACAAATCAATCCAACGATTGAGCGGTGCGAAATCGAATTCGTATTTTCCTTCCGTGAGGACCTTGATTTTGACCAGTTGCGTTGAGGTCCGCTCCCCTCCGATATAGGTGTCGAGTTCGGGTGTGAAGACCGGTGTCAGAATCATATTGATGCCGTTTTTGACCGCAGTTTCGATATAATTTGCGACGATTTTCCAATGCTCCTCCGAGAACGGTTTGACATGGTAATAATCGGCGAGGCAATCGGTATAAAACCACTCGGTGTGAATGAAAGATTCGTCCGGCAGTTTCATTGACAGAATGCGAACCTTTACGGTTGCGGAATCCTCACCGACCGACACGGTGACGGAATATTCCCCTGCCGGCACGCTCTCGGGAAAATCTGCCGTGAGCCACAGTACCTGCGTTTGCCCGCGCAGAAGGATGACCTGCCCGTCATAGTGCAAGGGGCTGAGCAAATCTGGGTAAAGCCCCGGCGTCATACGAAGATAAGCATCTGGATTTTCACTCGGATATGCAGGAAAATGCACGGGAACACTCACAACATTCCGCACGGTAACAAACTCGGCAAGGTCACCGGAAATTTTCACCGGCAGAAAAACTTTTTCACTTGTCGAATCATCAAGTTGCATGGCGACCTGACAGCAGAATTTCTGCCCTTTCAGGACGGTAAACGAATCCGTTTTTGTTTTTTCATCGATATTTTCGTCAAGAAAGCAGGTTTCGAGTGACGACATCGGTTTGAGTTTTATTAAGGACATGGGCTTCTCCTTTGCATGAGCAATTTGCAATGATATTGTACCATATATTTTGCGTGTTGTCAAGAGTATCGTTGGTTTTTGCCCGAATCGGTCTGCAAAATGACTTTTTTCAAAGACAGGGCTTGATTTTTCTCGTGTCCTGTGCTATAATGATATACATCAAATCAACAGAAAGGGTAAACTCTTTATGCCTATTTTTTATAATGAAGAGACAAAGACATTCCGTTTGGATGCCGGAAACAGTTCCTATGCCTTTTTCATCGACCGACGGGGATATCTCGAACACCTCACCTACTCCGCTCACATCTCCGACACGTCTCTTGAACAACTCGCCTTTGTCATTCCGCACGCATCGGTTCATACGCATCCCGCAGACCGTGACAACTGTTATTTCTCCTCGGATTTCAACCGTTTGGAGTATTCCTGCTCAGGCTACGGCGATAACCGTACAACGGCACTTGCAATCCGCAGAAGCGATACGGGAACAAACGACACCGACCTGCGTTATGTGTCTCATAAAATTTATGCCGGCAAGCCGATGCCGAAAGACCTGCCAGCGACCTATGCCGACGATACGGAAGCCGACACTTTGGAAATTCTCTGCCGTGATGCCGTCAGCGGTGCGGAGGTAACGCTTTTTTACACGGCTTTCCGCAATCTTCCGGTCATCACCCGCCGTGCAACAATCCGCAACGCAGGCAAAAACATACTCGAACTCGAACGTGCTTTGAGCCTTTCACTCGATTTTCAGAATCTGTCCGATACCGATTTCATTCACCTTTGGGGTGACTGGGGTGCGGAACGTTCGGTAGAGCGTGTACCGCTCATGCACGGCGTGCAATCGGTCGGCAGTGTCAGAGGTTCGTCCTCGCATATGCACAACCCCTTTATCGCTCTTTGCGATCACATGGCAACCGAAACGGACGGTGACGTGATTGGTTTCAATCTCGTTTATTCCGGTAACTTCTTGGCATCGACCGAAGTGCTTTCCGATTTTTCCGGTCGTGTGGTAATGGGCGTTCATCCCGACGGTTTCCGTTGGCGTTTAGAGCCTGACGAAGTCTTTGAAACACCCGAATGCGTTATGGTGCATTCCTCGAACGGTCTTGGCGATATGAGCAGGACTTACCACAAACTTTACTCGAACAACCTTGTGCGTGGAAAATGGAAAACCGAACGCCGTCCGATTCTCATCAACAACTGGGAAGCGACCTATTTCAATTTTGACGAAGATAAAATCTTTGCCATTGCCGAAGAGGCTTCGAAACTCGGCATTGAAATGCTGGTTCTCGATGACGGCTGGTTCGGTCACCGTGACAATGACCGCAGTAGTCTCGGCGATTGGTATGTCGACAAAAAGAAATTGCCGAACGGGCTTACAAACCTTGTCAATCGCATTCACGGACTCGGTATGAAGTTCGGCATCTGGTTTGAACCGGAAATGATTTCCCCCGACAGCGATCTTTACCGTGCACATCCCGATTGGGCAGTGCAGATTTCCGGCAGACCGATTCTGACGGGACGCAACCAATACATCCTCGATATGACAAACAAGTCGGTAAGAGATTACCTGTTCGACCGTTTCCGTGACATTCTCTCGCAGGGCGGAATTGACTACATCAAGTGGGATTTCAACCGCAACTACGGCGAATGCGGAAGTCTGAATCTTGATAGAAACCGTCAGAGTGAGGTCATGCACCGTCACTATCTCGGGCTTTACGAACTGCTTGAAAGACTGCACAACGCTTACCCCGATCTGCTCCTTGAAGGTTGTTCCGGCGGTGGCGGACGGTTCGATCCGGCATGGCTCTATTATGCCCCGCAGATTTGGACAAGCGATGACAGTGATGCAATTGAGCGTCTCGGCATTCAGTACGGAACGTCCTTCTGCTATCCCCCGTCGACAATGGGTTCTCACGTTTCCGCCGTTCCGAATCATCAGGTCCGCCGTATCACACCCTTCAAAACAAGAGGCGATGTCGCTCTTATGGGTGCTTTCGGTTACGAACTCGACCTGCGGACGCTCTCGGACGATGAAAAAGAATTGGTGAAAAAGCAGTGCGAACTTTTCAAAACCGATTACGATGTCACACATTTCGGCGATTTTTACCGCTTGATTTCCCCCTTCGGCGGAAGTCGTGACTGTGCGTGGGAGTTTGTATCGGAAGATAAAAAACGTGCCATTCTGACTTATACGGTCATTCGCACGAGCGTTCAACACAGCAAATTCATAAAACTCGCCGGACTCGATCCCAATGTCGCCTACCGTTGCGAAGAAACCGGTGATGTTTACCACGGCGACACTTTGATGCACGCCGGCTATCTCGTTTGCAAGAGCATTCCCACCGACTTCACCTCCGTTCACCTGCACTTTGTAGCAATAAATGAATAAATAATTATTATGCGGGAAACATTTTTTGTAAAAATAGTTTCCCGCACCCTTCAAAAAAAGATTGAACCTTAAATTATGCAGGGGGCATTTTTGTAAAATAGCCCCCTGCACCCCCAAAAAACTTGCAATAAGGCATTAAATGAGCGTACTTTTCACAGAGTACGCTCGTTTGTTGTGATACGGTAAACGTTTGCATAGCCATATATAAGTGCAAATTTTTTCTTTTTTCATTTGGCTACACAGTCACCAATCGGATTACAAAAAATAGGAGCAGACCGTAACAAATCTGCCCCAAATATAACTTGCTCCAAGTTTTTTTGGAAGGGTGCGGGGGACAGCTTTTACAAAAAGCGTCCCCCGCATAATCAATTAGTCTTTAATACCGTTTCGTCCATTTGCCGTCGGTGTCAAGTTCGTCGTAGTTGTAAGTCACTTCTTCGGTCGGTTTTTCCGTTTCCTTTGTGCCTTCGGTAGTCACTTCTGCGACTTTCGTTCCGGAATCTTCGGTTACGCTTTCGACCGTTTTCTGCTCTTTGGTTTCAGGTGTTTCCGTGCCGTTGCCCGTGCAGGCGACAAGTGCCGACAGAACAATCAGAAGAACCAGTAAAAGACATCCGAATCTTAATTTTTTCATATTCGCACCTATCCTTTCTTATTTACCTGCCAACGATTTTAAGTACTCGTTGTTTGCGTATTCCGCATCTTTGAGAGCCTCGGTTGCAATGCCTTTGAGCGAACGAATGTGATCCGCATCGACGATTTCGGTATCGTAATAGGTTTCTTCACCGTCAAAGAAGCAGTCAATGCCGGCAACCATAACATATTCGGTATCGGCTTCCAGACCGTACGCACAGCCTTTGAAAGTGAGTGTCTTTCCGTCTTCACTTGTTCCCCAGTAGATTTTATTGACCTCTACTTTGTCAGGACCGCCGACAAGGCGAAGATTGTACTTTGTTCCGCCGAGTTTTGTAAGGTCGAGAACCGACTTTTTCACGAGATAAAGTTCAAAGGTCATATTGTAACTGAGATCTTCGACCATATCGTAAAGTTCTTTGGAGATTGTTCCGGAAATTGCCATGGCGTTCGGTGCTTCGGTACGAATCGATGCTCCGGCATCCATTTTGAAATCTTCGGATTTGAAGGTGTAGGTGTAAAGTTTGAGTTTTACGGTGTCGGCGGTTGCGGTGTATTTGAAGGGAGATGCACTTGCGAGTGCGAGATTATCCCCGTCCTGCACGCCCCAGCTGACAAGCGTCGTTGCTCCGTTGTAAGAGGTAAACACAGGTGTCAGCAAACCGTCGGAGGCAACTTTCTTGCTGATATTCAGTTCCGCTCCGTTGTCAACGATTGCGAGTGTTCCGCCGTCCGTGATGTAAAAGTGCGAGTTCCTTTCGGATACATTCTTCGTTGAACCGAGCAGATTGAGTTTTGCCCCTGCTTCGAGATTTGCTGTCACGTTTGCTTTTCCGACCGTCAACATAGACATTACGCTTGTTGCGTTTCCGGCAGGATTGTAGTTGCATACACTGTTGTTTTTAACATTCAGCGTAACGTTTGCTTTGTTGTAAAAGAAGAACAAACTGTGGTTGCCGACGTGCGTATCGGTTGCTCCTCCGAGTTGGTTCAAAGTCGAGTTGTCGATGTTGACGACGACATCGTTTCCGGCGTTATAACTTGCGATGATAGGATCGTTTTCGCCTTTTTTGGTAATGGTGGAATTGACAATGTTGAGTGTCTGCTTAACGCCGGCAACTTCGCCCTGAATGTTGACAAGCAAACCGCTACCGAGTGTCCAGTTGACATTTTCGAGCGTTCCGGTGACACCCTCAAGCCCTGCCGTATTGCGAAGACGGAAACCGTGCGTGGTTTCAAAGGTCAGGTTTTTGAGGGTAAAATCACAGTAAAAATGGAACATATAACCGTTTTTGCTATTTGTGATTTTGTATTTTGCCTCACCGCCGTCAATGGTGATTTTTTTGTTAATTTTATTGTCGTTTGCGTTGACGTCAACATCGCTCAACAGCGTAATGGTGTCGCCGTCTGCCGCAGCGGTGATTGCCTCGGCGAGGGTTGCATACTCTGTTGTACCGATTTTGGCTTGGTTACCGTCTGCCACCGTGACAAATGTCATACAACCGGCAAGCATGAGGAGTGCCAAAATAGTTGACAGTACTTTTTGAAAACGTGTTTTCATAGAGTGTTCTCCTTTCATTCCGCATTGAAATATGCGGTGTCGTTGTCATAAAGTTTTGCGGTAATATCTCCGTTTTTGTAAGTGAGAACCAGAACATCGTCATTGGCGACATAAAGGTGATCTTTACATTTTTCGGAGGTTTTGAAGAATGCGTTGTGCGATGCATTGACAAAGGAAATGCAGTCGTCCGTGTAGCCTTCCCATTTTGAAAGCGGTCCTGTTCCGATAGGCATCAAAGCCCATGCCGGATTGATTTTCGGGTAGAGCGAACTCGGCGAAGAACCGATTCCGTGGTGTGCGACTTGCAAGACATCACTTGCAAAAACATCGTCGCTGTAAATCGCTTCCATAGTCGATGCGACATCCGAACCGATATCACCCATAATCATTGTCGTAACGCCTGCGTGTTCGACCGTGAGGCACATCGATGCCGTATTTCCGTAGGAAATGGTGTTCGGCAGATAAAGGTCGGCGGTGTAGAGAATGCGGATTTTTGCCCCGTGAATGTAAAGAACCTGCCCGGGGTGTGCATTGATGACCTTAGCCCCTTTGTATTTTCCGACCATACCTGTGATGTTGCTGTTCGTGTCGGCTGTGCCGTGCTCGTCATCCGTAAACTGCGAGGTTGTCGGAAGGTTATAAATGAACTTTTCAACCGTCACTTTGTCGGCATAGGTTCTTGAAAAATACGGGAACATTCCTGTGTGGTCTTCGTGCGAGTGACTGAACACCCATGCGGAAATCACAATGTTGTCGGGATCGGGGGCTTGCTTTTGCAGGATTTTGTAAAGTCTGTCGGCGTTTTTCTGTAAGCCGTGACCGCCGTCAAAGAGAATGAACGTGCCGTCTTCAAGACGCATCACGTAGGACATTCCGTTGAATTTACCTGCGTCATAGCAGATACCGACCTGCGTAAAGGTGGCATCGCAGACTTTTTCGCCGACCGTCTGCTCATCCTCTCTCCAACCGAGCGAGGTATTTCCGATTTTTTCGGCAATCACACGAAGCCGTTTACTTGCCGGCGTGTAGAGGTAAGTCAGAACATAGTTTTCGCTTGTGAAGGTTAAAAAGCGATTTTTGGCATCTGCGGTCTTTCCTGTCGTCATATCTCCGGAATAAAGTCTGTAACCCTCATTCAAAATCGTGCTTTGATATGCGGTAGCCTGTGATTCGGTGATATTTTCGTAAAGAACCAAAGTTGCGTTGACCGTGCTTTCGTAACTGCCGGCGATTTCCTTGCCCTCCATTGTCGGAATGACGGAGAGCAGATCCGTCCCCTCGACTTCCAGATAGAGACTGCTCGAAATGTAAATGGTCTTTGCCTCTTTGTCGCAATAGGTCGTGAGATTTGCCATGAGTTTGACCACGAGCGTTGAGAGGGCATTTGAATGGTTCGTCACCAAGCAGAGTTTATGCCCCTTGACGAGAATTGCGGAACTGCCGAGCGGTACGCTTTTCAGTGCTTCTTCGCAGGTCGGGTGATTGACGTTGCCGACAAAGATTTCGTAACTGTCAAGATCGTACGCATCGGTGAGTCCCCTGCTGTCGTCACGGCAGGTCGGTGTAATACCGGTCAGATTTTTGATTTTCGTTGCAATTTTTGTGGCATAGCTCATTGCGTCGGCACTGTCCATAGAATAGACAATATCGACCGCTTTGCCGTCCGCCACAATCGGAAAATCACGAATGTCCTCTTTTTGTTGCTCTGCGGTTGTAACCGTGTCATCATCGGCGGACGATGTTTTCGTGCCGACTTCGGTTGTCTCGTTGGGCGTTTTTTGCGTGTTGCAGGATGCAAGCGGGAGTGCCAGCAAAAGTGCCAGCAACCCCGTTGCGATTCTGTGAAGAAACGTTTTCTTCATATTCGGAAAACCTCAATTATTCCACTGCCAAGAACCATGCATCAAGGTTGGAGAGTGCCTGATTCAGTGTGTCCTTGTAGGTTTCCCATGCGGACGTCACGGTGGTTTCGTTTTTCAGCACGCCTCTCCAAACTTTACCTTTTGCGGATTCAAGTGCGAATGAATACTGTTCGCCGAAATCGAAATCTGCGTGTTCAAGAATGAGGTCGAAAACCTGTGCGGATTTGAGCGTTCCGAGGTACTGTGCTTTCAGAATTCTTTCAAAGTAGTACGGACGGGAATCCTGATAAGAGAGATAGTTTGCATATTCGAGGTATGCACAACGCATCTGATTCCGTTTTTCGTCGCTACTCTTGATGATACTGGTGAAAGAGTGAGAGTCCTGCACGCCCGAGCCGTATTCTTCCTGCTCACTGTCATATTTCGGAAGCGGGAGCAGACCGTACTTGTCCTCCATTGCACGGAAGGCTTTGTTCTGTGCTGCATAACGGTAAATGACGTCGATGTCGAAGAGGGCGTGACCTTCCGCAAACATTTTGTACTGCTGTGCGGAAGTGGTTTCGGCACCTGCCGTTTTTGCAATCAGCCAGACACCGTTCTGGCGATACAGATTGATGACCATATCGGCGGCGGTACTCATTTTTTCGTTGCCCGCAACATTCCATGCGTGCGTGCCGTCATCGTTGGTCGTTGTCAGGTCGATGTTGAAGGCATACAAAAATCCGTCGTACGCTTCGCAGTTTGCGTTGGAAAGCAAACCGTAAATGTCGCCCGCATCTTTATTGCCGTCACCGTTGGAATCGTGGTAGATGTTCGCATACTCGAACAGAACCTCGTAAGTCCAGTCACCGTCAAGAGCGAGATCGTAAAGATCGTCGGCATCGATGCCGTCCGTGATCCCCTCTGCCAAGCAAAGCGTACGGTTGACGTAGGTTGCCATTAAGCGGTTATAAGTGCAGAGGTTATAGTCACCGACAATGTAGTACAGATGACCGAACGCCTGCGTGTTTTCGACAAAATTCTGGTTGTACCAAGGTTTGTCGAGTTGGAGGTAGGGAGTGGAAGCATTCAGCAGATCGATGTAGTACGGGCGGAGATTTTCCACAACCGCATAAGCCGCATAGTTGACGACAATATCGAACTCGCCCGTTCCTGCTTTCGCATCGTTTTCGACTGCCTGATTCAACGGGCTGTTCGTTTGGTCACCGCTCTTGTAAACAACCGCCAATTTCATACCCAAATCTTCTTCGATTTGCAGATTTCTGCGGTAAAGAGCCATTTCGAGTGCATCGGTCGGTTCTTTGTAAAGTCCGGGATCGAGTGCCCAGTAGGACGTTTCGTCCACACCGGCACAAAGAACCGTCAGGGTTTCGTCTTCAAAATCGAGGTTTGTGACGTCAAAGTCGGTGTCTTCCACCTCTCTGCCCCATTCATCGGTTTCAACTTCGGTCTCGGTTGCCGTAACGTTTTCGCCGACTTTGGTGTCGGTCGGCGTCTTGTTACCGTTCTTTCCTGAGCAGGATGCAACCGTGGGGACAAGGAACAGACAAGCGAGCAATAAAAGCAATACTTTTTTCATTTTGTTTTTTCCTTTCTTAGGGTTAAAATTCCAGTTCCACCGTTCCTATGCAAGCACAGATGACATTCAGGGCACGATCCTGAATATACCGGTTTGCATAGTTGTTAGGTGTTTCGGGACATTTGATAAATTTTGCACCGCCGAGTGAACACGGAATGAGTACCGTTTCGGGGGCGACCATACGGTAAAAGCCGATGTCACCGCCGTCCAAGCCGTGATGGGCGAGTTGCAAAAAGTCACTTTTGAGAATTTCCGCATCGTAAGATTTCCGTACGGTTGACGGACCGGTTGAAGTCGAGTCGCCTACGAACATTACACGTTTGCCGTTCGTTTTGTCGGTAACCGTGAAAATCTGCGACAAGCGGTTATGCGATTTTGCATCCGCAACGTTCGGATCGTTCTCCCAAGTATAAAGGATGTGGATTTCGAGGTTGTCGACGGTGAAAATGTCGTCTTTATGCGGTTTTAAGAGCGGTCGGTCGAAGGCTTTGACAGAGGCTTTGACGCTTGCCTGATCGCCCTCGGGGAAGGACACGGGAATGTCGGTCTGTGCCAGAAATTCCACGACATCGACTCTCGCACGGAGGGTTTCGTCGTTTGCGATATGCCGTAATGCACCGTAATGGTCACCGTGACCGTGCGTGATGATCCATAGGTCAACAACGGGTTTGCCGTCCGCATATTTTTCGAGGAGGGAGAGCAGATTTTCTGCATCTCCCCTTGTTTCACCGCCGTCAATAACGAGAAGTTTGTTTGCATCGGTTACAAGGACGTAGCCCATTCCGGCGGCGGGCCATACCCCCTTTGTAAAACATTCGTCTTTTCTCGATTTCTCGGTGCAGAGTTGTATGAGTTTAGCCATTGTATTTTGCTGTTCTTTCTCGGTTTATACGGATTTAATAATTTAATTAATAATAAAGAGTTTTCCGACGCTCAGTCCGTTTTCGTCCTCACCGACCTCGCCCGACGTGCGAATGATATCGGTTGTATCAAGCATTACAAGGTCTGCCTGCGGTACTTCATAAATGGTTTTCATATTCTGTTCCTCCTTATTTACCTGCAATGGCATTGAGAATTGCCTGCTCGTCTGCGGTCCATGTTGCCGTTGTATCTGCCAGTGCGGAATTTGCAACATCGGCGAGCGAACGGCTGTTGTCAACTTCGCTGTAATCTGCCCAGAATGTAGCGGTCTTTCCGTCCTCGTATGTAACGGTCACGAAAGCGTTCCATGCGAGTTTTGTCGCATAGTTTGCACTGTCGATGTCAAGGAGAACCGTGCGGAATTTCTCCCCTTCCGTCACCCACTTGAAGCCTTCGTCAGACGTCATGACGGAAACGGAATTGTCATCGGTGAGTGCCGAGAATGCCGTGCTTGCCAGTGTATCTTTGAGTGCCACTTTTACACCGTAGACGGCGGACAAACCGAGTGTTGTGTAGAAATCTTTGTCGATTTCGGTTTCGAAGCGGATACCGGTCGGTTCGGAAACACGGATCGATGCACCTGCAACGTTGGCAAGTCCCATGTTGACGGCGGTCATAGAGGTTTTTGCCGAGAGATTGACGACTTCGGTCAGGCTGTACAGTTTTCCGTCGGCGGTTTTCAGGGCGACGATGTCGGTGTTGAGCGTTGTGCCTGCGGTGGTGACATTTACATAACGCAAGCCTTTCTTTGCAACGGCTTCGCTGACCGTCCATGTTGCACCTTCGTCTACTAAATTCAAAGTCGCTTTGGTAACACGCAGGAAAGTAAGCGATGTTACATCGCTCGGCACGGTGTTGTATTCCAATACCGCACCGGATTTGAGATTGACAGTCGCAGATGTCCCATCATCATGGATTGAGATAACTTGGTTGTTTGTTCTCGTATTGTTAGGATTGTAAATGAGTTTTGACTTACCGTCAATCGTCACCGTTCCGTTGGCTTTACCTGCAATATTGATGATTGAGGTATTATTATCATTATCAGGCGAACCTTTTGTATAAGTAATTGTCGAATTTTCGAGGTTGATATTCGATGTTGCACCTTCTTGGATCAAAATGACGGGATCGGCAGCGGACGATGTAACGGTGGTGTTTTTGAATGTCACATTTGAATTCTTGTTGAAGTTTACCAGAAGTCCGCCTGTTACCGTAACTTTGCAGTTATCGAAGATGACATTCGAACCGGCGACGCTGTCTGTTCTGACACCGTTCGTGGTATTAATTGTCAAATTCTTAAATGTCACGTTCTTTCCGCCGAGAGCGAAGAAATAGGTATTTGCTGTCAATGTGTAGAGATTCTGACCGTCAATGACAACATCTTTTGTCAGGGCGATTTTGGAGGTAATCATCGGCGTATGGCCAATCAGTTTAATTTCTCCGCCGACCGCCAGTGCATCTGCCCATTTTGAATAGGCCTTATCTCCGATTTTGAAAATGAAGCCCGATGCGGATTTTGAAGTATCGGTTGTCAGGTCGGATAGCGAATAGGTTGCGGACGCTTTCTTATAGGTCAGTGCCGTTGTACCCGTGCAAAGCGGATTGCCGGTAATGAATGCTTTTTCCGTTCCGTTGACGTCAAAACTGCCTGCGTACGGTGCGTAAAAGCCTCTTTTTGCAATTGCTTCGGAAACAATCCAGCTTGCTCCGGAATCGTTCATAGTCAAAGTGCCGTATGTAGCATTGTTTTTATAAGCAAAGTAATTATTAGCGGTTGCTGCACCGGAGCCGATCAGATTAATCTTCGCAGTTGCATCGGTGTTGACGGTAGTCGGAATTTCATATACAATTGCAGATTGTACGGAATTGGCATTTCCGAGCGGATTGTAGTTCAGAACCGTATTGTTTTGCAGATTCAGGGCTACCGTCTTGGCACAACAGAAATAAAACATAGAAGTGTTTCCGACGTGTCCATTGGTTGCTCCGCCATTCTGATTCAAGGTAGAATTATCAATATTGATTGTCACATCGCAAATCCCGGGCTTTGCCCAGCCACTGTGCGAATAGGTAGCAATCATCGGATCTCCGGCAACTGCTTTTTTCGTAATGGTGGAATTCTTGATATTGAGGGTTTGCGTTACACCGGCAACTCCGCCCTGAATGTTGACAAGCAAACCGGCACCAAGTGTCCAGTTGACATTTTCAAGCGTTCCGACTGCTTCTTTTTCGGCAGTATTGTAAAAGCGAAAGCCGTGCGAAGTGTCAAAAGTCAGGTTTTTAAGGGTGAAACTTTGATAAAAATGGAAAAGATAACCGTTTTTGCTATTTGTGATTTTGTATTTTGCCTCACCGCCGTCAATGGTGATTGTTTTTTTGATTGCATTATCATTTGCATTGACGTCAACATCTGTCAACAGCGTAATGGTATCACCGTCTTTCGCAGCGGTAATCGCCGCTGCAAGCGTCGCATACTCGGTTGTGCCGATTTTCGCCTCGTTGGTGCCTTCGGCAAATGCGGTCGGGATGTAGGCAATTCCGGTCGAGAGGACCATTAAAACCGCCAGCAGAAGGGATAGTACGTGTTTGCATCGTTTCATAATTTTTTCTCTCCTTTGAAGAAATATTTTATCTCCACACCCTTGGGTGTCAGATTCAAAAAGATACAAAAAGCCCGATCGAAACTTTCTTATCTGAAAGAAAGCCGATCAGGCACAAAAACAGCAACGGACACACGTCTGCCGTATGCCGTTGCAAAATTGATATGAGAATAAGAACCTATTACAAGACGCAAATAGGTCGTCTGTCTGTCTGTCTGTCTGTCTGTCTGTCTGTCTGTCTGTCTGTCTGTCTG
>CAVGAA010000020.1:0-29444 GCA_963627065.1 bacterium | reverse complement strand
AGGTAAAAAAATGAAGAGTACGAAAAAAATCGGGGTTCTTTGTTGCCTTTTGGCATTGCTCCTCCTCGTGCTGACCGCCTGCGGAACGAAAACGCCGGCAGATACGACGAAGGACACTCACGAAGACAGCGGGAATCCGACAACCCAAACCGAGACCGAAACCGAGGCTGAAACCGACGAGTACGGTCAGGAAGTCATCGACAATGAGATTCCGGACAATCTCAAATACGACGATGTCACAATCAACATTGTAATGAGACCGAGAGATCTGTGGGTGCGTGAATTTGGACTTGAAACGCGTGCCGACTCGGTCGACAATCAGGTCTATTACCGCAATGTCGCCGTTGAGAACAAACTCGGCGTATCGATGAAAATCACCAAGAAAAGCGAATTGACGGGTACTAAACTCTCAGATTTCGTAACGGCATCTTGTTTTGCGGACACCGGTGATGTCGATCTGATTGTCGGTTCGGCATTCTATATGCTCGGTGCGGCATCCAAAGACTGCTATGTCGACCTTACCGACAGTGCAAAGGTGAAGTATCTGAATCTTTCCAAACCGTGGTGGAATCAGAACTACATCAACACGGCGGAAGTCTTCGGGCATCTTTATACGATTATCGGCGATATCAACCTCTCTGTCTGGGACAGAACCATTGTGGCATTTGCAAACTTAACGCAACTGAACGCAATCGGAGAGGATGATATTCTCGACACCGTTATTGACCACGAGTGGACGGTCGAAAGAATGTTGGAAATCATCCAAAAGATTCCGTTCACCGAAACCGACGGCGTAGAAGGTGCAACGGAAGGGGACAAATACGCACTGCATTCGGTCAAAGCCAGCGAGGCGTGGGACGGGTTCTTCGGTGCATTCCGCCTGACACTCGGCACGAAAAACGATGACGATACATATACGCTGACGATTGCCGGAAATCAAAAACTTTCCGATGCATCAGCCGTTGTCAGCGATTTTTATAAGGGCGATAACATCTATCTGACGAAGGCATTCAACGATTCCTTCGTCAACGGACTTGCAACATTTGATATTGACGTTATTTACAGCGGTTCCGATCAAAACTACAAACTCCGTTCCATGACCGATAGCTACGCTATTCTGCCTCTGCCGATGTACGATTCGGAACAAACCGAATACGGTGCAACCGCACAGGATACCTACAACCTGATGGCAATTTTGAAATGCTCCTCCGTCGATACGGAAATGATGAGTGCATTTCTCGAATTGATGTGCTCCAAGAGTTACGAAAAAGTTCGTCCGAGTTATGTCGAGCAGATGCTCAAAGGTAAATATATCAAGGAAGCGAAGAACGTGACGGTTATGGAAATGATTTTCGATGCCGTTTACTTCGATCCGATGGTTATTTACGGTGCTCAACTTGAAAATATCGAACAGAATGTTTGGAGACATCCGACAAGCAAAGGAACGAATCCGCTTTCTGCATACGAGAGTATGAAAGATAAGTTCGACAAAGCACTGGACGATTTCCAGACTTGGTATATGATTCAGTGAAAGGCATCCGGATATGAAGCGAACAATGCGTATTTTCTCGGTTCTTCTTGCATTGCTACTTGTCTGCACAGTGTTTGTCACCGGTTGTGACAAAGGCAACGGTAAAACAGACAACTCCACCGAAAAGCAGACAACTGCAAAACAGCCGACCGAGCAGGAAACCGAACCTGCCGAAGAAAAACTGGTTCTTTCCGACGAAACGACACTTGCCCGCATCGTCATTCCGTTCGGGGCAAGTGACAACGTGACCGATTCTGCCGAATCGGTGGCACAGATGCTGAAAAAAGCTTCCGGAAAGACCGTTAAGGTTGTAAACGATTCCGAAACTTATGTCAAAGATACAGTCGAAATTCTGATAGGTCCGACCTCATATGCGGAAACGCAAACCGTTGCGGGCGAACTCGGCTACGGAGCATGGACACTTCGAGTCATTGGCAATAAAGTTGTCATTTACGCAACGCCGGACGATGCTTACAGCACCGCCGTAAAAAAGTTGGTTTCTCTGCTTTATACACAGCAGGGAAAGGAGCAAATCACGATTTCCGCAACTTACAGCGTAAGCGGTGACACGGGTAGCATTCTTTCCGCCATTCCGACATTTACGGGTTCGCAGGACGGAACAATCTTTTCAACCGGAGCGACCGGCTTCTGTAAAGAAATTTCCTTTACCGGTGTGACCGAATCTGATTACACCACATATCGTACGGCGGTTCTGAATGCCGGCTACACGGTTGAGGCAGAAAACCAAATCGGCAACAATCATTATGTATCTTATACGAATGACAAATATCTGTTGACGCTCAGTTATCTGCCGGACATTCCGAGAATCAATGTATCGATTGAAAAACTGACCGATACCGCTTTGCCGACAACCGAGGCGGAAAACACCTATGTCCCGGGTGTTTGCGATACGACCGTAACGCAATTGGGACTTTGGATCGGATACGAAGAAGGAGACGCTTGGGACAAATGGATCAACGGTCTTTCTCACGTCATTCGCCTCACGGACGGCAGTTTCATTGTCATTGACGGCGGACACGATCGGGAAATGAATGACGAATTGCTCTACGAAACGCTGAAAAAACAAGCCCCCAATCCGGAGCATATCGTCATTTCGGCATGGATTTTCACGCATACGCACGGTGACCATGTCGGAACATTCCTGCTTTTCGACCATTCCGATGTTACGGTGGAACGGTTCATTTGCAACTTCCCGCAGTCATCTGTCAGTGCAAACGGCGACGGAGGATCGACGGCATCGGTCTGGGCAAAAATGACTACAAAATACCCGAATGCAAAGATCACACACGCACATCCCGGGCAGGTCTTCAACATCCGAAACGCAAAAATTACGATTTACTGGTCTATGGATCTGTTCTATCCGACCGAGTTCACATTCTTCAACGAAAGCAGTCTGGTCTTCTCCGTTGAACTCGAAGGGCATAAGATTATGTATCTCGGCGATATGGGACCGACCTCCAATACAACGGTTTTGCGGATTTACGGATCGGCACTTGAAAGCGAAATCGTGCAGACGGCACACCACGGTTTCGAGGGTGCAAACTACTCGACCTATTCCACAATCAAGCCGAAATATGTTTTCTGGAATACCGGAAAGCTGACAAAGGAATTGGAACACATCAAAACCCGCAACGGGAACGATTACTTTGCGGACAACGACAGCATCGTGAAATGGTTGGCGGCGGACACGGTCACGGTTGTGACATTGAAGAAAAATCAAAATCCGTCCGCAGTTACCTACGAATCAAGCGAAGCATATTTCGCATCCTGACCGAATTTTGCGGTATAAAACCGTGAAAAATAAAATTATACAAAGGAGCACACCAAATGAAAACCAAAAAAGTTCTTTCACTCATTCTCGCACTCTGTATGATTCTCTGTATGTTGCCAACGGTAACATTTGCCGAGGGCGAAGTCACCGATGCCACACAGGCAACCGCCGGTTATGTTGCAAGAATCGGCGATGAGGGTACCGGCACGTACTACAAAACCCTGAACGAAGCAGTTTTGGCGGTCACGCAGTCCAACCTGACCGTTACCATGATTGCCGATGCAACTGTCAGTAGCACAATTAAACTGACATCCGCTCAGGACGGCATTGTAATTGATGCCGCAGGCAAGACGATTACACAAATGGCATCACCGATGATACGCAATGATGCGTATGATGCAACAATCAAAAACGCAAACATTGCGGTAGCCAAAAACCGTCTGTTTCAGACGAGTTGCTCGACCGCAGACGTGACCTGCACGCTTGATACCTGCACTGTCACGGCAGGCAGTAATTACCTATTTAATGTCAAGGATGAAGCAACATTCGAGGGTACTCACGGAAAAGTCGATTGGGTGGTCAAAAACTCTACGGTTACGCTGAACGGATCCGAAACATGGATGTATTGCCACACAAACTATGATGTCACCCTGACACTCGACAACACAACCGTGAATAAAACTGTAACAAGTAAAAACGATGCGGTCTTCAACGCACAGAATCTGAATTCCTTTACGCTCAACCTCAAAAACGGTTCGTCCGTAACGGTTGCATCCACAAAAGCCAACGCAACCTTGTATGCGATTCATATGTCCGGCGGTGTAAAATCCGTTTTGAATTTTGATGCCGGAACAAAATTGATTTTTGATACTTGCGGGACAAATGTTGTATCGGCACAACTTTTTTACGGTGACAACGTGACCGTAAACGATAGCGGAGTTGAATATATTGTCAATCCCGCATCCAAAGCAACAACACTGACACTGCCTGCCATAGACGGAAAAGTCTACAAGTGCGGTGATAAGAATTACACGAACGGCATCGATCTTTCGAAATTTGACAGAACCTCCGCACTGTCCTTCAAGGCGGTCACCGGCGTTATCAGTGTGTCTAACGATACCGAAGCCATTTCGGAGGGATATGTCTGCCGGATCGGTGCAAACGAAACGGGTACTTATTACGGTACACTTTCCGCAGCATTTTCTGCCCTGAAAGACAATGACACAATTACGCTTTTAAAGGATGTGACGACAACCTGCATTTCCGTGAAAAACGGCGGAAAGATCTTCACGCTTGACGGCAATAACCACAAACTTACAATGTCAGGCGATGCTTTTGTACTTCACGATTGCGAATCGACCTTCAAAAACCTGACGCTTGAAAATAAGGGCGTAACCTTTACGGTCCGCGTCGAAAAGGGCGACAGTTTGACCTTGAACATCGAAAACTGTAATATTACCTCCTCCGCAATGGTTTTCAAGTGCCAGACTTATGTTGCAAGCACATGGCAGTATGTCAACATCAAGGATTCCACCGTCATAAGCGGAGCGGATGACTGGATGCTCGGTAACGATACGGGTGTAGGTGGACAGTATATGAGGTTCACCTTTGACAACAGCACGGCAAGGAAAACAAAATCAGCGGATAATGGTGCTAACTATTCAATGTTTATAATCAGTGGCAATAAGGAAAAGAAGCTGGAGGTATATGTGAAAAACGGTAGCCGACTCATCGCCGAAAACGCAAATACCAGCTCGAAGGTAACGAAAAACTATCTTTTCAGTTACGGTGATTCGAAAAACAGCCCGTCCGGAACATTTGACCTTTACCTCGACAAAACCGCCGTTCTTGAACTTGCACCGAAAGCCACGAATATTGTCGACAACCGCTTTGTTTGGTTCAATAGCAATGTAACCGCAACGCTTCACGACGAGGGAGCAACGTGGAAAATCAGCAAAGAAGCAATTGCACAGGGGGCATATTACCCCGGATTCAGCAACACCGAACTCATCGGCTGGTCCTTTAACAACAACCTTTACGCACCCGTTGCCACTACCGGAATCGGTGTTATCGACAAAAAATTGACTGTCGGCGATGACGGCTTGACAATTTCACCCGTCTTCCTTGATGCAGACGATTTCTATATGGTTGACGGTGCATCGATCCGTCTGGAAGGTCCGACCGGCATCCGTTTCAAAACAAGAGTTTCGAATGATTTGCTCAACCTGCTCGGCGAAAATGTCACATTCGGTACATATTTCACGCCCACTTCCAAACTGGCATCTTTCGAGAATGACTTCAAAACGCTGATCGGCGGTGGCTCGGAAGGTTCGGACTACGTCAAAGTTGATCGCACCAAATGGGCATTGACCAATGACAACGGCGAAAACGAATTCCGCTCGGTTCTGTACGGACTCACCGAAGACAAGACAGGTTACACACTGGCAATTTCGGCAATCTCCTTTATGGAAATCACCTATGCGGATAGCACCTATAACACATTCTACACCGCATACAGTGACGCAAACAATTCCCGTACGATGAACGCTGTCGCCGCCTCCGCAATTTCGGCAGGGGAAACAACCACTTATCTGCAAAGCATCGTCGATGCCTGCAAATAAGTCACGGAAAGGAGTTTCACAATGAAAACTTATGTGCAACCGCAGGCAGACCTTTTGCAGGTCGACAGCCTTGATATTCTGACCGTTTCGCTTTCCGGTGATGATGACGGCGTAGTTGCACCGGCAGATTGGTTCATAGTCGAATCAATTTGATAGGGGAAACAAATGAGAACTACTGTAAAAACATTGCTAATTCTTTGCCTTGCCGTGTTAATGTCGCTCGTCTCCTGTGCCGAAATCGGCACGCAATCGGACGAAACCGATGCAACAAAAATTACCGAGCAGACAACCGACAGGCAGACTGAAAAGCAAACAGAAAAGTCAACCGAGAAAAACACAGAAAAATCGACGGAAAAGTCTACTGAACAATCAACCGAACAATCAACCGAGAAGGACACCACCGATCCGGAAGACGATAAATTCTGGACAAATAACTATTGAGAAAAGATTTTTGGATTGACAAAAGACAATTTGATTGAATGAAAAGAGGCACTTCGGAGAAATCCGAAGTGCCTTGTCCGTCATTTTGCATTAAAAGCACGAATAGCACATAAAAAAGATGAGGTTTTGTCAGACAAATTTTGAAATATGTCTTGACAAGCAAGTGAGTAAGTTGAGTTAAGTTAAATAAATATAGCCTGAAAAATTTGTTTTCAAGAACAATTGCAAAGCGAATCGGAAGAACCGACATTACAAAATAACCGTGGAAAAAAGATAAAACAAGAAGAAAAGCTAGAGGGCAGTTCCTCAGAATATAAGACGGATTCAAGTCCGCACGGGGTAGAGCCATAAGAACGCAATTATACAAAATAAAAATTTTGTATAATTCGAATGGCAGAAAATAACCTAAAACATCAAAATTCGGCGATAAATGCACAATGAATCGTTAAAATCTTATAAAATGGTTTGATTAAACGGTGCATCAAAATATAAATTATAAACTATTTTCATCATCCGATCCGTGCGGTTTGGGCAGTTCCCAGCGGAATTTTGCGGCGAGCAATCGTAAGGTTATGACAACAATTGCCGAAGCGGTCATACTGACGACTTCTCCGGTATAGTTCCAAAGAACCGCTCCCAGTACCGCACCGACCAGCGATGCACAGGCGTAAAAATGTTTTACGAAAATAAACGGCGTGTCTTTTGCGAACAAATCCCGAATCGCACCTCCGCCGACCGCCGTTATCACACCGGTAAAAATAACGAGAATAAACGGTGCATTTTCCATGGCGGAATATGCCGCTTTGACTCCGACAGCCGTAAAAACGCCGAGTCCGACAGAGTCGCAAATCAATAAAATGGCATCGTAAGTCCGTCTGTTTTTGTGTGCGAATTTCTGCGTAAACGGCAAGAATACCAAAATGCTTGTCGCAACGGCAACAATCGCATAGATTGGATTCAAAAAAGCGGACGGTGGCGTTACACCCAAGATTAAATCCCGAATGATTCCGCCACCGAGAGCGGTTGTCAATCCCAAAATGATAACGCCGAAAACGTCCATTTTTTTATGAATTGCAACCATTGCTCCGGAGGTCGCAAATGCCACCGTCCCGATTATTTCGAGTATAAAAAATACAGAATTCAATCTGCCACCTTCTCCGTCAAGTTATTCTTCGTAAAGTCCATATCTTAATTGCCTGCTTTAAGATTGATTATTTCGGAATAAATCATTTTATTATTCTTTGATGACCAGCCACCAAATTGTTCATTAAAACTACGGCATAACAGTAATTTAACCATGAAATATGACATATTATTAATATTGATGAACCGCTGTAGCAATTTAAGATATAGGTCCTTGTCATTTATTATTTTAGAGTGACACATCTGTCTCCAAGGCTGTGCTGTTTTCCATCCGCTGTAAACATCGTTTAATTCTGGTGCAATGTAATTTACAACACCTCCAACTCCAACTTCTTCATTTCGATTTTTATTTTTTGCCGGATATTCACATATTAGAATATGTAAATATAAATGCTCCAAATAATCACAATAAACTAAATTTTCGCGGAGCTGATATTTGAACGGATTCTTTTTAGCATAGGCCGGAGTAGATAGCATAATGGCTTTATCCTCATAGATATGATGACATATTAACCCTTCTTTTGTTCGTGTCACCTTTGGATTTTTATTAAAGGATTTTGTAAAAAAATCGCATTTTGCCATACCATATTTGTCTTGTAGATATTTGCAATATTCACGATAGGTCATATTTTTAATTTCTTCATATTCAGCAATTGTCATTTTATAATCTTCCCTTTTCAAAGGTTTATTATACATATTTTACCATACAATCGACTAAATGTCAATTAGGCATAATAAACAAACTTTTTGGGTTGCTTTTGTGCAAAATAACGAATTGGCACTTTAAAAAAACGAAATGACGATTTGTTATCTTATTCTATCAAAAAAATATTGCTAAAATTGTCAAATATATTCCGCATCGCAGTAGAAACATCTGACTTTTTCATTCGCATCCCGATAGAATCGCCTACCGAGTCCCCTTTCCGTGTGCGTGATGCAGTGCGGATTTTTGCAGTCGGTCTTAACTTCTGCAAGAATTCCCTTCCCTCTGTCAATGTCGGCTTGATCTTTTTCACGCAACAGTTTGAGAATCAAAGCCATACGCATCAACTTTCCGTTGACGGTCTGCTTGAAGTAGCAAGCACGGGGATCTTTATCGACACCGACGGTGATTTCGTTGACTCTCGGAAGCGGATGCAGGACGATCATATCTTTCGGAGCAAGTGCCATTTTCGACTCGTCCAAAATATAAACGTCTTTCAATTGCTCATAGACTGCAAGATCCGAAAAACGCTCTTTCTGAATGCGTGTCATATACAGCACGTCAAGATTGCCGATCGCCTCGTCCATCGTGCGACAAACTGTATAAGGAATGTTTTTGGCTTTCAGAGTGCCTTCCGTCACAAAGTCCGGTAAATCCAATTCCGGCGGAGCAATTAAAACGAATTCCGTGCCGTCATATCTTGCCATGGCATCGATGAGCGAATGAACGGTCCTGCCGTAACGCAAATCTCCGCAAAGACCGATTTTCAGGTGGTCGAGTCTTCCTTTTTCGTGCTTGATTGTCAATAGATCTGCCAGCGTTTGTGTGGGGTGATAGTGTCCGCCGTCACCGGCATTGATGATAGGCACGTTAGAATGCTCGCAGGCGACATAGGGAGCTCCCTCTTTCGGGTGACGCATAACAATGACATTGACATAACCGGACACGACCTCGATTGTGTCGGCAAGGGTTTCGCCTTTTGAAGACGAACTTGTCTTGGAATCGGAAAAGCCCGTAACGCTACCGCCGAGCGACATCATAGCGGTTTCAAAACTCAGTCTTGTCCGTGTCGACGGTTCAAAAAAGAGCGTTGCCAGAATACGATGCCGTGCGGAATCCTCGTATTTTTCGGGATTTTCTGCAATATCTTCTGCGGTTTTGATTAAGTCATCGATTTCTGCAACCGACAAATCGAGAATATCAATGAGATTTTTCATTTTAAGCCCCTATCCAGCTCTCGTCGGATGGATTGTCACGGAATTTAATCAACCGTTCGACGTCCGATTTTGCGATATAGCCCTCATCGCCTGCAATTTTTGCGATTGTATCGAAATCAGTCAGACTGACATTTTTCACATTCGCATCGGCTAATTTTTCCAAGCCTTTTTTCATTCCGTAAGTGAAAATACTGACAATGCCGAGTACGTCCGCTCCCACTTCACGCAGAGCATCGACCACTTCAATGACGCTTCCACCGGTAGAAATCAGGTCTTCGATTACGACAACTTTTTGTCCCTTTTCGAGTTTTCCCTCAATACGGTTCTGCCTGCCGTGATCCTTTGCACCGGAGCGAACATAGCCCATCGGAATGCCGAGCAAATGCCCTGCGATTGCCGCATGAGCAATTCCGGCGGTTGACGTTCCCATTAAAATCTCGACATCGGGATATTCTTTTTTTACGGTTTCGGCGATTGCCGTTTCCACCTGTGTACGGACCTGCGGTGCAGTCAAAATCAAACGGTTATCACAGTAAACCGGACTTTTGATTCCGCTTGCCCACGTGAACGGTTCATTCGGTCTGAAAAATACGGCTTTGATTGACAGCAAATCTTTTGCGATTGTTTCTTTGATGTTTTCCATTGGTTTTTCCTCTCATCCTAAAAATTCACGAACGCAACGCTCATAAGCCGATACGGGATCTTGCGATGCCGTAATCGGTCGACCGACCACAATGTAATCCGAACCGATTTTCTTTGCCTCTGCCGGTGTCATGACACGCTTTTGATCCCCTTTGTCCCCTTCCGCAAAACGCACACCCGGGGTGACCGTCAAAAAGTTCTTACCGCATCTTTCGTGAACCGCTCCGGCTTCCAGAGGTGAGCAGACAACGCCGTCCAGACCTGCCGATTTTGCCCGCTCCGCATAGGAGAGAACAACATCTTTCATCGGTCGGTCAATGAGCAATTCTTCGTGCAGTGCGGTTTCGTCCGTGCTTGTCAACTGCGTAACGGCAATGAGCAGTGGTCTTGTTCCGTCCTCCCTTGTCAGGCCTTTGATAGCCGATTCCATCATGGCTTTTGTGCCGGATGCGTGAAGATTGCACATATCGACATCGAGATTCGATAAAACTTTCATTGCCTTTCCGACGGTGTTCGGAATATCGTGCAGTTTCAAATCCAAAAAGATTTTATGCCCACGCCGTTTGATTTCACGGACAATGTCCGGCCCTACCGCATAGAACAGTTCCATTCCGATTTTGACAAACAGTTTTTTATCGCCGAACAGATCCAAAAAAGAATAAACTTTTTCGGAGGAATCAAAATCCAACGCTATGATAACTTTTTCATCCATTGTGTGCCACTCCAATAATATCACAAAGATTTTCAATGCCGTATTTTTGCATCACGGCAGGCAGATTTTCGACCATTTTTTTTGAGGCGTAGGGATCGATCAGGTTAGCCGCTCCGACACCGACCGCAGTTGCACCTGCCATCATCATTTCGAGAACATCTTCGGCACTCGATACACCGCCGATTCCGATAATCGGAATTTTGACAGCCGAATAGACTTTATAAACCATTCCGAGTGCAACCGGAAGCAGTGCCTTGCCGGAATAGCCTGCAATAATATTCGCAATGACCGGCTTTTTCGTTTTGAGATCGATTCTCGCACCCGTCAAAGTGTTAATCATACTGATGCCGTCCGCTCCGCCTTCTTCGCAGGCAAGGGCAATGGAAACAATATCGGTGACATTCGGAGACAGTTTCATATAAACCGGTTTTTTGGCAACCGCTTTGACCGCTTTCGTCACCTCAAAAGCCTTTTCAGCCGACGTTCCGACCGACATACCGCCACAACGGACATTTGGGCAACTGATATTGACTTCGAGAATGCCGACCTGATCTTCTGCCCCCAACTTTTCGGCAAGCGTGACATATTCCTCGGTTGTCGCTCCGCTGAGATTTGCAATCACTTTTTTGTGAAAAAATTTTTTCATTTCGGGCAGTTCGTGTGCTAACACGTGTTCGACACCGGGGTTTTGCAGTCCTATCGAGTTTACGATTCCTGCGTAACTGTCGGCAATACGGGGTGTCGGATTGCCGAATCTCGGTTCAACGGTTGTTCCTTTGAATGAAAATGTGCCGAGAATGTCCAAATCATACAGAGAAGAAAACTCTTTTCCGTAACCGAATGTTCCGCTGGCGGGAATGACGGGATTGTCAAGCACCCAACCGGACAAATTGACTTTCGTATTCACCAAATAATCTCCTCTCTTTTCAGTACCGGACCGTCAACGCAAATGCGTTTATTTCCGTATTTCGTTTTGCAGGAACAGCCCATACAAGCACCGAAACCGCATCCCATACGCTCTTCAAAACTGTATTCGCCGGAGGTTGTGACGATTTTTTCCAAAGCACGGAACATCGGCATCGGTCCGCAGGTGTAAAAATAGGTGTATGTCAAATTCTTTACGACATCGGTGACATATCCTTTCGTGCCGACCGAACCGTCTGCGGTTGCAATGTAAACAACCGCACCGATTTTTTCGAATTCTTCACGGTAGAAAATTTCATTTTCGCTATTGAAGCCCAAAACGACAATCGGTTTTGCACCGTTTGCAATCAGCTTACGGCATAGCAAATACATCGGCGGAACGCCGACTCCGCCACCGACCAAGAGTGGTTTGTCACCGGACACAGACAAATCAAATCCGTTTCCAAGTCCCGTGAGCGTGTCGATAACCGTTCCGACGGCGGTATGCGAGAGAATCTCAGTCCCCTTGCCCACCACTTTGTAAATCAAGGTCAGTTTGTCGCCGTCAATGTTGCAGACGGACAGCGGACGGCGAAGGTAGCAACCGTCAATCATCAGATTGGCAAACTGCCCTGCCCTTGTAAATGCGGAGTTGTCACCGCTCAGAACAATTTCATAAATGTCTTTTGCGATATTGCGATTCGATAGAACCGTATAATTGACCTTTTTCATGGCTTTGCTCCTTTACGAATCGATTGTGGAAACACCCAAAGTCGTTTCTTCGAGAACATCGAGCAGAACTTTGACTGTGTCGAGCGATGTAAACATTGTGATATTATTTTCGGTTGCGATTTGGCGAATCTTGTAACCGTCTGTATGCTGTCCGGCGTTTGCGACCGCTCCGGTGTTGATGACGTATGCAATGTGACCTTGACGAAGTGCATTCACGATGTCATGTGAACCTTCTCCGATTTTGCCCAAAATGCGTGTGCGGATGCCGTTTGCTTTCAGGAATTTCGCTGTGCCTTCGGTCGCCTCGATATTGAATCCGAGATTGTAAAATCTGCGGATAAGCGGTAACGCCTCGGCTTTGTCATCGTCACAGACCGTCACAAAGACCGTCCCGTAATTGTGCAGTTTCATACCGGATGCCTGCAAAGCCTTGTACAATGCACGGTTGAGTTTATCGTCATAGCCGATTGCCTCTCCGGTTGATTTCATTTCGGGTGAGAGCGATGCATCTACACCGGTAATTTTACTGAATGAGAAGACCGGAACTTTGACGTAATGGCGTTTTTTCTCGGTCGGATAAAGGTCGAAAAATCCCTGCTCTTTGAGCGATTTTCCGAGAATGACTTCGGTTGCAATATCTGCAAGACTGTACCCCGTTGCTTTGGAGAGAAACGGCACGGTCCGACTGGAACGGGGATTGACTTCAATGATATAAACTTCATCGTTCTTATCGACGATAAACTGAATATTGAACAATCCCACAATGCCGATTGCAAGTCCCAAACGCTTTGTGTATTGCAAAATCACGCCTTTGACACGGTCCGAAATACTGAACGGCGGGTATACGCTGATGCTGTCACCGCTGTGAATTCCGGTGCGTTCGACAAGTTCCATAATTCCAGGGACGAACACATCGTGACCGTCACAAATGGCGTCGACTTCCACTTCTTTTCCGACAATGTATTTATCGACAAGGACCGGCTTGTCGACATCGATTTCGACCGCCGTCCGCAGATAGTGTCGAAGCCCTTCCTCATTTGCAACAATTTGCATTGCCCGACCGCCGAGAACGAAGGACGGACGAACCAACACCGGATAACCGATTTCTTCCGCAACTTTGACACCGTCTTCAATGTTGGTGACCGCTTTGCCTTTCGGCTCGGGAATTTTAAGATCGAGCAAAAGCCGTTCGAAAACATCACGGTTTTCGGCACGTTCAATTGCAACGCAGTCCGTTCCGATAATTTTGACTCCCCTATCCGCAAGTTTTTCGGCAAGGTTGATTGCAGTTTGTCCGCCGAGTGATGCTATCACGCCGATCGGCTTTTCCAAATCGATGATATTCATCACGTCTTCCGACGTGAGCGGTTCGAAATAGAGTTTGTCGGATGTTGTATAATCGGTCGAAACCGTTTCGGGGTTGTTGTTGACAATGATTGCCTCATAGCCGGATTTTTTAATGGTCTGTACGGCGTGAACAGTGGAATAGTCAAATTCAACGCCCTGCCCGATTCGGATAGGTCCTGCACCCAAAACCACGATTTTTTCCTTGCCTTGTGTTGGGAATGCCTCGTTTTCTTCGGCATAGGTGGAATAATAGTACGGAATATAAGCATCGAATTCGGATGCACAGGAGTCGATCGACTTGTAAACCGGAATGATATCTGCCGATTTCCGCATCCGACAGATCTCTTTTTCGTTACTGTTCCAAAGCTTTGCGATAGCACGGTCGGAAAATCCGTATTTCTTCGCAACTTTCAACTCATCAAGATCATTCGGCTTTTTCAAAAGTGCTTTTTCAATGGCAATAATATGAGCGAGTTTATCAAGGAAGAATCTGTCGATTTTGGTTGTTTCAAAGAGCGTTTCGACCGTTTCGCCACGGCGTAAAAGTTCCGCCAGCATAAAGAGTCTGTCGTCCGTTGCGGTTGCAACATAAGCGAGCAAATCTGCCGTTGACATTTCCTCTGCTTTTTGTGAGAACAGATGATAAGCACCGATTTCGAGTGAACGTACCGCTTTGAGCAGGCTTTCTTCAAAGGTCCTGCCGACACTCATGACCTCGCCGGTCGCTTTCATCTGCGTGGAAAGACGGTTGGAGGCACTTGCGAATTTATCGAACGGAAACCTCGGCATTTTTGTAACGACATAGTCGAGAGCAGGTTCGAAACTCGCCGGCGTATTGGGAAGAATGATTTCGTCAAGGTGGAGTCCCACCGCGATTTTTGCAGACACTCTCGCAATCGGGAATCCGCTTGCTTTACTTGCAAGTGCCGAGGAGCGGGACACACGGGGATTGACCTCAATCACATAGTATTGGAAAGAATCCGGATCGAGAGCAAATTGAACATTGCATCCGCCTTCGATTTTCAGACTGCGAATAATCTTCAGGGCACTGTTGCGGAGCATTTGGTACTCTTTGTTTGCAAGCGTTTGGCTGGGGCATACGACAACCGAGTCACCGGTGTGCACGCCGACGGGATCGAGATTTTCCATATTACAAACAACAATTGCCGTGTCGTTTGCATCCCGCATAACTTCATACTCAATTTCCTTATAGCCTTTGACACTTTTTTCAACCAAAACTTCGTGTACCGGCGAAAGTTCAAGGGCATTCGTCATCAAGGTTGTAAATTCTTCGTCATTGCCGGCAAATCCTCCACCCGTTCCGCCGAGCGTGAAAGCAGGACGCAGGACAACAGGATAACCGATGCGGTTTGCGGATGCAAGCCCTTCCGCAAGCGATTTTGCAATTTCGGACGGGCAAACCGGTTCGCCGATTTCTTCACAGAGTTTTTTGAAGAGTTCACGGTCTTCGGCTTTTTCAATACTTTCGCTTTTTGTGCCGAGCAGTTCCGTTCCGCACTCACGGAGAACACCTTTCTTTTCAAGTTGCATTGCAAGGTTGAGTCCCGTTTGTCCGCCAAGGCTCGGAATGATTGCGTCCGGTCTTTCATAGCGAATAATTTTTGCAACATATTCCAAAGTAAGCGGTTCCATATAGACCTTGTCCGCAATGCTCGTATCTGTCATAATGGTAGCGGGGTTGGAGTTGCAGAGGACCACTTCGTACCCCTCTTCTTTGAGTGCCAAACAAGCCTGCGTTCCTGCATAGTCAAATTCCGCCGCCTGACCGATAACGATAGGACCGCTTCCGATGACCATTATTTTTTTGATGTCTGTTCTTTTAGACATTTCGGTTACCTCCGCAATTCTGCATTTCGTTCACAAACTGATCGAACAAATATCCGCTGTCCTCAGGTCCGGGGGCACTTTCGGGATGATACTGAACCGAGAAGACACGGTCTTTTTCGCACTTCAAACCCTCAACGGTTTTATCAAGCAGGTTAATATGCGTAATTTCCAAGCCCGTACCTGCAACCGAATCGTCACGCACCGCATAACTGTGATTTTGCGAGGTGATTTCCACCCGACCGGTTATAAGATTTTTGACGGGATGATTTCCGCCACGGTGTCCAAATTTTAGTTTATAAGTTTTCGCTCCGTATGCAAGGGCAATCATTTGATGACCGAGGCAGATTCCGAAAATCGGCAGTTTCCCACGCATTTTGCGTACCAGATCGATAACCGGTGTAACGTCTTCCGGATCCCCCGGACCGTTGGAAAGGAACAGTCCGTCGGGATTCATCCGTTCCAGTTCTTCCGCCGTCGTATTGTACGGGAAAACCGTCACGTCACAACCACGCTTGTTGAGCGAGCGAACAATGTTCAATTTCATTCCGCAGTCGATTGCCGCAATTCTGCAAACCGTCTTGCCGACAGCCGGAGAAAACCAGACTTTTTTTGTGGAAACTCTTGCAACGGCATCGTGCGGAACTTGATATGCTTTGATTTTTTGCAGAGCATCTTCCACACTCGTACCGGCAGATGTGAGAAGTCCCAAACGGCTACCGTAATCCCGAATGGTGCGTGTCAGTCTTCTTGTGTCAAGCCCTTCCAACCCCGGAATGTCGAATGATTGCATCCAATCCGAAAGATTCCATGCACTGCGGAAATTGGACGGAAGCGGATTGTATTCACCGACAAGTAATGCACCGATTGTCGGATGTTTCGTTTCACTGTCGTCACGGTTGACACCGTAATTTCCGATTAGCGGATAGGTCATTACAACTGCCTGATCGGTGTAGGATGGATCGGACACGATTTCCTGATAACCGACCATTGACGTATTGAAGACAACCTCACAAATGCGATCGACTTTTGCACCGAAACGGTAGCCGTAATACTCGCTTCCGTCCTCCAAAATCAGTTTTCCGTCAAATTTTCTTGCCATACTGTTTTTCCTCCTGTAACCGTAGCCAAACAAGTCCCGTAAACCGTCCGATTTTCAAACGGTGTGCTTTTTCCTTTGGAAAGGAATTTTTGGGGGTTGATTCTGTACGGTGTTTCGATCTCGAACATCGTGTAATCTTCCGGTAATAGCGGAATGTGAAAGCGTTTTCTCGGATTGTGGCAAAGCAAATCGACAAGTTTTTCAATCGTTAAGATGCCTTTTTTTACCAGTTCCGTATAAAGTATCGGGAATGCCGTTTCCAAGCCTACAATACCGAACGGACTGCCACGCAAACCTTTCGATTTTTCTTCCGCACTGTGCGGTGCGTGATCGGTTGCAATCATATCGATTGTTCCGTCAGAGATGCCATCGAGCAGTGCTTCCCTATCTTTCCTTGATCGCAACGGCGGATTCATTTTGAAACGCCCGTCATCTGTCAAATCGTTTTCATCGAGTACCAAATAATGCGGGGCGGTTTCGCAAGTGACGTTGACACCGCTCTTTTTTGCCTGCCGAATGAGATCGACACTTTCCTTTGTTGAAATGTGGCAGACGTGATACGAAACGCCGGTTTCTTCCGCAAGTTTCAGATCCCGCTCAATTTGTTTATATTCACTCTCGGAAGAAATGCCTATCAAGCCGTGTGCTTTCGCATAAATGCCGTTATGGATGCAACCGCCGTGCAGAAGACTGTTGTCCTCGCAGTGTGCCGAAATGATTTTTCCGAGTTTTTTTGCCCGTGTCATCGCCTCACGCATCATACTGCTATCCTGCACACCGTGACCGTCATCTGAAAAAGCACAGACAAGGTTCGCAAGCCCTTCCAGATCCGCAAGTTGTTCGCCCTTTTCTCCGACCGTGATTGCACCGTATGGCAGGACTTTGATTGCCGAATCGAGTCTTATCAAATCGGTTTCGATTTTGAGATGTTCAAGGCTGTCCGGAACGGGATTCAAGTTCGGCATGGCACAAATTGCCGAATAACCGCCGTGTGACGCCGATCGGCTTTCGTTCCGTATCGTTCCTTTATAAGAAAAGCCCGGCTCTCGCAAGTGGACGTGAACGTCACAGAAAGCCGGACAAATCAAATATTTATTTGAGTATACGGGAACAAGACCGCCTTGTGAAGTAAACACTTCAAGCAGAGACTGAATTTCGGTATTTCGAAATCTGTCGATGCGAATTGCCATGTTCAAACTCCTTTCGTTGTAAGCAAAAAACAAAACTGCCCATATGGGCAGTTTTGTATCGTAAAAAGAGGATAAAGAACATTTACCTATCATAAAATATTCAAAATCTCCGCATTTGACGACCATCTGCCCCGCCTAATTCAGAAACCCTTAATTGTCATATATATTGTATCATAAAATATACGCTTTGTCAATAGGAAAACGAAAATTATTTTTCGTTTTTTGGGAAAGTGACCGTTACGCAAGTGCCAACGCCGACAGTGCTTTCGATTTTAAGGTCCGCAGTGTACAAAACGCAGATGTGTTTGACAATTGCAAGCCCTAATCCCGTACCGCCTGTTTTTTTGGAGCGGGATTTGTCAACCCGATAAAACCGTTCGCAGACACGCGGTAAATGCTCTTTCGGAATGCCGATTCCCGTATCTTTGACTACAAGAACCGTTTCGCCGACATTTTCGCAAACCGAAACATCTAACTGACCGCCGTCGACATTGTAATTGACTGCATTGGAGCAAAGATTCGTAATCAGTTCGTAAATCCGCTCGGGCGTTGCCGAAACCGTTCCGTTTCCGCTCACCGTGACGGCAAGATTCTTTTCGTGAATGCGAGAATTAAGTTCCGCCACGACTTCATCGGCGATAGCCCTGACATCGACCGGTTCACGATTACTGTCGGGGTGTTGCTCGAGTCTCGAAAGTCGCAACATATCGGTAATAAGTTGTGACATTCTCGATGCCTCTTTGTGAATGCGGTCAATCTGCAATCTGATACCGTCGTCAATGCCGTCTTTGGCTAAAATCAGTTCGGACAGTCCCAATGTCACGGTAATCGGAGTTTTGAGTTCGTGCGAGGCGTTTGCGAAGAAATCGCTTTTTTCTCTTGCAATGTCACGGGCATCGGTCACGTCCGTTACAATGACGATTTGTGCAATTTCCCTTGCAAGTGCATGGTCTGTAATGGCACGTATAGTGACGACCAATTCACGCTCACCGTAACGGTATTCGAAACTGCCGTCACCCGAAAGTTCATTGAGTTTTCGGCAAAATGTTTCGTCGGTGAGAAATGTAAAAATGCTCGAACCGATATTTTTCTCATCCGCTCCGAAGATTTTTAAGGCACTTTTGTTCGCCAACACAACACGGAAAGCGGAATCGAGTGCAACAATTCCCTGTGCAACGATGTCAAGGACGGTTGAAAGTTTTTCACGCTCGTGGCTTTGTGCCTCCATAACCGTTTGCGTACGGCGGTTGAGTTCATTCATTTCCCAGATCAACGAATCAAATTCCGATTCGTGTCGGTCGGTGTGAATCGGCAAATATTTTCCGTGTTCCAATGACCGCAGACCTTCCGCAATTTCTTCCATTCTTCCGGAAAACTTTTTGGAAATCATGACTGCCAATAGAACCGAACCGCCGACTGCAAATGCGAGCATCACGAGCAACAGCGGAACGGCAATCCGAATGAATTCGGTCATAGTCGTATTGGGGCAAACCAAGCGAAGAATGTTTGTGTCGCCGGTGCTTGTCAGAACCGTTGTCGTATAAACGAACAAACGGCAGTTTTGCGTGTCGGAATAGTATTCCTCAAAGGTCGGAAGACTGTCTGTCACAAGCGGAATTTCAGCATACGGTTCGGCTTTCTCACTGTCGATAGGTTCACCGTCTGAGGTGTACAGAATCATTTTGATATTGCCGTTAAAATGCTCTGACCATGCGATACTGTTATCGGTTGCAAGGCAGTTTTGAATCAAATTTGCCTCGGTCGACAACTGTTCTTTTGCAGTTTTGCGAGAACTGTGCCGAACTGCGACTGCCCCTGCACCGAAAATTGCAATCACGCAGGAAAGCGACAAAAGCAAAATTCGGATAATAATGCGTTTTCTCATTCCGATTTGTTTTCGAAGCGGTAGCCGATTCCTCTGACTGTCACAATGACATCCGGTGCACCGACCGCTTTGATTTTTTCACGCAGGGTTGCAATGTGCATATCGAGCGTTCTTGTTTCTCCGATATAACCGTCGCCCCAAACAGAGCGAAAAAGCACTTCCCTTTCGACCGTCATTCCGGATTTTCCGAGCAGAATGGCAAACAGTTTATACTCTTTGAGCGTCAGTCCCAAGTCAACGCCCCGATAGAATGCACGGTAGGTATTGCGATCGACCGTAAAATCACCGGATGCCGAAACATAAAGATTGGAACGGCGAAGATTGGTTTTGACTCTTGCCATGAGTTCGAGAATTGAAAACGGCTTTGCGATATAGTCATCCGCCCCTTTGTTCAGTCCTTTGACGAAACTGATTTCGTCCGATTTGGCACTGACGATAATCACGGGAATTCGCTCGTCCAATTTGCGAATTTCGGAGAGAACCGTATAACCGTCCATCCCGGGAAGCATAATGTCAAGAATTATAATGTCGGGCTTTTCTTTTGCAAACGCATCCAAAAATGTCTGCCCGCCTTCAAACAAACGAATATCGTAATCGCTTTCAAACGCACCTCGATAGACCTCGCAAATGCCCTCATCGTCTTCCACCGCATAAATCATCTTTTTGCTCATCGGTTTATTCCTCAATTATATCATTTATTTCACAGATAATATTGTAACACATTTTTGCCGACTTTGCAATAACAAAATTGACGATTTTTTCAAAAAATACCCGTAAACCGATATTTTTTATCGGTTTACGGGTAAATCGGTTTATTTCATTGTGTTGAGGGTACTGTTGGGATCGGCTTTGGCACGTTCCTCGGCGGTTTTGTATCCGGGGTGTTTACCCGGGAAGCCCATTTTTACACGCAGATCCATGAGTTTAAGCATCTGGTCGGCAGGAATTTCCTCGATTTTGCCGAGTTCCATTGCAATTTTCATGATATTTGCGTTAAATTCGACCTCCTCCATGGTGAACATGGCACGTGTCAAGGTGTTACCGACGGTCAATGCACCGTGATTTTTGAGCATGAACGCATCGTGTTCCTGAATGTACGGCATGAGCGAATCCGGAATTTCCATTGTGGATGGAGTTCCGTATGCACAAGTCGGGATATCACCGATTGTGAGAACAGCTTCCGGCAGAATGTAACGGTCGAGCGGAATGCCTGCAACGGTGAAAGCGGTTGCGACCGGCGGATGAGCGTGCACAACGGCATTGACATCCGGTCTTTCACGGTATACTCTGAGGTGCATTTTGATTTCGGAAGACGGGTTGAGCTTTCCTTCGATTTTGTTTCCCTCGCCGTCGATTTTGATAATCATATCGGGTGTGAGAGAGCCTTTCGAAACGCCGGTCGGTGTGCAGTAGTACTCATTTGCACTGACTTTTACCGAAATGTTACCGTCATTTGCGGCAACGAATCCGTGATCGTAAAGTCTGTGACCGACTTCGCATATTTCTTGTTTGATTTCTTCGACTGTCATAGTTAAATCCTTTCTTATTTACACAAATCTTTGGTAAGTTCTTCTGTATCTTTTGCAATCATCAATTCTTCGTTGGTCGGAATAACCAGCATTTTCACGGTTGCATCGGGAGCTGAAATGTCATATTCCACCGAAGTGCGTTTTGCTTTTTGGTTGAGTTCTTCGTTGATTTTCACACCGAGGAATGCAAGATTTTCGGCAACTCTCGTACGGTACTGCGGATTGTTCTCACCGATACCGCCGGCAAAAACAATGGCATCGACACCGCCCATAGCGGCAGCGAATCCGCCGATGTATTTGGTCAACTGGTGGACGAGCATGGATTCGACAAGTTGGTAACGCTTGTTGCCACTGCGAGCCCCTTCTTCAATGTCGCGGTTGTCGCTGGTAACACCGCCTGTTAATCCCAAAATACCGGATTTTTTGTTCATAATGGTGTCAATTTCATCGGGCGTGAGATTTTCTTTCTTCATCAGGAGCGGAACGATTGCGGGATCGATAGAACCGCAACGAGTTCCCATTAAAATGCCTTCGAGCGGAGTCAGTCCCATAGTCGTGTCATAACATTTACCGCCTTTGATTGCCGCAATGGAAGATCCGTTTCCGAGGTGGCAGGTCACGATGCGAAGATCTTTCGGATCTTTTCCGAGCATTGCTGCCGCACGCATACTGACATAGCGGTGGCTCGTTCCGTGGAAACCGTAACGGCGAATGTGGTACTTTTCATAGTACTCATACGGAAGTGCGTAGAGATATGCGTAATCCGGCATGGTTTGATGGAAACCAGTGTCGAAAACCGCAACCTGCGGAACACCGGGCATGAGTTTCTCGCACGCACGGATGCCGGTCAGATTGTGCGGATTGTGGAGCGGACCGAGTTCGCAACACTCCTCAATTGCGGAAATGACCTTTTCGTCAATGACAACCGATCCGGAGAATTTTTCTCCGCCGTGCAGAACACGGTGACCGACTGCGGAAATTTCGGACAGAGAACCGATGACACCGTTTTCCTTCGAAACGAGCGTATCGAGAACCAACTGAACCGCTTCGGCGTGGTTTGCCATCTGAATGTTGATTTTGTAATCTTGTCTGCCTTCAACCTGATGCTTGAAATTACCGCCTGCAATGCCGATTCGGTCGCAAAGACCTTTTGCAAGCAATTTTTCGTTTTCCATATCAATCAACTGATATTTGATTGACGAACTGCCGGCGTTGATAACCAAAATTTTCATGCAGAAATTCCTCCTGAATTTCCGAACATCCTGCAAGAGTCCGGAAAAATATTTGATTTTCTTTACAACTTTATATTATATGCCAAAAAAGCAAAAATTTCAAGGGGCTTTCGCAAAATTCTGTCGAAAAGTCCCCTAAAAAGTCAAAATAATCGACCAAAAATTTACTGTTTTGTACTTTTGGCTATCTTGACGATGTCGCCGACACCGTCCAAAACTTCGGACGGACGGTAAGCGTAAGTCCGAAGTGTTTCTCTTGTCGATACACCGGACAGAACCAATACGGTCGACATACCGGTTTCAAGCCCCGAAATGATATCAGTGTCCATACGGTCGCCGATCATCACAGCATCTGCCGAGTGACAGTTGAGTAAACGAAGTCCTGTACGCATCATGAGCGGATTCGGCTTTCCGCAAAAATATGCCTGCACGCCGGTTGCCATTTCAATAGGTGCGACCAAAGCACGGCAGGCAGGTGCAATTCCGATTTCGATAGGACCTGAAACATCGGAGTTAGCCCCAATGAGTTTTGCTCCGCCTAATACCAAATTCGTTGCTTTCGTCAATGTGTCGAGCGAATAGGACTTCCCCTCTCCGACCACGACATAATCGGGATTGACATCATTCATCGTGCAACCTGCTTCATAAAGAGCATTGAAAAGTCCCGCTTCACCGATTGCATAGACCGAACATCCGGGGGACTGCTCTTTGAGAAATGCGGCGGTTGCCAATGCACTGGTGTAGAAATGCTCTTCCGGTACATCAAGCCCCATTCTGCCGAGTTTTTGTCTCAATTCTCTCGGCGTGTAACCGCTGTTGTTCGTGAGAAACAAATATTCTTTGTTTTCATCGTTGAGCCATTTTATGAATTCGGTGACACCGGGCAAAATGATGTTGCCGTGATAAATGACACCGTCCATATCGCAGATAAACCCTTTTTTTGCGTTAAAATCAATTGTTCCCATGCAATTTCTCCAATAGTAATGATCTTTTTTCAATCCCCTATATTATAGCACGAAAAGAGCGATTTGTCAAACGGTTTTCTGCAATTTACATAAAATTTACTTGTTGCGTTGCAACAGATGTGTCACAGCGGTTAATTACTGGCATCCGTTAAACCGACAATACGGTCAGGTCTTACGAAAAGGTAATTTTCGTTACATTCCCGAGACTGCCGGCGATGTAGACGTGGTCGTCCGCAACTGTTCCTCTCAAATATTTCGAGGCATCGTTTTTCAGGGCTTTTTCATACAGAGCCTGCCCTGCTGGCCAGAAGAGATAATCCGGTTGAATTGCCTTGTATGCGGAGATTGTTCCCCCCGGTTGCACGCCGTGATGCGGAACTTGCAGATAATCGGATTTCAACTCACTGCCGTATCTCGGGACGATAAGCGTCCACGCTCTCGTTGCGGAATCTCCGACCATTAAAACTTTTTTGCCGTTTATCGTCAGTCTTGTAACGGTACTGCAATCGTTGTAGTTGTCGAAAATCCCCTGTTTGAGGTCTTCAACCGTGTAAAGCACCTCTACTTTGACATCCGCCAGCCAAAAATACTGACCGGTGTGCAGGGGCGTAACCTTTGTATTTGAGGAATATTTGTTGATTGCCACCACGATGTTTTTCTCGGTTGTGGAGTAACTTGCCGTGCAGGCAGTCCCCTCGTCGGAGGTCGTCGGATTGAAGAACACATTTTTCACGTTGACTTTATCGCCGTACTTTTGGAAGAAAATTTTCACACCGCCGACATGGTCGCCGTACGCATGGGTGAAGAACCAACCGGACACGGTAATATCCGTCAAGCCGACCTCGTCAAGAGCATGGCGGAAGTCTTTCCAATCGACGACGCCTTGATAAGGAATCAAATGCTCGTCTTTTGAACCGTGGTTATCATGGACGTGCAGGACTTTCAAATCTTTTCCCGCCATTCGCACAGCATCGGCAGGCTGAATGCCAAAAACCATACTGTGACCGGTATCAATACAAAATTTGAAATTTTCATCATCGATTTTACGAATGAATTCCAGCGATTTTTCGGGCGTTGAGATTGTGAGTGCTTTCATAGGCATATTTTCAAAGCAGATTGTCACGCCGTTTTCTTTTGCGGTCGGCAGGAGGGCTTTGAAAAAGTCATAGTTGATTTTATAAAACTCGTCAAGATCGAAATCGTCATTCGGCCCGAAAGGCATCAGGGGGTGAATTACCCAGTACTTGCAACCGATCTCGGCTGTGAGGCGAATGCTTCTTTGCATAACGCCGAACCGCTCGGCTCTGTGTTCCTCGGTTTCGTCGTGCGGAGGAAAACACCAAGGTCCGTGCGTCTGCCAAATCGTAATACCTGCCTCGTCAGCCGATTTTTTCTCGGTGAGGGCGCTCAGCCGATACTCTTCTTCGGAAAGATCACCGATCTCGCCCGAAATTTTGATGTCGGCACAGTCGTGTCCGCAGACTTTCATTTTTTTGTAACGTTTTTCGCCAAAGGAAGAAAACATTTCAATTCTCGACCCCAATCGCATAAAAGTTACTCCCTATCGAAATGCAAAAAAGCGGCAGAACACATAAAAATGCTCTGTCGCTTTAATAAAATATGTAAAATTGCAAACGGAAAAATTCTACCACATTTTTTCCGTTTGTCAATAGCAAATTGTTCCCACTTTATAACAAGTTATGGCAAAGCACCTCGTTTTTGACACTTTTTTTGACGAAAATTCAAGCGGAACGGCGTGAGAAACCGGACTTTTTTGCTGTGTGCTCGGCACAATTTCGGAAATTTATACTTCTTAATTTCCTTTTTCGTAAGGGGTGCTTTCGTCCATAAAACTTTCGACCGGTTCATAGAGAAGCGGAAGGTCACGAATCGGGGTTTGCATGCTCTTGGCAAGGGCTTTGGTTGCCTCCCGAATTTCAGGTGAGAAGTCAAAATACCAGTCGACCGTTTCCAGCACGTATCGGCGTTTGAAGTCTTCGCCCGTGCAGAAAGCACTCCGTAAATTGTGAAGTCTATCCGCCGATTTGACAACTTTTGCAATCGGATTTGACAGAATTCCCGCGACATAATCCGCCATGACATACCCTTTTTGTTTTGTCAGGAGTTTGACAGCCGTTAAAACATCTTTGCCCCCTATCGCCTCGATTTCCTGCTCGGTCGCATCGGTGTCCTCTAATAAATCGTGAAAGAGTGCCGTGATTTGGTAGTCGATGCCGTAGCCCCCTTCCCTTACGATTTCCGCAACGGCGACGGGGTGCGTGATATAGGGCAGTCCGCCGATGCGTGTCTGCCCTTTGTGTTTTTCGGTAGCATATGCCAGTGCTTTATCATAGAGGAATTGCTCGAAGTCTGTCATAATAAATCCTTCTTTTCGGAAAGTCTTTCCGCCTGCTTTTCGGCACGGTCAGCATTTTTACAGGTTATGGCAAAAAAATCCGCCATTTTAGCACGGTCATAATTTCTTGCGAGAAGTTCCGCATGGCAGAGATACCGCAGTGCGGTATTGGATGACAAAATGTCGAGGTCACTGCCCATGAGAGCATTTTCCGCAAGTTTCAATGCGTTTTCCTTGTTCCGTTCGAGCATGGCAATCAAACCGCCGAGTGTGGTGATATCGAACCAAGCGAGTTGTTCGAGGTAGGATGTTGCATCGGTATATTCGATTTCCGAATTGCAGATTTTTGAGATTTTTGCGAGTAAATCGGTCATGGAAACGTTCGTTTTCATAAATTCGTTAATCGACACCATATTGAGAGCGATGTCTCCGGCACTGCCGTCTATGATGCTTTTGCGAACATCTGCGGAATATTGTTTCATGCCGTCACGCATACGGACGAATTCTTCGTCTGCCAGTTCGAGCAATCCCGCAATGCGTGCAAAGCCACGTACAAATTCACGGGGAACGCCGAATTCGCTCTTGTAACCGATGTCGTGTTCGATGTCCGACCATGCGTGTTGAAGAATGGTACGAATTTGAATTTCAAATTTCAAGCCGAGCAGTTCTTCGGGATAGCCTTTGTCTTTCGGCAGGGTGCAGATATAATGCAACGAGAGATAGCCAAACGAGTCCGAGCGAATCAGTTTGCGTTTGTCGGAGGAATATTCCTTATCGATTTCGAATTCTTTTTCAATCTCTTTGCCGATAATGTCGACATCGTCTTCAAAATAGCAGATGATACGAGCCCCGAGGATGTCCATCAATTCGAAAAAGTTGTGATACCAACCGTCTGAACGGAGCAATTTGCCTTCAAGACTTTTTTCACCTTTGACACGGTGTTCGATAGAAAGATATTTCACGCCCATGCGGGAAACGATGCCGTCAAGAATGCTATGCACCACATCGCCGAGTTTTACAAAACAGTCTTTGTTACGTCTGTAATCTTCGAGAATCAATTGATCGGATATGTTCATTTTTTATGCTTCGATTGAGAGAAAATCGGAAAATCCGGTAATTTCGAATACTTCCATTACGGCTTCGGAAACATGAATCAATTTCATATTACCTTTTTTATTCATTTCTTTTTGTACTTTGAGAAGAACTCGCAAACCTGCCGAAGAGATATATTCGAGATGTTCCATATCAAAGACCAGTTCTTTGATATCTGAAATTGTTTCGTCCAAAAAAGATTCGAGGGACGGTGCGGTGGTGGTGTCCAGACGACCGTTCAGTACAATGACCGTATTATCGGCGACCTTTTTTTCAATGTTGAGGCTCATAAATGATTACTCCTTATGCTTTTATATAAATTCATATATGACTTTTAATAAACGGGATTAACTTTTCACGCAGAATCTGTTCTGCCATTTCACGCTTTCCGTCCTGCCAATTTGCACCGTCTTTGAGCATACTCGTGCAAGTGCGAAACCACGCAAGCGGATAAAGCCATATAACATCGGAATCTTTCTTTTCGGCTTCTTCGAGATTTTCGCAATCGAAATATTTTTTCATAAAAGTGCGGTAGATATAGTTGACTTGCGTTTGTGGCATTTTATAAAATGCGTTATATTCGTCCGGTTTTACCGATGCGAATTCCATGGAAAATACGATTCTCGAAATATCGAACATCGGTGTTCCAACTGAAAATTCGCCCATATCGATAAGACAGCATTCGCCGTTCTGTACCATAATGTTGTTGATATTCAGGTCGCCGTGAATGCACTGCGTACCGTCCGGAACGATGTCGAGAAAACGGTAAAGCAAGTCACTTTCTTCCTCCGTTATGCCGGACATACGGGGAATGTCAGCACGGTTGAGGTCTTTGAAAGACGGCAGTTCCTGCCCTTTTCCGTCAATTTTGTGAATGTCACGGCATACATTTACATACATATCGATATACCGATCAATGTTCTCGGAGTCGGACCGTATCATTTCGCCGAGCGTTTTGGAATTGATGAGTTCATAGACAACACCGGTGCGACCGTCCGCTTCAACAATGTCATAAGAAATTGCGGTCGGAACACCCATGACAAATGCTTTTTTTGCAAGCGATTTTTCGAGTTCGATGCTTTCCTGCGATGTGCCGTCATAGTAAAGTTTGATAATGGTTTCGTCATTCAGACGAAAAACTTCACCGCAAGCACCGGCACCGATTCTGTCGCAACCTGCAATCGAAACATGTCGTTGAGCCGTGCGGATGTCCATAATGTCTGAAAATCCGGTCACGTCAAAAATATTTTTGACATCGAGATTGACATTGACAATGCGGAAAAGTTTGTCTTTGCAACGCTTTTTCGCCATAAGCAGAACTCGCAAACCGGCACTGGAAATATAGTCCAGTTCTTTTGCATCAATCATAATTCCGTTTGTGCCGTTCGGCTCGTCCCGAAGGGCCCTTTCCAGTTCACCGGCGTTTGCGGAATTGATGCTTCCCGCAATGCCGACAACGGTTATTCCGTCTTTGATTTGTATCGTTGTTTCCATATTTTTCACCGTTCAGATTTTTTTTCGGATAGACAAAATATTTTGTCCGTCACGGTATTCGTATTGCATTGCATCCATTGTTTTTTTGACCATAAAAATGCCGAGCCCGCCGATTTGACGGTCTTCAACAGAAAGCGTAATGTCGGGATCTTCCTTTTCAAGCGGATTGTACGGAACTCCGCTGTCGATAAAAGTTATAACTGCCGTTTTCGGATTATCTTCGACATCAAACAGAACCGTTGCATTTCCGACATTCGGTGCGTAAGCATAAAGTGCAATGTTTCCGAAAAGTTCATCGATTGCGACGTCAATTTGCGTTTGAGTTCGCATGGGACATTCGCATAATTCGAGTTGCTCATCGATGAAGCCAAGCACCTTTTCAATGTTCTGAACGGTCGCTTCAACCGTTAAACTCTTTTGTTGTCGGCTCATCCTGCGACACCTCCATTCTGCAGTTGTATTCGAGGCAAAGCATGGTGATATCGTCAAATTGCGGTGTTTCCGCAACGAATTCGTCAATATCGTGTTTGACGGACGGCAAAATCACCTCAGGCGTGCAGTTTTTCACTTTGTTGAGGCTTTCGGAGAGTCGGTCCATTCCGAAAAGTTCATTCGATGCGTTGGTCGCCTCGGTGACACCGTCGGTATATTGGAAAATCTTATCCCCCGGGTTCAAGGTCATAGAACCTGCCTTGTAGTGCATATTTTCCATACCGGCAAGAACAAATCCCGCTTTGATTTTATAGGCTTCGAATGCACCGTCACGGAGCAAAAACGGCATTTCGTGACCTGCGTTGACATAATTGAATTCGCCCGTGACCAAGTCCAGAACGCCTTCGAATGCGGTGATGAACAGTCCTTCGCTGTTGGATTCGCAAAGAATATTGTTGACTTCGGTGAAGACATCGCCGAGGTTTCTGCCCGTTTGGGTGTGGTCTTTGATAAGCGTTTTCCCAATGACCATAAACAG
>CAVGAA010000019.1:0-30241 GCA_963627065.1 bacterium | reverse complement strand
CTCACGAAAAGCCCCATAAAGTTAAGTTATAAGTAATAGTGAAGAGTGAATAAGTTTTTTGCTTTTTCACGGCTGTGCAACCACTTTTCGTATATCAATAAATGAGCGTACTTTGTCCGAAATCTGCTAATAATTTTACTTGCAGTAGGTTTTTTCGGGGGTGCAGGGGGTGCCTTTTTTGCCTAAAAAAGCACCCCCTGCATAATTAAGGTTTCATCCTTTTCGAGGGGGTGCGGGGGACAGCTTTTACAAAAAGCGTCCCCCGCAAAAATATAGTTTTAATCCCTTAACTTATAAAATCGTCGGCGAGGCGGTAGAAATCTTCGACACGGGAGCGGAGGAGGGGATGTGCGTACAGTTCCGGATCGCAGGCAATCAGGTCTTTTGCGTCGGTGGATGCGGTGGTCATAATATCGGTGTCTTCCCGTGCATCGGCGAGGCGGAAAGTGAGGTCACCGCTCTGGCGTAGCGTATCGCTGCCCGACCGGTGCAAAAAGTCCCCGGGACCTCTCTGTTTCAAATCTTCCTCGGCGATTCTGTAACCGTCATAGGTGGTACGCAGGACCTCGAGCCGTGCTTTTGCACTTTCGCCGAGCGATTCCCTCGGAACGCCCGTGACGAGTACGCAATAGGATTTCCGAGTCCCTCTGCCGACACGCCCACGCAGTTGGTGCAACTGCGACAGACCGAAACGCTCGGCATTTTCGACGATCATCAGGCAGGCATTCGGCACATTTACGCCGACCTCAATCACGGTCGTGGAAACCAGAATCTGAATGTCCCCCTCGGCAAAACGGCACATGACGGCATCTTTTTCGGCACTTTTCATTCTTCCGTGCAGGAAGGCGACCGAAAGATCGGGGAACTCTTTCGCCAGTACTTCGGAATATTCCACAGCCGTCCGCAAAGGCGGTTTTTCCTCTTTTTCCTTCCCCTCGACAATGTCGAAAAGATCGACCTCGTCAGGCTCTAATTCGTCATTTTCCTCGACCGCAGGGCAGACCACGTAAACCTGTCCGCCGTCCGAAATTTGTTTTCTGATGAAGCCGTTTAACCGCTCACGGTAGGAGTCGTCCACAACGTAAGTGTCGACACGTTGTCGCCCTTTCGGCATTTCGTCAATGCGGGAGAGGTTCAAATCGCCGTAAAGAGCCAGAGCGAGCGAACGGGGAATCGGCGTGGCACTCATGACAAGCAGGTGGGCGTGCGAACTTTTCTCGGTGAGTTTTGCTCTCTGCAAAGCACCGAAACGGTGTTGCTCATCGGTCACGATTACGCCGACGGACGAAAAAACGACATTGTCCGTGAGGAGTGCGTGCGTGCCTATCACGGCAGGGAGCGAACCGCAGGCAAGCCCCTCTTTGATTTTCTTTTTCTCTTTTGCACTTGTCGCACCGACAAGGAGCTGACAGCCATAGCCCAAAGCCGAGAGGAGCGTGGACAGTTGCGAGAAATGCTGACGGGCAAGAATTTCGGTCGGAGCCATTAAAATTGCCTGATGTCCGCTTTGCAGGGCGAACAGCATCGCACACAAAGCACAGACCGTCTTTCCGCAACCGACGTCGCCGACTATCATCCGTCGCATGGGAATGTCGCTTGCCATATCGTTTTGAATTTCACCGATTACACGGTTTTGAGCGGATGTCAGGCGGTAAGGGAGCTTTTCGAACAACTCCGAAAGATTGCCGTTCCGGCAGATCGGTGCATCGTGGCTTTTCGTGCGTTCCCTTGTGATAAACGAACCGAGAGCGGTTTCGAAAAATTCATCGTAAACAAGCCGACGCCTTGCGATTTTCAGCGATTCCGCATCTTCCGGCAGGTGAATATTCCGCTCGGCGAAAGAAAGGGTGCAGAGCGACCGCCTGATACGAATTTCGGGAGGCAGAAAATCCTCACTGTCGGTTGCAAGCAGGGAAAGTGCGGAGGCAATATCTTTTGCGATCTGTTTCGGCGAGATGCCCTCCGTCATACGCCACACGGGGTGCAGGTCGGGCAACCTTTCGCCTTCCCTGACTTTTTCGACGGCGGGGGAGGACATACGCAAACCGTTGTAGCCGACACGCTCGACTTTTCCGAAAAAGCGATATTCCGCACCGATTTCAAAGGCATTCCGCAGGTAGTCCTGATTGAAAAAAACAATCTCGCAGGAGGCACTGTCGTCATAAGCACGGAATTTGAGAAAACTTTTGTGACTCCGCAGGGCAATGCATTTCGGTTGTGTCGCAACGGTCAGAATGAATGCGTGTTTTACATCGTCCGGAGCCTCCGAAAGAAGACGGACGTCCCCACGGTTTTCGTACGCACGCGGGTAGTGCGTGACAAGGTCGCCGAGCGTCAGAATGCCCATTTTCGCATAGCATTTCGCCCGCGTTTCACCGACACCGGACAGAACCGTGACGGGGGAAGATCTTGTAATTTTTTCTTTTTCTTTTGCCATTTCGGTTATACCCTCCGTCCGTTTACGCATATACGCTTGCGTTGTTTGCCCTAATTATACCGCAAAAAGACCGGAATGTCAAGGAAAAAACGAGTTTTTGCAGGCTTTTGCGTAAAATATGCGTAAAATAAAAGTGTTTTTTGCCGAATTCTATTGACAAAATTCAAATTATCGTGTAAAATAATAATATATACCTGTATTTTTTGTAAGGACGGTGGGTATCATGGCTTTCACGGAAGAAACTCTGAAAAAATTAAAAGATGCGGTTCGCTCGGTCGAAGAAAAAGCCGAGGGGAAAGAGGAGCAGGTGGCTGAGGTCAAAAGTACCGCAGGAAAACTGCTTTTGCACTCCGTGGCACACCGGATCATTTCCAACAAACTGGCGGAATGCACGGCGAAAAAGACGGTCGGCGGTGCAGTCGGGCAGGCATTTTTCCAAGTTTTGCATCTGTCGTCCCTGACCGACAGACTGTCTATGATGCAGGATCTGGCAGAGGCAATCGACAACCTGCTTGACGACGGAAACGGAACGGCGGAAACACCGGCGGAAGAAATTGTCGGGGAAGAACCGGTCGGGGAAACCGAAGAAACGGTTGAAGAAGTCGCAGAAGAACCCGCCGAAGAACCGGTTGAAGAAACAACCGAGGAAGTTGCGGAAGAAGCAACCGAAGAAACAACCGAAGAAACAACCGAAGAAACAACCGAAGACGGCGACGGCGAAGACGGTGACGGGGAGAGCGAGGACGAGGAAGAAATTCCGCAGGATGTCGAACTCGAATTCATTGACGTTATGGAACAGCCCGAACGCTATGCCGAAATGCAGGAAGAAGAAAGCCGTGGAGAGGTCCGCCTTGTCAGCCGTTACCGCAGGAGTTTCCTTTCCAAGCTTTGCCAGTCGAGAGGCACGGTGCAGAGCAGTTATTCGGCAATCAAAAATGCGTTTCTTTCCTACAAGGGCGTGAAAAGCCGTGTCAGTTGGGGCTATGAGGCTTTCAACAAAGGCAGGGTAAAACTTGCAAAAGTCATTGCAAAATCCAGCACGCTTTACCTCTATCTCGCACTCGATCCCACGGAAATCGAAGGGGCGAAATACGGTTTCAAGGATATGTCGGAAAAGAAAAAATACGCATTGACACCGGTTCTGATGAAAATCAAGGGCGAGAGAAAACTCAAATACGCACTGGAACTGATTGAAAAACTTTGCCGTGAGAAGAACGGACTGCCGAATGTGAAGAATTTTGCAGAGGAAGATTATACAATGCCCGAGCAGACGACCGAAGAACTCGTGCAGTCGGGACTTATCAAGCAGTTCACCGCCGCAATTCCGGTCGGAGCAAATGAAACGAGCGAAATAAGCGAAACAAACGAAACAAACGAAGCAAACGAAACAAACGAAAACGGCGAGAACAACACAGCCGAGCAAAATTAAAGCGGTTTAAGCGAATTCCAAGCAGACCGATTTCATAAGAAAACAGCACCCTGCCGAAAACGGGGTGCTGTTCTTTTTTGTTTTTGCCGATTATCCGCCAAACGTAATGACGGGAATTTCCGGTTCGTTGAAAATGCGGGGAATGCGGGTGTTTCCGGAAATGCCCCGACTGATGACGCAGTTTCCGCCGTGCAGTCCCGACGTATAGCGGGGGAACAACCCCTGCCCGGGGGCGTAGATTCCGTGACCGAAAAACCGCCACTGACCGCCGTGTGCATGACCGCAGACAATCAGGTCAAAATCACGGTTTCGCAAAACGGGGTAATATTCCGGATGATGACAAAGCAAAATTTTAATGTCTTCTTCCGGCAGAGCGGAAAAACTGTCGAGGAGCGACAGATTCGGCTTGTTTTTTCTGCCGTCAATGCCCGTCCCGAGACCGCAAAAATGTATACCGTATAACTCTTTTTCTTCGTTTTCGACCGAGAGAATGCCGAGTTTTTCGAGTTCTTCCAAGTAAAAATCGGGGAGCGGTTGCGGTGTGGGGTGCTTGTTCGGGTTGCCGTGCCGAAAACAACCGACCTCGTGATTGCCCGATGCGTAAACAACGGGGGCAATGTCACGGCAGGAGGAGAGAAAACGCAGGGATTCCGCACCGCCCGAGAGAATTTCTTTTTGTTCGGTTAAGTCGCCGGCTATCAGAATCAGGTTGGGATCCGCCTCTTGCAGGAGTGGCAGAATCGGCTTTTCGAAATCGCCGTGAATGTCCGCCAGAAGTGCAATTTTAATGCTCTCCCGCAATTTCGGGCAGGCGACGCTGTAAGGTGTTAATTTCATTGATTGAAAATTAAAAATTGAGATTAAAAATTGATTACGCCGAGATGTTCGAGCAGAATTTTCGTGCCGATGAGAATGAGGACCAGACCGCCGACAAACTCCGCTTTGTTCTTGTATTTCAAGCCGAACACGCTACCGATTTTCAGACCGATTGCCGAGAGAATAAAGGTTGTGCAACCGATGACGGGGGCACCGTGATAAATGTTTTGCCCGTTCAGAGCCATGGCAACGCCGACCGCCAGAGCGTCAATGCTTGTCGCAATCGCCAAAAGCAACATCGCACCGAAAGCAAAGGAAGCGTCACCGTCGTCCTCTTTTTTGGAGAAAGATTCACGGATCATATTCGCACCGATGAGCAGGAGCAGGGCAAACGCAACCCAGTGGTCGAAATCGGTAATCAGGTTCTCGAATCTCGTGCCGAGAAAATAGCCGATTGTCGGCATCAGAGCCTGAAAACCGCCGAACCACAGACCGATAAGCAGGTAATGCACCTTTTTCGGCTTTCCGACCGAAAGCCCTTTGCACATCGCAACGGCGAAAGCGTCCATTGAAAGCCCCACGCCCAAAAGAAGAAGTTCCAAGAATTCCATAATGTTGTCCTCCAAGACAAAAAAAGAGTTCGGAATCACATCCGAACAAACAACTCGTAACTCGGATGCGATCTACCGTATCTGAGTCTCGAAATTAACCGGACAAACACAGTCGGCACAGACAAAAAGCACAACGCAATGTGTTGACCGGCGTAGGACAAGCCAGACGGTGACACCGTCAGTTTGTTGACTTGCCACGCAAATGACCGACCTGCACCGGAAATATGAAACCGGTTCGGCATTTACGCAATCTACTCCCTCAATTCCCAATATTATACCACAAAGTACCGAAAATGTCAACAAGGTTAACAAAAAATGTCAAAAATTAGTCACAACTAACTCGGGGGGGGGCAAACATTCGGAAATTCATAAAAACTTCACATTTCTCGCAGTCAGAATAGACAAAAAACGGCTGTCATAATTTGGTAAAAATGGCGAAAATATAAAAAAGCGAGGAAAGGTATTGATTTTTGAAACCTTTTGTGGTAAAATATACGCGAGCTATCACTATAATGATTACAATTATATTTTTACCGTGTGCGGTCTATATATAGACCGCAGACAGCTCTTTTTTCTGTACCTATTCTGTCAATTCGAAAGGACAAGGTTGATGAACGAGACAAAACCCGAAGTGCAACTGCCGAAAGAGAAGCGGAAGTTCGGTTCAAAATTAAAACTCCTCCTATACGATACCGTAATCTGCCTCTTTGTTGAGATTCTGTTTTTAATCGTATACAACCCCGAAAAGCAATTAACCGCAAAAGATATTGTTTTTCATATGATTTTTGCAACGTTGTCGCTTGTCGGTATGCGGTTTGCGTGGCGGATTTACGGCCAGATTTGGCGTTACGGCGGTATTCAGAGTTACATCCGGCTCATTGCGTCGGATGCCTGTGCCTGCGTGCTTTACGGTGTTTTGCAAAGGGCTCTGCCCTTCTTTGCACCGATCACGATCCTGCGTGCTTTTTCGATAACGTCTTTGAGTCTGCTACTGAGCCTGACCATTCGTATGGTTTATCGGTATGCGTACAAATGTTGCACGAAAGATTCGACAATAGGCAGGATTCTCTCGCCCCTCATCCGTATTTTTGCGGGTGGCAGTATCAAACTCGGCGAGGGGAAAGGCGATAACCGCATTCGGGTTGCCATTGTGGGAGCGGGCAGAGTGGGCGTTGCTCTGGCGGAAGATCTGCAACAGCCGTCCTCGTCCTATCAGCCGAAATGTTTTATCGATAACAATGAAGAAAAAATCGGCAGACAGATTTATAATCTCCCGATCTTCTCCGATAAAGACGTTACCGAAGACCTGTTGACAAAATATGAGGTGCAGGAAATTATCTTTGCCCTGCCCCGTATGGGACATGAGGAAAAGAAAGCCCTTTACGATCATTACAAAGCATTCGGCAGAAAAGTCAAGATTTACGACTACCCCGTTATGGAGCAGGTCGGAGCAAACGGAAAGAGGCATCTGCGTGATTTTGACGTGGAGGAATTGCTTTTCCGCAAGCCCGTAAAGGTCATTGACGAAAAGACGAGTGCCTTTTACAAGGACAAAATTATTCTCATTACCGGTGGCGGAGGCAGTATCGGAAGCGAACTTTGCCGTCAGGTCGCAGGTATGCAACCGAAGTCCCTGATTATCCTCGATGTTTACGAAAACGGTGCTTATGACGTCCAGCAGGAACTCAGGCAGGCTTACGGTGACAAATTGGATCTGCACGTCGAGATTCTGTCTGTCTGCAACCGTCCGGCACTCGAAAGAGTTTTTGCAACCTATCACCCCGATGTCGTTCTGCACGCCGCCGCACACAAGCACGTGCCTCTTATGGAGCATAACTGTTGCGAGGCAGTCGAAAACAACGTGTTCGGTACGCTCAACACGGTGGAACTCTCCGAAAAATACAACGTCGGCAGATTTATGATGGTGTCGACCGACAAAGCCGTCAACCCCACAAACGTTATGGGAGCGACCAAGCGGATGTGCGAAATGATTGTGCAGAGTCACAGCAAGTCCTCGACGACAACCACATTCAGTGCAACGAGATTCGGAAACGTCCTCGGCAGTGCCGGTTCGGTTATTCCGCTTTTCCGCAGACAGATTGCGGCAGGCGGTCCGGTTACGGTCACGGATAAACGCATCATTCGTTACTTTATGACGATTCCCGAGGCGAGCCAGTTGGTTCTGCAATCGGCATCTATGGCGAAAAACGGCGAACTGTTCGTTCTCGATATGGGCAAGCCGGTCAAAATTCTGGAACTTGCCGAAAGTATGATAAGACTCAGCGGTTTCAGACCGTACGAAGATATCAAGATTATCGAAACGGGCTTGCGTCCGGGGGAAAAACTGTATGAGGAATTGCTCGTCAAGACCGAAACGCTCGGAAAGACCGAGAACAGTCTGATTTTCATTGAGCGGGACGAACCGCTCGAACCCGAAAAACTCGGGCGGAAACTCGACTATCTGCGGGAAGCCGTAAAAGAGGGCAGTGACGAAAAAACAAAGGAGATTTTACACGCAGTCGTGCCGACATTCTTAACGCCGGAAGAGGTGAACTGTTCGGCACAGAAATCCGATGAAATGCAGAGCGTGGAGAGCGTTGAAAACGCAGAAAACGCAGAAAACAAGTAAAAAGCAAGTAAAAAATAACGGGATACAGCAATGGAATGGTCGAAAAAAGAACGCATCGGACGGTGGATTCTTTGGATTCTCCTCGGTGCAACGGTTGCGTTTATCTTCTGGCACTCGGCACAAAGCCCGACTGCCTCGGACAAGGAAAGTTCCCTCGTAACCGAATTTTTGCGAAAACTTTTTCACAACGGGAATATCAGTCACGCATTCATTCGCAAACTGGCACATTTTACCGAATATTTCGGTCTGGGAGCGGAACTCTCGGTGCTGTTGTGGATTGAAAAACGGCGGACGAAACAAAGGTATTTGGGCTATTGGTCGGCAACCGGATTTGTCGCTCTTTGTGACGAAACGGTGCAGATTTTCAGCGATCGCGGACCGGCAATCAAGGACGTATGGATTGATTTTGCCGGAGCGACGGCGGGAATGCTCCTCATACTCCTTTTGCGGATGCTGACAGCAAAAATCAAAGGACGGAAAAAGCAGTAAAGCAAACAACAAAAAGCGGTCAAAAAGACCGCTTTTTTGCATACTGTTGTTGATAAAACAAGTTTTTTGTATCGTGCAATGCCATCATTCCCCATTGAAGCGGAATGCCATGGCGTTGCCTTTCTGCCCTGCTTCCGAGAAAATGCCGAGTGCCGTTAAGGCTCGGACCGCCGAGTAAGCGTCAATGCCCCGAAAGCCCGTCCGCTTGGAAAATTCCGCTACCGTCATGGGATTGGGAAATTCGTCGGGAATCAGAGTGCGGAAATCGGCGGGGGAGGAGAAGACAATCTCGTCCACAAGCCCCGTCGGAATGCGTTCGAGTTTTTCGGTGTGAGACGCTCTCCTGCGACTTTTTCCGGATGCCTGCAATCTGAAATCTTTGACCTCGAGGAGAAGCAACCGAAAAGACAACCGTCCCTCCGCCACATAGGGCAACAGCGACAAAAGGGGGTACAACTCCGGCAGGAGCAGTTTCGGGCTGTTTTTTCCTGCGACACGGTGCGAGGGGGAAATCTCACCGGTTTTTGCATCCATATAGGAGAGATACCGCACGGCAGGGAGGGGGTGTACGATCTGCACCGAGAAGGACGGATTCGCAAAATAGCATTCGAGTTTCTTTTTCATCGGACCGAAAGAACCCGTCTGCACCTCGTAAACAGTGTCCCCGACACGCACGTCCGAAACATACCGTGTACCGTCGAGTTTTACCTCGTGTTCTTCCGCATTTTCCGAAAGATAGCGTTTGATAATCTGGTGTTGCCATTTTTCGCCGAGCAGACCGATTCCGTCACGCAAATCTTCCCGATTTTCGTGCATGGCGGACAGGGCGATGCGGGAGAATCTCGCCTGCTTGGCGGGCAGGTCAAGGAGATCGGGTATAATCATTCGTCACCTGTAATAAACGTAGTAAATGATAACCGTTCGTTCGGGATTGCCGGTTGTTTTGTCGGGAGCGGTCACGACAACGCCGTCACGGGAGAGCAGTTCCCACGCGCGCAATTCGTCCACGTCACAGCGGAAAACAACCTCGCTTGACGCAAATACGATGAATTCGCCGTCACGGATGTCAACGCTGCCGCTCCTGCCGATGACCTCGTCCACGCCGTTCCGCTTTTCGGTGACGTAACGGATTGAGTGTCCGGCGATTTTTTTAGCCATTTCCCGACGGTATTTCAGGCTGTCGGGATTTTTCTTTCCCCCGAACAGTTCAGTAAAGAATTTTTTGCACATTGCCTTTGCCTCCCGTCAAGAATTTTCGGGCGGTGAGATAGTCCTCTTTCGCACGCATCATAAGGATGTCGTCCGGCTTTTCACGCAGAATGCCACGCAGGAGGATGTTTTTCGGCGTTTCTTCGGGATCGATGAGTTCGAGAGCCGTCACGTTGTAGCCGTAGGATTCCAGATATTTCAGGCGGAGTGCATCGGTTACGGCATCGCAAAGTTTTTGCCGGAGCATCGAATGTGCCGTCACGAAAGAAAGTTCGGGGCAGTCGACGGCACGGTTCAACTCGTGGTGACAGCAGGGGGTGGAGAGAATGACTTTCGTATGCCATGCGACCGCCCGTTCCAGAACGAAATCGGTTGCAATGTCGCAGGCGTGGAGTGACACAACCAAGTCGACCGGCTCGGTCACGTCATATTTGCTCACGTCACCGCAGAGGAATTCCAGACCGTCAAAATGCAGTTGTTTTGCCGTATCGGAGCAGAATTCTATCACGTCCGGTTTGAGATCGACTCCGGTCATTTTGACCTTTCGCCCCAAGATATTCGCAAAATAGTGATAAACCGCAAAAGAGAGATAACTTTTTCCGCAACACAGGTCGCAGATCCGCAAAGAATCGGTCGGCAGGAAGTCGAGGCAGTCACGGACCAGTTCGAGAAAGCGGTTGATTTGGCGGAATTTTGCCTGCTTTTTGTCCTTTACCCGACCGTTTTTATCGCTCACGCCGAGCAGAACGAGAAACGGTTCGTTTCCGCTTAAAATATACTGCTTTTGCTTGTCGTTGGAAGGGGGAACGGTGTCGCTTTTTTCGGCATTTTGCAGTTTTGTTTGCAGTTTTTCAAAGCCCAAAAGGACCGTATTGCCGTGCTTGCCCGACCGCAGTTCGCAGTCGCCGAGCGTGGTTATGAGATTGACCTGCCCGTGCGAGGTCAAAAGGCTTGCAAGGTCTTCCGAGAGCGATACCGGCAGATTTTTGTGCAGGGCTTTGTTGTCGGTACGGAACGTTTCGGCCTGCAGGCAGTCCTCCCCCGCTATACGGCGGAGCGTGAGGACGGTTCTGACGTCGTTTTTGTCGGCAGGTTTGGAGAAAATCGCTTTTTTGAGGAGTTGCTTTTCCGCCGAGAGAATCAAAAGCGACGCAAATTTTTCGACAGTTTCGTTCATATCAGTTCTCCTTGTCGTGATTCCACGGAAAATGCAACTGCGGTTCTTTCCGATTCCAGATGCGTTGCATCGAATCCCAATGCCGTGCCACCACGAAAAGCGTGGTGAAGACCGCACACGCAAGGCAAAGTCCGGCAGAACTGTCCGAAAAGGCTTTGAGCAGGAGGGGGTAGAAAACGGCGGTCATAATCACGCCGAGCGAAAGGTATCTCGTGCCGATAATCACGATGAGAAAAATCAGGAGCAACACGAAAAAGGCGAAAGGAATGATGCTCGTAAAGACCGAAACGACAAGAATCATGCCTGCCATAACCTCCGCCCCACGTCCGCCGTGAAAGCGGTTGAAGCAGGGGAACATTGCACCGAGCAGAGCGAACAAGCCCCCGAGAGCCATGCCGTTCATTTCCCAGATGAGCAGTCCTGCGACAGAGGCGACAAAACCTTGCAGAAACCGAAAAGCCGACACTGCGACGGCAGGACCTTTCCCGTACGCACGGTAAATGTCGGGGGCATCCGCATCTCCGTGCCCCGATGCTTTGATATCCTCACGGAAGATGATTTTCGCCACGAGGACGGCAGGGTTGAAGCTACCCAGTAAATATCCCACCGCAATGCAGAACAGCGTTCCCAGAGCGTACAGAAGCCCCATTTCGAGCGATCCGTCCTCGGGTTGCAATTGGTTCCGCAGGACTTCCACAAGATTCGGGAGCATCAAAGTTCAATCAGCTCCTTCGGACTGTGCGTAAAGACGTAGGTCGAGCCGTCCGGACGAATGGCGACCATATCTTCAATTCTGCAACCGTACTTGCCTTCGAGGTAAATCCCCGGTTCGCAGGTTACAACATTTCCCCGTTCGAGTTTGTCTTGGGAACGGGTGGAAACACGGGGATTTTCGTGAATGAAAAGTCCCACACCGTGACCGAGCGAGTGACCGAAAGCACCGCGGTATTCGGGTTCGGCGTCGATGATGTCACGGGCGATTTTGTCGAGTTCACGGCAGGATGCACCCTCACGGTAAGCCGAGAGCGATTCGGTCTGAGCGTGCAGAACCGTGTTGTAAAGTTTCTTCATATCGGCATCGGCTTTTCCGACGATAACCGTTCTTGTCATATCCGAGCAGTACCCGTCGACACGAGCCCCGAAATCCATTGTGAGGAAACCTTTTTCAAGTTGACGGCGGGCAGGGACGCCGTGCGGACGGGACGAGGACGTTCCCGACACTGCGATCGTATCGAAAGCAATGCCGTCCGAGCCGTTGCGACGCATAAAGAATTCGAGTTCGAGTGCGACCTCGATTTCGGTCATTTCGGGCTTGATAAAGTTTACGATGTGGGCGAATGCGGCATCGGTCACGGCTTGTGCCTTTGCCATGGTTGCAAGTTCTTCGTCGGTTTTATAGAGGCGGAGATTCCAAAGAATTGCCGATGCCCCGGGGACAAGTTCTGCGTCCGGCAGTTTCTTGCGATAGAGTTCGAAATCGGCATAGGTGACCGAGTCTTCCTCGATGAGAACGGTTTTGCAGTCGTTTTCTTTCAGCAGTTCGCCGATGCAGGACAGCATTCCGACGGCAGGGGTGAGGACTTCGAGTTCGGGGTTGCGTTTTTCTTTTGCGGCTTCGACATAGCGGAAGTCGGTGATAAGGTAGCTTTTGCCTTTCGTGACGAGGACGAAACCGTCGTCAAAATCGAACCACGTGAGGTATTTTTGGTTGGCTTTGCAGACGACAATTGCGGAATCGGCTCCTTTTTCCAGCATAGCGGAACGAAAACGGTTGAGTTGAGACATCATTATAAAAACTCCTTTTGGAAAAAATTACTGCTTATATCATACCACAAAAATGTGAAAAAGTAAAGAGCAAACGGCGAAAAATGCCGAAAAAGGCCGAAAAAGGCGAAAAAATGGGGCTGTCGCCAACTGCAACAGCCCCAAAGTGTAAAACAAAATTTGTCAAACGTTGTCAGATATCGTATTTTGCGAGAATTTCGCTCGGTGTCTTGCGGAGCAGGACCAGTGCGGGCAGAATGCCGAAGAGCAGGCACACGCCGACAATGAGCAGGAACAGACAGAGAGCCAACCACACGGGGTAGTAGAAAAGGTTTGACATCAGCGGTGTCATATTCAGCCACAACCACATCACGACGCTCGAAAGCAGGAAACCGATAACCGTTGTCAGCGAGGTGAGCAGTCCCGATTCCACGAAGAAGCGGAACAGCAGATTCTTTTTCGACACACCGATTGCACGGTAAATGCCGATCTCCCGCACGCTTTTGAGGAGCGAAGACCGCATAATGAAATACACGCAGACGCAGAGCACCGCCATAACGACCGCCCAACTTACAAGCGAGGAAACAACAGACGCAAGGTTCTCCGCAATGGCGGAATCATAGAGATCGTCCGGCGTCAGGACCTTTTCGACACCGTCAAAAGGCGGTTCGGGCAGGTCGGTGAGATTTTCCGCTATCCACTTTTCCGTTGCGGACGGGTTGCCCGTGTGAATTGCCACATAGCCGTAGGATTCCTTGTTGACCGTATACACATCGGGCGTATCGGTGATAATTTCCTGCATCGGACCGACAGAGGTCGAAAATTTGATGTAATCTTCCTCCGACACGAGCAGGCGGTAACTGTTATTGTAAGAAACGACCGCAGAATTTTCCGAATCGGGAACTTCGTATACGGCACTTACGGTCAAAGGAAAGCCTTGGATGAGCGTGACGCTGTCCCCGACGGACGGAACTTGCTCCGAATAGGAGGCATCGACACCGTGAATCTTCCAAAGTACGCAACTGCCCGAAGGAATGGGAGCGGTGTAATTCGCTTCAAACGCAAGGCTTACGGGGAGATTCCGATTCCTGACGGCAATTTCCGCTTTTGCGACGGAGGAGATGTAAAGTGCCGATTCGCTGTCCTTTACAACACCCGCTATCGAAAGATTCCGACTTTTTCCGGTGCTTTCGTCAATGCAGGAAAGACTGTAGAAGGTCAGGCCGATAAGACTTTCGTAACCGTTAATATAGCCGACCTCACTGCTTTCGATGCAGAGATCTGCCATTTCGGAAGAAATGAGAACCTCATAGACGGCAAGGTTTTCGTTTCTGCCCGCCAAAAGTTTTTTGTCGCTTGCCAACGAGATATCGAGCGGAACGGCGTGAGCGGAGACATTCGGAACGGTGTAAGTTTCGAAATAGCCTGCCCCCAACGAATAGTTGAGATCCTGCGGAAAATAAGTCCCGATCAAATTCAGATCGTCAATGCCCGCCGTATTGTCGGCAAGTGCTTTTTGCAGGACGGAAGTCACGGATTTTTCCTGCGTGACCGCAACGTAAAAGGTGTTTTTGCTGTTTGCGTTCTTCGCATCGAGTATTTTTCTCAGGCACGTTCCCGAAATTGCCGTCATCAGCACCAGTACGGCGGAGAACAGAATCATCAGGCGGAGCAGGAATTTTTTGCCTTTTTTCTTCTGCCCGAAATTCGCACGCCAACCGCTCCTGACGGCCGAGCGGAAGGTGTAAAGCCTTCCGTAATTTTTCCCCTCGACGGGAGGCAGTTCTGACATATCGATGCGTTCACTGTCACGGGGCGTTTCGGTTTCCGCCGTGAAAACGCCGTCCCGCAAACGGACTTCGCTGGTGTCGTCCAGAACCTGAACGTTTTGCGTATCGATGCGCAGATAGAATTTTCCGCCGTGATTGACAATGCGGAGTTTGATCGGCGTTTCGGGTTTGTCGCCGTAATAATCGACCTGTGCAAAAGCGGTTTCGTCCCGATGCTCCTCCAATTCGCCCAAGAAAATATCGTTCTTGTCTTTCGTACGCAGACCGTTCGGAGAGAGCGATTCGTTCCGACGGACGGTTGCAATTTTACCGTCCGATACTTCGATAACCGTTTCGCAATAATGGTCGACCAAGTCCGCCTCGTGCGTGACGAGCAGGACCAGACGGTCACGGGCAATTTCACGGAGCAGGTTCATCACGAGGAGCGTATTTGCCTCGTCAAGGTTTCCGGTCGGTTCGTCGGCTAAAATCACACGGGGATTTTTTACAATGGCACGTGCAATGGCAATCCGCTGTTGCTGTCCGCCCGAGAGGGTATCGGGGGTACGGTTGCGGTAGTTTTCCATACCGACGTTCGAAAGAGCCGACCGGACACGCTCCTGCATTTCTTTTCCGTCCGACATACCGCAAAGACGCAAAGCGTCCGCCACGTTGTCGTAGCAGGTTTCCTCACGGCAAAGGTTGTAATTCTGGAAGATGTAGCCCATATCCCGATTTCGCAGGACGTCGGGATTTTCCTGAATGTCCTGCCCGTCAAAGGTCACCGAACCGTCCGAAAAACGGTCAAGACCGCCGATGACGTTGAGCAAGGTCGTTTTACCGCAACCGCTCATACCGAAGACGGCGACCATACCGCAGGTCGGCAGATCGAGGCTTACATCGTTGATGACGTGAATTTCGTTTTGTTTTCCGCGGTAAAAATATTTGTTGACGTGGTCGAGGCGAATCAGACTGTCGGAATTTTTTTGCATTTTCGGTTGATCTGTCATTCCGCATCTCCTCCTCTCAGGGATTTTTTCACGCTCTCACCGAACAGGCGTTTGATTTGTTTTCCCGTCACACGGTGGACGATGATAGCCATACCGAGGCAGATAATCGCATACTGCCACCAATGCAGGAAAGCGAAAATTTTGTTGGTTTTCGGAATCAGGTAGATTGCGGTCGCACCGCCTGCCAGAATCACGAGCGACGGAATCAGCGTGAGGAACATTCTTACATACATTGCAAGGCGAATGACCTTGACCGGAATGCCCATGGAACGCATAATGGCGAGGTCGCCTTTGAAAGCTCCTATCGTACGGGACGAGCAGAGATTGATAAAGAAGGCAATGAAGACTGCAACCAGAACCCACAGAATGAGGTCGGCGACAGACAGCACGGTTGAAAGGATTGTGTCAAGGGGATCGGGGGAGTAGGTCGAATCGGACATCACGGCGATATAGCCGTCCGCACGCAGATCCTCCAGAACCGCCCGTGCCTCTTTGTTACTGCCGAAGAAAAGCGATGCCTGCCGATAAGAGGATGCGAGATAATCGTAGGTCAACCGGACGGCAAGGTCTTGGCTCAAAATCAAAGTGCCGTAGTTTTTCGCGGTGCTTTCCCTGACGTCAACGAGTGACAGATCGATCGGATATTCCACCTCCGCTTTGGAGAAATAATCGTTCCAAACGTTCTGCTCGTAATAGGAAGTGCAGATCGTAACGCTTGTCGGCGTTGCCTTTGTATCGCTGAGCGGAAGCCAACATCTGCCTGCCTCCGGACCGCCCGAGCCTGCGTAAATTTCAACTTTGTAACCGAAAGAACCCTGCGTTTTTTCTTCGTCAATGTAATCGTAATCGTTAAACAAACCGGCTTTTATTGCCTCATCGCTCGGCTTGTAAAGGATACGGGCATAAGTTTCGGAATTATCGCCCAGAAACGTGCTGTAAACCAGTTGCGTTTCGTAACCGTCTTTCGTGAAAACGGCAACGCCTTCCTCGGTATTGTCATAGTAATAGGAAATGCCGACGACCTTGTAAACAACGGCATTGAACGTTCTTGTAAGACCGTCTTCTTCGGGCGTTGTGCCGAGCGTTGTCTTAAAACCGACAGGCAGTCGCAAAAGCACCTCGTCTTTTGCCGTCGGGTAGCGACCGTAAACTTTTCCTTTTACGGTTTCGTCAAAAGCACACCGCAAATTCACGCCGTAGGAAAGGTCCGAATCGTAAAAATAGTAGGTTTTGTCGAGCAGTTTGTCATAGTGCAGGGAACTTTTCGCACCGTATTTTTCGGCAAGGGCGGTCACCTCGTCATCTGTGAGCGGTGTCCCGTTTGCCTTTGTCAGGACCACACGCCCCTCGACAGGATTGAACATATAGTCCTTTTCGAACAGCCCCAACATATCGCTGAACATAGAGGACGAGAAGAACAGTGCCAGCATACCGACAATGAGCAGAAAACTCATAAAGACCGTCAGTTTCGGTCGGGAAAAACACATGGCGTGACCGAGGACGTAACCGCTGTGCAAAGTCTTCGGCGGTTTGGCATTGAAGATATAGGAATCCTGCGGAGCGGGGGCTTTTATGACCTTGTCCGATTCGACCGCACCGTCATAAATGCGGATATGCCGTGTCGAACAGTATTCGATCTGTTCAAAGTTATGCGTGACGACAATTACGAGTTTGTCTTTCGAAACCTCACGCAAAAGTTCGATAATTTCTTTTCCGGTTTCGGAGTCGAGGTTACCGGTCGGTTCGTCCGCCAGAATAATGGGGCTTTCCTTTGCCAATGCACGGGCTATGACGGTCCGCTGTTTCTGACCGCCCGAGAGTTGACTGCCCTTTTGCCCAAGATGCTTCGAAAGCCCCACACGGTCGAGCAGTTCCAAAGCCCGTTTCCGCCGTTCCGCAGGGTTTTGAATGTGTATGAGAGCCAGTTCCACGTTTTGCAGGACGGTAAAACTTTCGATGATGTTGTAATCCTGAAAAATGAACGAAATGTACTTCTGGCGGTATGCCTCCCAGTCGGGCTGGGTATAATGGGCGGTGGAGTTGCCCTCGATGAGCAGGTCGCCCTCCTCGTAAGTGTCCATACCGCTGATGACCGACAAAAGCGTTGATTTACCCGAACCGGATTTACCGGTGACGGCAACGAACTCGCCACGGTCAAAGGACAGATTCACGCCACGGATACCGACGGCAACGCTCCCCTCGGAGACGTAAATCTTTCCGATATTTTGCAATGTCAGCAAATGAGACGGCATAATTTTCCCCCTTTCAAGAGAAGAATGGATAGTACTATTATATCATAGACCGCAGGATTTTGCAAGGGGGGGCAAAAACTTATTTGTTAATATTTAGTGAATCGACGGGACGAAACCTGAAAAGCGAAATTTTTTCGGAAAACCGGCAAAAAAATCTGCAAAAAGACTTTATTTTTTCGGGAAAAAGGTGTATAATATAGATTGTGCCGGAAACGGCTCGAAAAATTGAATAGGAGGATAAAAAGATGGCAAAGAAAAAGGTTGACATCGGCAACAATCTCATTGAAGGTTTGCTCACAATCCTGCTCGGCGTGCTGTTCCTGATCCTGCAAGGCAATGTTATCAGCATTGCAATGACGGTCATCGGCGTGATGTTCATCGTGCTTGCCGTTATGGACTTTGTCGCAAAGGATGTACTCCCCGGCGTTGTCAAAGCGGTCATCGGTGTTGTCACAATCGTCTTCGGTTGGGCATTCGTCTCCGTTGCTCTGATTGTTATGGGTGTTGTTCTCATCATTCGCGGTGTCTACGGCATTTACCTTGCAATCAAGACAAAGGCAAACATCTTCGCTTATGTCGGCTCGGCCCTCAGCCTTGTAATCGGCGTTCTGCTCCTTATCGCATGGAGACAGGCGGTTGACACGTACTTCATCGTTTCGGGTATCATCCTGATTGTTGAAGGCGTTCTGACGATCTTCGGTGCAAAGAAATAAGTTTGTTTCTTATGCGGACAAAAAGAAAAACCGGTCGGATTGACCGGTTTTTCTATGCTCTCAAAACAAAAGCAAAAAAAGAAAAGCCGACCGAGCGATCGGCTTTTTCTTATATGCAATTATGCAATCAGCAACCGAGGGAGCGGAAGAAACTCTTACGTCTGCGAGCGAGTGCTTTCTCCTGCTTGTTCTTGTTGACGGCATTTGCGACTGCAAGGGTAACCGCAACGGCAATGATAACGTCTGCGTGCTTTTTGGTGAATTCACCGGCTTTTGCGATATATTCACGCTGTTTCTCGGTGGTGTGTTCGTTGATAAAGAGAATGATTTTGTTGGTCGGTTTTGCAGGTTCTTCTGCGGGGATTTCCTCGACCGGTTCTTCTTCAACGGGTTCTTCAACGGGTTCTTCAACCGGTTCTTCGACGGGTTCTTCCTCGACAACTTCTTCTGCTTCGAGTTCTTCGTCACGCTTTGCGACACCGGCACAGATCCGCAGAATAACGGCGATGATAAAGAAGACGCCTGCGGCGATTGCAACGTAAATCAGCGACTTGATGTTGAATTCGCCGAGTGTGTTTTTCAGCGTATCGTTTGCAATTTCATGCATAAGCAGATAAGCGAATGCGGCAAGCAGGCACGCACCGATGCCGATGTAGCCGACCAAACGGGACGCCGTACGGAGTTTTGCGGACTTTGGAGTTTTCATAACTTTTTCCCCTTCTTTGTGTAAAATTGCGACTTTCACCCGTCGCAAAGGATTATCTGTATATATCATACCATTTTTTTTTCGGTCTGTCAAGAGGAAAAAAGAAAAAACCTGCCGGAAAGACAGGTTTTTTTTTAATATACCGATAATATGCAGGAAAAAGTGCGGATCAATAGCGATAGTTCTTGCGACGGCTCTTGCGAATGCCTGCGAGAACGGCGATAACCGATGCGGTAACGGCCGCGGTGATGATAATTGTGGAGTGATCCTTTACGAACTTGTCTGCCTCGTCCAGATAATGTCTCTTGTCTTCGGGAACGACTTTCTCGACAGCCTGACGAATTTTTGATGTTTTCTTTTCTTCTGCGTCTGCCACGGCAATGCCCTCCTCAACGGCTTTCTGATATTCTTCTTCAACGGCTTCCTCAACGGTCTTCTTGCAACAAGCACTGATAATGCGGAACAGAATTGCAATGACGAGGACCGATCCGGCGACAATGCAAAGGATCATCAGTTTCTGCTTGTTTTCGGCAAGGTCAAGACGTCCCCAATCACCGAGAAAATCGATGCAGAAACCCTTGTCCATAAACCAGAAGCCCTTCGGCATTGCGTAGCCGAGAATGAACAGAACGAGCGAAAGTCCTAAACCGATGTAGCCGATCAAACGGGATGCGATGCGGAATCCGCGGGATGCCGCAGTGTCAATTTTTTTCATGATACCCCTCCGTGAAAAATATTTAGTATATATATTTTAACATATAAAAAAACGGTTGTCAAGTGCTTTTTTGCGGATTTTGAAAATTTTTTTCGAAAACCCGAAAAAGTTGATTTTTTCTGTCCGGAATTACGGTGCGGAGACGATAAAAACGGCGTCTCCTTTGAGTTTTACGCCGATATGCGGAGGCAAAAACCAACTCTCCGTGCCTCTGCCTTTTTCCACGGAATAAGGCACGCCGTCCGACAGCATTTCGCAAGAACCATCCACGCAAAGCAGATGTCGCATTCTGTCCGAGTCGGGCAGGGTGACGTCACCGTGAACGGCGAGTTTTTCCACACGGAAGAATTTGCAGTCGGCAAGGCATTCTCCGCCTGCGAGCGAGGGAGATTGGCGGGAAAAGCGTACGGCACCGATTTCTGCGTTTGTGAACGGACGGGCAACGTCAAGGGCTTTCCCGATGTGCAGTTCCCGCAGATTTCCGTTTTTGTCACGGCGACCGTAGTCGTAAACACGGTAGGTGAGGTCGCAGTTCTGCTGAATTTCGGCGATTAAAATGCCCCGACCGATTGCGTGTACAAGTCCTGCCGGAATGAAGAAAACATCACCGCTTTTCACGGGAACGTGGCGAAGTGCCGAGTCGGTTTTGCCGGCATTCACGGCATTCGCAAATTCCGCTTTTCCGACACCGTCCGCAAGCCCGAAGACGATTTCGGCGTTATCGTCCGCCGAGAGAATGTACCACATTTCGGTCTTTCCCCGATCGTTTTCGACTTTTTTTGCATAGGCATCGTCCGGATGCACCTGAACCGAGAGTTTGTCGCAGGCATCGATGAGTTTGATGAGGAGCGGAAAGTTTGCGTCGGCGTAATCGGGAGCAATCAGACCGCCGCCGAATTGCTTTATCACGTTTCCGAGCGTCTGCCCCGCAAAAGCACCGTTTTCAATCATACTGTTCTCATTTTTCCGCACCGTGAGTTCCCAACTTTCACCGACGGTGGGAGAGTCCGACCGTTTGCCCCGGTCGGTCAGCAGTTTCGTACCGCCCCAGACGGGAGATTTCTGCACGGAGGAAAGGCGGAACGGGTATCGTTTCGGTTGTTCCATAAAATGTTCCTTTTTCAAAGATGCCAATCGGGAAAATACGGGTTTTCCACAGAGTAAAACCCGAGAAAATCGGATCAAAATGCGTCAAAAAGTGCCTTGAAGGCGTAAAAATACGCATTTTTCATTCATATATGCCATTTTTCAACACACTTTTCCACAGGCTGTGGAAAACTTTTCAACTATTGTTTTCGGTCGCTTTTTTCTCTGCTTTTTTCGCGTCGCTGTGCCGTTTGACACGTGGGTAGATGACATACTGCACGAGGTAACAGAAGACCGACACGGCGACCGCCCCCAAAATGTCAAGCACAGAATGCTGACGGAGAAAGACAGTCGAAATGCTGATGAGAATCGTTAAAATCCAAAAGGTTGTCTGCCATTTCCAACCGGCAAAGATCTTGCTTTTCATTGCCGCAAACTGTACAGATACCGCTCCCAGTACGTGAATGGACGGGAAAACGTTTGTGTCGGTGTCGAAATTGTAGAGATTTTTCACGATGTCAATCATAAAATTGTCCCGTGTGAATTCTGTCGGTCGGAGTTTCTGGCAGTTCGGGAAAGCCAAAAAGATAATCACGCCTATGGTATAGGTAATCATAATCGACCACATAAAATGGCGGAAGGCTTTCGGTTCCCACAGAAACCAGATAAGTCCCGGGACGATGAGGAAAGCGAACCACAGATAGTAGGGGAAAACGAACCATTCGCAGAGGGGAATAGAATCGTCGAGCGGGCACCAAACCGGTGTGTAGGTGATGTCAAAAAACTTCGGAAAGAGCCGTTCCACACCGAGGAACATAAAGCCGTAAACGAACCAATAAATCAGGAGAAAAATGTGGCGGTAACGTTCCTCACAGAGCGTGGACGGTCGCAAATCTCTGTAATTATCGACAACGGGTGCGAACAAAGCCTTTAATTTTTCTTTCATACTGCACCTCCCGCAATTCCGAACCGTTTGGCAAGTCCACGCAGACCGCCGTCTAAAATAAAGGGCGTTGGCGTGTCGAAATCAAGTGAAATCTGCCGACCGCAAAAGGCGGACAGATGCGGATTTTCCGTCTTTTTGCCGTGACGGAGAAAACGCAAAAGTTTATGCAGACCGAACGGTCGCACGCCGTGAATGAGCGTAACGGTCAAAGTTCCGTCCGCCCCGAAACGGTCCTGATCGGGAGAGGGCAGAAGACCGCAACAGTATTTTCCTTTCGTGACCGTGACGAACCGGACTTTTTTATATTCGTAGGACGTGCCGTCAACCGTGAGCGTGAGGTCTGCGGTTTTCCGTTTTGCGGGCTTTTCCGAGAGCAGTTCCCCTATGGCAAGACCGCAGAGAAGACGGTGCGAGATGTTCCCGACCGACACGGAGGGAAGCCCCGACAGATAGCGGTTGATACGCACGGGCGGATCGCCGACCTGCCTGCCGAGATCCTGCCAGAAATCGGTGTGCCGACCTTCCGCATAATAGAAAATGTGGTGGCGGATTTTTACCGATGCCACGGCATTGGCAAAGTGCGACAGCGTGCCGTCCCCGCCGACAATAAGAATGGCGATATTCAGATCGGTTGTCGAAAGGAAACGGGGAATACTGCCGATTTCCGTCATATCGAAAAAGCGGAGTTCACTGTCCGGAAGAATTTCCGACAGTCGCATGGCAACCTCTTTGCCGGCTCTGTCGCAGGCAAGCGGATGATACAAAACGTGATACTGTCTCATACCGTTTTCGTGTTTTCCTCTGTTTTTTTACCGTGACCGAACAGGTTGAATTTCTTTTCTTCACCCGACAGAAGCCGTTCGATATTCGGGCGGTGTCGCCAGATGAGGAGCAGAACCGATACGGCACAGATCGGAAGAACCGCCACGTGCTTTGTTCCGAAGACGCCAATGGCAATCACGAACGAAATGCCGGCACTCATAGAGGCGAGCGACATAAAACGGACGGTGAAAAGGAGCAGGAGCATAACGCCTATGGCGATAAGCCCCGCACGCCAGTCGACAAACCAGATGGAGGACATCCAGACGAGGACGGTTTTTCCGCCTTTGAAACCGTACCAGACGGGGTAGGCGTGACCTAACATCCCGAAGAATGCACCGTAAGACGCTCCGAGTTGGAAGCACCCCCACGCCTCACGGAAAAGCAGTCCCGACAGAAGGCAGACTATAGCCCCTTTCGAGAAATCGAACAGCAGGACCAACCAACCGAATTTCCAACCGAAAACACGTTTGAAATTGGTGAATCCCGGGTTTTTACTGCCGACCGTGCGGATGTCTTCTTTGTAAATGAGTTTCGAGAGCATAATGGACGGGTTGATGCCGGCGACGAGATAGGGGACGACGGCGGCAAGGATGAATGAGAGAACTTTTACTATCATACCGTAAATCCTTTCGGGAGTATCTTTGAAAATTTCAGTGCCGATTTTTCATCATTGCGAACAGACTCCGCAAACGAATGGTGACCGCTCCCATATTGGAAACTTCGTCGATTTTGATCTGCGTATAGACCTTTCCGGCACTTTCGAGAATGGAACGCACCTCATCGGTCGTCACGGCGTCGACACCGCAACCGAAGGAAACGAGTTGCACGAGGTAGGTCATATCTTCGTCGGGGAGAGAGGTGAGGTATTTTGCGGAGGCATAAAGCCTTGCGTGGTAAGTCCATTGGTTGCGGACCGAGGTTTTGAACGGTTCGACCAAGTTCGACAGACTGTCCTCCGTTATGACGACCGCACCGAGATTGCAAAGCAGGGTATCGATGCCGTGATTGATTTCGGGATCGACGTGATAAGGTCTGCCGGCGAGGACGATAACCGGTTTCTTTTTCTCTTTTGCGATTGCACGGAATTCCACACCTTTCACACGCACCGAGGTCAGATAGGTGTCATAAGCCTTGTACGCATTTTTCACGGCGACCGCAATCTGCTTTTTCGTAAATCCGCCGAAGTGTTTTTCAAGAATTCCTGCAATGCGTTTCGCAAACTGACGGGGATCTGCCAACGATACGAAATCGTCGATGAAATGCGTACCGGACAGAGCCGACACATTGAGTTTCAGGACCTGCGGATAGTAGGCAACGACGGGGCAGTTGTAGTGGTTGACGCCCAAACCCTCCTCCAGATTGTAGGACATATCGGGGTAGAAAATTGCATCCGGCTTGTGCGACAAAAGCCATTCGATATGCCCGTGCATCATTTTTGCGGGGTAGCAGGCGGTGTCGGACGGAATGGTGTACTGTCCGCTTCTGTAAAGTTTTTTGTCCGAGAAGGGCGACACCAGAACGTTAAAACCGAGCGATGTGAAGAAGGTATGCCAGAAGGGGAGCAGTTCGTACATATTCAACCCCAGCGGAATGCCTACCGTTTTTCTGTCCGGCAGAATTTCGTTTTTCATATATTCGCCGAGCAGAGTGCGTTTGTAATCGTAGAGATTGTAAATTTCTTTCGCTTTCGCCGTGCCGAGCGGTTTGGAACAGCGGTTGCCCGCAATGTATTTCCGTCCGCCCGAAAAGGTATTGACGGTCAAGGCACAACGGTTTGCACAACCGGAGCAGTTAAAGGTTTTCGTTTCGTGTACGAAGTTTTTCAGAGCCTCACGGTCGAGGACGGTCGAATTCCCGTCCATACGTTCCATAGCAAAGAGTGCCGCACCGTAAGCCCCCATAAGAGGAGCGTATTTCGGACGGATGACGTCCGCTCCGAGTTCCTGCTCAAAGGCACGCAGAACGCAATCGTTGAGGAATGTTCCGCCCTGAGCCACGATGTGCTTGCCGAGACTTTCCGGACCGGAACAGCGAATGACTTTGTAAAGGGCGTTTTTCACCACACTGACCGAAAGTCCCGCGGCGATGTTTTCAATGCTTGCTCCGTCTTTCTGTGCCTGCTTGACCGAACTGTTCATAAAGACGGTACAGCGTGAGCCGAGATCGACCGGTGCGTCGGCAAAAAGTCCGAGTTTTGCAAATTCTTCGGGGGTATAGCCGAGAGCGGCGGCAAAAGTCTGTAAGAACGAACCGCAACCGGAGGAGCAAGCCTCATTGAGGTAGAGCGAATCGATCGCTCCGTTGCGGATATGGAAACATTTGATGTCCTGACCGCCGATGTCGAGGATGAAATCGACGTCGGGACGGAATTTCTTTGCGGCGGTAAAATGGGCGACCGTTTCGACGATTCCGAGATCGACTCCGAATGCGTTTTTGATGATTTCTTCGCCGTAGCCCGTCACGGCGGAACCGATGATTCTGAGATTCGGGTAGGTGCTGTAAATTCTTTCGAGATAAGCCCGTACGAGTGGCACGGGGTTGCCGTTGTTCGAGGAGTAGAACGGTTCGAAAATGTTGCCGTTTCTGTCGCAGAGAACCAGTTTGACGGTGGTTGAACCGGCATCGATTCCGAGATACATTTCGCAGGCAGGTTTGTCGAGGAGCGTAATGCCCCCCGATGCCTTTTCGTGCCGTTCGAGGAATGCGTCATAGTCGGCTTTGTCACGGAAAAGCGGTTTGCAGTGGCGGAAACCTTTTCCCGTCAGTTTGGTCGAAAAGATTTTTTGCAGGTCGGCAATTGTGAGTTCTTTCCCCATACCCGAGAGCGATGCTCCGAGTGCCACGAAATAAAGGGCGTTTTCGGGATTTTTGCCGGCGGTTTTCAGCACGTCGTCAAAGGCACGGCGGAGTTCGGGCAGGAAAGTGAGCGGTCCGCCGAGATAGAGAATGTTCCCTTCGATTTTCCGCCCCTGCGAAAGTCCCGCAACCGTCTGGTTGACAACGGCATAAAGAATGCCCGACGCAATGTCCTCCCGTCTCACACCCTGATTGAGGAGCGGTTGCACGTCGGATTTTGCGAAAACTCCGCAACGGGACGCAATGGTGCAGATTTTCTCACGCTTGGATGCCAGATCGTTCAATCCGTCCGGCGTTGTCTTCATAAGCGACGCCATCTGGTCGATGAAAGCACCCGTACCGCCGGCACACGTACCGTTCATACGCATTTCGAAACCGCCCGACAGAAAGAGGATTTTCGCGTCCTCTCCGCCGAGTTCAATCACAACGTCGGTTTCGGGACAAAAGCGGTTGACGGCAAGTTTTTCGGCGTAGACCTCCTGCACGAAAGGCAGTTCCGCCATTTCGGCAATGCCCATTCCGGCAGAACCGGAAAGCGTGACGGCAAACGTTTCATTCGGGTAAAGATTTGCAAGTTCCGCAAAAATACCCTCGGCAATTTCGGGGACTTTTGACAGATGCCTGCGGTAAACCGACCACAAGAGTTTCCCCGTGTCGTCCGTTACAACGCATTTGAGTGTGGTCGAACCGATATCAATTCCTAATTTCATTTGCAAGCCTCAACTTTCTCGGCATTTTCCGCTTGTTCCTCCGCTTTTTTCTCACTGATTTCGTCCGCAATGGCAAGCATGAGTTTGATGCGGTTTTCTTGGTTGACCTTTGAGGCTCCGGCATCGTAATCGACGGGGAAAATGTTTGCGTCGGGGTAAAGATCACGCAGTCGGCGGATTGTGCCTTTTCCGACAATGTGATTCGGCAGGCAACCGAACGGTTGGGCACAGATGATGTTGTTGTAGCCGTTTTCGATGAGTTCCGCCGCCTCGGCAGGGAGCAACCACCCCTCGCCCATTTTCACGCCTCGGTCAATGATTTTGTCACCCAGCGTTTTGAGATGCGGGAAAGGGGACGGAACGACGAATTCGGGGTAAACTTTTACGGCGTCGATGAGGGACTGCTCCCATTTCGCAAAAATGTTTTCGGCAACACCGCAAACGAGTTTCTTGCCTTTTTTTCCGCCGTAATAGCGGTAATCGGTCGATGCGTTGGAAAAGAAGAACTGGAAGAAACCAAGCACCCCGGGGATCATATATTCGCAGTCCTGCGAGAGCAGAAACTTTTCCAGACCGTTGTTGCCGAAAGAGGAATATTTGACGTAAATTTCGCCGACAATGCCGACTTTCCGCAGGTTCTTTTTCTCTCTCGGAATGTTGTGAAAATCAAGGGCGATCGCCGAAAGATTTTTCTTCATATCGCCGGTGGAAAGCCCTTTTTTGTTGCGGAACTGTGCGGAAATTTCGTCCACCCACTTGCGAACCAGACGGTCGGTGTCGCCTTTGTTCGTTTCGTACGGTCTTGTCTGGTTGCCGAGCAGGAGCAGGATGTCGCCGTAAACAAGACTGCGTAGACCTGCCATCATCATGCGTGGCGTGACATTGAAACCGCTGTATTTTTCAAATCTTGAAAAGCTCAGCGACAGGACGGGGACGTAGTCCATTCCCATATTGTGCAGTGCCTTCCTGAGCAGGCAGATATAGTTGGAGGCACGGCAACCTCCGCCGGTCTGAAACTGGATGAGGGCGACCTTATGCGGATCGAAATCTCCGCAGGTCAGGGCGTGAATCTGTTGACCGACCATACAAATGGCAGGGTAGCACATATCGTTGTGCATATATTTCAGTCCGGTGTCGATGACCTCTTTGCCCTCGTATTTTGCAACGACAAAGTTATAGCCGTACATCCGGAACAACTCGGAGATGAGTTCCATATGCGTCGGGAAAATATCCGGCGAAATAATGGTATACGTCTCCTTCATTTCTTTTGTAAAATCTATCATCGGGAAAACCTCGGGAAATTAACAATTAACAATTAACAATTAGCAGTTAGCGGTTAGCGGTTGGCAATCGGCAATGTCAGACGGTGGAGAATTCTTGGCGGTACGGGGCGGAGGACCGGAAGTCCGAGCCGTCAAGTTCCGCATAGGACGGTTGCAGTTCTTCCATACAGTCGCAGATATAAACCGCTCCGTTTTCGGCATTCCGTCCGTCATAAGCATTTGCCATTTTTGCCAGCGTTTCGGGACTTCTTAACGTGTCGATGCAAAGCGTGCAGAGATCCTTTGCCGATTTTGCGGAAATCGCAGAACCGAGTTCCGTGAAGAAATGCAGATTGTAATCTTCGCATCCGGCGACCATATCGACCAGAATCATCGGCAGGTGCTTTTCGGCGGATTCGGTCACGCTGATTCCCCCAGGCTTTGTGAGATACAGGTCGGCACTGTCAAGGAGCGTCGCAACGTCTTTGACGAACGAAAGAATGCGGATGTGCGGATTGTCCTTGCAGGCTTTTGAAAGTTTGCGGTACAAGCGTTTATTCGTTCCGCAGACAACCGTGAGCAATTCTTTGCCCTGCAACCGCTCGGCAAGTGAGAGCGTCAATTCCTGCATCGGACCTCCGCCCATACTACCGCACATCATAACAAGGTGACGGCAATCGGCAGGCAGTCCCGAACGCTCTTTTGCGGTGGATGTCGGAATCCGTCTGTAAAAAGACGGTCGCACGGGAATTCCGCTCGGCAGGATTCTGTCGGGGGTAATTTCTCCGAGAACATATTCGCCCGTGAGCGAACCGTCCGGAATGAAATAGCGGTCGAGATTCGTTTCGGCAGTCCCGGGGTAGCAGGTGTAGTCGGTTGCAACGAAACAAGTGTGAATTTTCGGTGCATTCTCCGGCAGAGATTCCGTGATGTCTGTAATCATCATAGCAGGGAAAATGTGCGTGCAGATGACCGTATCGAAACCGTTTTCCAAAATATAGGAACGCAGTTTGCGAGTCCCGGGACGGAACATCCTGCGGAACAAAGTCCCGGGGCGGAAGGATGCAGGGTGCTTTTCGCCGTAGCGGTAAACCTTTCCGAAGACCGACGGCGTGTGACGGTAAACCCAGACGTGAATGTTCGAAAGAATCGGGGGCAGACCTTTGGCGACAAACCACATGGCGTCCCTTGTCACGCATTCGTCGCCACGTGCGGACAACTCGTCCGAAATCGCTCTGGCACAGGCATCATGCCCTCCGCCGATTCTGCAACTTAAAATCAATGCCCGCATTCCCGAACCTCATCCTCTTTCCCGCTCTCGGATTTCTCCGGAACGATAGCCATAGGGGCGTGTCCACGCTCGGCAATTTTTTTCGCCAACCTTATCAGGCGTGGACGGGTGTAACGCTGAATCATAATAAAGGGCAGATTGCCGAGGAAGAAAAGCAGAGCGAAAATCACTCCGCCGAGTCCCTGCCAGATGAGCATACAAGGCAGACTGAGGAATGCCAGAAGCCAATGCGTGAGTTCCGCAACGCAGGTTTCCGTAACCATTTCCGGCAGACGCTCACGGTAATCGCCCGCAAGATTTTTCGGTGGCATGAGAGAGGGAAAAGCACGGCTCATATCGGGCATTTTTCCCTGCCAAGTCCGGACTTTTATCCGACAGTAAAATTTGTCCTCCCTCGCATAAGTGCGGAAAGGAAAATTCTCCGCATTGATCCAACTTTTCGGAAGAATCCGCCCGAAGAAAAAAGACAGAAAACCGAGAAAAATGAGATAAAACGAACATCTTAAAAAATTCATACAGTCCTCCTTGTGAAGAAAGAATACTCTTTGCGGGAAACATTTTTCGAAAAATAGTTTTCGGTGCAGAGTTTTTACGCACTGCACGTATTTATGGGGAAAAATCAAGGGAATAAAGCGTCAAATTGATTGCAAACGGGTACGAAAAGGGGAAAGAAACCCATATCGCCCCATTCTAACCGAGATTATACCACAAAAAGAGAAATCTACCGTCAACGAAACATCAACAATTGTTGACAAAGCAAAAGAAAAATGAAAAAAGAGAGGGCGAAAAAAGATTTTTTTCAAAAAACCTCTTGCAATTTGAAAGAAGATGTGATATAATAGACAAGTCAACCGAAAAAAAGCAAACATAAGGCCCCTTAGTCAAACGGTCAAGACGTCGCCCTCTCACGGCGAAGATATGGGTTCGATTCCCGTAGGGGTCACCAACAGGACAGGGCAGGAATTTTTCCTGCCCTGTCCTGTTGCGTATCTTTCCAAAGAATCTGAACCCCCTCCGCTGTACTGCCATTTTTAGTGGGTGCTGTATGTTAGTTCTGACTGCAATCAGGGACTATCTTTACAGACAGCGGAACGAATGGGCGGAATAGCAGAGCGGAACAAGTTTGCAGAACCGATAACCGCCCATTTAGGTTCAGATTCCCGTATATAGAAAAAGGGCAGGAATTTTTCCTGCCCTGTCCTGTTGCGTATCTTTCCAAAGAATCTGAACCCCCTCCGCTGTACTGCCATTTTTAGTGGGTGCTGTATGTTAGTTCTGACTGCAATCAGGGACTATCTTTACAGACAGCGGAACGAATGGGCGGAATAGCAGAGCGGAACAAGTTTGCAGAACCGATAACCGCCCATTTAGGTTCAGATTCCCGTATATAGAAAAAGGGCAGGAATTTTTCCTGCCCTGTCCTGTTGCGTATCTTTCCAAAGAATCTGAACCCCCTCCGCAGAAATAGTGAATAGTGAAGAATGAATAGTGAATAAGTGAGGTTGCTTTTCGTACACGAAAAGCCCCATAAAGTTAAGTTAT